>JBIPOE010000034.1:0-41193 GCA_044379485.1 Catalimonadaceae bacterium
ATGCGTTCGGTGGAGTTGCGTTGGCTGGCAGTTGGATTGGGTTTTGAAAAACTGATTTTGAAAGACAACAACCTGCGGGGTTATTTCATCTCAAAACCGAACTCAGAATTCTTTCAAACCGATACCTTTGGAGCCGTTCTTGATTTCGTAAAACTCAATCCCGGTCTTTGTGTCCTCAAAGAAGTTGGCCAAAAGCTGATGCTTAAGTTTGAGGGTGTTAAAAATATTGAAAAGGGGATAGAAATGCTGGGCATGGTGAATTCGAAAGCACAGCCTATCAAATAAACTTATCGCTTGAAAATTAATAATTCGATTCGAGTGCACAGATTGATTTTCCTTGTTTTTCTTTTCACAGGAGCCTGTTCACAAAGCCCATTGGAAGATTGTTTTGTGTCCACTGGTCCCCCAAGAACCAAAATTATCAGTTTATCAGGCTCGCCAAAAGTGATTGAAGTTTTTGACAATCTGAATGTTACCTGGCACCTATCCGATAGTAATATTATTCGATTGACTTGCGGGAGAAACCTTCTGAATAAAATCGGGATAGGATTTAATGGCGAAAAACTGGAATTAAGAAACAACGCAAAATGTAATTGGGTCCGTGACTATAAGAAACCAATTCAATTGGATTTATACTCCAAATCTCCTTCTCAATTGTGGCTAAGAGGATTTGGCAATTTTAATACAAAAGATACCATTAAGACAGATATTTTCTGGTTGGTGCACTATGGTGCTGGCAAAGGTGATATAAAAGTAAGAGCTAATTCAATTGCAATGGATTTTAATACGTATGGCCATTTAAAACTTTCTGGTGAAGGCGAGGAAGCTATTATTTTTGCACTAAAGGAAGGGAAATTAGATGCATCTCAACTCAAACTGAAAAATATGAATATTCAGCTGGAAGGTTTAAATACCATTAACGCCTGGGTAATTGATTCCATTAGGGGAATCATTAAAAGCAAAGGGAAGTTGTACTATAAAGGAAACCCATTCATTAAAGCAAAGGCCCCGGATTTGAATCAGTTCATTCCTTTAAATTAACTTGTTTAAACTAAGATCAATCCAATAAAAAATAAACCAAAGCCCGTTTTGGATTTCTTATTTTTGCACCTGGAATATGTTCGATAGCAGGCAGCGGGTTATTATTTTCGTTTTTATTTTAGTCGCATTTACCATGCTGGCAAGGCTGTTTTATATGCAGGTTATTGACGACAGCTATAAAGAAGCGGCAGCCAATATTTCCCTTCAACGTATTGTGGAATACCCCTATAGAGGCATTATCTATGACCGAAAGGGTAAAATTTGCGTGTATAATATTCCAGTTTATGATGTTATGGTCCTACCAAAGGAGGTAAAAAAGGGCATGGATACAATCAGGTTTTGCAAACTTTTTGGCATTCCAAAAGAGGAATTTATCCTTACAATGACTGCAGCAAGAAAATACTCAAAGGTTAAACCTTCTCCATTTGTTAAACAGTTGAGCCATACAGAGTTTGCCAAAATTCAGGATCAGTTAATCGATTTTCCTGGATTCTTCATTTCTCCCCGTACTGTTCGTGGTTATGACCACAAAAGTATGGGTGTAGCACTTGGTTATATTGGTGAAATTTCAGCTGGAAAGTTGGATAAACTAAAAGCTGAGGGAAATAAGTACTACAAATCAGGCGATTATATTGGAATTGCAGGTTTAGAAAACTATTATGAAGATTACTTAAGAGGCAAGCGTGGTGTTAAGTTTATGATGGTGGATGTCAATGGCATTCAAAAAGGACATTACAAAAATGGTGTTTTTGATACTGCGGCTGTAAGAGGGGAAAATTTGCATACTTCATTGGATCTGGAATTGCAAAAGTTTGGTGAGGAGTTGATGGGGAATAAAAAAGGATCAATAATCTGTATTGAACCAAAAACCGGCGAGATTCTGGCAATGATTTCTTCTCCAACATATGATCCAAACTTGCTGAGAGGAAGGGAGTTTTCAAAGAATTATCTGGCTTTGCAGCGAGATCCGCTCAAACCACTTTTCAACCGGGCTATGATGGCTCCATATCCTCCTGGGTCGATTTTTAAAACCTTGCAGGCTTTGACTGCTTTGCAGGAAGGCGTAATCGATTCGAATTCAACCTGGGGCTGTGTACAGGATGTGGTTCATTGCCATCCACACCCTCAACCCTGCAATTTGCGCCAGTCCATTCAGTGGAGTTGTAATCCATATTATTTACAAGTGTACCGCAGGATTTTAAACCAGAATAAAAGTGGCAATACCTTCATAGACACCCGAATAGGGTTTGAAAAATGGAGAGATTATATGACCAGTTTTGGAATTGGCCAGAAATTGGGTATCGATATGCCAAGTGAGAAAAAAGGTATTTTGAGGACAGTTGGTTATTACGACCGGATTTATGGTGAAAAGCATTGGAAATATTCCAACGTGTATTCACTTTCCATTGGCCAGGGAGAATTGGGGCTCAGTCCTTTGCATATGGCCAACATGGCTTGCATTTTGGCCAACAGGGGATTTTATTATACCCCACATTTTGTGAAGAAAATTGGTGACAATGGCGAACCATTACCCCAATACAAAGAAAAACACGTTACCAAAATAGACCCCAAACATTTCGAAGCTGTGGTAACAGGTATGAAATGGGCTGTACAACAAGGTACCGTTTGGAGCCAGGCGAGAATGAAAACCATTACCATTTGTGGCAAAACTGGAACCGCACAAAATCCACACGGTAAAGACCATTCCATTTTTATTTGCTTTGCTCCAAAAGATAATCCCCAGATTGCAGTGGCAACAGTAGTTGAAAACTCAGGCTTTGGAGGTTTTGTAGCAGCACCTATCGCAACTTTAATGGTTGAAAAATACCTGAACGATACCATAAATCGCAAGAACCTCTTCAACCACATGTTGACCAGGGATTTTATTCACAAAGACACAACCGAAAAAGAAGACGATGGCAAGGGACGAAAAGCTGGTAAAAACCATTGACCTACCCTTACTTTTTATGTACATGGCCTTGCTTTTCCTGGGCTGGCTCACCATCTATGCCTCAGAATTAGATGTGAACGCCAATATTCCACCATGGGATTTAAGCATCAGTTCAGGCAGGCAATTGCTTTTTATTGGAACCTCTTCTGTGCTTATTATTTTGATAATGGCCACAGATTATAAGTTTTATGATGTTTTTAGTTATTTCATTTATGGGGCCGTTTTGTTGGTTCTGGTAGCTGTTTTGGGTATTGGAAAAACGGTAGCAGGGTCCAAATCCTGGCTTGGTGTGGGTAGTTTTGGCGTTCAGCCTTCTGAATTTGCCAAGTTTGCAGCCGCTTTGGCTTTGGCAAAATATCTCAGTAATCCGCTTATTCGTTTGGATAAATGGCCTGATTTATACCGTGCTGCGGCCATTATTGGTGTTCCTGCAATTTTGATTTTGCTCCAAAACGATACTGGAAGTACCCTGGTTTTCAGTGCATTTATCATTCCACTTTTCAGAGAAGGTTTGCCCGCCTGGATTCCAAATCTCGGAATAGGAGTTGTCTTTTTATTTATTCTCACACTGATTATTCCCCAGACCTGGCTGCTTATCGCAATTGGGATTTTTGCAGGTGGCTTTTTCTTTTTGATGGAAAAGACCATCAACAATATAATTACTTTGATAGTGATTGCCCTTGTAGTCTGCGGCGTGGTTATTGGCGCTAATTATTTCATCAACGATGTTTTGCAACCCCATCAGCAAAACAGAATCAAGGTTTTGGTTAATCCAAATATTGATCCGCTTGGGGTGGGCTGGAATGTAACCCAATCTAAAAATGCCATTGGATCCGGTGGATTTTTGGGGAAAGGGTATCTGGAAGGTACCCAAACCAAGTTCAATTTCGTACCCGAACAAAGCACAGATTTTATTTTCTGTACAATTGGTGAGGAGTTTGGTTGGATTGGCTCTCTTGTAGTTTGTGGCTTATTTTTAGGCGTTCTCTGGCGCCTGGTTTATCTTGCAGACAGGCAGAAATTAAAATTTAGCAGGGTGTATGGGTATTCGGTTGCCGCTATTCTATTCTTCCACTTCACCATCAATATTGGCATGACGGTTGGGCTTTTGCCAGTAATTGGAATCCCGCTGCCATTTATAAGCTACGGTGGTTCTTCTCTCTGGTCATTCACTATTTTACTCTTTATTTTTCTGAAACTGGATGCCCACAGAGGGCACATGTTGGCTAGAGATGCAGCATAATTGTCAATTTGGTAAAATCTAACTTCGCCTTTCCATGGAATACGCCTACGTCAAAGCATTGCACATCATTTTTGTAATCACCTGGTTTAGTGGATTATTTTATTTGGGCAGACTTTTGATTTACAACCAGGAAGCCAGTCAAAAAGAAGAGCCTGAACGGGGTATTCTGGTAAAACAGTTTACTTTGATGAGCAAACGTTTGTTATATGCAATCACCTGGCCGTCTGCAGTTTTAACCTGGTTTTTTGGAATTTGGCTGGTGAGTATGTATCCTGGTTGGCCAATCTGGTTGATTGTAAAAATCGGTCTTGTAATTTTGTTAAGTCTTTATCACATCAGTTTGGATAAGATCTATGGAAGTCAGGCTTCAGGGAAATTTACTTTCACCAGTTTTCAACTCCGAATCTGGAATGAAGTTCCAACCGTTTTTCTCATAGCCATTGTGATGCTGGTGGTGGTCAAACAAAATATCAGCATAGCCTACGGACTTGGCGGCTTGTTCATTTTTATTTTGGTTCTGTTTTCTGCAATCAAAATTTATAAATCATTGAGAGAGAAATCCTGAAGCATCAAACTTTCTGAGAGTCGTCGAGCTTTCAAAAGGTAAAATTTTTAAAATTATGGTAAGACCAAAAAAGAATCTCGGTCAGCACTTTCTGACAGACCAGGGCATAGCTAAAGATATTGTGGACCTTTTCACGGGTTTTGGCGAGCCTGAATTGCTTGTTGAAATTGGACCCGGTACAGGAGTACTTACCCAACATTTGCTTGAACCAAGGCCCTGGAAATTTATTGCTGCCGATGTGGACCAGGAATCGATAGATTATCTGAAACTGAATTATCCACTGCATCAGGAAAAATTACAGCTTCTGGATTTTCTAAAATTTGAACCCGAAGACCTGACCGTGAATCGTTTTGCGGTGATTGGAAACTTTCCTTACAATATCTCATCTCTTATATTTTTTAAGATTCTGGAAATGCAAAATGCAACCGTGACTGAAGTGGTTTGCATGTTGCAAATGGAAGTAGCAAAAAGAATTGCATCTGGCCCAGGCACAAAAGACTATGGAATTTTGTCTGTTTTGCTTCAAAGTAAATACAAAATCAAATATGAGTTTACCGTTGAGCCTCACGTTTTTAATCCACCACCAAAAGTCCGTTCAGGTGTTATCCGTTTGGAACTGATAGAAGGCAGGGTTTTTCCCTGCAAGTTTTCAAATTTCCAGAAATTGGTAAAACAAGCATTCAACATGCGTAGAAAAACTCTGAGAAATGCGCTGAAACCATTTGGCATTCCTGATTCTTTGAAGGAAAGCTTTTGGATGGATAAACGGGCAGAGCAATTGGGCGTGGCTGAATTTGAGGAACTGACAGTGATTTATGAGGAAGCTGGGATGTTGAAAAAATGAATTTGAATTCAATAGGGCAACTTGGAAAAGTAAAAGACTATATTTACTATTACAAAAAACAGGTATTTTTGTCTATGCGATATGTTGTAGAATTGCCAGGTCACCAAACCTTTCCATTGGAAGCCAAAAATTTATTGATTTCTAATGGTGCTAATATTTCAAGCATCCCAAGTGCTGAACAAATGGCCTTACCAGGAGAAAACATAGTTAGTGAAGAAGAATTTGAAAAGTTTATTTCTATAACAATGTCTGAAAAAACTTTCAATTCTAAGGCAGTTTTTAAACGGATAAGGAAAGAACTTGGTGGAAATCGAAGTTGAATTTTCTACAAGTGCCGAAAACGCACTTTCAAGTATAGCTTTCTGGTTTGAAGGTCAAAATACCATTGGAGGAGGAGAACGATTTTTAAAAAATTTTGAGGGAAAAATTAACCGACTTAAAAAGAGCCATCCCTTTTTTAGCCCTTGTGGAAATAAAATTTTAAAATCTAAAGGTTTGTTTTGCTCAAAATATCGTCAATGGATTTTAGCATTTGAAACAAGCCCTGAAAAAATTATCATATGGGCCATTTTTCACAAAAGGTTTTTACCGCAATAAAACTTGAATAGGTTTTCGGTCTTCATTTCGAAAACTATTCCCAAAACCAATAAAAAGAATTGCCACAACGGCTTTCATTTTTGACCTTTGCCGCTCACGTCTTTCTTCTATCTGAAAAATGCCTTTAGAATCTGGAATCGAACCAAATGCTGAACAGCTCGCAATGCTGGAAGTGGCTGTTGAGGAGATGGATACGGCATATATTGTGGAAGAAATCGGTGATTTGCACCCGGCTGATATCACCAATCTACTTTATAGTTTCGACAGCAAGGCATGTAAATACATCATTTCCCTTTTGCCTTATGATGTTGGCGCTGAAATTATTACCAATCTGGATTCTGAAACCAGAAAGAAATATCTGAAGGTGTATGATTCTGCCGAATTTGTGGAATTTATCCCATCTATGGATTCTGATGATGCGGTTGATATTTTGACCGATACCTCTGTAAGATTTAGGGAGGAGGTTTTGGCCAGAATGACGGACAGAGAAATGGCCAGTCATATTGTGGAACTGCTTCGCTACGATGAAGATTGTGCCGGCGGTTTGATGGCCAAAGAAATCATCAAAGCCAATGTAAACTGGACAATTGTTCGGACAATTGAAGAAATTCGCAGACAAGCCGAAAACGTAGAGAAAATTTACTCTGTGTATGTGGTTGACGATGAGGATATTTTGTTGGGTAGGGTTTCTCTCAAAAAGATAATCCTTGCCAAAAGCCATACGCTGATAAAAGATATTTACGAAGAGGAAATCGTTTTCATAGAAAGCTACAGAGACCAAGGTGAAGTGGCAGAAATTATGCAACGCTATGATTTGGAGTCTGTTCCCGTTGTGAATTTTCAGGGGAAATTGTTGGGCAGGATCACCATTGATGACGTGGTAGATGTAATTACCGAACAAGCTGAAGAAGAAATGAACCTGATGTCTGGTATCTCGGAAACGGTAGAGGAGGATGAATCCATCTGGCTTTCTGCAAAATCGAGGCTTCCATGGCTGCTCATAGGCATGACAGGAGGTTTGCTTGGTGCTAAATTCGCCGGCCTTTTTGAATGGCAAATCCGGCTGGTTCCAGCTATGGCGTTTTTTATTCCGCTTATTACCGCAACTGGTGGAAATGTAGGCATTCAGAGCAGTACAGTTATGGTGCAAAGTCTTGGCAACAAAACTGTAAACAGCCTTTCCTTCTATCAAAAACTTGGCAAAACGATTTTAATCGCTTTGGTAAATGCCACAGTAATTTGCCTGGCAGTGCTGGCTCTTACTTTCCTTTTAGGTGACCCAATTCGCCTGGCGCTTACGGTTTCTGTCGCTATTTTTTCTGTTGTGATGCTGGCTTCCATTTTAGGCACCGTTACACCATATTTTCTGGATAAAGCGGGTGTGAATCCTGCTCTTGCATCCGGTCCATTTATCACAACTGCAAATGATTTACTAGGCCTGGCAGTTTATTTTGGCGTTGCCTGGTGGATGTTGTAAAATTCTTTACACCAACTATTTAGGCTTGCGCTTGGCCTTTACTTTTAAAAGTCCATCCTCATCCAGAACCAGAATTTCTTCATCCAATAAAAAAGCTACCGATTTCCTGAGTTCCTCTCTCTGAGCGGATTGGAATCTTTGTTCATATTCTTTTAAAGACTGCGGTTCAGCAAAATCCTTTATGATAATAGGTCTGAAGTAGTCAAATCCCAAAGGTTTTTCCTTTTTCTTTTTTTGGAGACAATGGTCGCAAATGCCACAATCTGGTGGAGATGGTTCACCAAAATAATCGGCCAGAAACGCTGATCTGCAATCTTTATCCATGGTTAAATATTTTTCCATGGTAGCCAATCGGGCGAGTTCATTTTGCTTCAATTGGGTAAGCAATTCCAAATCCAGATCCAGATTTTTGGGTTCTAATCTTGCTGTGAGAAATGTAACCTGTGGATTGCTTGCCCGCAGTTCGTATTTGGCCAAACCCAAAGCTGCCATTTCAAAAAGCGACTTTTCAACGGCCTCCACTGTGGTTTTCAAAATGACTGAAAGGTCTGACTCTTTAATGGGTACAAAATCTGAAAACAATTCCCCACCGTACAAACGAAGCAAGGCTTTGGAAACCTTTTCAACTTTTTCATTGCGCACCTGGGCATCGTATAAGCCTGAAGTAGAAACCGTAAAATGAAATCTGGATGGCTGATAAAACCCTTCGTTAAAAAGCAAATAACCAGCAATTTCCAGCTTTCTAAACGCCTGATAAACAGAACCAGGATGCAATGAAAAGGCTTTGCAAAAAACTTCAATATCAAAATCAAAAGAAGCCAGTTCGCCGGAACCAATTGCCAGTTTGAGGTATATGCCCAGTTTTTCGTAAACCGAACGAATTGAAGCCGCGGTTGGAAAGTTAAACTCAATCCGTTTTTTGGCGTCCTTCAATTCCTGATACCCAAAAAGGGCAACCGCATACGCCTTGTGGCCATCACGACCCGCCCTTCCTGCTTCCTGATAATAGGCTTCAGGATGCATGGGCACTTCGATGTGGATTACTGATCGCACATCACCTTTGTCTATGCCCATTCCAAAAGCATTTGTTGCGACCAAAATTCTGGTTTTGCCCTCAATCCAGTTTTTTTGTTTTCGATCCCGGTCTTTATGACTCAGGCCGGCATGGTAGTAATCAGCGTTTAAACCATTCTGAATCAACCAGGATGACCAAAGCGATGTGCTCTTTCTGCTTTGGGCATACACCACCGAACTTCCTGGAACTGCATTTAAAATCTCTAGCATTTTCTGTCCTCTATTTTCCAGATTGAACACAGAAAAGGAAAGATTGCTTCTTAAAAAACTGGCCTGGAAAATATTTCGCGTTCTGAATTCGAGTTTATCCTGGATGTCTTTTTGGACTTTTGGCGTGGCCGAAGCGGTAAGTGCCACAAATGCGCAATCGGGAAAAAACTCCCGTATGGTTTTAATTTTGAGATAACTGGGGCGAAAATCATAACCCCATTGACTTATGCAATGTGCTTCGTCAACGGCCACAAAACTGATTTTGGCATGCCGCAAATATTCCTGAAAAGACTCCGCCTGCAATCTTTCCGGGCTGATGTAAAGCAACTTGTAGTGCCCATTCACAAAGTTTTCGAGCACAACTTCAATTTCATTTTGATGCATACCGGAATACAAACCAGCTGCTGAAATGCCTTTTTTACGAAGTTGGTCAATCTGATCCCGCATCAAAGCGATCAATGGGGAAATAACAAGACAAGTACCTTCAAATACCAGGGCTGGCACCTGAAAACAAACCGATTTACCACCGCCGGTTGGCAATACAGCCAAAGTATCTTGTTGGGCAAGAATTGAAAAAATGATGTCTCTTTGGTTTGGCCGAAAACGGTCATGACCCCAATACTTTTTGAGAATATCTAAAAGGGCCTGTTGTTCAATCATTTAAAATAGTCTTTTCCCCAAATTAATGGTGAGACAAAGTAGAACAAAATTGAAAAGATTGTTTCAATTTGTTTGGAGAAATTGGGTTAGAAATTTGAAAAAACAAAAATTCCAAATGCCTTCAAATGAGAATAATAATTATGCACTGGTTGAATTTCATATTTTTTATCTTTGCTTAAATTTTAGAAAATGGATATCCAAAAAAGAATTTCAACCGATCCAAATGTTTTGTTGGGTAAACCAGTAATAACAGGTACCAGAATTTCTGTAGAACTTATTTAAAAAAAAATGGGAGAAGGGGCGGATTACAATAAAATTTTGGAAATGTACCCAGGTTTGGAAATGGAGGATGTTTTAGCAGTCCTCCAATATGCTTCAAAAATTATATCCAATGACTTGCCTATTGATTCTGCTGCATGATTTTGGCAGATGAAAATATTGACAAATCTATTATTTATCAATAAGAAATGAGGGGTTTGAGGTAATCTCAATTTTTGAAATTCATAGGGGTATTTCTGATTTTCAAATCATTGAGCTTTCACGAAATCCGCCAAGACTTATTTTAACTGAGGATAAGGACTTTGGCGAATGGGTATTTGCCCATAAGGTGAAAGATATCTCAGTTTTATTGTTGCGTTACAGCTTTTCTGAAACATTGGAAATAACCAAAGTAGTATTAAACCTTTTGAAATTTGAGGCCAAAACTCTTACAGGAAGTACCAGGATTTCCCATAAAGTCATACCCTGACGACCTTTCCTGTTTTTGGATCCGGCTGCTATTTTCTTCTCTACAATGGCAAATACCTTCTCATTCAATTCTGGATTTAAAAAAATGTATTGCAAAGCTGAAAGGGTTGGTGCCAGTTCATCCCTGCTTTTTGTGGGTAACTTGATTTCTGAAATTGGAGTTAGACCAAGTGTAAGTTGTGTTTCGAATCTTTTGCGCATCACCTTCTTTGATGGCATAAAAATAATGAATAATCGCCTCTTTTAAAAGACAATCGGCTGATAACAAACAAAAATATTTAAAAATATTCCTACAGCCCAAAATCATTCAAAATCAGTTTTTTATGCTAAATTTCTATAAACTAGAAAGTTAACCATTTTCCGTTCAGACACTAGGTAGTTCTAATTCCTGCATCTTTCCTTTTATTCCAGTCTTATCCAGCACATTTCTCATTAAGGCCATCCCTCCCCAGGGACCTACAGATTTATCAGAATAGTGCAATTCAAAGTCTTTCATCTCAGATTTTACGCTTCTAACTGCAAATCAACATAATCTAGCCTTATTGCATAATCTGGGTTTAAAAAGGACCTTTTGAGGAAGAGGCAATCTCATTGGCAAAATGAGAATAGTTTGAGGTGATTACACCTGGAAATTCAATAAAAATATACTTTCCCTAAATTGGGATTATGCATCGGAACCTGGTCATGGTCACCTAAAAGGCAAAAATCAATTCCTAACATTTGAAAGGTGTAGTGCCTCCAAGGTTAGAGACTGCAAATTGCTGAAACTTCTGATTTGAAGTGATTTAGGGCCGGAATATTAATCGGCCTTTCTTTTGGTAAAGGCGGAGATTTACAATTGGATATTCCAGGTTTATCGGTCAAACCCGCCTAAAAAAAAGCACAAGAATTAAAAAAAGAAGATTACACAAGTTTCTGGTTAATCGCCTTGGCAACCGCTTCAGTCATACTCACCACGTGAAGTTTTTCGTAAATCTTTTTCATGTGTGAGCGGACAGTTTCATAAGAAATGTGGCAGGTATCTGCAATCATCTTATAGCTCAGGCCTTTAACCAAACACGACAGCACTTCTTTTTCTCTTGGACTGAGCCCATAGTCTTCACGATTTTCATCTTCGTTTTTCAAGGTGTTGGCTTGCTGTAAAAGACCTAATACTTTTCGGGCCACACTTGGGCTCATCGGACTTCCTCCCTGGTACACGTCCACAATAAAATCGAGAATACGGGAAGGAGGTGTATCTTTTAAAATATACCCGGAAGCACCGGCACAAATGGCGGCAAACACATTTTCGTCGTTTTCAAATGCGGTTTGCATCATCACATTGATCCTTGGAAATTCCTTTTTAACAATGGCAACAGCTTCAATGCCATTTACTTCGGGCATTTCTATGTCCATCAAAATCACATCGGGCTGGCTGCTGAACACTTTTTGTGAAATGTTGGTACACGACGAAAATGCTCCAGCCAATTCAAATCCGGCACTGCCGTCAATCAGGACAGAAAGGGAGTCGAGCAGCTTTACATTATCATCAAATACAGTTACACGAATGGCCATAATATGCAAGGAGCCAGAAATGGTTTTGGAATTTCCAGCAATACAAAGGTGATAAACATTTCAAACCAAAACATCACCAAAATCGGGGATTCATTCAAAGCGTAGTGATGCTAAAGGAATTCTGATCACAGTACTGGTTCCTATTGTAGAACTATTGATATTGCAAGTTCCATTCATTTCAAAAGCTCTTCTCCTGATGTTTTTCAAGCCATTTCCTTCAAATGACTGATTTACATCAAATCCTCTTCCATTGTCCTCAATCGTCATTTCTAAATTACTTCCAGCTTTTTTTATCAGAAGCCTTACCAGTTTAGCACCAGAGTACTTCACTGCATTATTTATGGTTTCTTTGAAAATGAGGTAGAGATTTTGCTTGGCTTCCAGTGAAAAATCCAGATTCAAAAGGGCTTCATCTCTATCAAATTCAAATTGAATATTTTGAGCAGTAAAAAGAAATGCAGCAGTCGATTCCATGCGGTTAAAAAGTTTTTCAGCAGAGTCATTTACCGGATTGATGTTCCAGACGATATCGCCCAAAGTTGAAATGGTTTCCCTGGAGTTTTCCCCGATTTTATTCACCAGTTCCATCACTCGCTCATGTTCATTGTTTTTTAGCTTGTTTTTAATGGCTTCGGTGTAAATGCTGATGCTGCTTAATGTGGCACCCACATCGTCATGGAGGTCGGTACTCAGGCGGCGGCGTTGGTTAAGAATTTCTGCCTGATGCTGAAGTTTTCGGCGAAGACGGTAGTCTTGAAAAATCAAAAAGCCTATGACCAATAAGGCCAAGGCACCAATGATTAGACCGTTGCGCAAATAGCGCTCTTCTTTCAATTTCTTACTGCTTAATTCAGCACCCTTTTTCTCCAATTCTAATTTAGCCAGTACCCGACTTGCTTCAAGATTCTGAACTAAAAGCTTCTTTTCCTGGTTTTGTATCTCAAGCGTATTGTTCTCATTTTCTGTCTGAAGCAAAGCATTCTGGACAACCTGCCTTTCGGTCGCCTCCCTTTGAATTTGTAATGCCAGGGCCTTTTCAGAAATGAACTTTTCTTTCTCCAACAATGCAATGGCCTGCTGTGAAAGGTCTAGTTTTTGCTGGGCTATTTGTTTGTCCTTCTTTTCGGTTTGAAATTCAAGTTCCAGTTTATCAAGATTCTTTTTATCGGATAATTTTCGAAGAGAATCTGATAAGGCCTGTTGCTTCCTGCTTAATTCAAGTGCCTCTTTAAAATTGTTTCGTTTTTCTGCCAGCTTTTGAAGGAAACCTAAGGCTTTTACAATATCCTTGGGCGTATTAAAAACTTTGGCGTTTTCCAATGCTTTTTGAAAAAAGTAAGCAGCTGAATCTGGCCTGTCCAAATCCATTAAGACATCACCTAGTACTAAGTATGCACTCGTTTTTTCATTTTGAATTTTATTTAAATTGCAAATATTGACCGCAAGGCTGCCATACTTTAAAGCAGAGTCCAATTGTTTTGTATCTTTAAAGGTTTTTGATAAGTTTAAAGAGGCCGATGCCATATTGGGATAATATTTGATCGGAATGCTGTAAAAAAGCGATTCTTTGAGGTAGGCTATTGCTTTATCGGGGTTTTTAAGTGAAATTTCAGTTGCACCAAGATTTCCTAAAATTGCGGCAAGTCCCTGAGGGTTATTGGTGCCTTTTCTTAGCTTGTAGCATTCTAAAAAATATTTTCTGGCTTCTTCATAATTGCCCATATTAAGATGACATGATCCAATATTAATAAGGCATCTTCCTTGCACAATGGGGAGATTTTGTTTTTCCGCAAGGCCAAGTGCCTTTAAGAATTTGGGAATAGCCGCACCATAATTTCCAAGAATAACGAAACTAAGAGCCAATGAATTGAGAGAGTTGCATAGTTCCGGGCTTTGTAAAATTGAGTCTATGGCAACTGCCTTAAGGGCATACTTTATACTTGTTTGATGATTACCCATTGCACTATAAACCAGTGCGTAAGAATTAAACAAAGAAGAATGGGGAAGAGAGGGTTTTTCAGGATTTGGCCATATTGTTGCAGCCGAATCGAGCTCCAAAAGGGAAACCTGAAAACGGGAAAGTCTACGGTTGGACTCAGCTTTGGAAATGTATGCTTTGAAAACCGCTTTACGATCCCTGGTTCCTTCCGCCAGTTTTAGTAGCACACCAGCTGAATCCAGACTTTCACCGTACTTGCCCGAGTTATTAAGTTTATCACAGATTTCAATTAATATGGGAAAACATTTTGCATTGGGTTTTAACAACCTGTAGGCCTGTTTAAGGGAATCAAGCTTTTTATCCGCTTTAGTAGCCTGAGCATTAACCTTGTCAAAGCTTAAAAACAAGAAGGCAACTAATAAAAAACAAAGAATGTTGGGCACAATTTCAATTGAATTGGATATGCAAATGTAAAACAAATAAATAAAGCCATATCCCCGATATCGGGGATATGGGGATAAAACACCGCATTACAACCCGTTTAGAATTCTTAAAATCCCCCTTTTTGGGAATTGCAGGACCTGTTCCATTACTATTAGTTTGTCAAGAACTTCGGGAAAACCAAATCCCGGGCTCTGGGGCTGATCATATCACTGGTTTTAGTGCTTGCAGGCCTTAAATTTTTAATCTGTTTTATTCTGCTAAAAATTCAGTCGTACCCATTTATGCATTTTACATCTTCCTTGCTTCAACTGCGCATGTCGGAGTTTGCAAAAAAATTATCCCAAACCCTGTTATCGCTGGTTCTTTTCTTTGTGGTGTTGCTGCTTCCCGGCAATTTATTTGCCCAAACACCCATCGCTTCTTATCCGCTCAATGGCAATGCGATTGATGTTAGCAGAAGCGGTTTGAATGGCCCAACTTTGAGTGACCTTTCCACTATTGCTTACTATTATCCGGCCTTGCAAATTGATGGGAATGGAGCCGATCTGATTAAAATCTCAGGTAATTTCTCCTATACTTCTGGCAGTATTATCCTGAATGCCAGAGTAAAATCTTTTAACCATTTTAAAAAAATCTTTGATAAATCAACTAGTGAGTTCATACATGTCGGAACAGAAAACGGAAAATCTGATACAACTAAGGTGTTATTTCAGGATAAAAACCAAACTGTAACCTTTGCTGAACTTTCAGCGGCATTCATACCTTAAATATTAATGGCTGCATGTCAATTTCTCAAACAATCAAAAACCATAATACCATGAAGAAAAAATACAAACCAGAAAACAAGAACATAATAGACCATTTGGCCAGTATGGCAGCTATGGCTATGAATTCCTTAAAGGCAACTTTTGGGTTACTCAGTCTGGCCTTTTTCCACATTTCTAAATATTTCGCGTGGAAAATGAGAGTTTACAAAACTCTTAATCTATTGGCCTTTAAAATACAGATATCCTGGTTTCCACTTCAAAAAACTGGGGTATTCATCCCGAAAGGGGCAATTATATGCTTATTCAGACGGTTGACTGAAAACTATTGCCTTCAACCGGCTCACAATTCAGTAAAATACATTTAACAACCTCCTTTCCAAAAACAAACGATGAAATCAATTCATTTTTCATTCAGACTTCCTGGCAAAATGCGCTTGAACTCAATTTTTTCAAGCCAGCTTCCTGCCTTTCTGTTGATTGCTAATTTAATACATGGAACGCTCTTTGGACAAGTATTGCCGAGTCCTGTTGCCCAATTTAATTTAGATGGAAACGCTCTGGATGCCAGCAGCAATGCCAACCACGGTACATCGACTGCCATCATTGCCACATCAGATAGATTTGGCAATCCAAACGGTGCGGTTACATTTAATGGTTTAAGCAGTTTTATAGACATTCCCGACAACAATGCATATCATTTTGGCACCGGAGATTTTTCGGTTTCCTGCTGGTTTAAGACTGGTTCAAATGCATCTACTTCAAGCCTTGTTAACAAAGCCAATTCAGGCGTTAACCCTTTTACCGGTATTATTTGTTTCCTCAACGTTCCGGGTAATGGTCAAATACAGGGAAGAACCGAATCGGGTAAATCTGTCTCATCCACTGGATTCACTGCCAACGACAACCAATGGCATCAGTATGTGTATACCCGCCAGGGGACGGTGCACAAGCTCTATCTTGACGGAATCCTTAACAATACATCTAACCGTGGTTTTATTGATAACGTGACCAACAACTTCATTATGAGCTTGGGGCGAAATAATTTTGGCCCGGTTCAGCTTTACTCCGGGGCAATGGACGATTTCAGGTTGTTTGATCAGGCACTATCTTCCTCCCAGGTATCAAATTTGTTTGGCACGTCTCAGAATCTGCCAGGTAGTGGAAATGCCATTGGTTTTGATGGTACAGATGACCTGATTGACCTGACCGGAACGGCAACCCAAAATGAATTCTCATTGGAGATGTGGGTAAAACCAGGATCGACCCAGGGATCTTTTGCCACCTTGATGGACAACAACCATGGAGTAGGTAAATCATGGGTGATTCAGCAAAACGGAACCAATACCAACCAATACTTTTTTGGATTAGCCACAACAACGAACAGCAACAATTTTGTCCTTTTTAATCTCAATCCCAATGTCTGGCAACATTTGACCATAACCAAAAGTGCTTCTCAGGTTCAGGTATTTATAAATGGAATTCAGATTCAGTCCACCATAACAAGCGGAACTATGATTTACAATACCACCCAACAAATAAGACTGGGAAGAACTGTAGGTTTAGCCGGCAACTGGAAAGGTGAAATGGATGAAGTCAGGATCTGGAGCACACCACTCTCCCAAACCCAAATCCGGGACCGCATGTGCCGAAAAATCACTTCTGGCGATGCACTTTTCAGCAATCTTATGGCGTATTATAATTTTGATGAAACATCAGGAAACACGGCTTTCGACGGAACTGCCAACGGCAACAATGGAACTTTAGCCAACAGCCCGACAAGGTTAACCAGCGGTGCAGCCATTGGAAACACATCGGCGCACAACTATGGCGGTGCAGTAAGTTCTGTGAATCTGTCCCACCCAACAAGGAACGATGATGTAACCGCAACATTAACAAGTGGTTCTGCCGATGGCGTACAGGTTTATTGCGTGACAGAGGCGCCGAATTCTTCAACAGCATTGGCTCAGATAGCTGGAAATGATGGCTATTTTGGTGTGTTTCCAATTGGAGGAAGCAGTCCCTCTTTTTCTACCGCTTACAACTATGAAGGCATCGTGTTGGGCGCAACACCCGAAAACAAACTGGTTCTATCAAAACGGGATGACAATGCTTCTACTACATGGTCCAATACCGGGGCAATTCTTAATGAAACTGCCAACACACTGACTGCCGGTTCAAACAGAAGTGAATTTATTGTAAGCATAAATTCCAGCCAGGCTGTTCAAAAACCCGGCAGCGGAAATGCCATCAGTTTAGATGGCATTGATGACCGAATCTCCTTGCCAGGCCCGAATGCCTCACAAAAACCAAACACGGCTTTGACAGTTGAAGCATGGATATTTTCGACCAGTAATTCAACAGACTATCAAGGAATTGTATGCAATACCCAAGATAATGGCGGTGATGAAGCGGGGTATTATTTAACGAAGAGGTCGAATGGTAATATCGATTTCCAAATTGCAACAACGAGCAGCGGATTCAACAACGGACCTAGTGTGGCTGTCCCACTGAATAAATGGATTCATGTAGCTGCAACCTATGATGGTTCATCTGCAAAAATATACATCAATGGAATACTCTCTGCTTCTCAAGCCATAACAGGATTAATCGATTGGACAACAGGATCTACAAATACAATATACCGTATTGGAGCCTATGAAGATGACACTGAATTTTATGGATTTCAGGGTCAGATTGATGAAGTGAAAGTTTGGAACACTGCCCTCACCCAAACCCAGATACGGGACCGCATGTGCCGAAAAATCACAAGTGGCGATGCACTTTTCAGCAATCTTGTGGCGTACTATAATTTAGATGAAACATCAGGAAACACGGCTTTCGACGGAACTGCCTATGCCAACAATGGAACTTTAGCCAATGGCCCAACACGAGTTACCAGCGGTGCAGCAATCGGAAATACATCCACACAAAATTATGTAAGCACCGGATTTCCATCTGCTAATCTGGGTTTCAATGGTCAGGATAATCTTTCTGTGTCCTACACTGCCGGAACTTTTACCGGAGAAGCAGGAACACATGTATACTCAGTTTCCGAAAAACCCAATACCGAGGCGGGAATCGAAAATCCGGGTACCAACAACCGTTATTTTGGTGTATTTTCGGCTGGATTGACCAATCCGCAATACACTGCCACCTACAACTATAATGGAAACAGTTTTGTAACCGCGGGTAATGAAAGCCAATTGGGTCTTTTTAAACGAAACGACAATGCCACCACAGCATGGTCCAATGCCAGCGCCACGCTGAACACCACAGCTAAAACCCTGACAGCCGGCGGGCAAAGCACAGAATATGTGCTGGGTGTGTCTAATTGCACCATACCTCCAACCCCAACCATTTCTGCTGGTGGCCCAACTACTTTTTGTGCTGGCGGCTCGGTGGTTTTGACTTCAAGTGCGGCTACCGGTAACGTATGGAGCAACGGAGAAACAACGAAAAGCATTACAGTTTCAGGTTCCGGAAACTTTTCAGTTCAGCAAATTTTGGCTGGTTGCAGTTCGGCGGTTTCGGTATCCAAACCAGTAGTTGTGAACACAGCCCCAATTTCAGCTGTTATTACTTCGCCCTCCGGAACTTCTTTCTGCAGCGGAAATTCAATTACCCTGCAATCCGACCAAAGCTCTTTCCAGCAATGGCAGAGGAATGGCGCTGATATCAATGGCCAGACCGGACCCAACCTGACCGTATCAACTGCTGGAACTTACACGATAGTAAGAAGCCAAAATGGCTGTTCTTCAGCCTCCAATGCATTGACTATTACTGAAAATACAAATATTCCCCCTATTCCAAACATCGCTTCCGGCGGACAAACTTCTTTTTGCCAGAATGGAAGTCTTGAACTTTTATCATCCGCAAGCGGAGAAAATCAATGGTTCGTCAATGGAACGCCTGTGGCTGGCAACAGCAATAGCATTACAGCAACCCAGGGCGGAGTTTATACAGTTCAGGCGATTTCGAATGGTTGCAGAAGTCTTGCTTCGGCTGGAATTGCCATCACAGTAAAACCGAACCCGGTTGTTAATGTAACAGCGCCTACTGCGGTTATTTGTCCCGGATCTTCTGTGCTGATCAGCGCAAGCGGATCGGCTCTTGCGTCCACTCTATGGTTCCGAAATGGAGGGAATACAGGCACTGACGCTGTGAATTTTTCTGCCTCCCAGGAAGGAAATTATTCCGTAATCGCGACTGGAAACAACGGTTGCCAGGCCAGCAGCAATTCCATCAATCTTACGAAGGACAATGCTCCTTTAGTAAGTTCCAATGTGCCGGTTAATACCATTTGCGCAGGAAATTCCATTACCCTTTCCGTTTCTTCCGGCGCTTCTTTCCTCTGGAACAATGGAAGCACCAACCCGGCGATTACGGTTAGTCCTTCAATCAGCACTGAATTTTCTGTTCGCACTACTTCGGTAAATGCTTGTATTTATAAAGATACAATTCAAGTTCAGGTAGTGCCTTCGCTTTCCCCGGCTCCGGTTTCTGCGATGGTGCCTGAGGATGGCAGCATCAACCAGGAAACTTCCTTCACACTTTCCTGGCAGCCTGGTGCAAATGCCATTTCATACGATCTATATGTGTGGGAGGCCAGTTTGCCTTCAAGACCGGCCATCCCAGTGTTCAATACAAGCCAAATCAGCTTTAACCTGAGTGGTCTTGCCGTTGGAACTATTTTCAATTGGCAGGTGGTTTCGCGGTCTGCTTGCCAGCTTACCAATGGTCCGGTGCAGCAATTTACCACCCGAAACTTGCCAGATTTAGTTGTTTCAAATGTTCAATCCCAGGCGGTTATTGGAATTCCCGGCTTGTTGAATGTGACGTATTCAGTGAAAAATCAAGGGACAGGCGTAACCATTCCTGGCGTCTGGTTGGATAAGCTCTTTTTGTCGAATGATTCTGTAATTGGTAACGATATTGAATTGGACAGCAAAGCCAACCTCAATGCTTTGATGCCAGGTGCATCGTACAATGGAAGTTTCCAGATTGAAACCAGCCGACTGGGAGAGTTTTTTCTCTATGTACAAACCGATAAAGATCTAAGCGTCAGAGAGTCGAACGAAACAAACAACATCACTTTCCGAAATCCCGGAAAGATCCAGCTTATTTCGCAAATTACCTCTCCGGATGTTGTTGGCATTGGTTCAGCATTTGTACCATCAACCGCTGTTGGTGGCCAACCCTTCTCGTTGAGTTATAAGGTGCGCAACCAGGGGACAGCCAATGCCTTAGGCACTGCCTCCATTGTTATTCCAAGTCCGCAAATCTGCCCAAAACTGGATCCGTATTGGACTGATCTGGTCTACATATCGCATGATTCTATTTTCAACAGCAATGCCATCCAGATTGGCACTGTACTTGTAAACCCAAGGCAATTGCAAAGTCCGGTTGCGAATAACCCAGACGGTTGCAATGATGCGTACCTGCAAACGGATCCCCGTTTAAAGATCGATAGCAGTGTTGTAGTTTTTAGCAATTCAAGCATTATCCCGCATACTTTTTATGGCAAGGGCTATATTTATGTTCAGTTGAATGGCGGCACGGGCATGTTCACTGAGTTGATCAAGGAAAACAACCTGATCCGCTCCAATGAATTTAATGTCATTTTGCGCCCACCTGCGGATCTGGAAGTCAGAAGCATTCTCATCAATCCGATATCCACGCAATCAGGAGACTCCGTCCGTCTTAAATATCAAATCCGCAATGTCGGTTTGAACGCCCCACTTGCCATCGAAAGGCCATGGACAGACAATGTCTACCTGAGCAAATCGCCGGTATTTAATAAAAGCACGGCTATTTTATTGAAGAGTTCCAGTCCCTTGATTTCTAATTTTCCGCCCAATGGCACTTATTCGGATTCAGTGGATTTTGCGGTTCCCTTTCTTGGTAAAAACCCATTGTTTTTCTTTGTAGAAACAGACGCTACCCAAAAGGTTTTTGAGTATTCATTTGAGACAAACAACATCAACAGCCCTGGAATTCAGTTGGCTGTGGATACAACCAAAAAACCAGATTACATCGTCCAGTCTTTAACCGGACCAGGAAATATACAGGCGGGTACCAATCTGGATTTTTCGTTTCAAGTGAAAAATATAGGCAATGCCAATGGACTGGGATTTGTTCGGCTCAATTATTACCTCCGTTCAGTCGAGAACAATCAATTGTTTTCTCTTCAAAATCAGGACATATCGCCAATCAAGCTAGGCCAATCGCTTACTGTAAATGCCAGCGAGCTGGTTCCTTTTTTCATCCCGGGCGGAAATTACAATCTGCTTGTGAAGGTGGACGAATTGGCAAGTCAGGTTGAATTGAATGAAAGCAACAACTCGGCACAAATTCCATTGCAAGTGGCCAGCGGCACATCTTTTGATATCGGAATCAGTGCTGTCACAGCGCCCGATACCATTGATATTTTCCAGAATCAGCCAAGCTTTCAAGTAAGTGCCCAAGGATTTTTCAATACCATTCAGCCGGGTCCTGGCATGCCAAAATCATGCAATGTGTCCATCGAAATCTGGGATAAAACCAACCCCAACATTCGATATCTGACTCGCACAGATTTACTTTCATTCAGCGATTCATTTCCATCAAGCTTTACCATTCCGGCCCGAACCATTACGCGAAACACAGCACTGATTGGCCAATACAAATTGCGGGTTCGGATAGATGAAAATTTTGCACAGGATGCAGACCGTACAAACCAGACATTTGAGCGGAATATCTTTTTCAGAACATCGCCTGTTCCGGATATCGTTTTTGCCCAAACGCCAGCCACTATTTCACTTACGGCAGGCGCTGCTTTTCGCATTCCAATTGTCATAAAAAATACAGGCGTGAATGAGCTGCAGGGCGTGTGCGTATCCAGAGCTGCCTTGTCCAATTCGCCAACCGGAACCGAAATCATCTCTGGTGGCATTATTGGATCCTCCCAACGGGCTGTTGGTATTACGAATATGCCAACCAATATTCTGGTAAAAGACACCATACGCGGTTTGGTTCCCCTCAATTTTGCAGGCAATTATTTTCTGGTTCTGGAAGTAGATGCCGATGAAAAAACTTTTGAAGGGCCTTCAGGCGAATCGAATAATCTGTTGGTGCTACCGGTAACCATTTCTTCACCGGTTTATCCCGATCTGGTGGCCGATCCATTGGTACTTCCTGCCAATGTAGAAGCGGGTCGTAGATTGAATATCAGCTATGTGCTGCGAAACCAAGGTTCTGGTCAATTTTCGGGCATATCCAAAAACACATTCCGATTTTCGAAAACAGGAGTCTTTAACCCATTTTCTGACGGAGAAATTGGTTCGGTCAATCAACAATTATCCTTAAATGCTGGTGCCAATCAAACCTTTAATGCTTCGGTTGTTGCTTCTGGAATTCTACCGGGCAACTATAGGCCGGGCACATTTGTGAACAGTAATTTTCAGAATTCTGAATCCAATTTTGCCAACAATGAATCGTATGCTGCCGGTTTTAGAAACCTGTTTATTAATCCATTGGCTCTGGATGTTCTGGCTTCTGAGTCGGGTTTCCAGGGCGACTACTTCTACCGGTCGGTTGCAATTGGTCAAGGTCTGGATATCCTGGCTGAATTTCAGGGCGCTTCGGGATATGCTTCAAAAGACAAAGTTCCTGTAGCCAGTAACGCGGAATTCTCTTCTCCGGAAGATGGAAGCACCGAACTGATTATTCCCAGCTCAGAATCCGGAACTTATTATTTTGGGATTCGTCCTTCAGGTTCTGGTCCTGTTGGTTTGAAAGTCCGGGCTTTGCCTTTCAGTATTTTGTCGATTTCGCCAAATAAAGTTGGCCAGGGAAATGCCACTTGCGAAGTAAAAGGTGCAGCCTATAACGCCCAAACATTATTTCTTTTACTGAATGTTTCTGGTCAGGTAGTGGATACCGGTCAAATCAGAATTTTACGCAACAGCATGCAGGCCCGTGTTACATTTCATTGCAAAAACTTAGCGCTGGGTTTTTACACTGTAAGGGCGATTAAGGCCGGACTTGATACGTTCGACCTGGCCAATGGCCTTCAGGTTTTACCGAAATCTCCAACGGGAATTATTATCCAGGATGATGTGCCATCTGTTGTAACTGCCGGAAGCACATTACCCATAACCTATCGATTCCTTAATGCAGGAAACACGGATGTTGAAAATGGATTCGGTCAGATTATTGTCGCTGGTTTTACCAACATTAAAAATATTGTGGTCAGTTCGAATGCCGTAGGACTCAATGGACTGATTGAGAAGACAGGTGTATTTGCACTTGGTGGCAGTGTTCATCAGGAAGAGATGGACATGTTCAATTTTATTCCCGCCTGGAAACGAAATATGGGACCGAATGAAGAATTCCAAATTTCAATGGAATTGGAGCGATTCGGATCCATTAATTCATTGCCAATTTTCCGAACTGCGCAAGACATCCCAGATGCTAATTTCCATCAAATGATGGCCGAACAGGTAGAAAAACTGCGGTGGATTTCCATTCAAAAATTGAATAAAATCAGCAACCAGCAGATTCTGGATTCTCTGGGTGGTTACTGGAGTTTCCAACGACTTGCCTACCAGAATTTACGCTCCTCTGGATTTTTCAGGCAATCTGATATGGATTCGATTGAAGCCCATCCATATTATCCAAGTTTGCTGCAGCCCAATGAAATGAAGAGTTATGGCATCATTTTCAACCCTGTCGCCATTCGCAACCTGAGCCTGAAGTATTTGTGCTTTGCTCCACTGAGTGAATACAATCTTCCGGCGGATTCAAGCTTATATCTGGATATTACAGATGGCATCCTACATAGCTACTCTTCGGCCTTCAGAAGAACTCCTCAGGATTTGATTCAATCGGCTTGCAATGGAGATTCTGTTGAATTTAAACGCAGATTGGGCAACCGTTTTCTCAGCCTTCCGACGGGTAAAAACCGGGGTGGCGGTTTGGTTGGAAACCTGAATGATGGATTTGTTTTTGGGCCCTGCATTTACTCCACCATTTTCGGTGAATACCAACCCAATGCCCAGGCCAAATCTGGTGGTGGTATTAATTCCACCCAGAGTGGTGGTGGTTTTCAGGGTGATGGCGGTAATTTTAATCCGGTGGACAGATGCCCAGGTTGTTTTGACGATGAAGGCGAACCTCAAGCTCCTACACCTGTTCCACCTCCGGCGCCACCAACTGGGCCGCCTTCTGGTAGAGACCGCGATTTGGATGATTTTCAACCACCAAGCACAAAACTACCATCCCCTTCCTGTGCAGCAGCCACAATTGAATGCACATCTTCTACGAGTACTTCCAAGCAAAGGTGTGGTCAAATGTACACCGTTTGTACCTTGACGCTTTGCGATGTTTCGCAGCCAAAATTTGCAGGTTGCTTTCCGAATCTTTCATTTTTTGATCAGAAGTGTATGCAAGTCCGGTATTCCTGCGATCCAAATGAGATTGATGGACCAGAAGGTTTTGGAAAATCTCAGTTTGTGGCCAAAACGGACACCTTGCCATTCACCATATTGTTTGAAAATGATCCGGTGTTTGCAACGGCCGCAGCTGGCATGGTGCGTATCATTCAACCTTTGGACATCAATGTAAAAGCATCCGCCCTGCGCTTAAAACAATTCGGCTTTGGCAATCAGACTTTTGATGTGCCGACAGGACAAAATTCCTTTACCTCCGAAATC
Organism: Catalimonadaceae bacterium; assembly: GCA_044379485.1. Taxonomy (GTDB): domain Bacteria; phylum Bacteroidota; class Bacteroidia; order Cytophagales; family Flexibacteraceae; genus CAMDMI01. The sequence goes on from JBIPOE010000034.1 coordinate 24,806, forward strand.
GACCTTTCTGCAGATAGAGGAATTAAAGTGAGTGTTTTGGGTACGATTGACATCCTCAATCGCCAATTGTTCTGGCAATTCACAACCCTGGATGCAAGCACCGGACTGCCTTCAACCAATCCGGATAAGGGCTTTCTTCCTGTAAATGATTCCACAGGAAAAGGCGAGGGTTTTGTATCGTACACAATCATGGCCGACTCCACCACCCAAACAGGCGACAGTCTGCGTGCACAGGCAGAAATCTTCTTTGATTTTAACGAACCGGTCATTACGAATACGCACTTTAATATTGTAGATGCCTTGCCACCAACCACTTCGGTCACGAGTCCATCTGCAACACAAGACGAAACCGACATTGCCTTTACATGGACTGCCAACGATGATGAAGGTGGTTCCGGCGTCGCCCGAACCTGGATTCTTTTCAAAAAGGATGCAGGACCATTGGATACGCTGGACAACTTTCCTGCAGATACGGGCTCGGTTGTGGTTTCTGGTTTTGAGACCGGACATACCTATCAGTTCTTTTTCAGAACGGTTGATAATGTGGACAATCAGGAAGCCCTTGCAACCACAGCCAATATGACAATTACCATAGGCACGCTTTGTAATGACCCAGCGCCAACGGTTTCCGTAGTCGGACCATTGACCTTTTGCCAGGGTGGTTCCGTATTATTGACATCGAGCAAACCAACAGGAAACCTTTGGAGCAATGGTGAAACAACACAAAGCATTACGGTTTCTGCAGGTGGTTCTTTTACGGTAAAAACGGTAATAGCAGGTTGTACTTCAGCCGTTTCAGTCCCTGAGGTGGTTACAGTTAATCCACTTCCTGCAAAACCGGTTCTCACTCCAAATGGCCCGATCACTTTCTGCCAGGGAGGTTCTGTTTCCATTGCTACAAATGCCGCAGCGGGACATCGTTGGAGTACAGGTTCAACTTTAAGTTCCATTTCTGTAAATACTTCGGCAACAGTGGCAGATACGGCCAAAGTTCTGGGCTGTACAACCGTTTCAGATCCGATTACAATTACAGTTAATCCACTTCCATCGGTAAATGCAGGTGCAAATGTGAGCATAGAAGCCGGACAATCAACCAATCTAACTGCGACAGGAGCAATCTCTTACGTGTGGGCTCCGCTTCAGGCAATCACTCCGGCGAATGGAGTTGGTGCATCAGTTTCAGTGAATCCGGTTCAGACCACACTTTATTCTGTTACTGGAACAGATGCCAACAACTGTTCAGCCTCCGATCAGGTTTTGGTAACAGTAAATGACAATCAAGGTCCAATTTCAGCTCCGGTAATTTCCCCGGGAACAGGCACTTATACCTCCAGTCAATTGGTTTCCATAACTTCTGCAACAACAGGAGCCATTATTTATTATTCAATCAATGGAGTAAATCCGGTAATTGGAGCAAGCAATACATTAGAATACACAAATCCATTTGGTCTGGCATGCAACACAGTAGTGAAGGCCATTGCCACAAAAAGTGGTTTTGAAAATTCAGGAGTAACAACAGCAAGCTTAACCATTTCTTCTGCAAAACCGCTTATTCCCGGACCAATCTCAGGAATTAAATGGGGAGTTTGTTCTTCTTCAGTCAGAACATACAGCATTAGCCCGGTTGCAAACGCCACTTCATACAAATGGACTGCTCCTGCCAATGCCACCATTGTAAGTGGACAAGGCAGCACCTCAGTTGTGCTTCAATTTGCATCTGGCTTTACAGCAGGGGTTTTGTATGTACAGGCTTCCAATTGTTTGGGCACCAGTTCTGCACAAACAATTTCCCTAAACAGAACCTTCCTTTCACCAGTTTCCATAACCGGCCCAACGTTTGAAGTTTGTGCAGGATCAACCCAATCCTATTCCTGTCCATTGGTCGAGGGGGCGTCTGGCTATGAATGGTCTGGGCCAGCAGGGACTATAATCAATTCTGGTCAGGGCACCAATACGGCTTCCATCACTTTGCCAAGCCCCTTTGCTTCAGGTTTAATAGGTGTAAAAGCCATTTCCGATTGTTTTCAAAGTTCTGTGCGGGCCATAAGCGTTCGCTCCATTCCTTCAACTCCAACAGCCATCACAGGTTTGAATACTGGCATTTGTGTGGGTTCAGAGCAGACTTTCAGCTGTCCTGCTTCTACTACAGGGGCTACTTTCTTTACTTGGTCTGTGCCTAACGGTGCTTTGATTAAGGCTGGGCAGGGTTCTAATTCTATTACCGTTTCTTTCCCTGCTGGTTTTACGGCGGGCAATGTTTCTGTAACTGCTGGTAATGCTTGCGGTAGTTCCTTACCCAGAACTTTGTACATCAACTCTGTACCGGTAACGCCGGGAATTATCTCCGGGCAATCAACTGGTATTTGCTCTGGTGGTAATGTAACTTACAGCATTATGCCTGTAGTTGGTGCTACCAGCTATCAATGGTCCGTGCCTGCAAATTGCACCATCACCAACAACACGGGTACTTCCATTACCATGTTGGTTCCCAATGGTTTTATCTCTGGTACTGTTTCTGTTACGGCTTCTAATGCTTGTGGATTGAGTAATGTCAGATCTTTACTGATCTATGGCAATACCCAGACGCCGGGGGCCATCACAGGTCAGGCTTCCAACATTTGTAGTGGCGGAACGCTTACATATTCTATTGTAGCAGTACCCGGTGCTTTGTCTTACAACTGGACTGCACCTGCAGGTTGCACAATTGTAAGCAACAATGGCACAAGTATTTCATTGAGTGTGCCTAACAACTTTAATTCTGGTACATTATCTGTGCTTGCGGTTGGTCCTTGCGGCAATTCTGCTACCAGAAATCTGATCTTAAATGGTTTACCTGCTATGCCGGGTGCAATCACAGGTAAGGCTTCTGATTTGTGTGCTGGTGGTACAGTCACTTACAAAATAGCTGCGGTTCCAGGGGCTATTGGTTATAACTGGTCTGTTCCAAATGGGGCTACCATTACTTCTGATGCCGGAACGAGCATTACACTTTCTATTCCTGCTCAGTTTGTTTCTGATACCATTTCTGTGGTTTCATTGGGTGGCTGCGGTCAAAGTGCGAAAAGGAAACTCTTCCTTTCTGGTTTCCCTGCTTTGCCTGGAGCGGTTGCAGGTCAGGTGAGTAATCTTTGCGGTGGTGGAACTTTCAACTATTCCATCGCTGCGGTTTCTGGTGCGGCTTCTTACAATTGGACGGTGCCTGTGGGTTGCAACATTACCAGCAATACCGGAACCAGCATTTCGGTTTCAGTACCTACCAACTTTGTTTCGGGAGTCTTGTCGGTTTCAGCTTCCAATGCTTGCGGTGTGGGTAAGGTTAGAAATGTTTCTATGACTCGTTTACCTGCCACGCCTGGTGTCATTTCGGGATCAAATGCCAATTGTCCTTCAGGTATAAACCTGAACTACTCCGTGCTAAACACAAATGGTTTGACATATAGCTGGACCGTTCCAACGGGTGCAAGCATTGTTTCAGGCCAGGGTACAAACGCAATAAATTCTAATTGGGGAAGCAATGCTGGAAATGTAACCGTAAGGGCTTCAAATACCTGTGGAATTTCTGGTGCCAGATCTTTGGTGGTCGGCCTGCTGGCTTGCAAGGAAAATGTTGCTGATCTTCAGGAAAACAAAGCATCGGCCTCTGTTTTTCCAAATCCAGGTTCAGGTGAATTTAACCTAAGTGTAAGCGGATTGGAAGATAAGGTTTTGGTTCGTGTGTTTAACCTGCAGGGTAAATTGATAAAAGAACTTCAGGAAATGGATGCACGTTATCTACAGACCATCGATCTCAAAAATCAGGCCGCTGGAATGTACTTGATACAACTTTCCGCAAAAGGTTTTGAACAGAAAATCAAGGTGTTGAAGGAGTAAAACGGAGATTTGAAATACAATCAAGGAAACGAAGATAATCCAAAATAAGGGCCCAAATACTTCCTTAAAATTAGCCTCCGGAGTTTTCCGGGGGCTTTTTTTATTCCTGATTTTCAAGCTATCCAATAAAATCAACTCAGAATTCTAAACCCTAAACTTTTAACTCTAAAACACAAATTCCCCAATCTCATCAAAGCCATCAAACACCCGCTCTGAAATAGGCCAAAGCTTTTCTTTGGGAAAGGTTGAAGTAATGGCCAAAGGTCGGCAGCCAGCCCTGTTTGCCGCTTCCAGTCCGGTAGGGGAGTCCTCAATCACAAAGCAAGATGCGGTAGGAAGTCCCAGCAATTCTGCAGATTTTATATAAATATCAGGGGCTGGTTTTGGATGCGCTACCAATCCGGCATACATCACCACATCAAAATAGGGCCTTATTACCCCCAGGTCAAGTGCAAAATCAACGTTCACCAAAGGTGCATTGCTGGCCACAGCTATTGGAATTTTCCTTTGCTTCAATCCTTCCAAAAAAGTGAGCAAACCGTCTGCAAGTGCAAAATCAGGCGCATACATTTCTCTGTACAAAGCCTCTTTTTCCAAAGACCATGCCTCCAATTGTGCCATGCTTGCATCTGGAAAAGCTACTGCCAGAATCTGTTCATTGGTTTTCCCAAATACTTTTTCTGGAAACTCTTCCTCCGTCAGTTCCATTCCCAAAGTTTTGGCATACACCAACCAGGACTTCAGATGCCAATCATTGTTATTAATGATTACCCCATCCATATCAAATATCACCCCGAAATTCATATTGTGTTAATGTTCTTTAAATCTCCTTTAACAAACTTTTCTTTCTAAATTTAAATAGCCAAAAAACCAGTAGATTATGTTAATTTTTAAAACATTCAACCTTTAAAATATTGCTTTTATTTAACTCCTATGTTACCTATCTGCCTATGTGGTTACTATAGGAATGTGAATGTTTATATTTGGTAAAGCAAAATCAAATCAATTTTTTAATGTGGCATACCCTTGTGCCATCTTCAAACTCATATCCAAAAAAACCATCTTGGCCGCAGCATTTCTATCAATGTGATAATAGGAAGTTTCAATTTCCTCCATCAAAAGTTGAATGAGCGGAAATGAAAATACTTTGCCAAACCGCAACAGATCATTTGATTCCGTTTCCTGTAAATGCACTGTTTCAAAAGCTCCTGCATTCAAAGCCATAGCATTTCGTAATTTGCTTAAGCTATACCGTAAGTAGCTCTTTTGCAACTCTTTGCCCAATGCCTGGAAGGAATCCATGTGTAACATTAATTTGGGTACATCGTTTTTGAAGCAGGAACGCTGCCAGTCCATAAACAGGTTGTGGTAGTCGTCTTCTTTTTCATTTAAAAGATTAAGCGCATCCGGAATTTTCCCATCTGAAAGTGCAGATATGGCAAGCGCCTTTTTTCCCTCTATGCCAAACGAACTTTCCAAATAAGCAGCCAACTCAAAATCATCCAGTTTGGGTACTGTAATCCTTTGTGTCCTGGAAATTACGGTTGCCAGAAGTAACTCTGGAGCCGTGCTTACCAATAAAAAAACCGTGTATGGCGGTGGTTCTTCTAATAGTTTCAAAAAGGCATTTGCGCCTTCCGTTCGAAGGGTTTCCGGTAGCCAAATAAGTTGTACTTTATATTTTGCTTCATAGGCCTTTAGCTGCAGGCCCTGCATAGTTTCCCGCACAGCTTTTATGTTGATAATGGGCGTCCTGTTTTCAAATTCGGCCTTTTCAGCCCAATTTCCCAAAGTCCCAAAAGGCGTTTCAGTTAGAAAAGTCCTGAACAAAGGCAAATACGAATTGATATTTTCATCGTCATTTACCAGTTTGGTTTTCGCAAATGGAAAACAATAATGAAAATCAGGATGAATAAACTTTTGAATCTTTATGCAGGAAATGCAACGCCCACAACTATCACCTTCGGTCGGATTTTCACAATTCAAATACTGACCATAAGCCAGGGCAAGCATCAAGGCTATGCCTCCTTCTGTGCCTGCAAATAATTGAGCGTGAGCCACATGTCCGGAATCTACGGAATGCACCAAACTTTGAATGAGCGCCTTGTGGCCTGGAATATCTGCAAACTTCATGTTGGGCAAAGAAACCTAATATCTTTATCAGATTTCAAAGAATGATGAAATTGTTTAATTGAAAATTCGAAACCAATAACTGATTAATCCAAATTCAACAATAGAAAAAGTTTTTGGTTTATAAATGATTGATTTTCTCCTTAAGTCCTCTATCCTGGAGAGGATTTAGGTGAGGTTTTAAAAAAATGAAAATCAATCAATTAAATCCTTTAGCTTAAAATGGGCTTAGCGAAGCAAGGTAAAATAACCTCTTGTTTCTACTTTATTGCCCTCGCTATCCACTCCCTTCGCCCAGTAGGCATAAGGTCCCGAAGCAGCAGGTTTTGAGTCTATTTTTCCATCCCAGCCAGTTTCAACTTTATCAGTATAAAAAATGGCATTTCCCAATGCGTTAAAAATTTTTAATTCAAATTCTGTAATAAAGAGAGAATAGCATTTAAAAATTCCATTAAAAGCATCTTCATTGGGTGTAAAAATATCCGGAAAGCGAAATTTTAATTTTTGAGTTACGGAAACAGGGTTGGAAAAACTAGGCTCAGGATACAAGCCCTGATTTTTTGCATAAGCCTTAATTTGATACGTAAGTTTTTGATTGATAGGATCCCGCCCTTTTATATTTGTACTGTTTGAAAGGCCGGCATCGGTAATTTCCGGATCATTTTTATCCGATGTCCGAATCAATTCATATTTTTCCACACCGCCTTTCCATCCCAATAAATCGGTCCAAATAAAAGATTTTTCTGAATCTGTGGGCAAATCTAAGCGAAGCCAAATCGGACAAATGGAATCGCTCATGATGGCCTGGTTTCCGCATATATCTTTGAAGCTAAGTTTGTAGCAAAACGACTTATTCATAAAATCTGCACTGGTATCAAGCAAAGGAAGTTTATCTGCCTCGAATTCTAAAGAGTACGATTCCTCATTCATATCCTTTCGATACACCTCATAGGTTTTTGCCAAATCTGAACCAATTCCTTTTATTACAATGCCACTATCAGAAACTGTTGCCGTAAGTTGAGTAACCGGATCCGGAGATCTATTTGATTTAGCCTGTCCGCAAATGGGAGGTGATTTATACAACAATTGGCCAGGGTATCCAGGTATGGTCCTTTTTATGAGCAGTTTATAACAATAAATTTGGCCACAAACCAAATCAGAACTGTCTTTATAACTGGTATCCGTATAATTTAAAAGATCCTGAATTTTTACATCGTTTCTAAGCAGTTCAAATTGAACAATGTTTTCATTTGAAACTTTTGGCCATGAAACACTTATCTTCTGGTTATCAGTTTTCAAATATGGCCAGATCAAAGAAAATTCTGGTGCAGGTTCAATTTCTCCACATCCATTTATGGTAACCGCTCTCAGTTTGCTTTTTTGTTTGTTTTGGGGTATTGATATTGAATCTTCCAGCGCCAATTGATCATCACCCGAAATGCCATTTTTAACAATTGTAATTGGTAAATCATTTCCAAATTGAAAGGCATAGGGCTCATCTGCACGAACTGCCATTTTCATTTTAAAGTTTAGCGTATCAACCCCAGTTAACTCATCACATATGGGCGCTCTATTCGATTTATAAAGACTAACTGTTTGGCTAATAGTTTCCTGGTTACAAGTAGATGGAATATTCCCTTTGATTGAAAATGTAAAATTGGAAGTTTGTCCGGCAAAACTGTATGGATATTTGAAAATCCGCGGATTGCTTTTTACAACCAGAGCAGAAGTTATTCCATCGCCTGCATTAAACCTGTAAGAAGAAAAAACAGTATCCAAAAATTGAATGATTAAGGTGTCTTTACAAGTGTTAAAGGAAAAAGAAGGTTTTGTCTCTTTATTAAAAATCCGCACTTTTCTGGTCAATACGGTGTTGCCGCTTCCAGCTATTTGACCAATTGTGTAAATGCCAGGTAGCGGATAGGTAAATTGAGCTTTAGTTACGTTCTGAGGAAGGTTGACAAATCCAATTGGGTTAATGGGATCGTAATTAAAATTAAAACTAACTGCAAGATTAGGACCTGAAGCACAGGAAAATACATTTACAGTAAAAGGAGCACAGGCGATAGAATCACCATCAAATGTAAAACAGGGATCCTGCGCAAAAACCAAACTGGTTTTCGAAAAAAAAGCTGCCAGGAAAAGCAACAGGAAATATTTTTTAAACCATATTTTCAAATGGATATTCTTTTACAAATTTGATTGCAGCATCCATATCCGGTTTAAAGTAGGTGTCAGCAGATCGGAACTTGACCTTAGTTCTAAACTCAGAAACCATTTCTTCAATTTTGGAACTGCTTTTCAAAGGTCGTCTAAAATCCAATGCCTGAGCCCCTGCAAGTAATAAAATACCCAAAACCGCTTCTGTGTTTTCTAAAATTTTGGCACATTTTACACCTGCGTTTGCACCCATACTCACATGGTCTTCCTGTCCATTGCTACTTACTATACTGTCCACGGATGCTGGCGTTGCCAATTGTTTATTCTGACTAACGAGCGAAGCCGCAGAATATTGTGGAATCATAAAACCACTTTCCAATCCCGGATCCTGAGTGAGAAAAACAGGTAAGTTTCTTTCCCCTGCTAAAAGTTTGTAAAGCAATCGTTCACAAATATTCGCAACTTCTGCCATAGCAATCCCTAGAAAATCTAAAACCAAAGCAAGCGGCTGACCATGAAAATTACCACCCGAAATCACCAAATCTTCTTCCTCAAAAACCAATGGATTGTCGGTCACTGAGTTTAACTCAGTTTCTAAAACTGAAGCTACATAATTAAGTGTATCCAAAGACGCACCCAAAACCTGTGGCAAACATCTTACTGAATAAGGATCTTGTACCTGAAACTTTTCTTTTTTGGCTATTTCACTGTCCTTCAATAAATCCAGCATCCGTTCGGCCACCTCCATTTGACCTTTGTGAGGCCGTGCTTTGTGAATAGATGGGTGTAAAAAATCAGTCCTGGAATCAAAAGCATCAATAGAAAGCCCGCAAATAGCAATGGCTGCATTCATAATATGTTGGGAACGCCACACATTATCAATGCCATAAGCCAACATAAATTGGGTCCCATTCAGCATAGCCAATCCCTCTTTTAACTTAAAAGAAATCGGCTCTTTTTTAAATTCTGAAAGAAAAGCCAAACCAGAAATTTTTTGGTTTTTCCATTTAACTTCTCCTTCACCCATCATTGGAAGGGTAAGATGGGCCAATGGAACCAAATCACCAGAAGCGCCCAAGGAGCCTTTTTCAAATATTACCGGAACTGCTCCGGAATTATAAAAAAACAATAAAAAATCTATAAGATCTTTTCTAACAGCTGATTGGCCAGTAGTCAGACTTTTAATCTTAAGTAATAAGATAAGTCTTGAAAGGTGATCAGGAATTTCTTCACCAACACCGCATGCATGGGAACGAACCAGATTTACTTGTAATTGATCAAGATCTTTTGAGGAAATTTCTTTGTCACAAAGCTGGCCAAAGCCGGTATTTATTCCATAAATGGGTTTCTCTGCAATTTTTACTTTGTTTTCTAAAAATGCTCTTGATTTTACTATTTTTTGAACGCTTTCCTGGTTTAGCTCTATGGTGTCTTTTTGCTTATATATAAACTGTAGTTCCTTAATAGAAAGGAAATTATCACTAATTTTAATTGGCATATGGTGTATAATAAGATTGGCAAATGTAAAGAGTTTAGTAATCTTAATCCACGGTAATTCAACTTTAGAAGAGTTATAAAGAATCGTTCGAAATTTTGATTTTTAAACTCAAACAATATTTTTAAGCCCTATAAAATCTGTTTCTTTTTCATAATGGAATCAGTATCCAAAACTATGGTTACCGGACCATCATTTAACAAGTGAACCTTCATATCTGCTCCAAAAATGCCTTTTTGTACAGGTTTCTCAATTCGTTTTTCAAGAGAATTACAAAAATATTCATAAAGGGGAATGGCCTTTTCTGGTCTGGCAGCCTTTATATATGAAGGGCGATTACCTTGAGATGCATCAGCCAAAAGAGTAAACTGGCTTACCACCAAAACTTCCAGACCCAGATCTAAAACGCTTTTGTTCATTTTACCTTCAAGATCTGAGAATATCCGAAGCTGGCTGATTTTTGAAACCAAAAAATCACTCTGTGGGCTATCATCATTTGTGGATATTCCTAATAAAACTAAAAGTCCAGGTCCGATTTGGCCTACAATTTTAGAATCTACTTCTACCCTCGCAAAGCTTACTCTTTGAATAACAGCTATCATGATATTTTAGGAAAATGGAGCTATTCCCAACTCAAAAGCCAGATTATTAAGATCTTCTATTACCGTTGGTAATAAAGGAATTCCAGAATCGATTCTTTGATCTTCCAAAATCCATTCAGGGTCGCCTGGAACCAACACAGCTTCCTTTCCAATTGAAGTGGAGTTTCTGAAAGTTTCCATCCAAAGATCCATCCTTTGCAGAAATTCAAGCTCCTCCATAAATCCATCTACCCTGAAGGCCATAAAAAAGTGACCAATTCCCTCACCAACCAGATTTTCAGCCAAAGGAAGGAAGGAAACAAATGGTGGCACCCAAGGACCAAAGTTTGCACCAGATAGCACTCCAGTCAAAATATCGACTGCAGCGCCAAGGCCGTAACCTTTGTGGCTACCCAGATTAGGAAAACTTCCAAGTGGCCTCAAGGCACCGCCTGATTTTAGTTCATTGGGATTGCTGGTTAACGATCCATCTTCTTTTTGGATCCAACCATCAGGTGCAAGTCCGTTTTTTCTTTGTAAAATTTCAAGCTTACCGTTTGCCGCGGTTGTTGTTGCCATATCCAACACAAATGGCCGTGAAGATAATGCAGGAACAGCTATGGCAATTGGATTGGTTCCCAGCATTTTATCCTTTGAAAAAGTGGGTGCAACCAAAGGACTGGCATTTGTCATAGCCATTCCAATCAGGTTTTTTTCTGCGGCCATTAACGCATACTGACCAGCAATTCCAAAGTGATTTGAATTTTTTACCGCTACTATTCCAACTCCATGTGTTTTTGCCATTTCGATACACTTTTGCATCGCCAGATTGGCTGAAAGAAAACCAATTGATTTATCTGCATCTAAAACTGCTAAAGTTGAAAACTTAGAATGCCATTTAAATTCTGGTTTAGAGTTTAGTCTATCTGCTTTAAATAAATCATGGTACCCCTTTAATCTGGCAATTCCATGGGAATCTATTCCACGCAGGTCAGCTCTGGTTAGCAAGCTTGCAGTTAATCTGGAGTCCTCAATGGAGAATCCGATTTTTTCAAAAACCAGGGAAGAAAATGACTGAAGATAGGGGAGCGAAAATTTCAAATAGGTACAGGAAAAAATCAATAAGCGTTTTCCTCGCCTTTTACCATGTTAAGAATTGTCAGGCCAATTACTTTTATATCTAAAAAGAAGCTCCAACGTTCAATATAAAGAATATCAACCCTAACCCTATTTTTCATGCTGTAATCATCATCAGTCTGACCTCTGTAACCTTTGGCTTGTGCCAGGCCAGTTATACCAGGTTTAATTAAATGACGCAACATGTAGTTCGAAATTGTCTTGCTATATTCTTCTGTATGTTTGATCATGTGCGGTCTTGGTCCAACAACTGACATATCTCCCAAAAATACGTTTATAAATTGAGGCAATTCATCAATGTTTGATTCTCTCAGGAACTTACCCAATTTGGTGATTCGCGAATCCTCTTTTGTTGCTTGTAGGGTATCAGCCTGGTCATTTACGATCATGGTTCTGAATTTAAAACACATAAAATCATTCCCAGCTCTACCACTTCTTCTTTGCCTAAAGAATACAGGACCTTTGCTTTCAAGAGAAATTGCTACGGCAATTAGAGGAAACAGCCAAGAACAAATACCAACCAAAACCAAAGTTGAAAAAACGACATCAAACACCCTTTTAATTGCTGCATTCATTTCATTTTGCAATGGCTCCCTTCTAAATGAAACTACGGGTAAATCAGAGTAGAACTCTAATTCAAGGTCGTTAAAAGAAAGACCCTTGATATCTGGTAAAAGCTTTATTTTTAGAAATTGATTTTCGGTATATCTAACTAAGTGCCTGAAATACCGATGTTTTAAATAACTTTGACAAACATATATTTCATCAATATTTTCTGCCTTCAGAAAGTCCTCCATGCTTCTCTGAAACTTGCCGACAATACTGTCATTTCTATGGGGCTGATGGTCAAAGAATCCTTTAAACCGATAACCCAGCTCAGGATTCTGGTTGAAATATTGCATCATTGACAAACCATAAGGATTGTAACCAATAATGACAACATTTCTATAGTTAAATCCAAGTCGCCTGAAATAGCCTAATAAAAAGTAAATGCCGAACCTCCATCCAAAAATCGCAATAAGAAAAATTGAATAAAATGAGATGAGATAATTTCTTGGAATGAAATAAGCCTCAGTCGCAACTATATATACGGAAACAAGAAAGACATGGTAAAGGAGCGTTTCAATAGTGTCTTTTGCCAATCTGTCAAGACTTTTTATTCTTTTGATGGTAAACGACTTTAGAGCAATTACACAAACAAGCCACGACAAAATCCCAAAAATGAAAAACCAGACGTAAACGCTTTTTTGTAACAAGTCCAACGGAGAATTGCCCTTTAATTCCACAGCACCAATAAAAGACAAGAATAAAAACAACAAATCACCAGAAACCAGGAAAATCGGGATGAACCTCGAAATTCGCTGTTTTGCTAATAATTTGAGTGCATTTTGAACAATTCGCAATTCTTACTACTGTTTATTAAAATTTGCGCAAAATTAATTTAATTTTTGATAAAATCAAATTATACCTTACTTCGGTTTTTTTTGAAATCTAAGGTGAATTTTCATGGTTTCAACGGTTAATTGAAACTTAAAATATTCACTTTGCAAATTCATTTGCTTTTATTATTTCCTTGAATAATAAATTCAATGGCAATTTCAACTCCACAACTAAACACTAAAAAACATCGGTTACAAAATTTAATGATTCAAATCAGTTTTTCAACCTTACAGCCAATTGCCCTATATAAGAAGAAACCTGAACCCTATAAGGTCTTCGCCTTGGATCCGCCTCGATCCAAACTTCAACTGGATTTTTGCCCTTTAAATATTTGGATTCAATGCCAATTGGGTATAAAATATAAAATTTCCTTTTGGATTTGGCTTTTTTAATCTCCTTCATCCCAGCTAATCTGACTTTAAAAATGAGCCACTGGCTGTCAAAAAAAGCAAGGTACTTCAAGGTATCTCCTTGTTTATTTTCCTCGAAAGGTGTGTAGCGTAGCTGCCAGATAATATTTACCAAATCCCGCATTTGATCTGGCCTTGCCTTAAAAGTTTTAAATGGTTTACCCTCTTTGTGCAAATCATATTGAACAATAGACTGACTATCTGGCCAAAAAAAAGTTTCCTGTTGGGCTCTGTATCCATTTTCTGTAACATCTCTTTTTAGTTTAACAGATCTCCCGGTACTTGTGTCCACCCAGCTGCTCCAATCGTGCTTTACCTTTGAAATCCAGGAAATTCCGGATTTGCTACTGGCCCTGGCATCAATTCGGAAACAGGTTAACTGACCAATTTTCTCAAGGCTATCCCGAACCTGAATCGAAACATCTCCGACATCAAACAAACCTGCACTGACTTCATAAATAAGTTTTTCACCTGGAACTGCTTTAAAATCAAGAGCTTCAAAAATCGGAAAAAGCGCTACCTCTTTTTCTGCATTTTCACTGGAACAGCCACAAAAGACTCCAGGAATTATAAACAAGATCCAAGCTCGTATAATTGTCAAAATAGCACCAACCCCAAACCGATTATTCATTTCCAGTTTGAACGAGTTGTTAAGAGTTTTATTTGGTTTCATTTAAATTAAAGCAATAACCTCAATTTTAGATGTCTAAACCCTTACCTGTCCATTGCCCTTAATTACCCATTTTTCTGTCACCAATTTTTCCAAGGCGAAAGGTCCCCTGGCATGCAACTTCTGGGTACTGATCCCAATTTCAGCCCCAAGTCCAAATTCCCCTCCATCCGTAAACCGGGTGGAAGCATTACAATACACCGCAGCAGCATCAACCTCCGATAAGAATCGATTGCAAACGGATTCATCCTCAGCCAATATAGCTTCTGAATGTCTGGAGGAAAACTTAGAAATATGGGCCAGGGCGGATTCAAATCCGTCAACTACTTTAATCGTCAAATCAAAATCCAACCATTCTTTTCCGAAATCTTCCGCCGAAGTTTCATAAAGAAAAGGATACTTTGAAGTGAACAATTCAAAATGTGCCTTTTGGTCTGCATGAATTTTTACTGAAAAAGACTTTAGACGTTCGCCTAGCAAAGGCAAAAATTTATGACAAATTGAAACATCTAATAATAAACAATCAAGTGCATTGCAAACCGAAGGCCTTGAGGTTTTTGCATTCACAACAATTTCAATGGCTTTATGCAAATCTGCCGTTTTGTGGACATAAGTGTGCACAACACCTGCTCCAGTCTCTATAGTTGGTACCAAAGAATTTTGGCGCACGTATTGAATAAGCGCATCCGATCCTCTTGGAATCAAAACATCCACATATCGATTTGCCTTTAATAATTCCTCCACCACGGCTCTCTCTGAAGGTAGCAACAAAACCAATTCAATGGGCAAATCATTCTCTATCAAAGCTTTGTGAATTACTTCTACCAAAGCTTTATTGGAATGTTCAGCTTCTTTTCCTCCTTTTAACACAACGGCATTTCCAGACCGGAGGCACAAAACCGAAACATCCATTGTTACGTTTGGTCTGGATTCGTAAATTATGCCAACTACACCAAGAGGAACCGCTACCTTTTTTATATGCAAACCGTTTTTCAAAACTTTATCGGTCAAAATCTGACCAACAGGGTCCTGTAAATTGGCTACTTGTTTCAAGCTTGAAACCAAATCTGCAATTCTGGCCTCGTTTAGCTTCAACCTATCTTTTTTAGGATCAGTATCAGGTAGATTTTCCTGATCCAGCTTATTGGCAATCAGGATCTTTTCAGAGAATAGTTCCAGGCCATAGGCTATATCTAATATTAACTTTTGCCTTTTTTCATTTGATAAATTCGCAAGTAAATGCGTTTTAGAATGCGTTAATTCAAGTTGGGAGGTGATGTTCATAATTGCTTAGAAAATAACAATATCGTCGGCATGTGCGACTTCAAATTTGCGGGTTTTAAGGTTGTCTTTCAAGATTTTACTGCCCACTTTTGCCTTACCAACCGCTATACAAAGCTTGCTTTCATTCATCAATTCTATCACTTCCCCTTCTTCAAATTCACCTTCAATATTGGAAATGCCTACAGCCAACAAACTTTTCCGTCCTTTTATTGCTGCTTCAGCACCGGCGTCCACACATACTTTACCTGCAATGATACTTCCAGTGCTTATCCACTTTTGTTTTAAAGTCATGTTTACTTTTTCAGGTTCAAAATGAGATCCAGCTTTAGTTTCTAAAGCATCCAGGATAGAATTCTCCTGCCTGGCGGCAAATATTATTACTTTGATTCCCAACTGATTGGCTCTTTGTGCAAAACTTAGTTTACTCAACATTCCACCTAAACCCAAACTTGATTTCGACCTATCTACAAGTTTCCATATTTGCTCATCAATTTTAGAAATCTGCTTTACAATCTGGCCATTTTGATCCAAAAGCCCACCAACCGAAGTGCTGAACATAAGTGTTTCAGCACCAAAACCAGCTGCCAGCAAGGTGGCCAGCTCATCGTTGTCTGAGAATTTTAATTCAACATCAGAAACTACATCGTTTTCATTGGCAATTGGAATAGCACCTGATTCCCAAAGGGTTTCGTAAGTTTCTTTTAATTGAAGAAACTGCGCCCTGTTTGCGAAATGGCCTCTTTCACATAAACTTTGCGCCACTGGAATGTCAAATTTTTCAAAGTATTTGCGGTAAACTTCCATCAAAACGGGGTTTCCAATGGCAGCAGCTGCCTTTCTTTGCTTAAGTTCACCTTTAAAGTTTTTAATCCATTTTTTTCCAGCACCAACCGCCCCTGAGGAGACAAGGACAATCCTAAAATTTTTTTGTAAAGAAGCCACTTGCCTGGCAACCTCTTTTATAATTGCCTCATCCAAATTCCCTAAGGCATCTGTTATACTGGCAGTTCCAAATTTTATTATTAGTATGGGAAGCATCTATTTAATTTATAGTAGCCAAACCAAATTTCGGTCAATCCTAAACTTGTCAGAGCCTGAAATAAGTTGACCGTTTTATGAGAACAAAAAACTTAAAAAAAACGGGAAAAAATGGCAAAATTAGAGACATACAAAATGAGTGTAGAGCAGCGTCGTCGAAGGACGTTCAGCGA
>JBIPOE010000203.1:0-3425 GCA_044379485.1 Catalimonadaceae bacterium
ATAAAGGGCAGCACCCTGATCAATTATAGCACGAAGATTCCAGAGCGCCCCTACGCATTCCTCCAATTCACCCTTGCGACGGGCTGTGAAACCAAAGTCGGCGGGCGTCAGTTTGTGAGTCGGCCGTTCCTCCACTCCTCAGCCATCACCGGGGGCTCATTCATTGACGGCTTCGAACCTGATTCGCTCTATCAGAATGGCTGGAACTGGTCGGTGGCGGAGGCTCGTGGTAGTTTCTCAACGCTCTCCGAAACGGGTAGAGACGGGAAAGGCTTCTATGGCGGTGGCTACACCTCGGCGACGGGTTACACCAACGTGGTTCAGCAGGAGATTCCCGTCGTCCCGCCCATCTCTATCGCCGCCCTCAGCCATGCCCAGCTCGGCGGTTTCAGCATCGCCAGGGCGGCGCTCGGAAGCAAAGCGGCCGATTTTGCCACTAACTTCCAACAGACCACTGCCAGCGGTAACGGCGGACTCTTTCCCCGCACGCTGCAGGCGATCGGAAACTCCTACGCCCATCCGTATTTGAAGCCGGATGAAGCCCATCGCACATGGACCCGGGAAATCCTCGCTGGCGCTCGCAAGGCGGTTACCTTCGCAGACCATTCTTATCTCGCGAACAAGGCATTGTGGGATGACTATTTCTTCTCGTCCATCACACCGGCCAACACCCTGATCTTCGAGGGCACTTCCAGCGCCTCGCAAGTCGCCGAAGGATTCTTTTTCAATCAGAAGCCTCTGCCCAACCGCCGCATCGCGCCCTACCTCAAGGACTTCGACAAGGCCAAGCTCAACCAGCTCGTCACCACTGCCAACCAAGCGACCGATGGCTTTGCCGATCAGATCGCATCCCGTCTGATGGTTCAAGGTGCCTTCAACGTCAACTCCACTTCGGTGGCGGCTTGGAAGATCTTCTTTTCGAGCCTCAAGGACAAGAAAATCGCCTACCTCGGCATGAGCCGGTCACTGACCGACAACGAGGTGAAGCTCTACACCTACCCTGACCCAGCCGCATCTACCGAAATTGAAACAGTCGGTGTGCCCGTCTCCTCATTCTCTCTGCCCAACGGCCGCCCCTATCAGGGAAGCCCGACAGATACGTCGGAACGCAGCCAGTGGGCGGACTGGCGGCAACTCACCGACAATGAGATCGACGAGCTTGCCAAGGCGATGGTCAAGCAGGTCAAGCTTCGCGGCCCCTTCCTCTCGCTCTCCGAGTTCGTCAATCGCCGTCTCGATTCCAGCAACAAGGACCTTTCGCTCAAGGGCGCCCTCCAAGCCGCCCTCGACGACCCTGCGGTTTCGATCAACTCCGGATTTCGCGGTGCCGACCGCCAGATCAGTTCCAGCGATACCGCCGGGATGAATCCGGCCTTCAGCGAGGCTCTTGAAGGTCCTGTCGCCTATGGAAGCGCCGCCTATGTGGATCAAGCCGATGTGCTGCGCAATTGCGCCGAGCTCCTTGCGCCGCGCGGGGATACCTTCGTCATCCGCACCTACGGCGACGCGCTGGACGCCAACGGCAACGTCCAGGCAAGGGCCTGGTGCGAGGCAGTGGTGCAACGGGTCCCGGAATACATTTCCGAAGAGGATCAGCCCCACCTCAAACAGAGCGATCTTAATGCTCCGGAAAACAAGAATTTCGGCCGCAAGCTCGAGATCATCAGCATGCGCTACCTCAGTGAAACCGAAGTCTGAAGTGTTCCCTGCAAGTCTCCCAATCATCCCTCATGAGCCATCCATTCCGTTTCCCTCTCGTCGTGATGACCCTCGCGGCCATGCTGCAATCCGGCCATGCCCAAGTGGCTGCCAACGCAACCGTGCAGTTCGTCTCGTTCCCTCCGGTGGCCGATTCGAAGCCGGTCGAGTTGCTCCTCGGGGAGGGAAAAACCCTCGAGGTCGAAATTCCCTCGGATACGCCCTCTGATCCCTATCAGGTTCCCCGCGGCGCATCCTGGACCGTTGGCAAGTCCGGGCCGGAAAAAGACGGCAAACCCCAGTTCGCCATCTTCGGCACAGCCCCCTCACTGGCATCTTCAAATCAACTGATTCTGCTTTTCCGCAAAGGCCCGACCGATGCGGACGGTTTCAAGGTCATCCCGCTGGATTTCAAGAGCCAGTTCGGTGACAGGATGTTGCTTTTCTTCAACATGGCGCGGGAAGAATTCGCCGCTGAAGTCGGCGGGGTGAAATTCTCCGTCAAACCCGGTGCCCAGCGGATCATCTCTCCGAAGGCGGACAAAGGTGAGAATCTATGCCATGCAGACCTCTACTATCGAAAAGAGGAAATATGGAAGCCATTCTTCTCCGCCAACTGGCCGCTCTATGACACGACGCGGGGTTTGTTCTTCATTTACGCCGATCCCGCAAGTTCCCGTCTCAAGCTTCATGCGGTTGACGTTTCTCTCTGACCCCGATTTCCAGTGAAAACCCTGTTTGTTCTAACATTTATTCTTGTGCTGGTTTCCCCTCTGATAGCAGGGAGCGACGCCCCGGTGGAGCGCGCAGTTCCTCCCGCGCTCAAGGATAAGATCGATTTTCTGAATTCGGAGTATCTCGGTTTCAGCCCGGCAGGTGATGCGGATACAAAGGTGCCCTTGCTCATCTTCCTCCATGGGGCTGGCGGGGTCGTCCTGCGGTCCGAGGAATTCTACGAATGGATGTTCTCAAAAAAGAGAAACTGAAAGAACATGATGATGGTAGCTATGAAAAATCAAATCTCCGGCCGTCGGTCCATGCTCTTCTTGGGACTGTCTCTGCTCCTGTGGATACCGGCCTCCGCCGCCCCGGCCAAGCCCAACATCCTCTTCGCCATCGCTGATGACTGGTCATTCGGGCATGCCGGTGCCTACGGCTGCAAATGGATCAACACTCCCGCGATGGATCGCGTGGCCCGCGAGGGGATTCTGTTTAACAACGCCTACACGCCGAACGCCAAATGCTCGCCTTCCCGAGCCTGCATCATCACCGGCCGCAATCCATGGCAACTCAAGGAAGCCGGCAACCACTGGTCCAACTTCCCCCCTGAATTCAAGTCATTCCAAGAAGCGCTGGGGGATCACGGTTACTTTACCGGTATGACTGGCAAGGGCTGGGGCCCGGGAATCGCCAAAGATCCGCAAGGCAAGGACCGCGAGATGACTGGCAAGCTCTTCAATGCAAAGAAATTTCCTGCCAAGCCAACCACAGGAATATCCGCAGCCGATTACGCCGGAAATTTCACCAGTTTCCTCAATGCCGCCCCCAAAGACCAGCCATGGTCATTCTGGTATGGCGGCCATGAACCGCATCGCGCCTACGAATACGGCTCGGGCGTGTCCAAGGGCGGCAGAAAGATCTCCGACATCGATCACGTGCCAGCCTGCTGGCCGGATACCGAGGAGGTCCGCAACGACATGCTCGACTATGCGTTCGAGGTGGAGAAT
>JBIPOE010000101.1:0-11180 GCA_044379485.1 Catalimonadaceae bacterium
AATCACTGAACAACAAATACAGGCAGTTGAGTACAAGCTTAACAACAGACCCAGAAAAAGATTTGACTTTAAAACTCCTTTAGATATATTTGAAAATTATGTTGCATTTATGACTTGAATCCGGCAACTTTAATAACTGATTTTTTTCTAAAATTGACGCATGGCAAAAGCAGACATTTCAGCAAAAAAAATATCACTTGAAAATACAGAGGTAGCCTTTGCTTCCAGAAGCAAAAACGATTTGCTTAAAATGGATTTGATGTTTTCTTTGATGAATAATCCAGGCCTTAATAAATTGGCAGTAAGTCTTTTACTCACTTCAATAAAACTGCATTTACCTATCAAACCAATTGTTAAGGCTACCATATTCGGACATTTTTGTGGGGGAGAAACGCTAGAGGAATGTTTGAAAACGATTGATAATCTGGCCAAATTTCATATTGGAACCATTTTAGATTATTCAGTAGAGGGAGAAAAAAATGAGACCGGTTTTGACCATGTTGTTGAAGAAACGATTGAAACTATTCAAATAGCCGGAAAAAGAAGCGATGTTCCCTTTGCTGTTTTCAAAACTTCAGGAATTGCTTCTGTTGAAATATTGGAAAAGGCACAGAACGGTAAATTAGAAAACGAGGTAGAAAAACAAGCTTTTGAAAAGGCAAGAAAACGATTTGCAAAAATTTGTAAATATGCCTCTGATCATAATGTACGGATTTTTGTAGATGGGGAAGAGTCCTGGATTCAGGGCACAATTGACAAATGGACTTATGAGGAAATGGCGCTTTATAACAAAGATAAAGCAATCATATTTAATACTTTTCAGCTGTATAGATCGGATATCCTTGGCTTGATGAAAATGGCACACCTAAAAGCAAAAAATGAAGGGTATTTGCTTGGTGCAAAACTGGTAAGAGGCGCTTATATGGAAAAGGAAGCTGCTTATGCTTTAAAAAATGGATTGGCAAATCCAATACAAACTTCAAAAGAAAATACAGACACGGATTTTGATTCAGCAGCTTTATATTGTATTGATAATGTGGATGGTATCCATTTTTGTGCAGGCTCACATAATGAAAAAAGCAATCAAATCCTTGCTGAAAAAATAGATATTCTTGGATTAAAAAGAGATGACCACCGGATTTGGTTTGCTCAACTTATGGGAATGAGTGACAATATTAGTTTTGCTTTGGCAAAAGCAGGTTTTAACGTGGCCAAATATGTTCCCTATGGGCCTATATTTTCTGTGATGCCTTATTTGGTAAGACGTGCATCTGAAAACACATCTGTGGCAGGTCAAACAAGCAGGGAACTCGCTCTAATTCAAAAAGAGCGTAAAAGAAGAGCGTAAAATTTATACTTTAAGGGCTAATCTAACTGAGAACCAATTATTTCTATTGGAAGTTTAGATAAAACCCTGAAATCTTCTCCAGCTTCTTTCATGTCTTCATCGTCCTCGTCATAATACCAGTGCACAATGGCTACTTTGCCCTCAGCTGATATCTTTTCAAATTTTTTGATCATTCTCAAAAAATGAGAAGTAGAACTCGTATTAAAGTACTGAAGCTTAAAAACCAGGGAGGTGTTGTTGACCGGGCTTTCAGCATATGCTTCCATAAAATCCAACAGCGGCTTATAAAATTCAAATGAATTTTCAGGAAGTGACTTACCCGAAATTTCAAAATAGCCTTCTACTGGCCGAAAGCTAATTTTAGGCGTTGTTGAGGTTGGTGCTATTTCAATTTTATCCATCATGCCAATTTACTTTTAAGAGGGTTCATACACAAGATTATTTTTCGTCCACTTTAATTTCCATACAAAAAAACGCCTTTTGATTGTCAATAGGCTGAAACTCATATTCTATTTGCTTACCAGAATCTTTTACTACCCGAAGAATTCCAAGTCCGGCACCGCCTTTGGCTGAAATCTGGCCTTTATCCAGAATTTCCAAATATAAACTATGAACGCCCTCTGGTTGAAGAGAATTTACATAATCCAATTTGGCTTTTAGGTCTGGCACCTGGGATTTTTCTACATAATTTCCTATTTGAATAAAAAACTCCCCTTCCCTTTTTCCAATTAAAAAAATGCAATGATGACCCGAAAATAAACCATCAGAAAAAGTTTCTGAGTGATATAATATATTTTGAAGGCACTCAATTAAAATATTGATAATTGATTTTTTCTTTTTGAAAGGCGTTTGTAAATCTTTCAGTTTTATTTCAGACAGATTAAGAATTGAGGTTATCAATTCATTACTCAAAGTTCCCCTGTACCCAAATATCAAATGATGGGCACGCATCAACTGATATTGGTCAAAAGCGTTCTTCATGTCGGGCCTCTTTTCGCTGGGTTAAAATATCTAGAACCATTATGATGTAAAAACTTTAAAGTATCCTCTTTCAGGAATCAGGATTCAAGTATAGACCAAAAATATGGTTACTCCCAAATCTGAAAAAATGAAGGGCGTGATTTTGGTGTAGGATTTGCTTATTTTTGACAAATTTCAGTAGAAAATATGGAGAATAGTGAAGAAATGGGCTTTGAAAAATTCAAGTTCAACAAGCAATTAACAGAGGCAATAAAACAACAAAACTGGACAGAACCAACACCCATTCAGGACAAAGCGATTCCTTTGGCCAAGGCTGGAAAAGACTTATTAGGCATCGCACAGACAGGAACTGGTAAAACAGGTGCTTTTTTATTGCCTCTAATGGCCAAACTACACTACCCACAAGGAGAAAATACACGAGCATTGGTTTTGGCCCCTACAAAAGAATTAGCCACTCAAATTTCAATTCACTTTCAAGCACTTAATACTGAAATCAAACTTCGTTCTGTGGTTTTGGTTGGCGGAATTGGCATTAGTCAACAATTAAAAGACTTAAAGGCTGGAAACGATATTGTTTTTGCAACTCCTGGTCGTTTTCTGGAAATGTATCAAACCAATGAATGGAAACTAAAAGAAATTAAAACTTTGGTAATTGATGAGGCGGATAGAATGATGGATATGGGTTTCATGCCACAAATCAGAAAAATTTTAGAGGTAATCCCTTCGAAGAGGCAAAATCTCTTATTCTCAGCTACTTTTTCTGGAATTGTTGAAGAATTGGCTGCTGAATTTTTAGAGTTTCCCGAAAGAGTTGAGGCTACGGAACAAGCAACAGTGGCAGAAACCATTGAACAAAAGATATACAGAACGCCTAATTTTCAAACCAAGCTAAACCTGCTTTTGGATCAATTGAAACAATTGCCAGAAGAAGAGTCGGCTATGGTTTTTGTGAAAACTAAAAAGCACGCTACCGACATCAGCAAGTTTTTGGATCGGAAACTGCCTTTTCCTGTTTCGTTTTTGCATGCAAATAAGGGAACAAACACAAGAATAGCTGCGCTTAATGCACTACATTCCAAAGAAGTACGCGTTTTGGTTTCTACAGATGTAGCCGCAAGAGGCCTGGATATTTCTTCAGTTGGTTTCGTGGTAAATTTCGATTTGCCTATAAAATATGAGGAGTATGTTCATAGAATAGGTCGTACAGGACGAGCAAACAGGTTGGGAAAAGCCATTTCGTTTGTGGATCCGTCAGAAGAACTTCATTTGGGGCGGATAGAAAAAATGATTCGGATGCTAATTCCTGTGGCTGAAGTTCCTGAAAAATTGCTGGTGGAAGAAACCCCATACGAAGAGTCCCAGGAAATGTTAAAGAAGTTGGATAACCAAAAGAAAAAGGCCGATCCTGACTTTAAAGGCGCTTTTCATGAAAAAAAATTAAAGAATCAGAAAGGTCTTGAACAAAAAGAAAGCTCAAAAAAAGGACCAAAGCCTAATGCCGTAGCTACCAAAAATGCAAGTGCAAAAAAGAGTATGCAAAATGCGAAAAATGCTGACGGACGAAAAAGCTTTGACGCTAGAAAAAAGAAGGACTCAAAGTTCAAACCAAAGGCTTTTGCGAAGTCAAAGCGGCCTCGTTGATAAAGGCTATTGAAACCTGATTAAAAGTATCAGGTTGGTCAACATTACATACATGACCCGAATTGGGCACAACAAACAATTTTGATTGAGGGTGTTGAGGAACAAGTTTTTTAATAAATGGCAAAAACATGTGGTCTTCATCGCCCATTAAAAACAAAACCGGAACTGGAATTGGCTTCTCATTGAAATATTTCAAAAGTGGATTTACTTCACTAAGTAATCTGTACCAGTAAATAAACTCTTTTTGGCATAACTTTTTGGCCTCATTCACAAACAATAATCGACTTTGCTTGTGACGCTTTTTAGGCATAATGATCCAGGCAAAAAAACTATACAGCCAAAGGTAAGGCATGAGTGTTTTGAACCAATCCCCAAAAGCAGATAAAACTTTGGCTCTCAGATTAAGTTGCATAATTGCTCCACCCAAAACCATAGATTTAACCCGATGGGGAACCATTTCATATAAATTTCTAATGAGTATGGTCCCTAGTGAAATGCCGACAAAGTGGGCCGCCTGAACTTTTGCATCGTCCATTACCTCAATGATGTCAGCACAAATTTCCTTAAAGGAATATTGTTCATATGGTTTGTCTCCCTGAGATTTGCCATGGCCCCTCAAATCAACCATCAACACATTGAAATTGAGGCAATAATCTTTAATTTGCTTAAACCAGATAGATGAACTTCCGCCAGCTCCATGCACAAAAACTACCCATTCTGTTGACAGGGTATTGTGATAGGTTTTGTAATAGAGCATGAAATTGTTTCTTTTTTATGTGCTTGTTAGGCTGGCGATTTGACCAAACAACAAGTTCGGACAATATTACTTTTTTGGAATATATATTTCAACATCCATTTTGGAAAATATTTTGGACTGGGCCATTTGGTTCAAAATTTTAGATACCAATCCCGGACCTTCATACACCAAACCAGAATACAATTGGACAGCGTTTGCTCCGGATTGAAATCTTTCTTCGGCATCGTTTGGTGACATAATTCCTCCGGAGGCCATTAGCAACAAGTCATTTGTTGCTAAGGATTTTAACTTTTTAAGAACTTCTGCTGAGCGTTCTTTTATGGGTTTTCCGCTTAAGCCACCTGAACCTATGTCTTCAATTTCCTGATTGCTTGAACTTAAATTTTGCCTGCTTATCGAGGTATTGGTTGCCACGATTCCACTAATTTTCAACGTTTTACAAATATGAACCACATCTTCTAATTGACTGTCCTCCATATCAGGAGAAATTTTAAGAAAAATCGGTTTGGCTTTTGTAAGCTTTTGATTTTCATTTTGAACTGGTTCTAAAATTCCAAAAAGAGATTCTTTTTCCAGCAATTGCCTCAAACCAGGTGTGTTTGGAGAACTTAAGTTGATTGTAAAATAATCTACAAACTCATTAAGGCATTGAAAACAAGCCACATAATCTTCAAACGCTTTTTCGTTTGGGGTGTCCTTGTTTTTGCCAATGTTGCCACCAAGAATAAAATTGGATTTATTTCTTTTTGAAAGCCGTTTGGCAATCACTTCCATCCCAGCGTTGTTGAAACCCATTCTATTGACAATGGCTTCATCTTTAGGCAAGCGAAAAAGGCGAGGTTTTGGGTTTCCAATTTGAGGTCGTGGGGTTACAGTTCCTATCTCCGCAAAACCAAATCCAAGTAAAGGCAAGGCATCAATCAATTCTGCATTTTTATCAAACCCTGCTGCTAAACCGATCGGATTTAAAAAATTGAGTCCGGCCAGATTTATAGAAAGGTCTATCTCTTTTGGAACTGAGAATATGCCTTTCAATATATCTTTTAAAACAGGCGTTTTTGCCCCAAATCTGAGCAAATCTGCTGAAATATAATGGGCCTGTTCAGCATCCAATGAAAAAAGGAGAGGCTTCGCCAAATCCTTATACCAATTGATCATCAGGATATTGCTTTGGATTTTTTCTTTGTTGTCTTTTTTGATTTGAAACGCAATTCTTCGATTTTGCCTGAAGCTGATTTTACCTGAATGATTGACCCTTCTGAAATCTTTTCATACAAGGCTGCGGTTAAAGAAAACGCGGTTTCTGCAAGAAATTCCGGTTCTATATCCGGTAACATTTCACTCAAACGTGAAAGTGCTGTTTTTGAGTTTTCGGTTAAATATAAACTTTCCATTTATTCAAATACACTTAAATTAATTATTTGACCTGCAAAAGGTTGAGGTTAAATTTTTTATCTCTGGTCATGTCCCTGAAAAAGAAATACAGCTGGGGTATAACCAAAACACCAACCAAAAACTGGGTTCCACACATGGCGATGGCTATGCCCTCCAATCCAAATATTTTACTTAAATACCAGGCAGCAATGACGGCTACTGGTGCACCAACAATCGCAAAAATCGAAGACCGTTCATGCATGCCCATACTTTGAAGAAAGATGGCAGGCACATGCATCATACATTGAAAAAACATATTTAAGCTAAAGATAATGAGCAACATATAATTTAATTCAAAATCCTTACCCATCCAAAGCTGAATAACAAATGGGCCAAAAAGCATCAAACCGATTGCAATGCCAGCGGCTGCTCCAAAAGTAAGCCACAGAAGACGATTGTGTAAAAGCCAAAGTCTAAACCAATCCTTGTTTCCATATAAGGTGGTGATTTTAGGGATTTTAACATCCGCAATTTTAAAGATAAGTCGCATGCAGGTATCGGGAATGCGCAAAGCAACGGTGTAAATGGCAACAAGTGCAGAGCTTTGCAAAGAAGAAACCAGAAGGCTATCTGAATAAACAATGATTTGCATAGCCAGACCTATTAGAAAAAAGTGAAAACTGGGTCTTAGAAATTTCTTGAATTGCTTGTACGAAAAGTGCTCATACTTCAATTCATAATCCATGTTGATTTTACTTGCCACGAACAGACCAATCAAATACACCAAAGTGACAATTAATGTGGCCGCCGACAATTGCAAAATTCCCCCACTTTTATGAAGGACAAACAAGGTAGCACAAAAATTTAAGGCAACCCGGCCCATTTCAATCCCATTTCTAAGTGCAAGTTTGTGCCTGGCAAACAGAATGTTAAATGGCAACTGGGAAATAAAATTCAGGAAAAATATGATATAAACCAACCAAAAACTTCTGGAGGCTTCCGGTAAAAAAGTTGGTGAAATTTTGATAACAGAACCTAAAAGCGCAAACTGAACGAAAAGAAAAATGGGGAAAGTAGCCAAGGCAAAAAACAAGAGAGAAAACAAAAGTGTATTGACCAACTTGTTGATTTCCTTTTGCTTACCTTGTTTTTTTATGAGTTCCAAGGTAAAAGTTTGCCCAAAACCAAAAGAAGAAAGATTAAAAAAATTGGTGATGCCAAAAAGCACAAGCCAAATACCATAGCTTTCTTTACCAAGACTGCGCAGAAGCGTTGGCGTAAGCACAAACATAGCCA
Source organism: Catalimonadaceae bacterium (assembly GCA_044379485.1). Taxonomy (GTDB): domain Bacteria; phylum Bacteroidota; class Bacteroidia; order Cytophagales; family Flexibacteraceae; genus CAMDMI01. The sequence continues at coordinate 7,398 of JBIPOE010000101.1, forward strand.
CCATATTGAGGCCCAAAAGTGCATAGCTACTTCCCAGTTGATATATAAAACGCTGATTGCGGGTTAGCTGCCTTTGAATCCGACTAAAAAGGGGGTTTTCCAAATCAAGGCAAAATTACATGTTTTGAAACTGTTGTCTATCCTTTTATTAGTATTGAACCTGATTGTAAACGAAAAATTTTGTTCATAAACGCCCACAGCCATAAAAAATCAGGTTTTTCTATGGAATGGATTTGCAGAAATGCATTCCACCTTTTTGATAAAACCAAACTGGAAACCTTGGAATACCCCATTTCAATTGGCTTGCATCCATGGCATTCGGATCGGTTTAATTCACAACTGGCAGAAAAAATAAGCGCTGCTTTGGAAGCAAAAAATGTTGTGGCCATTGGAGAAACGGGTTTAGATAAAGTTTGTAAAATCCCCTGGAACCAACAATTGGCAGCCTGGACCTTTCAATTTGAATTGGCCCAAAAGAAATCATTACCAATTATTATCCATTGTGTGAAAGCCTATTATGAATTTATTCCATTTTGTAAAAATTCAAAAGTTCCCATGCTCTTTCATGGTTTTCTTGGAAATGAGGAGATTTTGAAAGGCTTATCCCGGTTTGAAACTTCTTACTTTTCTTTTGGAAACAGTATTTTTCAAAACCTGAAGATTCAAGAGCTTATATTAAAAGTTAATCTAAATCGGCTATTGCTGGAAACCGATACCGGACCATTTACTATTGAGCAGGTGTATGAAAAAGCAGCATCCATTTTAGGACTTGATCTGGCTTCGATTGAATCACTTTTGAAAAAAAATGCATTAGAATTTTTTGGCAAAAATGCATTTCACAATTTTGGCGAAAATTCCATCGAAAAATGACAGAACAAATTCCAGCCTGGATGAGTCGAACGGAGCTGATGCTTGGCGATGAACCCATTCGTAAACTTATGGATGCCAATGTGTTGGTTGTTGGTTTAGGTGGCGTAGGTGGCATTTGTGCAGAAATGATTGCCCGGGCAGGTGTTGGGAAAATGACCATTGTAGATGCAGATACGGTAGAAGCAAGTAACAGAAACAGGCAACTTCCGGCATTGGTTAGCACCGAAAACAGGTTAAAATCGGATGTTTTGGCAGAAAGGATTCTGGACATTAATCCAGAGATTAAGTTAAGATCCGTTCCGGAATATTTACGTGAACACCACACTTTTGACATACTGACTTCTGAAAAATATGATTTTGTTGTGGATTGCATAGATACCTTATCGCCAAAAGTCTTCCTGATTAAAAAGTGTTTTGAATTGGGACTTCGGGTGGTTTCTTCAATGGGTGCAGGAGGAAAAGTGGACCCAACGCAAGTTCAGGTAAGTGATTTATGGAAAAGCTACAATTGCAATCTGGCTTACTATGTACGCAAACGATTGGGTCAAATGGGCTTGAAAAACAGAAAGTTAACTGTTGTTTGGAGTCCTGAGCTTGCGGATCAAAGCAGGATAATTCTGGCACCAGAGGGAAATCCAAAAAAATCTCTGATTGGCACCATTAGTTATATGCCAGCGGTTTTTGGTTGTGTGGTGTCCAGCGTGGTTATTAGGGAATTGATGAAAAAATAGGACCACACAGAACTATTATTTTCTTCTACTTTCGCGAACCAAAACAACGTAAATGATCATTGATGCCAGGGCTTATGCCAGAGCTGGATTGCTTGGAAATCCTTCTGATGGATATTTCGGAAAAACCATTTCTCTAATTGTTAAAAATTTTGGCGCTCAGGTCTTGCTATATGAGTCGCCGGAATTGCATATAGAACCCCAAGAATCTGATAGTAACACGTTTTCGAACATTTATCACCTACGGGAAACGGTTTCACAAACGGGATACAATGGTGGCATTCCGATTATAAAAGCAGCGATTAAAAAGTTTCTGGACCATTGCGAAAAGCACGATCTTAAGATTTCCAACCGGAATTTTACAATCCGATATCATTCATCTATTCCCCGGCAAGTTGGTTTGGCGGGTAGCTCTGCAATTGTGATATCAACCTTGCGGGCTTTGATGAAATTTTATGGAATTGACATTGAACCACATATGTTGGCCAATCTGGCTCTGAAAGCAGAAACAGAAGAAATGGGTATTACGGCAGGATTGCAAGACCGTGTGATTCAGTCTTTTGAAGGGTGTGTGTATATGGATTTTGAAAAGGAAAATCTATTACAAACTGGCTTTGGTAAGTATGAAACTTTGGATGTTTCAAAGCTTCCGAAACTATACATCGCCTACAAAACGGATCTGAGCAAGGTGAGCGGAAAGGTGTTGAACGACATCAAAAACCGTTATGAAAAAGGAGATCAACTTGTGATCGATACTTTGGGCAGGATTGCTGAAATTGCAGAAGAAGGAAAAGTGGCCATTCAAAATCAGGATTACCGAAAACTGAATCTGCTGATTAACGAAAACTTTGACAACCGCTGCAAGATTATGAACATCAGCGATTCGAATATGGAACTGGTGAATACGGCAAGAAGTACAGGTGCATCGGCCAAATTTACCGGATCCGGAGGTTCCATAATTGGCATGTATGAAGACGATGAGATGCTGAACAAACTTCAGATTTCATTGAAAAAGATAAACGCAAGGGTGATAAAGCCCTATTATAACTAATTGAAAATTATAACCAAAACAATAAAATGATTAGAAAAGCTGTGATTCCTGCTGCCGGATTTGGCACCCGATTTTTGCCTGCAACCAAGGCTTCACCCAAAGAAATGTTGCCAATTGTAGATACGCCCACCATACAATATGTGGTGCAGGAAGCAGTCGATTCTGGTATTGAGGATATCCTGATTATAACAGGTCGTGGGAAAAGAGCGATTGAAGACCACTTTGACAGGAACTTTGAACTGGAAGAAAAACTGAGGGAAAAAGACGAGGCCATGTATGACGAGGTGCGGCATTTGGCTGATATGGCCAACATCCATTTTGTGCGGCAAAAAGAAATGAACGGTCTGGGCGATGCCATTTCTTATTGCAGACATCACGTTGGCAATGAGCCTTTTGCGGTTTTGTTGGGAGATACCATTATGGATTCTGTAATTCCGGTGACCCAACAATTGATTGATGTCTATAACCAATACCGACATTCTGTGGTAGCTGTGGAAACAGTGCCCAGAGACAAGGTAAACCGATATGGCATAGTTGGCGGTAAAAAACTGTCTGATAGTATTTTGGAGCTGGATTCTCTCATAGAAAAACCGTCCATTGAATCTGCACCATCGAACCTGGCCATAGCAGGACGATACATATTAAGCCCCAGAATTTTTGATGCCTTGGAGCATACTGCCAAAGGAAAAGGGAACGAAATTCAGCTGACAGATGCGATGGTTTTGCTTTTGAAGTCGGAGCCCATTTATAGCTGTACGATAGAAGGCAACCGGTATGACATTGGCAACAAATTGGATTTTTTAAAAACCACCGTAGAATTTGCGCTTAGAAGGAAAGAATTTGCAGCGCCTTTTCTGGAGTTTTTAAAGGAGAAGATTAAGGGTATGTAGGCGTTGTATTTTTAACATCGCCGATTGTCGTGATGTGGTTGGGTAATTTGTGGGACAGTGGAATATAAAATTGTAAGTTTAATCGGGTCGAAGACCCTTAACATTATTTCCTATCCTGAGGTACTGTCTTAAAAACCAAATTTAAGAATAAGATTTTTCCAATATTTTTGTAGTCCCGGAAAGAGGGCTAACTGTCGATAACTTGCCGGAAAGTCCATCTCGTGTAGCCCTGTGTACTGCGGGG
>JBIPOE010000159.1:0-3410 GCA_044379485.1 Catalimonadaceae bacterium
GTTTGCCCAGTATTATAATTATGCCATGACGATTGGAAGACGATACATGGGCAATGCTGAAACAGCCGAGGAGGTTGTAAACGATTCATTTTTCAAGGTTTTTACCAAGATCCATCTTTTTTCCGGGGGACAACCATTTCGTCCCTGGCTAAGAAGGATTATTGTTAATACTGCCATTGACCGGCTTCGGGCAAATATGAACCTGCTTCCTGAAACGGAGCTTCAGCCCTGGCACGATCCAGTTTCCCCGACCGCTATAGAAGAAGAACTCACCCGTGAACAGATTTGGACCATGCTCGACCGCCTGCCCCCAGCTTATCGGACGGTATTCAATCTTGCCGTGGTAGATTGTTTTTCCCACGAAGAAATTGCCAGCGCGCTGGGTATAAGTGTGGGCGCTTCCAAATCAAATCTTTCACGGGCAAGACAACATTTAAAAATACTTTTGAAAACAGAATTTGAATTTTTCGATTGATTATGAGCGACTTAGACGATTTTTTTGCTAAAAAACTTGAAGAAGAATCCAATTTCCCGAATCGGGGTAAAAACTGGAAGCAGATTTCTCAAAGGCTCGATGCCTTTGATTCGGGCATGGTGCGAGGCAATAGCCCGCGACTGCGTGTGTGGCAGATCGCGGCCTTCGTCGCTATCGCAGTAGCGGGCCTTTTATGGTGGGAAAACAGGGGCTCCCAGCGAGAGAACGAAGCACTTCGTCAGGAGTTAATAGCGCTACAGACGGAGAGATCATCCATGGAAAAACAACTGGAAGCGGTGAAAAAAAGCCACAGAGAAGTTGCTTTGGAAGAAACTTACGCTCCAACATCAGCGCCCGCAGATGCTGAACGTACTTCATCTAATGAGCCGTTAAAACTATTAGAAAGATCCGCTAAGGATAGATCGCCCCAGTATGTCAGTCCATTGCAGACCTCCGATGACCCAGTAAAAATGGAGCAATCCGGTGTTAATCTGACTCCCCGGGCTCCGTCTCCAGTAAAAGAGGAGATCGTGATGCATACCCTGGGAAAAACAATAGTTGGCTTAGAAAAAATAGAGATTCTTAAAAATGAACCTATCGGCCTGGATTCCACGATTTCCCGCAGCACTGAAATAGCTATCCCTAAAATCCTGGAGGATACCCTGACAAACAAAGTCCCCCCGAATGATTCCCAGGTGGCAGTTGCTGAAGCGTCAAAAGAGATCATCGTTCCTGAGGCCGTTCCGGCAGCTCAGATCAAACCGGCCTCCCCTTCAAAAAACAGGTTCAGAATTGGAGGGCATGCCACGGTTGGTTTTGTGCAGCCGAAGCACAAAGGTGTTTCTGCCCTTCGGGGACAAGGTATTTCGGTGGAAGTGAAGGCCTTACGTTCGCTTTGGGTGATCGGGTCCATTGACTGGCTGCATCATGAAGTTTCTACAAAGGGATTTGTGCCTAAATTCCATCCACCCCATGATACCTTCCCTGAGCCTCCCGATGGAGGAATGGGTGGGCCTCCACACCAGCCAAAATTGGTTTTGGTAGAAATTTCCCCCCGTCGACAGCAATTTTCACTGGGCCTCCGGTACCATTTTCCGGTTAAGTGCTGGCTTCAACCTTCCATACGCATGATGCACGATTGGGTGCGGGTGTCTCCTTCCCTGGTGACCTATAAGTTTGAAGATGATAACCCGGGACCCTTGCCTGATCCACACAACCATCCCGCAAGGTATACCGCAGAAAAATTCAAAGCACAATGGCTGAGCAATCAATGGAAAATTGGCTTAGGACTTGAAAAAGACATTCCTAATTGGACCTTTAGTTTGTGGGCCGACTATTCCAAAGACTTCTCTGCAGCTACCCCCGCTTTTGATGTACTATATTTGAGGGCAGGAGCTCAATTTAGGTTTTAGGTCAATTTTTCAACACGGGTATCCTGCTTGCCGGAGCCATCACACGATTCACTTTTTCTACCAGGATCTCCTTCGCCAACGAGAATTGGGTTGTTTGACGGATATCACGGCTGGAGGCTCCTACTTTTATTGAATACTTTCCGGTATCTGCTACCCAGGCTGATAGGGTAGGGTTGAAAGAAGCTAAATCTCTTGCCTCCAGGGTAAAGCTCAGCTTTTGGCTTTCTCCGGGTTGTAGCAATTTGGTTTTGGCAAATGCCCGAAGTTCCTGGCTTGGTTTGTCGAGTTTCTCCGAAGGTGCGCTTACATAAACCTGCACGACTTCTTTGCCTGCTGAATTGCCTGTATTGGTTATATCCAGGGTCAGGGTTAGTCTTTTTGAAAACTGGCCTGAGCTGATTTTTAGGTTTTTGTATTCAAAACTGGTGTACGAAAGTCCGTAGCCAAAGGCATAAGCGGGTTGAACGCCAAAGGAATCAAAAAAGCGGTATCCGACATATATTCCATCTTCGTAAGTGATCTCAGTGGGCATTTCAGCCGGAATCCCCGGAAAGTTTTTTGCTGATGGGGCATCGGGGTAATCCATTGGAAAGGTCGTAGCGAGCTTGCCGGAAGGATTTGCCTTGCCTGAAAGGATATCGGCAATGGCATTGCCCGTTTCTTGTCCGCCTTGCCAGGCCAGTAAAATTGCATCAGCCTGGTCGCGCCAGCTTGCAATTTCAATGACACCACCGGTGTTGAGGATCACGATCACCTTTTTCCCCACCGCATGAAAGGACTCAGACACACTTTTGAGCAATACTTTTTCTGCGGCAGTCAGGTAAAAATCGCCTTCCAACTTACGGTCCTGAAACTCACCGGCATTTCGGCCAATGGTAACAATGGCAATATCTGCGCTGGCAGCCTGTTCCGTAAAAACGGCTTTGTTTAAGGTCATTTCGGCGATAGGTGCCTGCAGGTCAAAAAACGATTTTTTAGGAGGTTGAGCCGCTTTAGCTTGTGTAATATATGGACTGTATGTGTTTTGCAAACCCGGATCTATGGAGTATCCAGCATTTTTAAGCCCTGTTTCAAGAGAAACAGAGTAGGCTTCATTCACGTCACCACTTCCAGTGCCTCCGGTGATAATATCGTAAGAGGTATTTCCGAATGCGGCAATTTTTTGTACGCTTTTTGAAATAGGCAGCGCATTCTTTTCATTTTTCAACAGGATCATTCCTTCTGTTGCAGCATCTCTGGCCACCTGAGCGTGCGCTTTTAGATCAGGTTTATTGGAAGGTTTGTACCCTTTAAAAGTGGGCGTTTGAAGCATGATCTTAAGTACACGTTCCACATTTCGGTCCAGATCTGCCTGGCTGAGTGTGCCATTTTTAAGGGCAGCCAGAACCACCTCAATTTGACTTGGCGTACCGGGCATAACCAGATCATTGCCGGCTTTTAATTGAGCAGCGGCATTTTGTCCGGCAAACCAATCACTCATGACAAAGCCTCTGTAGCCCCATTCATCCCGCAAAATGGTACTA
>JBIPOE010000035.1:0-40565 GCA_044379485.1 Catalimonadaceae bacterium
AAGAAAACGTGCAAAATCATATGGAACTACTGGTGAGCAAGCCTGAAAGAGTTAAAAAATATTTCCATCACAAAGACATAAAATATGCTGCATAACCAAATATTGTTCTTTTGCCGTCGGGTTAATATTTTATTGGACCCCTCTGATCAAATTATTTGAATCTATCTCTGCAGAAGGTATTTTCTCCATTGCGGCCACGAATTTTGCGCAATCCTCTGGTGCCAGATATTTGTATCCTTCCGGACTGATTGTAATTTTTAGAGGAAGTTTTTTCTTTGAAGCGATCAGTTTTATGAATACCTGATTGGCAGCTGGCTCCGAAGGCGCAAAAACATTTTCGTCATCTGGCAACATGATGCTGCCTTTTTTCATGAAATTCTTCTGGCCGTTTTCAAATGGGTAAACCATGTACATTTTATTGCCGGTCAAATCGTTGCTTTCGTAATAAAAGGCGTATAAAAATGCGTCCTGATTGAGATCCACTTTTAGTTGATAACCTTTCCCAACCTTCAAATCCGTATCCAGAGAAATAGGTAGATCCGTTTTTTCATCTACAATATTGGCTGTTGCAAATTGCCCTTTTGAAGCGAGTCGCACCAATCGGGCATAGTTGTCATCTATCACGCCAACATTGCCATCCATTTTCTTAAATGCTTCTTTTTCAGTCTCATCCTCAAAATTAAAATCGGCATCTGTCAATGTTATTTTATCAGTATAATCTTTCAGTTTTGGGTTCAGAGCGTCTTTAATCAGTTCCACCTGGCTGACACGTACAGCTTTGTAATCCCCAATAATTTCATATTTCCCGACCATATAGTAATCTGGTCTTTGGCCCTGAGCCACGTTCTTCCAGAATTCTGATTCCGCTGCCATATTTTCTGGTGGCATTACATTTTTGGCCATCAGCTCAAACAACTGTTTGTTTTCATTGTCTGGTGATATCACATTTAAATTGTATTTCTTTAACTTCCTTTCCTGAGCCAGCCGCTTGAATTTGAAAGACAATTCAGCAGAAATTTTCATACCCAAAGGTGTTTTAAAGGTATCAACACCTGCTCTTTCGCAGCGAAAAGGTAGCGCATAAATTTTTGCCCCTAAGGGAACTTTTGCATTGCGAATTTCCTTTCTAAAAGATCGACCAATAGTCCAGGTGATAACGTCCATTACGGCAATTGGCGGCAAGGAATCGGTATCGAACTGGGCTAAAAGTTCAACTGAGAAATTGAGAATGAATAGAAATGGTAGAAGGACTTTTTTCATTTGATGAGTTGGATTTCATATTTTTCAAAGTACTGATCGTCAGAAATGACTGGAATATTTCTAGCCATCGCCATGCTGATGATTGCCCTGTCAAAAGGGTCTTTGTGAAAAAACGGTAAAGTTGCTAAGACCAAATAATCTTGCTCTTGCATTTCAAGAACCTGAATTTTAGATTTTTTGACTTCTGTAAATAAATCTCCCAATGACTTTATTGCTTCAAATTTACCTAATGATAGCTTTATTGAAATCTCCCAAAAAGAGGCCGAGCAAACAAAAACTTCATTTTCACTCGAAGTAAGTAAAGCTATTTGCCTTTCAGATAGTTTTTCCTTTTCTGAAATGCTCCATATTAGAATATGCGAGTCTATTATGAATTTCATTATTCTGGCATATAAGGTTCAAAACCAGGTATAGGATCATTCCAACCATCCAGCATTTTGAATTGACCTTTTGCAAGACCAAGAATTACACCACCTTTTTTTTCAGGAAGCGATTCTTCTAAAAGCTCCTTCACAAGCTTTTCAACCACTTCCAGTTTTTCTTCAGGAAGCTGGTTTATTTGTTCTATCAGTTCTTTGGTTGCCATGGGCCAAAGGTAAAAATTACTTTTTACTCAGCCCTCTTTTTTGAAAGCTGAAGGAAATGTTAACAAATTTTTACTTGCCAAAATCCACAAAAACCCTGGATTTGTCTGCCCCTATCAACATAGGATTTTGCTCCCTTGGACTGCCATACATCAGGCGGGAATGGTATGGAACTCCTTCAGCCTGATCGCTAACAAACTGATAAATCTCTTCCAAAGTCAGTTTGCCGTCTTTGTTTTTGTCAGAGAGTTCCTTTTTCTGGATGGCTTTCAGGAAGAAATAGGTAAAGAGACCGTGCTGTTGTTCCACATGCCAATTGGAAACCTGGGATTCTTTGCTGGAAGCCAGCACCATTGCCTTCTTCACTTCCGGATATTTTGTCCGGATGACCATTGGCGAGGCTTTCTGTATCAGGTCTTCTCCAGAGAAACAGGCGTCCAAAACGACAGTGAGCGATTTGGCAGGTAGTCTTTCCAGGTTGTTGTAAAATGTTTCCAGCGAATAACCACCCTGGGCCACATAATTGGGATTGCAACCTACCGGCACAATATATCCTTTGCTTTCTGAGCCTTCTCCCAAATCTGGCGCACCGTGCCCGCTGTAGTAAACAAACACATCGCTTAAATCGGGTTTTACACGGTCGTGTAACATGCCTTTTTGCTTTTCCCTACCGAAAATGGTGTAAAAATCATCCAAAGTGGCATCGTTGAAATAGAGAATGTTGCCTTCCCGAAAACCCAATATCTGCACCAGGTAATTCTTTATGCTTGCAGCATCATTAAGGGCATAATCCACAGACTTTGTTTTGAGATAATGCTGATTGCCAATCACAACGGCCACTGCATCGGGGTTCTGGGTTTTGGAAACCGGCAGGTTCTTATCTACATCTGAGTTGAGAGAAACGGGCGCATAAACTTCCGTCTTTATTTCCTTTGCTTTTACCTCCACCATTTGAGGTGTAGATAGCTTTTGGTTCATGCTTACCTCGTTGGTTTTTGTGCTGCCAAATTTGTCGTACTTTTCTGAGATGGTAATGATGCAGGGCACAGTAGGCTGGTCGTACCTTTTATTGGCAACAAACTCAAAGTCCAGCATTTTGCTTTCGCCTGGCTTCAGGGATGGAATTTCTATCACTTCATCTGTTGACAAAAACACATTGGTCTCCGGCAGTTTTATTTTCACTTTTATATTTTCTGCTGCGCCTTTCCCCAGATTTTGAATGGCTGCACGGAGCGTAATGGAAACACCAGCTTGCATAGAACCCGTAACGGATGAAAACTTAGAATCCACCATTTCAAGTTTGGGCTCCAGAAAAGACTGAACGGTTACATTTATTTTGACAGGATCGGCATCAAAACCATTTTTTTCCAAAGCGGTGAGCTCCAATATGATTTGACCGCTGGTTTGTTTCATATTTCCTTGCACAACGAGGCTATACTTTTTGCGTTCATTTGGGGCAAGTTCCTGAAGGACTTCAGCGGGTGGAAGTTGTATGCCAGACTTAGCGGCACCAGTTTCTGCGAGGCTCATTTTTACCTGACAGGCATGACCTTTTCCCAAATTGGCAAGATCGAAACTCAAAGTGCATTTTTCATCGGCTTCGATGATGCCGTTGTGGTTGGCATCTTCAAATTTTACATTTTCGAGGCTGAGATTCGCGGGTGCTTTTGGTTTTTCGCAGTAGTGGGGTTCCGGAGCAATGTGGAAGGAATAGGGTTTAGAAATGCCTTCTATTGTTTGGGTGTACCCCAAATGATTGACAAGCATAAATATCAGAAATAAGAAGCCGCTTAAGGGCCTTATGATATTATTTTTACTTTCATGCCCATATAGGCCACGCAGTTTTCCCTCTGAAAAGAAACAACTAAATGCTGGCCAAAACCCAACTTTATAACCTATTTTTTTTTTCATTCTTTCAATTGAATTTCATTTTCAAAAATTTTTCCGACTTCGTCGGAGTCAAAACCAAAGGGACAAAGAGACAAAGGGTCTTTTTAATCCCTGAGGCAGCGGACACTAAAGCCAGCTTGCTTAAGGTAGTCGATCCGGAATGAATCGCCATAGTTGTAATTCAGGTGCCGGCCCCAGGCGAGAGTAGTAGAGTTCTCCGTAGAGGACCACCAGTAGCCGAAGTTGCCAATGATGAAGTAAATACCATAGTAGTTACGGCTGCTGCCCGGAAGGCCTGAAAAACCGCTTTCATTGGTTCCATTGCCGTTTTGTCCGTTGTAATCATTCCAGCCTGTTGTGGTTTTCATTTTGCCGCCTGCAACATCTTTACCACCCAGAAAGTATTCTAAAATATTCCATTCCTTATCGCTTGGTACATGCCAGTTTGCAGGGCATAAACCCCGCCTGTCAGTAACCGCATACCAGTTGTATAGCTTCCCATACTTATTTTTGTTGGCCTGGTCATTGTCGTAAATGGCATAAGCACCGGAATTGGTCTTACTCCATTCACTGTCGCTTAAGCCTGTGGGTATAGGAGATCCATCCCCGTAGCGGCTGCTTTTCAGATTTTCTTTCATCCAAATTTGGGTGCCAATTTTCACTGTTTCGTAGGTATTTCCATCTATGTCTGTCACAGTGCTTTCGCCTTTACTGGCTTTTATTTTAAAACGAATTTTATTTCCATCTAATGCTGCCCAGTCATTTAAAACCACCCAGGTTATTTTTTTGCCAATGCTGGCTGGTATATTTTTCCCCACATCCCCACTTACTGATCTTAGGGGTCCGGCCCAAGTGGTTCCATCATCAGTACTACAAAACAAGCTTACCTCATAGTTTCCGGTTCCTTCTGTAATGTCATATGAAACCACCAGTTTCTGCCCATCCTGCACTACATCGGTGACCGTAACGGTTTGGGCTTTTAAACCATAAAAGATAGAAAGGAAGGAAAGGAGGAGGGTTATTGTTTTCATCAAAAGGCTATAAACAGATGGGAACTTTTTTAATTGGGCAAATAAATAAAGTTTGGTGAAATGGGCAAGGTTAAGATTTGTTATTCACTGTTGGTCTAAAAAAGCTTCATTAAATACCCAGATTCCCTTCTCCTTCCTGAATTCCCAGTACCTGTTTTGCATTCAGTGAGGTAACCACTTTTTTACCCGTTTTTGCTTCCAATTCTTTCATAGCCACCTTTGCTACGTTTCCACCCTGGGCGGCTACCTTTTTGTTTTCTTCAAATGAAACCGGATTGGTGGCTTGCGAAATATCTTTGGTAGAAGCCTCTGCCAACATATTCAAAATTAGTTCGGTGTTGGTCATATTGTCCCTCAGGTTTTCCTTTTTCAAACCTTTGAGCACTTTATATTCTTTGGTGTTTATTCCTGCCCAGGATTTTGTGATAATGTCCGTAAGGGTAGCAAACTGTACACCTTCCTTCATCCCACGCTTTTTCCATTCATCTGTTAGCTCTTTTCTGACCTCAATACTTTTGAGCCTTTGGTTGATCCAGTTTTCGGAATAACCCAATTGAAGGTATTGCTCCAAGGCACGGTCAATGCTCAGTTCGGGGTCCTGCAATTCGTCCAGCCGCTCAGATGCAATTTGTGCCAGCCAAAGTTTAAATGGTTCTGCTTTGGGAGATGGAACAGATTGAATGAGCCGAAAAAGCTGTTCAGTATCGGCTACGTCGGTCATGTAGTTTTTACCATCAGAAGATTTCATTTTCAGTTGTCCGATAAAATCGGACAACTGACTTCCCTCCTTTTTAAGCTTGGTTTTAAGGTCATTCCAATACTTTCTTGAACGATCTGATCCGGTAAGAACCTCGATAACATCTATAATGGAGAAAAACCATTTCTCCTGACTGGCATCCCAGAGGCACCTGACCTTTGAGTTTTCAAATATCTGGATGGCATTTTGCTCTTTCATACTGTTACTCTGAACTCACTTCAATCCCTCCAGCGCCTTCTCAATGGCAAACTCCAAGCCCGCCTCCAGCGAGGCCGGATTGTCCGCCCTTGCCTTTCCGGTATAAAGTTGGCTGCCGTCTGAGGTGTTCAAAATCCGGATGCTGGCCATCAGTGGGAGTCCGCCATCAATAGATTCAGTGGTAATTTCAGTAAAAGCAAGCGTGTTGGCACCCAAACTTTTGGCAGCTTCCAAAGCAATACTTTCTGTAACGGTTCCAGAGCCACCAAAACTTCTGGCACGGCAGGCTTCCTCAAACTTTTCGCTGCCCATTACATCAAAATTGAGCTTTGAAATTTCTGCTCTGAGGTGAAATGTGCAGCGGTTTAAGGCTTCCTCATTGTTTATCGGCTTGGTAGAAACAAAACCTGGTTTTACCAAAATGAGCTTATATCGGTTTGCCTTGTTGTAGGCCGGGGAAGCGTAGGTTTGCTGGAAGTAATTCTTTGAGCAGGAGCTTATTCCAATTGCAATCAGAATAATAAATATCAGGTTTTTCATATTATTTTTTGGTTGGTTTTACTTTTTTGGCTGGCTCCTTTTTAGGAAGTTTTTTAGGTGATACTGCCATTATCATTTTAGGTTGCCCTTGAACAACAGGCGTTTCCACTTTCTCATTTTGCAGTTTATCTATAACCCCTTGAACATCTATTTTCATACCTGGATTAGCTTCCTGCTTTTGAATTTCATCCTGCACTTTATCAATTATCTGAAGAGGTTTTACGACATCTTTCTGGGCTGAAGGGGTAAAACAAATAAACCGGCCAAACTGAAAAGAAACATCCATTTTTAATGGTTTAAGCGCCTCTGTTTCATCTGCAAAATCCATCAAAAGATCAGCCATTTGGTCCGAGCGCTTTTTATAGGAAATGTTATACAGAAAATAGCCATTATTCAGGTTTGGTTCAAAAGTTCCACCAAAATCAGAATTGCTGGTCAGTTTATTTTTAAAAGGACGCATATCTCTGGAGGTTAAGGCCGGACTTGCTGCATTATAAATCCTAACTCTGTAGGGCGCTCCTTCGTTGATCCACGAACCCATGCTTTCGTTAAAAAGATACAGTACACGTGGCATTCCTTTTTCAACTGCAGATTTAACAGCCTCACGTTGAGCAGCGTCATTGTTTGGCAACATCACAAAGCCAGATTCCAGAGGGGTAGTTCCCAGCAATTCTCCCGTACAATTGTCAAAAACCTTTACATCAAAAAATACTTTGGTTTGCCCCGGAATGGCACCAGCTCCAGGCCTGAAATCCACATTGATTTTATCAATTTCAAATAGCATTTGTGCATCGGCAAGCATGCCCATTTTTTGTTCATAGCTAAGATCACTTTCATCTTTATCCAAAATGGATTTCGTGGCCTTTAAAATCTGGAAATATCGTTTAGATTCAAGAACCCGATACTTTTTTTGAAGCAAATATTCATTAACTCTATCTACCGCAAAACGATATAAATCAGGCAGTTCGCCATTGGAAGCAAGCTCAGGATTTACAATGGTAAGGAACCGGATGCCACCTACCATTTGAGAAAGTGTCCGCACATTGGCTTCATAGGTATCCTTGTTGACTGTGGCTTCTAATTCTATTTCATAAACACCTTCCTTCTGGCCCTCTGAAACAATTCGCTCATTGGTGACAATCCCTTGTGTTTGGGTTAAAACTGCATCCCGAACAGCAACCATATCCTGCATCTGTGTTTCCGATTGCACTCTGGTGCCAATTCCAGTAGCAATTGCATTTCGCCTTGCATCATTCAAAGCATCGTTTCTGCTTATGCCCTGACCTTTAACCGTAACAGTTGAAGTTTGCCCAAACGAAGAAAATGCAAAAACAACTGCTAATAAAATCCCTGCTGTAATTCTGTTCATTATGATAATTATATTGGTAAAATCAATTTTTTAATCACACCCCAAACCAGCAAACCAGCTTGTTTCCATTTTTCAACTCTTTCTTTTGATTTATCGGTAAGAACCAGATTTCCCAATTTGTCTTGAGCTGCCTCTAATAATTCCTTTCCCTTTTTACCTTTAAGAGCATTAAAAATTTCCTGACTTTGTCGTACTATCTGTGGCGCTTTTCCTTTTGTCGGGTCAAAAGAATCTGCCAGATTCATAATAATGTTATTTTGCTCATCGGTGATATTGGGAAACAACCTTGGTTTATAAGCCCCACTAACAGACAGAAATACTTCAGATGGCAAAGAATCAACTTTTGCTGGTGGATTTGGAACGGGTGCTGGATGTGCCGTGGTATCAACTGCCTGAGCCAGACCTTCGGCATACAATGGAATTCGTAATCTAACTGTAGCAACCCCATCTTCAAATTTGGTTTTTCCAACCTGAACCGCCCCTTTTAGCAAACCGCTTACCTTAGATTTTACTTCATCGCTTTCTACCACAAGGTCTTTAACTGTAGTTTGGCCCTCTACCAAAACACCGTTTACAATCTCCAAAAGATTCCTTTGTGCATCTACAATGGCGCCACGCTGGGCCATCAATCTTGCCTGGTTTTTAATTTTAAATCGCGTGGTATCAAAAACTGAATTTCCCTCAGCTTCAATAAACTGGTCTGTCCAGTTCACCTGGCCTTTCTCCATTTTTTCAACAAAATCCTCTGATTTCGCACTGGCCGCAAATGAATTTTTGGCTTTTCCCTGCGGAGATTTTTTCTTTTTACCAGGTGAAATACTCTGCGCAATTACTGATTGAAAAGCGAAAAAGAATACGAAAACCTGAAACAGGCAATTGAAGTTGATTTTTTTCATGATTAAAAACGAAAGAATTTGAGTGTCAAAAATTGCTCCCAGGATATGTTCTTGCCTGAATAGCGATGCAAGTATAATTTTTGAATTGGACAATAACCCTATAAATAGCAAGGATTGATCTAAATTAACCAATTTTAAGAAACTAATCCATTGAACAGAAATCAAAAAACGACCTCTAAATGGGTAAATTCCAAATTGAAATCAACGATTTCTAAATGGGCAATCTCATATAAAACTAGCCTGCACAAACTTTCAGACAAATGATTTAAAGAAAAAAACTAGGGATTGAATCTCAGATTAGTAAAATTGCAGTTATTACTTCAATATGTTATCGCACAAAACCTTTGTCTTCAACCCATTTCAAGAAAATACATATGTTTTATGGAATGATGCCAATGAGGCTGTGATCATAGATCCAGGTTGTTATGATACAGCCGAACAGCAGAAATTGGTAGGCTTTATTTCTGAAAAGGAATTAATAGTTAAAGCCATTTGGCTTACCCATGCCCACATAGATCACGTTCTCGGTCTTCAATTTTGTATGGATAAATGGGACATTCCATATTATTTGAATCAAGCAGAAGTCTCTCAATTAAAAGCCGTTGAGGTTTATGCCCCTAACTATGGATTTAATGACTTTAAAGGTATCGACGTAGGAGGAAAAACTTTTGACCTTTCTGATGTTTCAATTGGGGAGGAAGTATTTAAAGTAATTTTCGTCCCAGGTCATTCGCCAGGGCATGTAGCCTTTTTTCATGAAAAAACCAGCCAGGTTTGGGCTGGTGATGTGCTTTTCAGGCAAAGTATTGGGAGAACTGATTTGCCTGGAGGAAATTTCGAAATTTTAAAAAACTCTATCCTCACCAAACTTTATACCCTTCATGAAAATACAATCGTTTATCCCGGGCATGGGCCAAAAACAGATATTGGTTTTGAAAAAAAATACAATCCATTCGTATCCATATAATTAACCTTTTATTCCATATGAAAGTCCTTTTTACAATTTTATATATTCTTACACTGTCTGCTTTGAAGTTTTCTATTTCAAATGCTCAGGATGGAAAACCACTTATCTTTTCGGGATCAAAGGCTAAACTGGAAATCCAGACTGCCGGTTCTGCGATAACCCACTTTTCCCTTAACAAACATAATATCAACCCCTTTACCTGGACTTTACTTCCAGATCAAATGCCAAAACCAAATACTGGTGGTCCAGTTTTTAGAGGCCATTTTTTATGTATGGGACGATGGGGAGCAGCATCTGAGGCCGAGCAAAGAGCTGGAATACCTCATAATGGGGAGATAAATACCCTGAATTGGAAAACCTTGAAAAGCCCTACTATTGTGGGTGATCGTATTGTTGCTGAGTCTGAATGTCAGGAAATTAAGGAACAAATGAAAGTTTCAAGGAAAATAGAATTGCAAAAGGATGGCCAAAGTTTTTTAATGACTGAAACCGCAACCAACACAGCAAATCTGGATCGGGTTTATAATTTCACTCAACACCCTACAATTGGTGCTCCTTTTCTAAGTCCCTCTACTTTAATTGATTGCAACGCAACACTTGGCTTTGACCAAAGGGCTGATTATACAAACCTGGAAAAATCTGAATTTACTTTTCCAGAAGGTCACTTAACCGATGGTTTTGCAGATCTGAGGAAGGTGAACGACGATCGGGGTTATGTCAGTACTCATATCTTTAACGATACAACTAAAATTGGATGGGTAACTGCCACCAATCCCGATCAAAAGCTGGTTTTAGGTTATATTTTTCTTACCAAGGAATACCCATGGCTGAATCTTTGGCATTGGAAAAAAGACAGGGCTCCGTTTGCCCATGGCCTGGAATTTGGCACTACTGGCCTGGGCCAACCTTATAAAACATTGATAGATAATTGTGTAACTTTTCATGGCCGCAAATCCTATGAATGGATAGAAACAGGGCAATCTATTACTAAAAAGTATGTTTGTTTCTTAACCGAGGTTCCAGAAAGTTTTGCGGGGGTTAGCAATATCAAATTCGTAGGTGAGAAGGCATATCTTATTGAAAGAAAGGCAGAAAAACCAAGGAAGGTTGAATTGAATTTGATCCAGGGATTAAAATAGTTAGAATTCTGGTAAAAAAAGAAAACCCCTCCTGGTGAAAGAGGGGTTTTTATCACGAAATCTCCCAGACTCCGATCAGCTTTCGCGTTGTTGCTTATTTGGTCTCAGCTGGTGCAGCAGCTGGCGGTTGGTTTACCTCACCTTTAATAGTTAAATAAGTTGCTCCACCTTCCACATTTGCATTTACAGTTACGCTTTTGTTAAAAGCGCCACCTGCAGCTGCATTAAAAGTAGCTTTAACAGATCCAGATTTTCCTGGTGCAATTGGATCTTTTGTCCAATCAGGAGTGGTACAACCACAAGAAGCGTTTACTGAACTCAAAACCAAAGGAACTTTACCAACATTGGTAAATTTGAATTCATGTGTAACTGGCTTTCCTTGAGGAATTTTACCAAAATCAAAAGTAGTTGCATCCCATTTGAATGCAGCCATGTTTCCTGGTTGTGCTGCTGGCGCAGGAGTTGGAGCTGGCTTTTTGTCTTGTGCATTGGCTCCCAAAGCAATCACTGCAAGAAGGGCAACCGAGGTAATAATTTTTTTCATGTGAAATTAAAAATCAGTTAAATCAGATTTGTTTTCGTGCTACAAATGTGAAGGCTAATTTTTGATCTTAAAAGCGGTTTAACAATTATTAACCAACCATTAAGGAACAAAGACATCAAATGGTTTTTTGCAAATATTGAATGGCCAAATGTTATTAATAATCATTGATTTTTTCTATGCATTTTCTTTTATAGGTGACTAATGCAAAATCCTATAAAGCCTTAATTATTAGTTGATTATCAGGAGATTGTTTAAGAATAAAAGCCCTTAGTGATTGGATCACCAAGGGCTTTTATTCTTAAAAATTCCAAGTATTACCAGAATGCAGAATAAAGAATAATAAGAATAATACAAATGCCGATAGCTGAAATATTAAAAAGTGTATCGGTATAAAAAATTGATCTTTTGATTCCACCTTTAATGTCAAGCGCTGAACTTCCAACAGCATCTTGAATATCAATGGCTTTAGGATCAGCATTTTCTTTGTTGTCCATCATGGAAATAATTACCATTACAATCGATAATATCAAAAAGGTATAACCCATTCGATCAAGGAAGGGAACAGTTTCTGCTCCAAATTTAAACCCAATGGCGACTGGCAAGGTCAACAAGGCAACCCACACGGCCGCATTTGCGCTTGCTTTTTTCCAAAACAATCCGAAAAAGAAAATACAGAAAATTCCTGGGGAAACAAAACCTGTGTATTCCTGAATGTATTGAAACACCTGATCGAAGCTACCTAAAACTGGAACTACAGGAATTGCACACAACAAAGCAATTAAGGTTGTTAACCTTCCTGTCATAACCAAAGACTTATCAGAAGCATTTTTATTAAAAAACTGCTTATAAATATCCATAGTAAATATGGTAGCAATAGAATTCGTTTTGGAAGAAATTGCCCCAACAATTGCCGCAAATAGGGCGGCGAAAGCGATTCCCCGAACACCTGGAAACAAAAATGAATTTAATAATATTGGATATGTATTATCAGGTTTGGTTATTTCAGAAACCAATTTTGGGTCATGGTCTTGATTTAAAACAAAAGCAATCATGCCTGGAATAACTACGATCAGAGGCATAAGCAATTTTAAATAACCAGCAAAAGCAAGACCTCTTTGGGCTTCTTTTAAACTCTTTGCAGCCAGAGCCTTTTGGGTAATGTATTGGTTACAACCCCAGTAATTAAGATTGGTAATCCACATGGCACCAACTAGCACCGTAATACCTGGAAGATCTTTATAAAATGGTGAGCTTTTATCCAGAATCATATCAAATTTATTGAGAACTCCAGCCTCGTTATTAGGACCTATTCTGTGGTAAAGTTCCTGAAAACCAGCAATAATTCCGTGTCCACCAGAAATGTGGTCTAAGGAAAGATAAGTAGTAACCAAACCTCCGGCAATGAGGAAAAACACCTGAATGGGGTCAGTCCAGGCAACAGCCATTAAGCCTCCTGAAAGGGTGTATATTGTTGAAAACAAAGCTACTATACCCGCAATTATAAGTGTATTTTGAACCGTATCCTCTAAGCCTAAAACTCCTTTAACTGCAATAGTTCCCAAATAAATAATTGAAGTCAGGTTAACAAACACATAAAGAAACAACCAAAAAATTGCCAAAGATGTTCTTACCCTATTGTCGTACCTCAACTCAAGAAACTGAGGCATGGTAAAAATCTTTTTCTCAAGAAAAATGGGAACAAAATATTTTGCAACTATAAGTAGTGTTGCAGCAGCCATCCATTCATAAGTCGCTATGCCTAATCCTATTGCAAAACCAGATCCAGTCATTCCAATAAGCTGTTCAGCACTTATATTTGCTGCAATTAAACCTGTTCCAATTGCCCACCAGGGCAAAGAATTACCTGCCATAAAATAATCGGCAGAGCTTTTTTCTTCCCCTTTTTTTGTTCTGGAGACATACAATGCTACTCCGACAACAAGAAGACAGTAGCCTACGAAAACGATAATATCAAGCGTAGAAATTGTTGAAAAATCCATGTATTTGGTTTGATTTGATTGGTTTGGTAAATAATAAAACTAGAAAATTTGAATCGCAAGAATAAAGAAAAACATTGATCTATATTAGGTCAATGTTTCAAATTTGATTTTTTGGTAAATAATCAGATTGGCTTTATTGGCTTTCAGGATAGCTTACTTCCACTGCAAAACGCTTACCGACAGCCAATAATCGATCATAAGCCTGGCGGCTAATTCTGATAATCAATTTTTCGTTTGAACCTGTTTCTGGTAATTTTCCTATGACTTTTACAAAAACAGATTGACCATTGGCTTCATTTTTTACCTGGAGGATTGATCCTGTTGGCGCAGTCTTATGCAAACAAAGGTGTTTTTTACTGTTTACATCTCCTTCTATCGCCTCAGCAAAACCTGTTTCGACAACTCTTGTATAGCCTAATGAGTTATTTACTTCCCGAATACTTCCAGTGTTAGCCCTGGTTTCAATAATTTCCTTTTCAGGTTCAGAACTGGTTATATTTTGGATTACCGCTGGTGCCTCTTTTTCCAAATTTTGCTTCTCTTCTTTTTTCGGTTCAACTTTTGAAATTTGTTCGGGCTCCTTTACCTTTTTTGCTGGCTCAACTGGTTGCTTTATTGGAGCTTCCGGTTCAATTTTTGGGCTAGCCGGACTTGATTGCCTTGAAACTTTTAAAATTTGCCCAAGATTTATCTGGTTGGTTTTTAGGCTATTAATGCTTTTTATTTCCGAAATAGTCATTCCATACTTTTTTGCTATGGTGGATAAGGTTTCTCCTTTGACTATTTTATGCTCCGTTACATCCGTTGATTCACTTTTAACAACCAATTTCTCATGATTATCAGAAGTTTTGGCTATTTTTTCGTTTGGCTTTTCATCCCCTTCGGGTGATTTAACCCAAATCTCAGCTCCGGATTTAAGACCGGAATTTCCAAATCCATTCCATTTTTCAAGATCAGATACCGATACTTTGTACTTTTTGGCTATTTTATAAAAAGACTCACCAGCCAAAACCTTATGCTTATCTTTGATGTCTTCACCAGCAGTAACACTTGGCCTTGCTTCAGTATCTTCCTTAACTGCGGATTCAGAAACCTTTAAAACCCCTCCGGCCTTAATACCAGATTTTGCTTCAGGATTAAGTTTATAAAGATTGGCAAGGGTGGTATTGTACTTTTTAGCAATGCTGCTAATGGTTTCTCCACTTTTTATGGTGTGTTCCAATGTTTGTGAAAAAGCACTGGAAAATAATGACAGTGAAAGAATTACCATTGTCACTGCCAATTTTAAAGGGCTGAAAAACTTATTAAATTTCAATTCTTATACAGGTTTAGGCACTAAGGATTACAGACTGCAAATCTGTCTTATTGTTGGTCAGATTTCAAATCCTTTTGAGGATTATTATACTTTCTTTGTCAAATAATTTTATTCCATTGAGTTTTAGAGCTGTAAATCAAAGTTTTAAAATATTCGGTTCTTAAAAAAACTAGTAAATTTATAAGTTAAAATTCTGAATATCAGGTATCAAATCGATCTACTTTAACAACTCCTTCCACTTGAGTCAGTTTATGGATTAATTGTTCCAAGTGCTTTGTGTCGTGTACGAAAAGCATAATTTTTCCCTCAAAAATGTTTTCATCTGTGTCAATGGAAATAGATCTCATATTTACTCTTAGGTCATTAGATATTACTCTAGTCACATCCTGAACCAATCCCATTCTATCTGTACCTGTAATCCGAAGACCAGCAAGAAACGCAAGTTCTTTTTGACTCGTCCATTTTGCTTTTATAATGCGATAACCATAATTGCTCATTAACTCAACTGCATTTGGGCAGGAGGTTCTGTGTATTTTTATACCTTCAATAACCGTTACAAAACCAAAAACGTCATCTCCTGGGATTGGATTACAACACTTTGCAAGCGTATAATCGAACTTATCCATATTCTCTCCTATCAATAGCTGATCGGATTCAACCCCTCTTACTTTCTTGATTTCTTTTTCAAACGATTTGGCATCATGAATGACCATTGGTGTTTGAATATCCCGCTTAATTTTATCTTCTCTGAACTTTTTGATCTGACCGGAATCAATCCTTCCAGTGCCAACAAAATAGAAAAAATCTAAATTTGTCTTGCAATCAAAAAAAGCTCTGAGCTCAGTCATAATATCCTCAGTAAGATCTAGTTTAAGCTGCTTTAGCTTCCTTTCAACTATTTCCTTTCCATCTACCGCTACCAGCTTTTTCTGCTCCTTTAAACTATCCTTAATTTTAGAAACTGCCTTGCTGGTTATTACCACCTTTAGCCAGTCCTCCGAAGGTTTTTGTTTACTGCTGGTTAAGATTTCAATTTGATCCCCATTATGTAGTTTATACGAAATGGGAACAAGTTTACTGTTGATTTTAGCGCCAATACAGGAAGCCCCCACTTTGGTATGAATATCAAAAGCGAAATCTAATGCAGTAGAACCAGCAGGTAAAATTTTCAAATCGCCTTTTGGTGTAAATACGTAAACCTCCTCTGAAAAAAGATTGTTTCTAAAGTCATTTACAAACTCAATTGCAGAACCATCCTGACTTTCAATCATCTCCCTTACCTTAGAAATCCAGGCTTCAATTCCAGTTTCTCTATTGTGATTCTGATCTTTATGTGCCTCTTTGTATTTCCAATGGGCTGCAAAACCTTTCTCAGCAATGGCATCCATTCGTTCAGTCCTGATTTGAACTTCAACCCATTGACCAGTTTTGCTCATTACTGTCACGTGCAAAGATTCATAACCATTACTTTTTGGTGTGCTTACCCAGTCCCTTAATCTATCCGGATTTGGTTTATAAAAATCTGTTACAATTGAATAGACCTTCCAGCAAGCAGCCTTTTCGTCTTCCAGCTCGGTATCAAGTATAACACGAATTGCAAAAAGATCATAGATTTCTTCGAAGGTTACTTTTTGTTTTTTTATTTTATTATAAATAGAATGGATACTTTTTGGCCTTCCTTTTATCGTATAGTTGAAACCAGCATTGTTTAATGCTTCATCTATTGGTTCAACAAACTCCCTAATAAACTTATTTCTTGTAGCTTTAGTTTGTTGAATTTTATTTGCAATATCCCGATAAACATCTGCTTCAGTATATTTCAAATATAAATCTTCCAGCTCAGTCTTTATACTGTAAAGTCCTAGTCTATGGGCAAGAGGTGCATACAAAAAAATGGTTTCAGAACTTATCTTTAGCTGAGAGTTTCTTGGCATACTCTCTAAAGTTCTCATATTGTGCAACCTATCTGCAATCTTTATAAGAATAACCCGTACATCCTCTGAAAGCGTTAAGAGCATCTTTCGGAAATTTTCAGCCTGCTGGCTACTTCCTTGTTGAAAAACTCCTGAAATTTTAGTAAGTCCGTCAATAATCTGAGCCACCTTTTTCCCAAAAAGCTTTGCAATGTCTTTGAGCTCCATGTCGGTATCCTCGACTACATCATGAAGCAATGCAGCTATAACTGCTGTTGGTCCTAAACCAATTTCATCTACACAAATTTGGGCAACTGCAATAGGGTGAAAAATATAAGGCTCTCCTGATTTCCTACGCATTTCCTTGTGCGCCTCCATTGCAGTCCTGAATGCCAATCTAACCTGTTTGGAGTCATCGTCCTTCATCAGTGGCCTCACAGATTTTATTAGCTTTTTATACCGGCTTACGATTTCTTTGTTTTCAGCCTGAATATCAATTTCAGTTTCCATAACTTTTTTATATTAAATGACTTGCGGGATAAAAAATTGTCAAGCCAATAATTAAAATTCAGTTGGCAATTAGCATTTTGTCATTCATTTTAAAAGTATAAATTCTTAAAAAATATAAGTTCATTTTTTTATTGATAATTTAGCATCAAACCAATCTAGCCCACTTTTATTTTTTCTTGGAACAAGCTCCCAAATTTCTTGGTTATACTTGCAATTAATTTATTTAACATAGTATGCCTAACAGGCTGATAAATAGTCATTCTCCTTATCTCTTACAACACGCTCACAATCCGGTTGATTGGTATCCATGGGGTGAAGATGCATTGTCAAAAGCTGTTGAAGAGAATAAAATAATCATACTTTCTGTCGGATATTCAGCTTGTCATTGGTGCCATGTTATGGAGAAAAATTGTTTTGAAAATGAGGCCATTGCATCTGTAATGAATGCACATTTTGTAAATATTAAAGTTGATAGAGAAGAACGTCCGGATCTGGACCAGATTTATATGGAATCTCTTCATTTAATGGGCCAAAGGGGAGGCTGGCCCATGAATGTTTTTTTAACTCCAGACCAACTGCCATTCTATGGTGGTACTTATTTCCCACCAGATCAGTGGCTTCAAATTTTAAATGAAATATCTGTGGCACAGCAAAAAAGACCAGAAGAATTACAAAAAGTAGGAATTGAATTACAGGAGGGGCTTTACGTTTCTGAGCTTAAACGAATGTCAAACAGGTTCTCTACAAATGTTAAGAATCAAAATACGCTTCAGGTTTTAGAAGGTATTTTTGAGAAATTTAAATATGAATTTGACACCGAATGGGGCGGCTTCGGTTCAGCGCCAAAATTTCCAATGCCTTGTGTTTATGATTTTCTTTTGTTTTATCATCATTTGACAGAAAATAAGGATGCGCTAAAAATGGTTACAACGACCCTTGAGAAAATGGCCTATGGAGGTATCAAAGATCAGCTAGGTGGTGGTTTTGCAAGATATTCTGTTGATGGAGAGTGGAAGGTTCCACATTTCGAAAAAATGCTGTATGACAATGCTCAATTACTTTCCTTATATAGCCATGCCTATGGTGCCACACTTGATATTTTGAATAGGGATGTTTGTTTTGGCATTGTTAATTTTCTAAAGCAAGAACTAACATCTGATGAAGGTGGATTCTATTCCGCTCTGGATGCTGACAGCGAAGGAGTTGAAGGCAAATATTATGCATGGACGAAATCTGAGATTCTTGAAATTTTAGGTCCGGGAGGTGAAGAATTTTGTAGCTTTTATCAAGTTACTGAAGAAGGTAATTTCGAGCATGGAATAAACGTACTTTGGAGGACAGTCTCGGAAGAAGATTTCACAATGTTGTATAGCAACCGAAGCCATTCGGATATGCATAAATATATTGTAGAAAGTAAACGAAAACTATTGGAAGCCCGAGATCAAAGGGTAAAACCAAGTCTGGACAATAAAATCCTGGCTAGTTGGAATGCATTAATGACCAAGGGGTTAATTGATGCATATCGAACCTTTGATCAACCAGAGATGCTCAAACTTGCCTATGATAATGCCACCTTCATTTCAGAAAAAATGCTTGAATCGGATGGCAAACTTTGGCATGTTTATACAGAAGGCAAAGTAAGTATTGATGGCTTTCTGGATGACTACGCGTTTACAATTGAAGCATTAGTTGCTTTGTATGAGGCAACCTTTCATGAAAATTGGTTAAATACTGCTAAAAAATTGGCTGATTATTCCATTACACATTTTTATGATTCTGAAGAAGGCTTGTTTCATTTTACCTCTAATGTAAGCGAAAAACTTATAGCCAGAAAAAAAGAAATTATGGACAATGTCATTCCATCTTCAAATGCCGCTATGGCTATGGCTTTAAAGCGATTAGCCGCACTTTTTGGCGACGAAAAGTATGATAATATAGTAAAAAGAATGCTTCAGGAAACTGAGCCATTAATTCTTGCAGAGGGAAGATATATGTCACATTGGCTTCAAGTCTGGTTAATGGACAAATTTCCTTTGGTTGAAATTGCATTTGTTGGCCGAAATGCAATGAAATACAAAAAGGAGATCGATAAGATCTTTTTTCCAAACAAGGTAATTTGTGGAACTGTTGGTGAGAGCAAACTCCCATTACTAGAAAATAGAAAAGGCGAAGAAGGTCAAACTCAAATTTATGTATGTCAGGACAATATATGCAGGCTTCCTTCAGACGATGTTAGTTCAGCATTTAGGCAATTGAGAATACTTCGCGAGGAAATGGTCAAAACCATTAATAGCACGCCAATTTCTAATAATTGACGAATCAAAAATTAAATTTAGATTTCTCTTTTTTTGAGAAAAAATGAAAATTTTCAAAAGTGTACCAATGCTAAATTGAAAGTAGTATTCTTTTTCATTTTTTGGGTAGGTTCTTTTGGAATTGGATTTGGACAACATCCGGATAATTATTTTTCTCCTGAAGATATTCAAGACGACCTGAAATGGTTGAGCAAAAAGGTTTTGGCTTACCATCCTGCATGTCTGAATCCTATTAGGTATGATTCTGTTAACAATGCCTTTCATGTTGCCTTCTATGAAGCTGAAAAACAATTACAGGAGCTTCAATTTCTCCGTCTTCTTAGGCAAACCCTTATGAGTCTGAGGTGTGGACACACCACCGCTATTCCCTCAAAGGACTTTTATACCTACTATAAAAATGCCAAACCAAAGCCAATGTATCCACTTCAGGTTTACGCTACAGATGAAGACTTGGTTGTTAGGTACAATGAATCTAATGATTCTAAAATTTCGATTGGAGATAAAATTTTAACAATAAATCAAGAATCAACTAAAGATATATCAAACTCGATATTAAATTTTTTACCCAGTGATGGTTACCATCAATCTTTTAAGAAATTCCATTTATCACTAAACTTTCCAACCTATTACCTTTTTTCAAGGGGACCAAACTATGCTTTTGAATCTGGCATTCTAGACACGGCCGGTAGGTTTAGTTCACATAATTTCAGCCTTCGGTCATCGGGAAAACCCATTTCAAAGCAATACGGGCAAAAAAGTCTTAAATTTATTAAGTCCGATAAATATCGTGCATTGGCTTTCCTATCTTCAAATCCTAAAATTGGAGTTTTAAAAATTTATGGATTTGGTGGCAAAAAAGGTTGGTATAAAGCAGCATTTAATGAAATTGAAAATCGAAAAATTGATCACTTAATTTTAGATTTGAGAGGAAATTCAGGCGGAAATTTATTTAATGCCAACCAGTTGTTGACGTATTTAATATCGGACACCTTCTCTCTTCGGTTTGAAAGAAAAGATCAAAAAATCAAGTTTGATGGGAATAGTGATATGAATTTTGCCATGCGCTTTACTATGAATGTTTTTAAACGGCTTTCTGAAAAACCAAAAGGCTTAAGGCCAACCTGCGAAAAAAGGGGAAATTTATTGGTCAATAGATTTCGGTTTTCACCAGCAGAAAAATACTTTTATAAGGGCAAGCTGACTGTATTAATAGATGGTGGAACCTTTAGTTCAGCTAGCCTGGTTGCTTCTCAGTTGAGAAAAAAAAGAAATGCAGTTTTAGTTGGAGATGAAAGTGGTGGTGGGGCTCAAGGTTGTTACGCTATGGTTATGCCCACCATTACTTTGCCCAATACCAAGATGAGGGTGTTTTTACCTTTGTATTATATCAATCATGAGAGTGATGCACTACAAGGGAGAGGAATTATTCCTGATTTTTACCTACTGCCAGATCTTGGAAAAAAAGTAAAAGGTATTGATACAGAGCTTGAATACCTCTCAAAAAACAAGCAATGGTTTAAATAAACCTTAAAATGAGTTCAACCTGATTTGAATTCCGGCAGAAGCTTGATACTGAGAAAGCGAAAGTGAGCCAGCTGAAATTTTACCTTCCGCAAAATTGTACCCCGTTTCTACATATACATGAAAAATATCCCACACTGGTATTTGAATTCCAATAGTTGGTCTGACTGTGAAAAAAGCCTGATTCACAAAAGTAGGTGTTCTAAACCGATATGTTTGTTTCTGGTCAATAATGGAAACCCCTAAACTTAAGCCCGTATAACAAAAAATAGTTTTTTCGTCTTTTTCAAAATATATGCGGTAAAGTCCTTCAATTGCCCCCCCGTATAAATAAGTAGCTGCGGAGCTATTACTTTCATCAGTAATATTTCTAAATTCAGCATTATTAACAAAAAGAGATCCCTTTGCACCAAGCCCAAAGTTATTCTTTAAAAAGAACCTACAACCCAATTCAGAATAAAAACCATTTTTAAAGGGCTTTGATTCATTTGTAGTTTGATTATCTGTATTATTGGGGTCAATAATTTGCCCAGAACCCTCTCCTTTAATAAAACCAGTTGTTATCTTTCCTTGTCTTATCCCAAAGCCAGCACCTCCATACAGAAAAAATCTGGCCTCTTCGAATTTCTCTTCTTTTTGAGCATCTGGCCTAATTTCAGAACCTGATTCCTGAACCTGAACCTTAACTTTAATTTCCTGCCCGAAGCAAAAAATTGGAAATACAAAAACAATTGAAAGACAAATTCTTAAAAGCATTTTACGTTTTATTTATGGAGCTGCAAAAATCCAAAAACTATTGCAAAGCAGCACTTTCGAATTGAAATACTCATTGAAAAATAATATTTCTTAATAAAAAAAATACATTTCAGCGATTTAAATTTATTTGAATATCGTCTTTTTATAAATCCTCAGGAATTAGTTTATTGATAAAGAACAACTTAGTAAGCTTATTAGGTTTTATATTCTAATTACCTTCTCCTGAATCACTATGGAATAATTTTCCCACATTTTCAAAAATGAGTTCTATTCCTTAATAAAGAAGTCTTCACTAATTTTACAAACGAATTTGATTATTATTTCTTTTGGCAATCTATAAAGAAAATGAAGTCTCAAACCAAGGCTTAAATGATTGAAAACCTTTTATCCTGTTGGTTTGGTCTTTCAATAAATTTAAAACCTAGGAAAATTTATATCCGAAATTCGATTCCAAATATTTCAAACTGGTTTTGGTAGCTTCCAATGGGCTATTAGCCGGATTTGGAACACTATCCAATTCAATCATACACCAACCCTTAAATCCAATTGTTTTAAGCGATGCCATAACTTCTGGCATATTTATTTTATTCCCTTTACCCAATTCCACAAATTGATAATCGTAATTTAAGGGCCCACTATGATTTGGTTTTGGCGCAATCAAGTCTTTTACATGCAGCAGCTTTAATCGCTTTTTATGATTCAGAATTGCTTCACATGGGTTTCCTCCGGCCTGGCTGTAATGGGCAATATCAAGCAAAAAACCTACTTTTTTAGGATCAGTTTCATTTAAAATATGTGATACCTCCTCAGGGGTCTGACACAATTGATGCATATGGTTGTGAAGCAATAGTTCTACTCCTTGATTTTTGACAACTTCTCCAAGTTGATTCAAGGTAGCAGCCAGGCTACTCAGTTTCTCTTTTCCAGGAGGATAGGAATCGCGTTTAAAAGTCGTTGCCTGTAAATATTTACCTCCAACAGACTTTACAAAAAAGGCCATTTCCTCAAATTTCGTCTTTTGTTCGTTCCATAATTTTGGATCAGGATTAACATCACCTCCGGATAGAATTGGGATTTCAAGATTTAGTTTTTTACATAAATCCTTCAGCTCTTTCGGCTTATCCTTAAATTCTTTAAATGCGTTCCCTCTTACTTGAATCCCCTTTACACCCAATTGCCCTATTTCCTCCAGGCCTTTCAAATAGGAATCGCCCCAGGTTATAGTTGCTATGCCCCATTTCACTTTGGGTCTTACTTTTGAACCAGCGATTAGATCCTGAGGAAATAACAATACTGTTGATAATCCCAGTGCTGATTTTTCAATAAAATGGCGTCTGTTCATGTATATTTTTAATCAAATTGGATTGGCGAATGTATCAGCCAAACCACCTCTTTGCAATTTTAAGTGTATATTCTACAAAGTTGTCAACCCCAGCCTCAAAAACAAGATTGCCAGCTGAGGTATAATTATCCAGAATATTCTTACCCGTTTCATGCGATTCGAAAATTTTAGAAGAAAGAATAGATGTCTTATTTTGAAAACTAACCAATTTTCCAACTACTTTGGCTACGTCCAGAGCAGCCTGTTTTCCTCCTCTTCCTGATGACACTCCAATAAATGCAAATAATTTGTTATCAAAAAGGTGCTCAAAATTTTTGTTCCCTAGCTGATCAAACATAATAAAAACTTCGCCGTTGGTGGTCCAATTGTATTCTGGACTTGCAAAAAACACAACATCTGAGCGTTCCCAGTTAGAGATAAGTGCATTTTGAAAAAGAGTCAAATTGGTTTTGTCAATTTTACCTTTGCCAAAAGCAGGGATATCGAAATCCTCAAAATCTAATAAAGTAACTTCGGCAATTTCCGGACGAAGAATTAATAGCGATTCCAGGTAATTCGAGAATTTAAGTGTCTGACTACCTTCTCTTGGGGAGGTACATAAAATTAAAACTTTCATCTATACTTAATTTCTTTAAATCAATATGGTTTAGTATAAAATATGGCTTGTATCGTTTTTTAGGGTAATGCTCCATTCTTTTCCATCCCAATCTAAGATGTATAAACACAAATTGGAATGAAGAAATTGTTCCATTTCAGAAAGCGGACGATTGAGTAAGTGGCAAAGAAGTATTCTGATTGCCCTTCCGTGGCTGCAAACCAAAATGGTATGTTCCTCTGATTTGGCCATTATTTCAATCATGCCCTTTTTTAGCCTTTTTGCAACTGTATTTGGACTTTCTCCTTTGTCAAAACATTGATCTAGTAGGCCTGCCTGCCAATTGTCTAACATTGCCTGATAGATCTTTTGTTCAGCAGGATCTATTTTGGTTCCATCCTTTACTCCCCATGAAATTTCATTTAGTTCTTCTAATGGATAATGTTTCAATTTTAATTCTAAAAACGGGGAAACGCTTTGCCAGGTCCGGATCAAATTTGAAGTATAAACTGCATCGAATTTGATATGGTGGTATGCCCTGAAAAAATCGTTTGCTTGTTTTTTGCCTGTATCATTTAGTGAGGCATCCAAACCACTACCCTGAATAATTTGATTTTTATTTGGATCCGTTTCGCCATGTCTAATCAGATAAACTCTTTTTAAAATTTCTTTCGCCATTGAATCTCAAAATTAGTTTTAAAACTTAGTATTCCATGTGATGGTTTATATTTGCGCATAATTTACAATAAGAAATTCTCACTATGTCAATGGAACTTATTTCTTATCTGTTTTTTGCAGCGCTTTTTGTAGCAAGTTACATTGTTGGAAAATGGTTGGAAGATTCTGATAAGGCTCGTGGAAACTAATTAATTAGCTTCATTCAAAAGAAAAAGGACTTCAAAATTGAAGTCCTTTTTCTTTTGAATGCCAAATCAAAAACTATGATGAATTAAAAATTACACATAAAAAAACCCACACTTTCATGTGGGTTTTTTCGCAATTCGATTTGAATTTATTTTTTGATGAATTTAACTGTCTCTTTAGAATTAGCAGAAGTCAGGGTCAAGAAATATACACCGTTAGCAAAACCATCTGTAGAAACAGCTTTTTCACTAAAGTCATAAAGATTTCCTTCTAATTGACCACTAGCCAATTCCTGACCGATGTGGTTTCTAACTGAATAGTTGTATCCACCTTCTTCAGCGATAGTTGCAGCGAAAGCAATTTTGTCGCTTACTACATTGCTACCTACGATTTCAAGTGGGAACATAGCCTCAGGAACACCAGTGTTTCCTACATTGTTCTCAACACTTGGAAGAGCACGACGGTTACCGCCTGTTACTGGAGAGCAAAGTGGAGGATTTCCACCTCCTGGAGGCAATTGAGCGATATAGATGTTATCAATATCAAATGCATCATCTCCTTTTCCAAATGAAGCTGGATTAGAAGCATCAACAAACTTGATATAGTTAACAGCGTCATAACCAGCACCATAAGCAGATAAATCTAAGTCACCATCTTTACAAAGAGATTGCGGAGCTGAATAAGTAACACCATCTACTGAAACTGAAATCGAAACTGTTTCAGGATAGTTAGGGCATGGTTTGTTGTTCCAGGTTGTTTCAAATATTCTGAAATCTACACCTGCACCATCAAATACTGTGTAAGGTAATTGAAAACAAGCATATCCACCAAAACCTAATGACCAGAAATTGTAGTTACCTACTGACTCTCTAAGAGCTGGATTACCAAGTTCAGCTGCAGTAAAGGTTGGATCATTGATGTTAGCATTTGCAAAGAATTTTCTTTGACCAACAATACCTTGTCCAGGTAGACCACCAATAAATTGTTTTGAAGTACCTTGTTGATAATCACAAAGTGGGTTTAGTGGAGGTGTGCTACCAAAATCGTAGTTAGCTACAACACCATCAACGTCATAAGCATCAACACCGTCTCCTTTAACATTACAAGCGCTGTTGGTAACGTCAGTAATTCTAACATATTTTCCCATTAGAAGAGGAGCAATGTCAAAAGAACCATTGTGACAAGCAGATTGCTTAGGAGTCCAGTTAAAACCGTCAAGTGAAAACTCAACTTCAGCAGTTTCAGAAACATTAGGCGTACAATTAGGATCTCCCCAGGTTGTTTCAAAAACAGTTACGTCCACTCCTGGACCATTTCCGAAATTTCCGCCAGTGTATTCAAGAACAATTTGTCCACCGAATCCAAGACTTACGAAATTCATATCGCCAACCACATCAGATGCTTCAGCAGCTTCTGCTTGTGTTGCGATAGAACGGGCACCAATTGGATAACCAGCAGAGTTTCCTGGAGATACAACTGCGTTAGGATCTAAAACCCTTTGTGGAAGCGCCTGAAAGCATCTTGCAGGTCCCTGCTTGATACATACAACATTCCATGATCCAGCCTGAGCTGATTGAATACCCAATGAGGCTATTGCGCTCATTGCGGTGATTGCTAAAAGTTTTTTCATTTTTTTGATGATTTAAAGAATTGCGTAGAACAAAGGTGTGAGGTTTTTCTGAATTCACCAAATATCTTACATAAAATAATTTAAAAATATTTCAATTTTAATCATGAGATAATACAAGTAAACATGATTAAATTCCTAAAAGGCATTCTGAAGGCAGGTGTTTTTGTTCGTAGATTTAAACAAGTTTTTTTGTTAAAATATTTGTATAATACTGAAAATTAAATTTTTATAAACTTTTTTCTCTAAAAACTGAAGGTAAATTTCTGCAAAAGAGTCAAAACTACCTTCAAATTCAACGCTATATTCTTCTAAGAGTATTCTTTGTTTTTCCTTTCAATACTTGCATCAAAAAGATTTAGTTTTTCATAATTGCCACATTTTGATTTTACCATAAGCCCTTTTTTAAATTCAAAGGTGATTCAATCAAAGGATTTGCCTAATATCGCGGCTCAATTACAAATACATGGGAAAAGGAGATATTAAATCAAAAAAGGGAAAAATGGCCAATGGCTCATTTGGAAACAAAAGAAGACGAAATGAAACTATGGTTAAAGTGCAGCCAGTAAAGGCCATTAAGGAGGTTGTTCTGGAAGGGACTGAACCCAAAGCGAAAGCCAAAGCAAAAAAAGCAGAGAAATAAAACTCTGCTTTTTTTATACCAATTGGATTTGGATGCCCAAAATAAAATGTGAGGCCAGTTTAAACAACTACATTGTGGTCCCGCAACACTTCATTGAGAGAAACTTTTAAATCCGTTCCGGAATTTCTTTTCCCTATTATTAAAGCGCAGGGGACATTATATTCTCCAGCGTTGAATTTTTTAGAATAGGTACCTGGAATAACCACAGACCTGGATGGAACAATTCCTGAAAAAATAATGGGTTCCGTCCCTGTAACATCAATTATTTTACTGCTACCAGTT
This sequence comes from Catalimonadaceae bacterium, assembly GCA_044379485.1. Lineage (GTDB taxonomy): Bacteria > Bacteroidota > Bacteroidia > Cytophagales > Flexibacteraceae > CAMDMI01. Next base: position 26,859 of record JBIPOE010000035.1, read on the forward strand.
ATTGTAACCCCAGCCCCAAGCACAGCTTCGGAACCAATTATCGCCCCTTCCACAACAATACACCTGGATCCTATAAATGCGCCATCCTCTATTATAACTGGACTTGCCTGAAGCGGCTCTAAAACACCACCGATTCCTACACCTCCACTTAAATGTACATTTTTTCCAATTTGGGCACAACTACCGACTGTGGCCCATGTATCAACCATGGTTCCTGAATCTACATATGCACCAATGTTGACATAAGAAGGCATTAGTATAACTCCAGGTGCTATATACGATCCATATCTGGCGACAGCCAAAGGAACAGATCGAACGCCTTTTCCCTCAAAATCAGTTTTTAGTTTCATTTTATCATAAAATTCCAGAAAACCTGCTTCCATTTTCTCCATCTTTCGGATCCTAAAATAAAGTAAGATTGCCTTTTTTACCCATTCGTTAGTAATCCATTGGCTTTCTTTCTTTTCTGAAACTCTCAAAATTCCTTGTTCAAGTTGATCTATGACCCACTCAATTGCAATTTGACTATCTTTGGATTGAAGACTTTCAGGAGAATTCCATATTTGTTCTATTTGCTCTTTCATTATTCTATAAGTATTCGCCAAAAGTATATTAGAGATTAGTCCTAATAAAAATTTATTGATGAAAGTTGTTTTAGCACATACTCAAAAACCTCCCTTCGAAACCAGAATTTATGACAAAATTGCCAATAGTCTATTGGCAATTCATCATCTTGAAATTCAAATTCTTGGTGCGGATAATTTTGTGACTGCTGAAACAAACACTACAATTAAGCTTTGGCCGGTCTTTACTATAAAAAGAGGCTTTTTCAATCGGTTGTATAATAGCGGGGTCTTTGGGCTATATCTATTAAAACTTAAACCGGATACAATTATTTTATGTAGTCCGGATTTGTTGTGGCCAGCAGTAGTGTATAAACTCATATTTGGTAAAAGGCTAATTTTTGATATTCAGGAAAATTTCGGCTTGAACTTTATCTATCAATCTGAATATAGAAAACTTAATTGGATAAATCTTCAACAATTGGTTGAGCTTTATTTTTCATGGTTCTTTCCATTTGTAGATCGTTTCTGGTTGGCGGAAAAGGTGTACGAGGACCAACTGTTAATATCAAACCATAAATTAAAAATTTTTGAAAATAAGGTTCCGGAAAAATGGATTGTTCCAGATAAGCAAAAAGAAAAAAACAAAAAAGGCCTTTGCTTCCTCTTTTCAGGACTTATAACAGAAGAATCTGGTATTCAGAAAGCAATTGATTTTTTCAAAGCATTTCAAGGCCAATTTCCAGATGCAAGGCTTATGATTGCAGGTTTTATTCCCAATCAAAACCTAAGGAAAAAAATCCAATCGTATAAAAATAAAAACCGGGGAATTGAGGTTTTGGAAAGTAATGATTGGGTTTCCAGTCAACATATTTTGGAAAAATTTGCACAATCGGATGTTTTGATCCTAAGCTATAAAGAAACCGAAGCAAATAAAGGAAAGGTTCCAACAAAGTATTTTGAAGCAAGATTTATGGGTAAACCCGTATTGTGCCAAAGGAATGGTAATTTTTCAAAGTTGGTATTGGAATCAGAATCTGGATTTGAAGTTGACTTTCAAAACCCATATCTCAATAACTTTGAGGAAATCTTCAAAAAAATTCAGTCGTATGAATCTTCAAAAGAGTCAAAACTAAATTTTGTTTTTGCAGCTGAAGAGTTAAGAATAGATTTTCTACGCTTCTGCCAAAGGTTTTTTCCTGAATCTGGACAGAAGAAATGACCAAAATTGAGAGAAATAATTATTCTCCAATAAAGTAGAATCACTTCTTGCTTTGGAAAGAAAATATAAACCAATCCAAAACAGAATAAAATTAGTGGCCCACATGCCATAGGGAACATCTACCACATTTTCCTTGCTCCACTTTTCGCCAGTAATAGACAGTATATAATATAGTATAAAGAAGATTATTGAAATCAATACTGGAATACCAAATCCACCTTTTTTAATTATTGCTCCCAAAGGAGCTCCAATGAGAAACATAATCAAACAGGCTATTGATTGGGTATATTTTCTATAAATCTCAACAGAGAAAACATCAATATCTCTTTTCAGCGTAAATTTTCGGTCTGCATAGCTTTCGGTAAAGGACTTTAAACTTCTGACCTGGTTGGTGACCACTTGTTTTAATTCTGCTTGTTTTTCCTTGCTAATTTTCGCTAAACGAACTTTTAAAGCCTTAACCTGAGACTCATCAAGCTTCACATTTCCAAAGGACCGATTGTAATAACTAAAGTAACTGAAATAATTTTGAAGCAATGATGAATCCATTTTTTGCCCCTCCCTTTTAATGGAATCAATATCACTATGGAGCTCATCCAACTTTCGCATAATCTTATTGCTGGCAAAAAGTTGAATGTCAGTCCTGCTCATTTCAAAAGAGCTGAGGTTAAATACTAACTTACTGTAATCGAAATGGTTGTGCGTAAATTCAGACTCCTTGTTTGGAATTTTGGGTGTCATTTCTGTGTAATTGTCTCCTCTGTAAAGTTCCAGAATTAAATACCGATCGTCCAAAATGGTGTACATTTTTCCAGAATCAGCCATGGTCAAATTGATATTACCCTTGTCTTCCTGGTGGTTGTAAATCATTATTTTCTTAATTCCGGGACCATTGGGATCTTTTTCATTAACCTTAACTGAAAATCCTGGGAGCCCAGTATAAAATGCACCTTCCTTAATATTGAACGCTGCTTTTTTTGTGGTGATGTCATAAAGCAAACTGTAAGCTCTTAAATTCGCATAAGGTAAAACCTTGTTATTAAAATAAAAGGCCAATAAAGAGAGACCACAAACTACGAAAAATATTGGCTGAATAATTCTGAGCAATGATATACCTGCCCCTTTTATGGCAGTCAATTCATTGTGTTCACTTAGATTTCCATAAGTCATAATGCTGGAAAGCAAAATAGAAATAGGTAAAGCAATAGGAACTGAGTTGATGCTGAAAAAGAAAAGAAGTTCGCCGTAGGTGCTCATGGTGAGGTTTTTACCAACAAAATCGTCGAAATACTTCAGCATAAATTGCATAAGAAGTATAAAAACCACCACAAAAAATGTTAGCAAAAACGGCGGAATAAATGCCGAAATGATTAGTTTATCCAGTTTTTTAATCATTGAACCGGAGGAGAAATCTATTTTTCTCTGATTACAGTTTTAAGATTGTGGATTAAATTTTCCCACAATTCCTCCAGTTCCTGTTTGTTACTCATGGCTGAGTAATCAGTTATTTTAAGAAATGCGACCCTTGTCAACTCGCTTTTTTCAATTTCAAATTGAAGAAAGGGAGGATCAACGGCATCGTCACCGTCGGCTGGAACAAATTGATATCTAACAAGTTTATGTGGTTTGTTATGTGTTTGGGTAGCCAAATGATCTGTTTCATCCCAAACCAGATTCCAAACATTTTGAATGGTGGTATTGGCTTTGTCGCAAAACCATTGGGATAATCCGACAGGCGTACTAATGAATTCAAATAGAATTTTGGGCGAGGCTTGAAACTCGAATTCGTTTGTAAATTTGAATTTTGCCATTCCTTTCTTTATTTACTTTTTTAAATTGGGGTGCAAAAGTAAAATTTTAATTTTGAAATTTGCAATTCTAGTTCAAAAATCAGTGTTTTGCGTCCGCATTACGGCGGGGTAGCTCAGATGGTTAGAGCGCAGGATTCATAACCCTGAGGTCACGGGTTCGATTCCCGTCTCCGCTACACAAAAAAGCCTCTGATTTTCAGGGGCTTTTTTGTGATTCTTAAATTTATCCAAACTTAAATTTCCGGATTCATATTCACCGCCACTATGACTCAATCTGGCAGAGATTTACAATTCCAGCCCAAGAGTAAACTTCCAATCTCAATGTAAATTAATTTTTAATATTCTTTTGTTTCGGTGCTTGCCTCAAAAATCGGATTTATCAAACCATGTCAAAATTTGCCAATTTTCATCTTTAGATTTTCTTTTCAATTGCATTCGTGCTGAACCCGTGCTACGGAATATTTGTTGATCATCTAAAACGACTGTGATATTAAAGTATCGCTCCACTCCAGCCAAAGTATCGCTGCTTAATGTATCTGCATACACATAGTGCTGCCATTGAACAGAGGTTGATTTTGCCGCCCGAAACAAGTTAAATGTTGTCCTCATGTCAATATCTCTGTCGTAATAAATATTATTGTTATTGGTAAAGTCCAGATATGAAAACTGAAAATCCCTGGACAACATCTGTCCGTATAACAATGTATCTTTTAATTCATAGGATGATCGGAACCAATCAAATAAACCAGAAACATATTTTCTGTTTCCCAAAACAGAATTTCTATCTACAATAATGTCTTCCAATTTCGGTGCAAAAGGATTACATGCATAAAACCCAAAGGCTAAAAAACCTAAAATCAGGGTGCAAAAAAATGTTGCCTTAGCTCTGTCCAACATGCATTTGGTTTGTTTTTATTGTCTTGCCAGGAAATTATTTGCCATTCATTTTGTCGGTTCCTTTTCATTTGAAAACTAAGAAGTCCTGAAAAATTGACTGCTTTAAATGAGGTGTCCTGGTGGTAAATTGAAAGGCTGTAATCTGCTGTAAACTCCAGAGAATCAGGATTAAAATTAATAAATCGATTGTTGGAAAAATTCAAATTATTATTTCCGTTAATAGGAGTTGAAGCTTGCCTGAGGTTGTTAAAAAACTGAGTTTCTGTATCCCAAACCCAATTAGAAAAAAGCCCAAGATTGTTGGCTGCTATGGTTTGATCTGCCTTGAATGAAAATTTCTCAACAGCCAGGCAACGGCGGTAATTATTGAAATCCAAAGTAGAAACCGCCTTCTTTAAATTTTCCAACAAAATATTTGGTTCAGTAGGTGAAATCCAATTGGTGTTTTCATCTGGTTTTTTCGGACTTCTTTCATTAAAGCAAGCACTCAAAAGTAGAATTAAAAAAAGAATATGAATTCGAAATAAAAAATAAGAAAGTGCCTTCATCGTGAACAAAACAAAGGTATTGAAATACTCAATATAAATTTCAACTGAGAAGAAGGTAAATGTTTGTAATCCCGTCTTTGCAGTCTAATTTTGGGGCTCATAAAAATTTGCAATTGCATACATGAATATTCACGAGTACCAGGCAAAAGAACTGCTAAAAAAATACGGCGTTCGCATTCAGGAAGGCATCCTTGCCCATACAGCTGATGAGGCTGAGACAGCAGCCAAACAAATTAAAAGAGAATACAATTCTGATTGGTGTGTGATAAAAGCCCAAATCCATGCTGGTGGAAGGGGTAAAGGTGGAGGGGTAAAACTGGCCAAATCTCCTTCTGAAGCCCATGAAATTGCTTCAAAAATTCTTGGTATGCAATTGGTTACGCATCAAACAGGTCCGGAAGGCAAAAAAGTTCGAAAAGTTTTAGTAGCCCAGGATGTCTATTATCCAGGTGCTAGTCCGACCAAGGAATATTATGTTAGTATTCTATTAGACAGAGGTACAAGCAAAAATGTGATAATGGCAAGCACAGAAGGTGGTATGGACATAGAAGAAGTTGCAGAACATACGCCTGAAAAAATATTTAAGGAGTGGATTGATCCGATTATTGGTTTACAGCCTTTTCAATCAAGAAAAATCGCGTTTGCACTTGGCTTATCAGGAAATGCATTCAAAGAAATGGTAAAATTTCTGGAGGCACTTTATAAGGCATATGTGGATACCGACAGTTCTATGTTTGAAATAAATCCTGTTCTGAAAACTTCAGATGATAAGATTCTGGCAGTAGATGGCAAGGTTAATCTGGACGACAATGCTTTGTACAGACATCCGGCTTTGGCGGATTTAAGAGATATAACCGAAGAGGATCCATTGGAAGTGGAGGCTGCAGAATCTGGTTTGAATTATGTAAAACTTGATGGAAACGTTGGTTGCATGGTAAATGGTGCAGGTTTGGCAATGGCTACCATGGATGTAATTAAACTCTCTGGTGGTGAGCCTGCTAACTTCCTGGATGTTGGAGGTGGGGCCAATGCAAAAACTGTTGAGGCAGGTTTTAGAATTATCTTAAAAGATCCAAACGTGAAGGCCATTTTGATCAACGTGTTTGGAGGAATAGTTCGTTGTGACAGAGTTGCAAGCGGTGTGGTAGAGGCTTACAAAAATATTGGAGAAATCAAAATTCCAATCATTGTAAGACTACAAGGCACAAATGCTGAATTAGGGGCTGAAATTATTTCTGAATCTGGTTTAAAGGTATTTCCAGCAATTTTGCTAAAGGAAGCTGCAGATAGAATTAAGGAAGTTTTGGCCTGATCAAAATATTGACATACAATTTAAGACTCCCAAAACCGGGGGTCTTTTTTTTTGCCCTAAGGAGTATTATCTGGTTCTGAATTTCAAACTGAGTTCAATTTATTACTTATTGGATAAAAATCAGAAATTATTTCTGGATTTTAGGCTTTGAATCTGGTTGGCAAGTCAGATATTGCGGGCCATTACAAAACAAATGTTAGACAGAAGCACACCACCAGTTTCGCACCCTTTACGCATTCCAATTCTAAGTAAACCTGAAATTTCACAACTTCAGAATGGAATTGAAATTGCAAGTTATCTTTCTAAAGATCAAAGTCTTGTATCCATTGATTTCATTTTCCCTTTTTCAAATTTACATTTTCTGGAAAGACAAAAGGAAAATTATGCCTTCCGTATGTTGCTGGAAGGAACCAAACAAAAAACTTCAAAACAGATAGCGGATGCCATATCCTTTTTAGGGGCAACTGTTGAAATTTCCCACCAGGCTGATTATGAAACGATTTCAGTTTCCTGTCTTTCAAGAGTTTTGCCAAGTTTAATCAATATTTTAAAAGAGATTTGGGCAGAAAGTACTTTTCCTGCCAAAGAGTGGAAAACAATCAAAGAAACGATAATCCAGCAAAATGCCGTTAATCAACAAAAAACCGGTTTCCTGGCTGGAAGATTACTTAGAAAAAAACTGTATGGTTCAGAGCTGGATTATGGGTATTCTCTTGACCCTGAGCTATTACTAAGTTTTTCACCTGAAAAATTAAAAAACAAATTTCATAGCCTTCAGGAAACAGGGCCAGCATTGGTTGTGGTTTCAGGATGGATTGAAAAAGATGCATCCAAACAATTGGAAGACTGGCTTTCCGGATTTAAAAATATTGGAAATCTGGCAGCAAAAGACGGATTTTCGGTTTCTGACGCAGAACATGGTGTACATTGGGATGAAAAAGATGATTCTCAACAAACATCATTACGAATTGGCAAATGGTCAATAAACAGTTTGCATCCTGATTCCTCCTTATTCAATGTGGTTCTTGAAATTTATGGTGGCTATTTTGGATCCAGATTAATGGGTAATATTAGGGAAGATAAAGGCTGGACTTATGGTATTTCTGCACAAAGAGCCCCAAATGTTGCTAAACCATATTGGCAGATTGGAAGCGATGTGAAAGGTGAAGTTGCTTTATTGGCCGTTTCGGAGATCAAAAAAGAAGCGGAAATTTTAATAAATGAACTTGTTTCTGAAGAAGAACTTGATTTGGTAAAAAACTATATGATCGGACAATTTATCTCCTCAATAACAAACTGTTATGGTCTTGCAGACAGATACAGATCTATGTGGATTAATGGCCAAAGTTTTGAAAGAGTTCAAAAAAATCTGATTACAATTCAGGAGGCAACTGTAGAGCAAGTGCAGGAAATAGCCCAAAAATATTTACAAATGGATGATGCTGTTATAGCACTATCCGGCAAAAAACCTTCATAATAAAATTAGAAATTTTCAAAATTAACCTTAGAATAGAAGCATGAAAAATTATAAAGAATATTATAAGCAAATGGGAAATTTGCTTTACAGTGTTGCAGCCATTGACGGCTCTATTGCAATAAAAGAATGGAAAGAACTTCGCAGAATGGTAAAGGAAGAATTGGTGCCTCAAGAAAAACACCATGATGAATTTGGAACGGATGCTGCCTTTGCGGTTGAGTTTCAGTTTGATATTCTGGAGGGAACCGATGTTTCATCAGCCGAAGCCTACAATGAAGTTCACGAATATTTAAAACACAATGCGCCTTTGCTACCAGAGGCTGATAAGGAAAGATTGCTACATGGTGCTACACAGGTTGCATCCTCGTTTCACTCAATCAATAAAGCCGAAAAAGTTATTTTAGGCAAACTGAAGCAAATATTAAGCTAAGAAATAACACGCAGTAAAATTTAATTTACTGCGTGTTATAAATAGTTCCATACATACAAATTAACCAAATCGTGAAAAGATCGCTAGTAAACGAAGGCATTAAAACAGCACAATCTGTCTTTGAAAAACACCATTGGGTTTTGCCACCAAATCCTAAATGGGATGTAACAGATTTTGGTTTGGGAAATTTCAAGTCATCAGGCTTAATTCTTATTAATTTAGCTGAGGAAAAGGAATATTGTGAAAAACTAATGTTCGCATATCCAAATCAGGTAACTCCACTACATACGCACAAGCAAAAAAAAGAGGATATTATTGTAAGGTGGGGGATTTTAAAATTGGAACTTTGGAAAGGAATTCCGGATGAAAACAAACGGGATGAAAAATTTGAGGTTCAAATTTCAGGACAAAAACAAAGTATTAAAAACGGAAGCGAAATAATACTTCTGGCTGGAGGCAGAATCACCATAAATCCAGGAACTTACCATGCTTTTTGGCCCATTTCAGAGGAATGCATTATTGGCGAGGTATCAACCGCTAACGATGACCTTAACGATAACTTTTTTATAGATCAGAATATAGGCAGGTTTTCACAAATGGAAGAAGACGAGCCTGCCATTGTTCGCCTTGTGAGTGATAAATAGAAAACAATGAAAGGCAAACAAAATCCAGGTTCCCGCAGGAAATTTGTAAAAAGCATTGCCAATTCTTTGGCCATTGCAGGAACTCTGTCTTTGCCTGAGGCTTTTTCTATTCCAAACTATATAAAAAAAATGCCATCCAATACCGTTAGGCTTGGTGCGATTGGAGTAAAGGGTATAGGTTGGGCAAACATTCAGGCGTTTAAAAAACATATTGATGCCGAGATAGTTGGATTTGCAGATATTGACCAAAATGTAAACAACCAAAGGAAAGAGGAATACTCAAAAAACTATAAACAGGATATTCAATTATACAGTGACTATCGCAAACTTCTGGAAAACAAAGATATAGATGCTGTAATTATTAATACACCAGACCATTGGCATACTTTGCAGTTGGTTCATGCTTTGGAATCCGGAAAACATGCTTATACCGAAAAACCGCTGGCAAATAGCATTGAAGAATGCCTGCTCTTGGAAAAAGCGGTAGCTAAATATGGCAAAGTAGTTCAGGTTGGTCAACAACAGCGTTCCGGCCATCATTTTAAAGATGCTATTAAATGGCTAAACGAGGGGCAATTGGGCAAAATCAGACATGTGCGCTGCTGGATTTTTAACGGAAACAAAGGAACGGTTCCAAAAATAGAAGACGAAGCTGTTCCACAAGGAGTTGATTATGAGGCTTGGTTAGGCCCTGCCCCTGCCAGAAACTTTAATAAAAATCACTTTCATTTTACATTTAGGTGGTTTTGGGATTACGCCGGTGGCCTAATGACAGATTGGGGTGTACATTTACTAGATGTTGCTCTGTGGGGAATGAGTAACCCCTCCCCTATCTCAATTTCAGCTCAGGGCGGAAAATTTGCGTTTCCAGATGATGCTATGCAAACCCCTGATACACTGATGGCAAGCTATCAATTTCCAGATTTTTTGCTGACCTGGGAACATACCATTGGCATTGGCCGGGGTCCCTTTGATAAAGGACATGGTATAGCCTTTTATGGTGAAAATGGAACTCTTTTTATTGACAGACAAGGTTGGGAAGTAATTCCGGAATTCAAAAAGGATAGCCATGGACTTAAAACATATAAAACGCCGCCTCTTCCTTTTCAGGCGGCGACAGGAGATGATCGTTATGAGCATACAAGGAACTTTTTGGACGCAATTAAATCGGGAGTTGCACTTGCATGTCCTGTTGAGATTGGATCAAAGGCCGCAATTGTGGCCCACCTGGGTAATGTGGCATTTCGATCCGGGGAAACAATTCGTTGGGATTCCACAAATAAAAAGATACTTTCAAGCGTTAATTCACAAAAATTTGGTTTGGCCAATTATCGGAAACCATATTTGCTACCAAAAATATAAAGTAAATTTTCAGCACCAAAGCCATTTAAAACCTTGAGCGACAGCATAGTAATTATTCCAACCTATAACGAAAAGGAAAACGCCGAAGCAATTGTTAGGGCTGTAATGGAACTTGAACCGGAATTTCATGTTCTTATTGTGGACGATGGTTCACCTGATGGTACAGCAGACATTATTAAAAATTTGCAGCAAGAATTTTCGGGCCGATTATTTATTGAGGAAAGAAAAGGAAAATTAGGCTTGGGCACAGCGTATATCCATGGTTTTAAATGGGCTTTAAAAAGAAATTATGAATTCATTTTTGAAATGGATGCTGACTTTTCTCACAATCCAAAGGATTTGGTTCGTTTGCGTGAAGCATGCTTTCAAGGCGGGGCGGATATGGCAATTGGAAGCAGATATGTAGTTGGGGTCAATGTGGTAAACTGGCCAATGGGAAGGGTATTGATGAGTTATTTTGCCAGTTATTACGTGAGGATGGTTACAGGTATGAAGATTAATGACACCACCGCCGGATTTAAATGTTATCGATCTATTGTCCTGAAAACCATTGATTTAGACAAGATAGATTTTGTTGGTTATGCCTTTCAGATTGAGATGAAGTTCATTGCCTGGCAATTTGGATTTAAAATTGTGGAAGTACCAATAATCTTTACAGATCGAACGAAAGGGGAATCTAAAATGAGTTCCGGTATTTTTAAAGAAGCCGTTTTGGGCGTTCTCCAGATGAAAATCCAGTCCTATTTCAGGAACTTTAAACGATAGCTTGAAAGCCAAATGAGGCAATCAGGCACTCGTGTAGATCTGCTTAAAAAGCTACTTTTTATTGGCATTTTAACGGTCGCCTCGTGGTTTATCGCTTCGTATTTCTCCTTAAAATTTCCTCCTCAGATCTCAACTCCTTACTCAAAAGAGATACTCGATAAGGATGAAAACCTGTTGAATTGCTTTTTAAGTCAGGATCAAAAATGGCGATTACAAACTACTAAAGATCAAATTCCTAAAAAGTTAATTGAAATCATCATATGGAAAGAAGACAAACATTTTTATGCCCATCCAGGCATAAATCCAATTGCCGTTTGTAAAAGTGCATTTCAGAATTTGACGACTGGAAAACGACTATCGGGAGCCTCTACTATCACTATGCAGGCTGTTAAACTCAATGAACCTGGAAAAAGAACCTGGCTGAATAAAATAAAGGAAGCATTCAAAGCCTTGTACTGGGAAATGGCATTTTCCAAAGGAGAAATTCTAACTTTTTACCTTAGCCACCTTCCTTTTGGCGGAAATATTGAGGGATTTAGAGCGGCATCTTTGATTTATTTTGGAAAAAATCCGAAACAACTATCTCTTTCCCAATTTGTTACACTTTCCATAATTCCAAACCAACCTACAAAGCTGAACCCAATAATAAACCCCGAACTATTGAAAAATAAGAGGAATCAATTCCTAAAAAAAATGTGTGAAGAGGGTGAAATATCGGAAAGTGAATTTATCGAGGCCAGCCTTGAACCAATTTTTGCTTCAAAGCACCCTTTGCCAAAAAGGATCCCGCATCTGGCCAGAAAATTATTACAAAACCCTGACTATCAAATTCAAACTACAATTGATTCAAAAATTCAGAATAATGTAGAACAAATTCTGGAAGCCAACACATCACGCCTTCGGCGATTGGGAATTAAAAATGCAGCTGTGCTAATTGCTGAAATAAAAACTGGTGAAGTAGTTTCCTGGATTGGAAACACCGATTTTAATGACAAAATAAATGCAGGGGAAGTGGATGGTGTTGAAGCAATCAGATCACCAGGCAGCACGTTAAAACCTTTCATTTATGAAATGGCTTTCAGGAAGGGTTTAATTACACCTAAAACAGTTTTGTACGATATGCCGACAGAATTTTCAAGCTATGTTCCTGAAAATTTTGACCAGGAATTCAGAGGAAAAGTTTTTGCTGATCAATCCTTGATTCAATCGCTTAATATTCCTGCTATTCAACTTCTTAAAACCATTTCCATTGATTCCCTTTTAATGGTTCTGGAAAAAAATGGCATGAAAAAGTTACGGCAAAACAGTAAGTATCCTGGGCTTTCTCTGGCAGTTGGAGGTTCTGGAACCAACCTGTACGAATTGGTTCAGGCCTATGGCGCTTTGGCTGATCATGGATTTTACAAGCCACTTTTTACCACAAAACAAAAAAACAGGCCAAAAAAAAATCAGGTTTTGGAAACAGCTTCTACTGATATGGTGCGTCAGATATTATCTCTCAAAAATAGGAATGAAGCCTTATTCTCGATTAATTACCATAAAGTGGAATTTGAATCCCTAACCTGGAAAACAGGAACTTCATTTGGCAGGAAAGATGCCTGGTGTATTGGATTCAGTAAAAAATATGTGCTTGGCATTTGGTTGGGTAACTTTTCCGGAGAAGGCAATCCAGCTCTTTCGGGAATCGAAACTGCCAGTCCAATTTTTCAAAAAATAATGGCCAACATTGAAAAAAATGAGCCTCCCAGGAATCCAACAAACTTGCCCGCCTGGAAAAAGAGGTTGGTTTGCAAAGAATCGGGAGAACTTCCTGGAAAACAATGCAATAATACAATTGAAGATCTTTATCTGCCTTTGATTTCAAGCCAAAAAATCTGCACACATGTAAAGGAAATCTGGGTAAATCAATCTGAAACTGTAAGCTATTGTGGGCATTGTAAACCAGAAAATGGAAGTAAAAAAACTTGGGTTGAGAATCCTGAACCAGGCTTTAGAAGCTTTTTGATTTCAAAAGGTATTATTCAAAAAATGCCTTTACACGATCCAAACTGCCTTTTTGCTGAAACAAACTATAAGCTGAGCATAGAAAAGCCAGGGCAGGGTAAAACCTACCTCCTTGAAGGCAAGCAAACCATAGGCATTGAAGTGAAAATTAACGCCGAATCAGACGGATTTCCAGTTAGTATTTTCAGAGGATCAAAAAAAGAAGGAGTTTCTAAAAATGGGGAGGGCTTGTTGATTCAATGCGAGGCAGGCACACATAAAATATCTGCTATTGACAGCAGAGGGAGGACTTGCCAAAGTGAGTTTTCTGTTAAAGAATTTTAGTAGATCCCAAAAGTCGCAAGTAATTTTCAATTACCTCTTTAACCTTTTGATTTTCTATTCTTTATGGCCTTCCCGCTTTGGCGGAATAAACTATTCCAGTTTCTCCGAAGGAGAAATGTTTCAAGTTGAAAATCAAAAAGTTAAATACTATTTGCGACTTTTGTGTAGGTTTTGGATCAGAATTATTTCCAATTCATTGCTTAAACCGTAATTTGGTTTTAGATGAAGAAGGAAAGAGATTAATTTTGTCGAAACGCCCACTTACTTCCAGTAGTTCTTTTTCAGGTTATTAACATAGCAAGGGGTTGCCAAAGCCATGCGATTTAGCAAGTTGTCAAAGATAGATTC
>JBIPOE010000191.1:0-3381 GCA_044379485.1 Catalimonadaceae bacterium
TAACTATAATTATAATTTAGTTAAATTTGCTAAATTTGCTACATTTGAAGTAGGTGTATCTAATGGATATGCTGGTTGGTATGTTTCACTAGCTGCATCTGTTTCACCAGCGGTACCCGGATCAAGTGGTGCAACGGCTTCATAATTTATTCCATTATGATTCATTCCAGCATAATTCATTCTAGCATGATTCATTCCAGCATGATTTGCAGATGGTTTTTCAGTATCTGAATAAACTGCATTGTTCATATTATTATTTAATAAAGCTAAATTACTAATTGAACTTCCTCTTCCATTATGATTATTCTTAACTGGTGCAAATGTTTGAATGGATAATGCATCAATATGCGGGTCATGCGTACGGCTCATTGAATTCCCAGAGTGATTTTGATTCCCCATCATTTGATTTCCCATCATTTGATTTCCCATCATTTGATTCCCCATCATTTGATTCCCCATCATTTGATTTCCCATCATTTGATTTCCCATCATTTGATTTCCCATCATTTGATTTCCCATCATTTGATTCCCCATCATTGCACCTGGATTCATCATTGGGTCAGGATTCATCATTGGGTCAGGATTCATCATAGTGTCTGCTGGATTCATAACAGAGTCTTCTTGGTTCATCATTGGGTATCCTTGGTTCATCATTGGGTATCCTTGGTTCATCATTGGGTTGCCCATCATTTGATTAGGTTTTTCCATTTTATTATTAAATAAATAATTCATAGATGACGCATTAGAACTAGTCATAGTTGTATCAGAATCAGACTCTTGGTGCATTTTCCGCGCTTGTGATTGTTTTGATTTTTCAGTCTTTATTTTACGAGTTCCTGTATGAGATTGTGTTTTATACGAAACCATTATATAATCTTATTAAGAAAATATTTATAATTTTTTAAAGTATTAATATAAATTATTTTTTTTTATCTTTTTTTATTTCATTTATAATTTTATTTAATTGATTATTCAAAATATCATTCTTCTTTTTTAATTCTTTATTTTCATTTTCATATTCTTCTAACTTTTCAATTTTTTTATATAATATTTTTATTTCTTTTTTTAATTCTTTATTTTCTTGATCCATGCCTCCTCGGTCATCTGATAGTAATTCTTTTTTAATCTCCTCTTTTAATTCTTCTTTGTATTCTTCTTCAGATAATTTTTGCCAAAATTGTGTCCCATTTATTTGAACAGACCATGACACTGTGCCATTATTTAAAATAACATATCGCCCTTCAGGATCAATTTTATTTAATGTTCCTCCTAATCTAAATAATTTTTCTTTTGTTTGTGGATCAGTTGTAAAATATCTTAGATGAGTGCCAATTGATACCTTTCTAATGTCTGTACATTTTTTATAATCTGCTAGTTTATCTTTTATATCTTTATTTGAAAGTGTATCTTGATATGTTTTCTTTGGTCTTGCATAACCAGTAGTATTAGTTAATCTTTTACTCATATTATATATAAATATATATAATAACTTTAATTAGATTTATAAAATAATTTTATCATACAGTGATAATAATTCTTTATTTAAATTATTAAAATCTAATAATATATCATTTGTAATTTTTATATTATTATATTTAATATCATTATAATAAGTTAATATTTTGTTAAAAATTATAATAATTTTATTAAATCTATCTTTAAAATTATCAGTAATTTTAAGATTATCAGTAATTTCAAGAGATATGTCACTTATATTTTGACGTATATTTGTAATCATATTATCTATTTCTTCATTAACTACCATCTTATTAGTATAAAATATAATAATAAATATTGATATATTTTGACAAATTCCATTTATATTTTGACAAATTTTATTTAACAGTGCATGATAATCTGCCTCAGCTAGAGGTTTATTATAATTATTAACAATATCATATTCTGGAAAAGCACATGCGATTCCATCTTTTACAATATATTCAGCTGTAGGTAATCTATTTATATAATTGGCTAGATCGGAAATTGTTGGTCTCATTTTTAATATTAGTATTTTTTTTTTTGAAAATATAATATATTCAATTTTTATATAAAGATATTTTAATATAAAAATTATAAATGTCTACATTAACATGGTTTAATGATAATAATATAGAAATTGATATGAGTAATTATCCCCGTATAAATGAATATATTAATAAATTAAGTAATAAACAAGATGAAAAAAATATTGAAACAAAAATTAATCAAATTGAAAAAAATTATTTAGATAAATTGCATGAAATTGAACAATTGTGTAATAACCCAAATGATATTATTTTATTAAAAGAAAAACCAGGATTAATTATTTTACAAAAAGAATTAGATATTATTAAATTATTAACTAAATATACATTACAAAATAAAACATTAGATTATGATTTTTTTATACAATGTTTAATTATTTTATTAGATTTAAGTGAAACATTACGTCTTCGTATAGGGCAAGATGAACTTTTACAAGATAAAATAGATAAATTAACTGATACTACAAATAATAAATATGAAAATTTAATTTCAAGATGTTCTTATAAATTTTGTTCATTTCAAGATAATTGTACTTATAATTATTCAGCAAAAACAAATAGTTCATGTTATCAAGACCATTATGTTCATAATATGGTATCAACCGATTTAAAAATTTTACTTACTTATATTAAAAATAAATATGAAAATAGTAAAATCATTTTACATAATAAAGAAATTTTAAAAACAATAAATACATTAAGTTATGTTATTGGTCATATGGAACTAGAATTAAGAACTAAATGTTTATATGTTCCTGAATCTGAATGGGAATCATATCATGTTATTAAACACGTTAAAACTTAATCATTCTATTTTAATTTCTTCTAATGGATACTGTTTGTCGCTCTGAATCTGAAGTGCTAACCTTTTTAAATACTCATGGTGTTCTTTAGTTAATAGCATATCTCTCATTGGTATAATTTCATTATTCAAATATGTTTCACCTGTAATACAATTAATTGCAAAACTATTACTTTTAGAATCAAGAATATGAGCAAATGTAATTTTATAATTAAACCTAGCTAATAATTCAAGTATATTATTTATTAAATCTCGTGATGTTGAATTACCACCAATTATATATACATCAGTTGTATCTGGTGGAAACATATAATGTGGACCTAATATATTTTGAGTAAGTGTATCTACATGCGATAGAGCTGTTAGTGTTCCATCACGTGCACGCATACACACACAAACACACGTATCCAATCCAATTGTGCCAATTGTAGTATATTTAGTTATATTACTAATACAACCAGATTGATGTTGTAATACTGGTAAACATTTGGATGGATCAATAGGTGATTTATTAGGTGTTCTTTCTCCAAATATTAATTGTTTTAAATTAGTTGA
>JBIPOE010000148.1:0-3369 GCA_044379485.1 Catalimonadaceae bacterium
AAAAGACTGATTTCAACTTAATAACTGAACAGCGAATACAAGAAGTAGAAGACAAGCTTAACAACAGACCTAGATAAAGATTTGCCTTTAAAACTCCTTTAGATATCTTTGAAGATTATGTTGCATTTATGACTTGAATCTGGCACATCATTACTAAAGATGAAGATTTTATCAAATTAGGAGTAATGAATACATCAGAATTAGCTAAAGTTTTAATGACAAACGAACAGGTAATCCATCAATTTATTAACCATGAAGAGGATGGCTTTTGATTATAAAACAATAATTATCAGAGAGAGATTATAAAGTCAAAAAACCAGAATTTGTACACGTTGGTTATGTGGCAGACCTAAATCGTCTTTGAAATCCACAAGCGAATTTTAAGAAGATTTAAGCCATCGCCTTACTCTGACAAACAAAATCAGACTTTGGTAAACTCGTTTTTGCAATGGCATTAAACCCACCATCCACTTCTTTAAAGTTATGGATACCTCTGGCTTTCAATATGGATGCGGCAATCATACTTCGGTAACCACCTGCACAGTGCAGAAAAAACTCTTGAGTATCTTTCAAACCGTGAAACCATTCATTGATAAAAGCCAAAGGTCTGTTAAAAGCCTCGTCAACATGCTCAGCTGCGTATTCTGTGTCCTTTCTAACATCCACAACCACACTTTCCTTCTCTTTAAATTCTTCTGCAAACTGCTCTGCAGAAATCCGGTTTACTGAATCGGTTTCTTTTCCAGCTGATTTCCAGGCGTCAATACCGCCATCCAAATATCCAACCACATTGTCAAATCCAACTCTGGCCAAACGCGTAATTGCCTCTTCTTCCTCACCTACATTTGTGATTAATAAGATGGGTTGCTTAACATCTATAATTAATGAACCTACCCAAGGCGCAAAATCCCCTTTTAAACCTATATTTATAGATTGTGGTATGTGGCTTACTGCAAAATCTGAAGGAGAGCGAACATCTAAAACCAAGGCTTCTGTTACATCTACCCTTTCCAAAAATTCAGACGGAGTCAATGGATGCAATCCTTTTTGCAGAACATTATCAAAACTTTCATAGCCCTTTTTATTCATAGCCACGTTCAAACCAAAATACCCTGGTGGTGGAAGTAATCCTTCTGTCACAGCTGCAATAAAGGCCTCTTTGTTGGGTTGATTCAAGGCATAATTCATTCTTTTCTGATTGCCCAGGGTGTCAACCGTTTCCTTCATCATATTTTTACCACAGGCAGAACCAGCGCCATGTGCAGGATACACAATTACATCATCTGACAAGGGCATAATCTTGGACATCAGGCTGTCATATAATAAACCTGCCAGTTGGTCCTGGGTCATGTCAGCGGACTTTTGCGCCAAATCAGGCCGACCAACATCACCTAAAAATAAGGTATCACCACTGAATATACAATGGTCCTTACCTGTTTCATCTTTCAATAAAAAAGTCGTGCTTTCCATGGTATGGCCAGGGGTGTGCAAGACTTTAAATTTCACATCACCAACTTTAAATTCTTGACCATCAGCTGCTGAGAGGCATTCAAATCCACAGACAGCATTCGGTCCATACACAATTTGAGCCCCAGTTTTTTTGGCAAGATCCACATGTCCGGATACAAAATCAGCATGAAAGTGTGTTTCAAAAACGTACTTAATTTTTACCTTATCCCGCTTGGCTCTATCCAGATATGGCTGCACTTCCCGTAAAGGATCAATAATAGCCGCCTCGCCATTGGAGGTGATATAATATGCACCCTGAGCCAGGCATCCTGTGTAAATCTGCTCTACTTTCATAGCTAACAAAATTTTTTTTGACAAAACAAAAGTATCAAAATTCAATTTGAACTTTTGTTATAAAAGTTACAATTGCATATTCCATACCAACTAGTGTCATGTCATAGATACTATGACGGTTTATTTTTCTTTGTATATTTGCAAAAAAACGATGGTAAAATACAAAGTAAAATTAACTCAAATCGAAAGAGATCAGTTGCTTTCAATCACCAAAGGTGGAACACATACTTCCAAAAAAATCATCCATTCATTGATTCTTTTGAATTGCGATGAGGGCGATTTTTCGGATAAGGTTAATAATGAACAAGTGGCCCGAGTCCTTAAAATCGGCGATAGGACAATAGATCGGTTAAAAAAGAAATTTGTAGAAGAAGGCTTTGAAGCTGCTTTGGAAAACAGGCATACTACCCGCCAATACGATCGCAAAGCAGATGGAGAAGTGGAGGCACATTTAGTGGCATTAAGTTGTAGCAAGGCACCTGAGGGGTTTGCAAGATGGTCATTACGGTTATTGGCCGATAAAATGGTAGAACTAGAATATGTGGATGAAATTTCTTACGAGACAGTTAGAAGAGTTCTAAAAAAAACGAATTACGTCCCTGGAAAGTAAAAGGATGGGTTATTCCACCAAAACAGAATAGTGATTTTGTCGCCAATATGGAGCGGGTATTGGATATTTATAAACGACCTTATAATCCGGATTTACCAGTGGTGTGTATGGACGAATCGCCAAAGCAGCTGATAAGGGAAACCCGTTTGCCAATAAAAATGAAGCCTGGTGATGAGACAAAAGTGGACTTTGAGTATGAAAGATGTGGGGTGGCTAATATATTTTTAGCATCTGAGCCATTAACTGGCAAAAGATATGTTGAGGTTACAGAAAGAAAAACCAAGATAGATTGGGCCAAGTTAATCAAACAGGTAAGTGACGAATGGTATAAGGATGCAACAAAAATATTAATCGTTTTGGATAACTTGAGTACACACAAACCATCAGCACTTTATGAAGCATTTGCCCCAGAAGAGGCGAAAAGAATCTGGGATAGGATTGAATTTGTTTATACACCAAAACATGGAAGCTGGTTGAATATGGCTGAAATAGAATTAAACGTGTTAATGGGGCAATGTTTAAACCGAAGAATTGACAACATTGAAACCATGCAAAAGGAAGCCAAAGCATGGCAGGCCTATCGAAATAATAAAGAAGCTAAAATAAAATGGCAATTTACTTGTGCAGATGCAAGAGTGAAATTAATCAAACTCTATTCGTCAATTTATGAGTGACATGACACTAGTTTGAAGCTGGAATTTCTGCAAAATACTTTTAGTCATCTTTAAAAAAGGTTTTCACCAAGTAAAAGTTAGATGCTTCTTTTCTTTGGTTGGCTCGGTCCGCAATCTTCCAAATCAAACCATAAACTTTTGATAGCTAATTTAAATTATTGAATTAGGCGTTTAGGCTACTATCTGTGCATAGGTTTTAGGTGGCCAGGTCATCATTCTTTGCATTAGGTTATTAAAGATTCCCTCCTTCATTCGGTTCCTGTTATATCTGTAGCAATATTC
>JBIPOE010000036.1:0-39976 GCA_044379485.1 Catalimonadaceae bacterium
ATAGTACAACTTCAAATATTCCAAATTCAAAAGGGGGGTACTTTTAAAACAATAGAAATAAACCCACTCAATTCTTCTTAAATCAACTTCTTATGGCCAATTTTGCTATCCACCGGATGACAGTAAATATTTATTAGACTTTATATAATAGCATTGGTGGGGTTTGGAGTTCTGAAAGTGCATTATCCGGGTTAAAACAAAAAAGCCACCTTTTCAGGCAGCCTATTTATTATCCCAGAAAACGCATTAGACAATCCCTGTCTGCCGCCAGGCAGGTATTCCGAACCTAAATTGCTTCAAATCAGAGGCTTCGCTGCCTTATATTCGGTATCCGTAGCGCTGCTACGAATTTCGAATATAAGGCACTGATTTTTTGCTCTTTAGGCTCTAACAACGAAGTTCTAATGCATTATCTGGGATTATTTTGGATTGGTTGTGTTTATAACTTCACAAACTGAGTTGTTTCTTTTTGTGCTCCTGTACCAACAGACAGAAAATAAACCCCGGGCGCAAGCTGAGAAACCGGAAGCTTCATTTCCTTTAATTCCCAAAGATTTCCTGTTTGGCTTTCCTGCATTACCTTTTGGCCCATGTGGTTAGAAATAAAAACTTCGGTTTTCTCTGAAAACATGGTAAACCGAAGATTCAATTGGCTGCCGACCGGGTTTCCCAAAATTTGAAGATTCTCCATTTCTTCAGGGATTGTTGTTTCATCAAATAAAACGGGAGGAGCTGTTGCAATTCTGCCATTGTTTTGAACCGGACAAGGTGCGCCAGAAATGGAAGGCAATGCCACAACAGCATCTAAATCATACCCATCCGCAATTGAACTTGAAAAATCAGCACGATTTGAAACATCCTTTATGCGCACATATTGAATGCCTGAATTTGCTGGTGTAATATCGATGGCTGCATCGTAATCCTGGCAATATTCGCCCAAAACATTCCAGCTAATCCCATCAAATGAAACGGAAAGCTCCACTCTTTCTTTGTATGCATTGCAGCTTAGGTTTCCAAAAGTAGTTTCAACCAATTTCAACTCACCTCCCGGGCCATCGAATATGGCGAAATCAAATCGAAGGCAGATATCTCCACCAAATCCAAGTGAATAAAAATTGAGTTTACCATCATTTTGAGGAAGGCCGGTGGCTTTGGACGGATTGGAACGCAATGGTGAAATTTTGCTAAAATTCTTAGCTTTACCTTGAGTACCACCACATACGGATGCTGCACCACCTTGTGTTATTGGGGGTGCACTTGCGATTTCAGTGTAGCCATTCAATACCTCGATGCCGTCCAGATCAAAGCCATCTGCAGTTGCAGCGTTTCCAGGAAAATCAAGGGTAACATCCATAATTTTAAAATACGAGGCCCATAAAAGTCCAGCTGAACTCAGGTCAAATCCGGCATCAAAAGTGGCCACCCCCAATGGTAAAAAATTGATTCCATCTTGTGATGCAAATACCCTGGCTTTTTCAGAAAACGAATTGACAACCTGCGCACCATAAGAAGTTTCCCAAATTTTGATGTCGTTTCCAGGTCCATCTTTTACCTGGCAATTGGATTTTAAAGTGATGTAACCTCCAAAACCAAGCGAAATAAAATTCAGAGGTCCGGGTAAATCGGATTTTTGGGCAACTTCTGCATTGGTAAAATCAGAACGGGTGGCTGGCACTGGAGATCCGTTATGTGTAAGTCCTTGTTCCCCACAGATTGCTTTAAAATTACAAACAAGTGGTGTAACTCCGCAAGCTGCTGTAGGTTGAAAACCTATGTTGGCACTGCCATCGTTCCCGTTTTCAAGAAATGGAATGAATGTTACCGGCCCGAAAACACCCGCAGCCACTGTTGACGAAACATTTGAGCCAAACCAGTTGCAGGTTGCCGATACAGACGCAGCGGATAAATTGATAATATTGCCATAGGCAGTTCCATCTGTCCCGGAATAGGTTTTCAGGTTTCCATTAATAGAATTGTTTCTGATTACCACATTGGTTGGACCCGCATTGATTTTGTCTGGTTCACCAATTCTTATGCCCCTTTCGTTGCCTGTGATGATGCAATTTTCAACCACCACATTGGCAAGACTTGCAGGGAACAAGGCATAAGCTGGCGCATCGTTTCTTGCTTTTATTACCAATGCTGCGCCTTCTTTGGCCTCACCTGTTCCATTTCCGGTAAAAACCGAATTTCGTATGGCAATATTTTGATACGTTCCAGCTTTCAGGTTGATGTCGAATCCAGTAAGGAATGGCTTGAAAAATACGCAGGTATTTCCCCAGGTGGCATCGCCGTTGTTGGTTACTGAACAACCGTCAAAAGAAGCGTTGGCCAATTTTTCGGCATACAATCCTTTGGATACATTGTCTTTAAATTCTGTATTGGTAACCGTAACCATCGAAACAGTGCTGGCATCTGCAGTCACTGCTTTTTGAAAATACCAACCATAAATAAGGCTGTTAAAAGCACTGTTGGCAATGGATAAATTAGAAAGGGAAGATGTTAAATCTACGTAAAGACCTCTTTCCTGCTCACTGCATGCACTAGGCTGATTTGTGCCATACACATGCACATTGTCAAGTGAAACATACGAAATGTTGGTGCCAGTTGATTGCACAAATTTACCAACCGAAATGCCAGCAATACCTTGTGGCAATATGCGGATGTCTTTAATCAACACAGGATCCCCAATGGTTCCAGATGCATTTAATTGAACAACACCTACTTTAGAATCACCACTTCCTGCAGCAGTTTGAGTCAAAAGAGTATTGGTTGCCGGGTCACTACCGCTTCCCGATCCCAGAATATTGACTTTTAAGTTTAGGTTGATATTTTCGGTAAATGTTCCTGGAGAAACCTGAATGGTGTGGCCTGCAACGGCATAGTTAATGGCCGATTGAATTGATGGATTGACTGGAATCACATACTGATGGTTAGGCACATAGGTAACCAATCCATTTCTGCCAGATCTGCCCCTATGGTACATAGACTGCTCAATCTGAAAAAGATTTGTTAACGGATACGCAGCGAAGGGAAGCCCATTTAAAGTACTGCTTGAAATATCCAGCCTGAAATTAACATTCACATTTGAAAGGTTAATGGTGGCATCTACTGGAGTTTTAAATGCATTAACTGGCAAAACAAATTGCCCGCTAGTGGGCGATACACCGCCAAATGACATATGGGTGCCATTGTTTTCAAAGGTGTTTCCACTGATATTAATCCCTGCATTGAAATCATCTAAATTGATGCCTGTTCTGCAGTTTTGAAACACATTGTTTTGGATTAAAACTGTGCTACCTGCTGCATTGAGGTAAATGCCGGAGTTCCATGTTTTGTGGCCTGAAAAAAGCCCGCCTGATACATCACCTATGAATAGATTATTAACTATGGTTTTGGCTCCCGGACCCGCTGAAGCAGTAATGGCTCTGGCAATAATGCCTGTTGCAAGCCCAAAACGCTCTACTATGCAGTTTTTAAGCGTTACTACGGAGGTTCCACCAAGTAAAACAGCATCGTTTGTAGCGTTGGTTTGGAAAATTTTAATCCCATCTATGCTTACTGTATTCGCACCCGAAATGGTAATTTTAGAATCGGAGATTACCGCTTCGGCCAACCTGATGCCATTTCCTGTGGTACCTATATTAGGTCCATGAATGGAAAGGGACTTATTGATGTTTATAGCACCTGAATAGTTACCTGTTGCCACCTCCACTACATCGAGCGGATGGGTAGATGCATTAACGGCCGCTTGAATGGACGGATAAGAACCTGGTACATAAAGCGTTGTTTGTGCCATTCCTGCCTTGGCAAGGCATAACACCGCCAGAGAGGATAATAAAAATGCCTTCATTTTTTTTGGTTTTTGATTTTGAAAATTAAATAATCGGCCGGCAATATAGGAAAATACTTAAAAAAAATTTGAGTTTTTAAGAACTGATGCAACCAATAATCATAAAACCATCAATGGAAGCTTTCAGCGCATTTTTATTCATTTACCATATGTGAACTATACAAAAACTATATGGTAAAACACAAAATGGGTTTCGGGTTAATTCTTTTTTTGAGGTGCTGGATTAGATTTGCGGGATGAAAAAGCCCTCGCCAAATAAGGACGAATTGTTGGCC
Source organism: Catalimonadaceae bacterium (assembly GCA_044379485.1). GTDB lineage: Bacteria > Bacteroidota > Bacteroidia > Cytophagales > Flexibacteraceae > CAMDMI01. Next base: position 4,129 of record JBIPOE010000036.1, read on the forward strand.
GATTTGATTCGGTTCCATGTACCAGAGAGTTATCTGGAGTTTTTTGATTTGTATAAAGTACACAACAAAAAAGACTGTTGGGAGTTTGAACCCGTATTGGAAAGCGGTGAGGTCGGTTCAGACTTTGCTCAAAGAAATTCAAAAAACAGCCCCACTCACGGTTTTATTTGATTTTCATGCCCCGCATCCCATAACCAAAAGCTTTTCGCATTACTATTTGGGATTGCCTGATTCTTCTTTAAAAACAGAAAATCTCAAATTGTTCATGAGGATTCATCAACAAAAAGAAGGCTACACGATGGTAAGCCAGCGAAACAACCGCATAAAAGCAGGAGAGCAGAATTTCAACCGATATATTTTAGATTGTGCGATCAAAAACGGGTCTTACTTTCCAAATCTTGAGTTTTCGACAACTTACGAACAAAGCTGGCAGGAAAAGCCTGATGGGACGCCTTACACCTCAGAGGAGATTTCTAAAAGTGGAGGAAATCTGGTAAAGTCGCTAGCAGAGTATTTTGGTTATAAGTGATTGACTGTTCGTGGCTTTTCGAATCTGGTTTGTTTAGAACCACCCCGTTTAGGAATGATTGTATATTCTGAAAATCAACACTGCAAATGGGGTGAAACACACAAGGCCAGTGGAAATTAAAATAGCCCCCAAACTTTCAAAAGTTCTGGGGCTTCTTTTAAAATCTTATTAATACCAACGAACTAGGCTCTTTGAAGATTAAATATGAATTTTTTGGGTTTTGATTATTTTAGAAAACTAAAGGAATTCTTTTTCAGGTTTTAGCTTGCTTTTTAAGGAAGGGCCCTTTTTCCTGGAGATTTTTGCTTGCTTACCTCGTCAGCGGCCAATTTCCTAAAAAGTCTTGCCCAATGGAGTACGGCTTTGCCTTCCGGGATTTTCAATCTGCCAGGTTCCAGTTATTTCGTTGCCTCTGGCTAAACCAAAAATAATTCTAACAACCAACAAGTTATATTCCGTTCAATGGATAAGCTCTGAACCTGATGTCTTTAATTTTCTAAAATAAAGTTGGCTAGATAGGTTAGAGATTTGTGAACAGACCAAACGAGGATAGAGTTACACCTGATTGATTTTTACCTTAATTGGTTTTTACCATTTCAAGGGGCAAAGGTTTGGTACAGAAAAACCAATCATAGCAGGTCATTTCCTCTTTTCCGTCCATTCGCTCTTTTGCCACACCACAGGAGCCTGCTGTAGGCACAATAACATCATCGCCAGGCTGCCAATCAGCAGGAGTGGCAATGCTAAATTCATCAGCAGTTTGCATGGCAATCAAGGCACGCTTCAATTCATCAAAATTTCTTCCCATAGAAAGTGGATAATAAATTATTGCCCTTATCATTCCTTTGGGATCAATAAAGAAAACCGCTCTGACAGCCTTTGTTGAGCTTTCGCCCGGCTGAATCATGCCATATTTTTTGGCTACATCCATGGTGATGTCTTCAATCAGAGGAAAAGTTACCTCTATATTTTTCATGCCTTTGAATTCGATCTTTTCCTTAATGGTTCTCAACCATGCAATGTGGCTGTACAGTCCGTCTATTGAAAGACCAACCAATTGGCAATTCAATGCATTGAACTCAGGTTCTCTTTTGGCGAAAGTCATAAATTCCGAGGTACAAACTGGCGTAAAGTCGGCCGGGTGGCTGAATAAAATGACCCATTTTCCATTGTAGTCTGCCGGAAAATTGATTTCACCTTGCGTTGTGATGGCCTTGAATTCCGGGGCTTTGTCGCCAATTCGGGGCATTGCGGTTACTTGTTCTGTGGTTTCCATTTTTACTTATTTTTTACTGGTAATTTTTCTTCCTTTTTATTTCCTAAACTGTTGAAAGACAATCCGCCCATGCCAGCTCCATATAAGGTACTAATCCATGGATTTGAAGTGATGGGACAAGTTCCGGAGGCACATCCTACAAAATAGTAGTAGCCAAATCCGGCTGCGGCTCCTACCAAAATTCCAATGATGGTCAGGCCATATGTTTTTAAATTCATTTTCTGATTGATTAAATGATAATGCAAAGGTCTGGTAAATTCAATTGCTACCTTGTCACATTTGTTACTTTCAGCTTTTGGCCAATAATCGGTTTATTGTTTTGGACAAAAACACCTTGGAGCATAGGCGCTATGCCAATATTTTTTCTCCGGGTCCTTCACCAGGATTGCCTGCATAAAAAAACCAGGCCGATTTCTGCAAGAAAACTCCCATTGTGGCTGCCAATTTACCCGTTTTAACGGAAGGAAAATCAATACCTGGGAATTATGATGAATATACATCCTTTCCCTTGATTACAGGATATGGAAAATTGGTGTTGGCTGAATTTGGTTACAACAACAAACCCATGGAATCTTTTCCTTTTGACCAAAGTACAGAGAGGTGGAATATCTATCAATTGAAAAAGAGGTGCTTCCAGGAATGTACTGGGCTGCCATTTTAAGGGGAAGAATGCAGAGATTAGCCATCGGTTTTTGATTTGTAACATTTGTAACGCTACAATCTAATTAACTTCATGACCTTTGCACCCGATTACAAGAAGATAAATAAATGATAGAAATTTTTGGATATGTGGGAGCTGTATTTATGGGACTAACCCTTGGCTTAATAGGCGGAGGTGGCTCAATTCTTACCGTTCCTATTTTGGTGTATTTATTTTCAGTAGATGCTGTTCTGGCTACTGCTTATTCGCTTTTTATTGTAGGTTTCACAAGTTTAATTGGTTCATTCTCACACATGAAACTGGGCAATGTCCATTGGAGAACGGCCATCGTTTTTGGTATTCCTTCTATTATAAGTGTTTTTCTCACCAGGCTTTATCTTGTGCCTGCCATTCCAAATCCCATTGTTCAATTTGAAAATCTGGAGATTTCCAAATCGATGGGCCTTTTGCTGCTTTTTGCCGTCATCATGCTGCTGGCGTCCTATTCCATGATAAAAAAGCCTAAGAAAAAAACCGACCAGGCTGAAGGAGAGGTAGCTTTTAATTATCCTTTGATTCTATTGGAAGGCGCCGTTGTTGGTGTTATAACGGGCCTTGTAGGTGCTGGTGGAGGATTTTTGATTATTCCAGCCCTTGTTTTATTAGCCAAACTGCCAATGAAAAAAGCGGTTGGAACCTCCTTGATCATCATTGCAGCTAAATCACTTATAGGTTTTATGGGTGACATGAAAGGCGATGAAGTCATAGACTGGAATTTCCTGGGTATTTTTTCAGCTTTGGCTGTTGCAGGTATCATAACGGGAAGCCTGCTTTCAAAAAGAATACCGGGCGACAAACTTAAACCTGCTTTTGGCTGGTTTGTGTTGGTGATGGGTATTTACATCATTGTAAAAGAAACATTATTAAGTTAAATCATTTAAAATCAAATAAATATGTCATTTTTTGGAAACTTATTCGGAGGCGGTCAATCCAGTGAAAATTTGGTCAATCTCATCAATGAAGGTGCATTTTTAGTGGATGTACGCTCACCTGTAGAATTCGCCGGCGGCAGTGCAAAGGGGGCTGTAAATATTCCTTTGGACAACATTACCCAGCAAATTAAAAAGTTTGAGGGGAAAAACAACATCGTAGTTTTCTGCCGTAGCGGGAACCGGTCGGGTCAGGCCAAAAGCATTCTCGAGCAAAAGGGAATTAAAAATGTAGTGAATGGTGGAACCTGGGAGCAAGTCAATGCCATTGTTTCTAACCAATTAAAATAGAGATGGAAACTTTAAAGGTCTTAATTCCAACTGATTTTTCTGTTCAGGCAGAATACGCCTATCTTTTGGTGAAGCGGCTTGAGGATAAGTTGCCGATGGAGGTCCATTTTCTGCATATTATGAATGTGCCCGACACAGTTTCGATTGACGAAAAAGGAAATATTCAAACCTGTGGAGAAATAGATGTGAAATATGTTGAACAGCAACGTGATATTGCCGTAAGACAAATGCGGGCACTTCAAAATCAATATGGACCGGAAATTAAGACACACATCCGGATGGGAAAAACCACGGACGGCATCCTGGATTTTAGCGAAAAAGAAAAGGTGGATTTAATTGTAATGGGAACAAAGGGCGCATGGGGACTCAAAGAAAAACTCTCTGGAACCGAAACCCAAATGATTGCCCGAAAGTCCAGGATTCCGTTGTTGTCTATGATGTGCGACCGTTCTGATTTGAAAATTGAAAACGTTCTACTTGTACACGATTTCCACAAACCCGAGGTTTTAGATTTGAATCTGCTGAAAATGCTCACTCAGGCATTTGGCTGCAAGCTTCATTTCCTACAGGTTGCAACTGGAAATTCATCGGCTCAACAAGAAGAATTTGAAGTCAACACCAAAAACTTCGCTGAGATGAATGGAATTTCCCACTATGAAAGCCACCTGGTTTCCGATAGTGATGTGGAGAATGGCGTCATTCATTTTAACCAGATGATGAACATGGACATCATTTTCATTGGCACCTACGGTAAACCCGGACTGCTCCACCAAAGTGCGACTGAAAAGCTTATAAATCACTTGTTTAAACCTATTATTTCGTTTCATATTAGTTGATAGTTTACAGTTGATAGTTGATAGTTAATAGTTTACAGTTATGAAGAAGAGTTTGGTGGCTGGTAAGGCGTTTGCATTTGCGGTGAAGGTAGTTTTGGTTTCTGAGAAGATTTCCAGTTCGAAAAAGGAATTTATTTTAACCAAACAATTAATCCGTTCTGCAACTTCGATTGGGGCAAATTGCCACGAAGCCGAACATGCAGAATCAAAAAAGGACTTTATCCATAAGTTGTCAATTTCCCTCAAAGAAGCGAATGAAACTCAATACTGGCTCAACCTAATGAAAGCTACCAATTATCTTGATTTAAATGAATTTCAGGAATTGGAACCACTTTGCACCGAACTTATTAAAATGTTAACAGCCATCATAAAAACCTCAAAACAAAACCTCAAAAATGACCAGTAAAACTATCAATTGTTCACTATCCACTGTCCACTATCCACTGCTAACTATCCATTATCCACTATTCACTATGTCCACTATTCACTATCCACTGTTTACAATATTAAAGTATGATTCAATTTATTAGCCAACCCTGGTCCTGGTGGGTTTCAGGAATGGTCATTTCGGCCATCATGTTCTCACTACTTTTCTTTGGAAAATCTTTTGGGTTTTCCTCCAACCTACGAACCATCTGCGCCATTGGGGGGGCAGGTAGGGTAAACAAATTTTTCGATTTCAACTGGCAGACCCAAATCTGGAATCTGGTTTTTCTGGTAGGCGCAATCATCGGAGGTTTCATAGCCAAAGAGTTTCTTTCCACTGGCGAGGCCGTTCAGATTTCGGAAGCCACCATTAAGGATTTAAACGCCCTGGGTTTTGCCAATCCCAGTAGCATGCAACCTGACGAACTATTCAGTTGGGAAGCGATTTTTACCCTCAAAGGATTTTCAATTCTGGCCATTGGAGGGTTTCTGGTGGGTTTGGGTTCCCGATATGCCGGTGGTTGTACTTCCGGGCATGCCATCAGCGGAGTTTCTGATTTGCAGGTTCCTTCCATGATTGCCGTTGTCGGTTTTTTTGCAGGTGGCCTGCTTATGACCTGGTTGATTTATCCCCTTATCTTTTAATCTCTTATGAAGTTTCTAAAATTTTTATTTGTTGGCATTATCTTCGGAATTGTGATGGCCAAATCAGAAGCCTTTTCCTGGTTTCGGATTCAGGAAATGTTTCGTTTTCAGGCATTTCACATGTATGGCATTATTGGGACCGCAGTGGTTCTGGGTGTCATAGGCGTTGCGTTAATCAAGCGGTTTCAAATCCGGGACATCTCAGGAAACCCGATTTTGTTTCCCCCAAAAGAAAAATCGGTGGCACGCTACCTGCTTGGAGGAACTATTTTTGGATTGGGCTGGGCCCTCTCAGGTGCCTGTCCGGGACCAATGGTCGTCAATATCGGTTATGGGTATCTGAGTCTGGGTGTGGTTTTCTTTTTTGGCATAGTTGGAACCTTTTTTTATGGAGTTATAAAAGATTACCTTCCACATTAATAACCATTCAATCATGCTACAAGATCTAAATCCAGAACAGAAGTCGGCCATTGTAAAAGCCTTGGGAACCTCCATTTGGGTTTTAACTTTTTGGTTGATTTCATTGATTGGATTTGTCGGTTACATGGTTATTCTCGGAAACAAAAAACCAGAATTGGCCAATTCACCAATCGAAAAACAAAATCTGGAACCAGAAAAGCCGAAAGTCAATTTCTGGATACCGCCATCAGAATCTACCTTAGATGGAAATCCCGCCAAAGACCAGGTTTTATTTGGCAGGGATTTGATAGCGAATACTGCACTTTATTTTGGGCCCAAAGGAAAAGTGAATGCCAACTCAACCAACGGGATGAATTGTCAAAACTGCCATCTGGATGCCGGAACCAAGGTTTTTGGTAACAACTACAGTGCTGTTGCCTCTACCTATCCAAAATATAGAGCCAGAAGTGGCGCCAGCGAAAACATTTACAAACGTGTAAACGATTGCTTTGAGCGAAGTCTGAACGGTAAAGCACTGGATACCAATTCGAAAGAAATGCAGGCCATAACGGCTTACATCAAATGGCTGGGTAAAGATGTGGAAAAAGGGAAGAAACCGGAAGGTTCTGGTCTGAAGGAAATTGTGATGTTGGACAGGGCTTGTGATCCACTCAAGGGCAAGGCAATTTACATTGAAAAATGCCAGGTTTGCCATTCAAAAAATGGGGATGGTCAGCTCAATCCTGCTACAGGCGCTTTTTTATATCCACCTCTTTGGGGGCCAAAAAGTTATAACGTTGGTGCGGGATTGTACAGGATTTCCAATTTTGCTAAATATGTAAAATACAACATGCCATTAGGCTCAACGCATGAAAATTCCCAACTGTCCGACGAGGAAGCCTGGGACATTGCCGCTTTTGTCAATTCGCAGGAACATCCAAAAAAAGACATGAAAAAAGACTGGCCCAAAATGGCTGAAAAACCTTTCGACCATCCTTTCGGTCCGTTTGCAGATGGATTTACCGAAATACAGCATAAGTTTGGACCTTACAAGCCGATTATCGAAGCCAAAAAAAAGGCTGAAAAAGAAAAGCCATCACCAAAAACCTAAGCCCTTATGAGCGCCAACAGAAGAAATTTTATTAAAAACATGGGCGCCATTGGCGGAACCAGTTTGCTGGCTACCAATCCTTTATTGGGAGAAATCGCAAAATCAAATCAACCCTTATCTTTAGAAGTAGCCAAGGGAACATTTGAAGTTTCCATTCTTCAAACCACTGATGTGCATTGCCAGATTCATCCCCATGATGAACTTTTCTGGGAAAATAACAAGATGGTTTTTCGTAAAACAGGAGGTTATGCCCAACTGGCCACCTGGCTGAAAAATGAGCGAAAAAAGCAAGTACCATCATTTTTGATTGATACCGGCGATATGTTTCAGGGAAGCGAATTGTCAGTAAAAACCACCGGAAAAGCCATGGCACCACTGCTTGATGCCTTGGGCTATGACTTGTATCTGCCTGGAAACTGGGAAGTTATTTATTACAAGAAAGTCATGCAAACTCTTTTGGGTGGATTACAGGGTCCGAAAGTTTGCGCCAATATGTACCATGATTTGGGTAGTGGGCAAAAGGGGGAATTGATTTTTCCTCCCTATCATATCTGGACAATAAATGGAGTAAAAATCGGTTTCCTGGGTTATACCGACCCTTTGGTTCCTTTGCGGCAATCGCCCAACTACAGCAAAGGCATCATCTATTCAAAACCGGAAGAAAATCTGGCACATTATGTGGATGTGCTTCGAAATCAGGAGATGTGTGCTTCGGTAATTATCGTTGCTCATCTGGGACTCTCGCAGCAAATTCACTTATCCAATCAGGAAGCCTGCAAAGGCGTGGATTATATTCTGGGCGGAGATACCCACGAACGGGTAAGGACTCCGATTGTATGCAAATATGCCAAAGTAGTGGAACCGGGTGCTTTCGGCTCTTTTGTCGGGAAACTCACTTTGACCATTGAAAACGGAAAGCTATTGAAAGATAGTTATGAATTGGTTGAAATAACAACTTCTAAGCTGGTGGCAGACAAGGAAATGGAAAGCCTCATAGCCCAAAATGAACAGCCATTTCAAAAGGATATTTATGGCATTGCAGGCTACAGCACCATTCCACTTTACAGGTATTTTGTGATAGAAAATCCCATTGATACTTTGATTCTGGAATCATTGAAATGGAAAATGGCTGATGCCGTTGATATCGTACTTTCCAACGGTTTCCGGTTTTGTCCACCCCGAACCACACCCGACTATACTGGCAATATTCCGATTACCAATGGGTTTATTTTTGACATGCTTCCTGTGGACAGCCGGGTAAGAACGGCAACAGTTACCGGCACTCAAATCATGACATGGCTGGAAAAGGAACTTAACAACGTGTTTGCCAAAGATGCCATTGAGCGTTTTGGCGGATGGGTAATTAAATTCAAGGGTATGAAGGTAAAATTCAATGCATTCGGGGAAAAAGGCAAGCGGGTTCAGGAAGTTTTGATAGCTGGCAAGCCCTTGGATACCAGCCAGAACTACAACATTTGTGCCTGTGAGCGTGATGGCGATCCGGAAGATATGCTTTGCCGGATTAAAGGGGTTGCCAATGCCCGCAATACTGAATTTACCCTCCATCAGGTGATGAAGGATTATTTGAAAGCCAATTCACCAGTTACGCCAAGTCCTCAACACAATGCCATTGCCCTCGATGCGCCTGATACTTTGTTGACTCAGGTAACGGGCGTGGACTATCAATTTCGTTAACTTTTTGCAAAACAATCTATGAAAAAGCTCTTCTTTATTTTACTTACTTATTCCTTTGTTGGTTCAGGTTTTAGCCAAACTTCTCAGAGTGGTCCACATAAAATCGTTTTTCAACTTACCACAGCTGACACTGTTTTTCATAAAGCTCTTATGAAACAGCTTGAAAACATTCTTAGGATTTCACCGGACAGTAAGTTAGAGATTGTCTGTCATGGACCGGGCCTTGAAATGCTCATGAAAGAAAAGTGTATTGTGTCTCCTCCAATTGAGGCATTAACAAAACGAGGGGTTGAATTTGTAGCCTGTGAATTTTCTTTGAAACAGAAGAAGGTCGAAAAAAGCCAGATTCTTCCTTCCGCCGGATTTGTGGAAGCTGGCATAATTGAAATCGTAAGCAAACAGGAAAAAGGCTGGAGCTACATTAAGTCCGGATATTAATTCAAAAACATGCGCATCAATCTTTTGGGGCTATTTTTACTAATGGCCAGTATTTCTATTGCCCAGCCAGATAGTTCTTCCCGGGTAAAATCAGAACGAAAGAACCTTTTGAGCTATTTTAAAAATGGCAAAGCGGGTGGTCACTTACGCTACTATTTCATGGCAACGGACAATGAATCAGGCCTGACCGATTACTATGCCAATGCAGTGGGAGGCGGGCTCAGGTTTGAGACGGCATCCTTTTATGGGTTTCATTTTGGGGTGGCTGGCTTTTATATATTTAACATAGGTTCATCGGATATGAGTAGGAGGGACCCGGCTACCAATCAGCTAAGTCGCTATGAATCAGGGCAGTTTGATATTACCAATCTCAGAAACAAACATGATCTGGACCGATTGGAAGAGCTGTATCTCAGGTATGAAATTGGCAAAACCACCATCACAGCAGGAAGGCAAAATATAAAATCACCGTTCATCAATCCGCAGGATGGAAGAATGAGACCGACTGCCGAAAGTGGTATCTGGCTGGAGTCTTTGGGAGATGTCAAAAACTTTGATTTCAGAGCCGGAGTTTTTAATGATATTTCACCGCGTGGTACTGTAAACTGGTATTCAATTGGTCGTTCCATCGGAATCTATTCTGCAGGTGTGGACGAGAATGGTAAAAAATCTGCTTATCCAAACGCGGTAAAAAGTGAATTTATTGGTCTTATAGGGGCACAATATAATTTTGCAAAATCAACAAAAATCCAGGCATGGAATCAATGGGCAGAGAACGTCTTCAACACAGCCCTTTTTCAGGTAGATGGCAATTTTTTACTATCGGGAAAATGGAAAGGACTTTATGGTTTTCAATACATTCACCAAAACACGATTGGCCAGGGTGGCAATTCAAATCCGGCATTGGCTTATGCTTCCAAGGACTGGAAATCAAATATTTATGGAGGAAAATTGGGTATCAAACATACAGGCTTTGAAACCAGCATCAGTTACACCCGAATAACCAAAGACGGGCGATTTCTTATGCCCAGAGAGTGGGGCAGGGAGCCACTTTTTACTTTTATGCCTCGTGAGAGAAACGAAGGTGCAGGAAATGTACATGCCTGGGTTTACCGGATTTCGAATCATTTTGAAAAGCTTCGCCTGAAGCCTGAGCTTTCTGCCGGCTATTATCAAATGCCGGATGTCCGGGATTTCAGATTAAACAAGTATGGAATGCCTTCCTACTGGCAAGCCAACATATCATTACTATATGAATTTGAAGGCTTTATGAAGGGATTGGATGCCCAGCTGATTCTGCTTTATAAAGGGCAAAACGGAGAAACCTATGGAGTTCCTAACTATGTTTTTAATAAAGTGAATATGATTCACACCAATGTGATTTTAAATTACCATTTTTAGCCATGAATTCAACCCTGGAAGGCCTGAAAGAAAGGCTAAACCCAATTCTCGAAAATGCCCTTATTGATGAGATTCAGAAAAGTGGCAACCTGCTCACTTTCAAAGAGGGCGATGTGATTATTGATTACGACAAGTTCATAAGAGGCATGCCTCTGGTTGTAAAAGGAACCGTGAGGGTAATGAAACGGGATGACGAAGGCCATGAAATTTTGCTATACTATGTGAGCAGCAGCGAAAGTTGCACCATGGCCTATTCATGTTGCATGGAGGCCCGAAAAAGTGAAATCAGGGCCATTGCAGATACTGATGTTGAACTCATTTCCATTCCCCATGAAAAACTGGATGAATGGCTTATCAAATATCCAAGTTGGAAAACCTATGTGTTTCAAAGCTTTAACCAACGGTTTAACGAACTGCTTCGTTCCGTCGAAAGCATAGCCTTTAAAAAGCTGGACGTCAGACTGGTGGACTACCTCAAGAAAAAATCTGAAAATACAGGCAGTAAGGTAATCAGTCTTTCCCACCAGCAGATTGCTGACGAAATGGGTACCAATCGGGTGGTAATTTCCAGACTTCTGAAACATCTGGAAAACGAAGGCAAGTTGCTTTTATACCGCAATGAGTTAAAGATAATGGCGGGCCTTTAGTCAAACAGGCCACACCTTGAAGGATTATTAAACGCAAATTTTATGGCAGGAAATCAGCAATCAGGTTTGCGGCAAAACTGGCTTCAGTTTACCATTCTTGTCATTGTGAATGCCTTTGTTGGTGGAATGGTCGGCCTGGAGCGGAGTATTTTCCCCCGGTTTGCTGAGCAGCAATTTGGAATTTCGTCACACACTGCCCTGCTCTCTTTTATTGTGGCTTTTGGTATTTCAAAGGCCATTGCCAACTACTATACAGGCAGACTTGCCAACATGGTCGGGCGCAGAAATCTCCTTATTATTGGATGGATATTGGCACTACCGGTTCCCCTGCTTTTGATTTACGCACCCTCCTGGAATTGGGTAATTATGGCCAATGTACTTTTGGGTATTCATCAGGGCTTGACCTGGAGCAGCACGGTGGTTATGAAAATAGACCTGGCCGGAGAAAAAGAACGGGGTCTGGCTATGGGTTTGAATGAGTTTGCAGGTTATCTTGCTGTTGGCATGGTCGCCTTCCTTTCAGGAAGTATTGCCGACCGGTTTGGGGTGACCCCGTATCCCTTTTATCTGGGCATAGGTATTTCAATAGTTGGACTGATTCTTTCCGTACTTTTTGTAAAAGATACCCGACATTTTGTTGATAAAGAGGAGGTTAATCCTGAGACTAAATTACTTAAAAGTGTATTCATAGAAACCAGTTTTACCAACAAAACCCTCAGTTCTATCACACAGGCTGGATTGGTGAACAATCTGAATGATGGCATGGTGTGGGGATTATTGCCGGTATTGTTGTTTTCATTGCAATTCAATGCCTACCAGACTGGAATGATTGCTGGTATCTATCCCACAGTCTGGGGTTTGGCACAGTTGGTAACGGGCCGGTTGTCAGATTTGTATGCTAAGAAGAAACTCTTGTTTTGGGGCATGTTGGTTCAAGGAATCGGGATTGTACTGTTTCCATTTGCAAAGCAATTTACTTTGTTAATGCTTTTATCTGTGGTGCTCGGATTGGGAACTGCCCTAGTTTATCCCACATTTTTATCGGCCATTGCAGGGGCAACCCAGCCTGGTCAAAGGGCCGAGTCCATCGGAATTTTCAGATTTTGGCGGGATGCCGGTTATGCAATAGGTGCCATCGTTTCTGGGCTTGCTGCCGATTTTATGGGTGTAGAATTTGCCATTGTTTTGGTTGGATTGATTACAGTCGGGTCTGCTATTCTGCTTCAAGTCCGGATGACCGAATTTCCCACCCAGGTCAAAAAAGTCCTGACTAAAATTCAATTGTAACTTTTGTGACCAAATAACGGGTTGGCTTATACTTACCTTTGTATCATCAAAAAGAAATAAAGTTGAAACCTATGAAAATAGAACAGATATATACCGGATGCCTGGCTCAAGGTGCCTACTACATTACCTCTAATGGTGAGGCTGCCATTATCGACCCTTTGCGTGAGGTTCAACCTTATATAGACAGGGCAAAGAGAGACAATGTCAAAATAAAGTATGTTTTTGAAACCCATTTCCATGCAGATTTTGTGTCTGGTCACGTGGATTTAGGTAAGAAAACCGGCGCTGCTATTGTGTACGGGCCCAATGCGGCTTGTGAGTTTGAATGTGTTTCAGCAACAGACGGACAGGAATTTAAAGTGGGTGATGTGACTATCAAAGTATTGCATACACCAGGCCACACCATGGAAAGCACCACATTTTTATTGAAAGATGAAAATGGAAAAGACCATTGCATTTTCAGTGGCGATACTTTGTTTCTTGGCGATGTAGGACGCCCGGACCTTGCCCAAAAAGCTGCAGACATGACTCAGGAACAACTGGCAGGATTGCTTTATGACAGCCTGATGACCAAGATTATGCCTTTGGCAGATGATGTAATCGTGTATCCTGCCCATGGTGCCGGTTCGGCCTGCGGAAAGAATATGATGAAAGAAACCGTAGATACCCTGGGCAATCAGAAAAAGGTAAACTACGCTTTGAATCAACCCAACAAAGAAGCATTTGTGGCTGCTGTTACTGAAGGTTTGCTACCTCCTCCGGGCTATTTTGGAATGAATGTAGCCATGAATAAAAAAGGATACGAAAGTTTTGAAACCGTTTTGGAACATGGAATGCACGCCTTGAATCCAGCAGAGTTTGAAGAAAGAGCAGATCTGACGGAAGCCTTGATTCTGGATGTGCGTGATGCCTCAGACTTTGCCAAAGGCCACATTCCACGCTCCATCAACATTGGCCTGAAAGGTGATTTTGCGCCCTGGGTCGGGGCACTGATAGTGGATGTGAAACAACCCTTGTTGCTAGTCACCGTTGATGGTGAGGAAGAAGAGTCGGTTACCCGATTATCGAGAGTTGGCTTCGACAATGTAGTGGGCTATCTCAAAGGCGGAATCGCAGCCTGGAAAGCTGCCGGAAAAGAAACAGATACCGTAAACCGCATTACCGCAAGCCAGTTTGCTTCGGAGTTTGTGGATAAAGAATCGTATGTAGTGGACGTCCGCAGGGACACCGAATATGCAGCGGAACATGTGGATGAAGCTTACAACCGACCTTTGGCCTTTATCAACGAATGGTTTCATGGTTTGGAAGACAGCAAGCCCTTTTACATCCATTGTGCGGGCGGTTACAGAAGCATGATAGCAGCTTCAATACTAAAAGCCAGAGGAATACACAATTTCAAAGAAGTGGAAGGTGGATTTAAAGCGATAGCCGAAACCAACCTGCCTAAATCTGATTTTGTTTGCCAAAGCAAAGTGTTGGCCAGCTAAAAAAACGGAAAACACCAACTTACTAAAAAAGAGCCTCTTAATGGGGCTCTTTTTTATTTAATGGCATAAAATCTTTTAGAAAATGCCGGATTCGGATTGTATCCAAAGTTACATACTTCCGGATTAATGCTTCCGACCTTTACGGAACAAAATACGAATTCCAAATGAAGATTGATTTTTATCGGTTGCTGCTTTTTTTATATTTAATCTGGCTACCATTTCAGGTTGCCAATGCCCAGACTGACCCTTTTCAAATTAAAATTGAACCCTTTTCAATTCCAGGGTTACCGGGCATTCAATCATTTGCCTATGGTACAAATGAAGGTAAATGGCTGATTTTGGGAGGAAGGCTCGACGGCTTACATCGGCGACAACCTTTTGCCTCTTTCGATATTCCGGGACACAATAAGCAAATTTTCGTAGTGGACCCGGTTTTAAAACAAAAATGGTCAGTTTCTTTAAGCACTCTTTCTCCGGCACTGCAAGACCAGCTTAGTTCTACCAATATGGAGTTTCAGCAGGAAGGTAACTTTCTGTATTTCATTGGGGGATATGGTTTTAGCGATGTTTCGGGCACAAGGGTTACCTATGACAAGCTAACCGCCATTGACGTTCCCGGATTGATGAATGCCATTGTTTCAGGAGAGCCGATAATTTCTTTTTTCAGGCAAATTACACACCCAAACTTTGCCGTTACAGGGGGGTATTTAAATAAGATTTATAACACCTGGTATTTGGTTGGCGGGCATACATTTAATGGGAACTACAACCCAATGGGAAATCCGACTTATACCCAGGAATATACGAATGCGATTCGAAAATTTACCTTAACAGATGATGGTATTAGTTTGAATATAAATCATTTACCCTCCATAGTTGATGCAAACAATTTGCACAGGCGGGATTTCAATGTGACTGCGCAAATCATGCCTGATGGCCAGGAAGGCCTCACAGCGTTCTCAGGTGTTTTTCAAACAAGCGCTGATATTCCTTATCTGAATTGTGTAAATATTGATAGTTCAGGCTATGAAGTGCATCCTGACTTTGCTCAGTATTACAACCATTATCACTGTGCGCATTTGCCATTGTACAGTGCCTCCAGTCAGGAAATGCATACCGTTTTTTTTGGTGGTATTGCCCAATATTATGAGAATCAGGGCAATCTGGTTCAGGACAACAATATACCTTTTGTAAAAACAATTGCCAGAGTAACAAGAAACTCTAACGGGCAAATGACGGAGTTTAAACTACCTGTGGAAATGCCTGGCTATTTGGGTTCTGGCTCCGAATTGATTCTGAATCCGGAAGTTGCAAAATTTGAAAATGAGGTAGTAAAGTTTGATGATTTTCAAAACGATACCACCCTGACAGGGTATATTTTTGGGGGAATTAGCAGTTCAGCTCCGAATATTTTCTTTACCAATACCGGGGCAGAAAGCTCCGCTTCAGGGCAGATATTTAAAGTATTTGTGATTAAAAACGCAGCAACTGCCAGTCACCAATTGAATCCTCAAAGCAAGAACAACCTTCAGTTTCAGGTTTTTTCTAATTCAGGAAAGGGTAGTATAAATTTAAAATTCAAGCTTGGAAAGCCTGAAACAGTAAGGATTTTGATTTCAGATTCGAATGGAAAACAAGTGAAAAATCTCAAACTGGAACATACCCAGACGGGCATAAACACCTTTGAGGAAGAAATGATAAACTCAACATCAGCAGGAGTTTACATCATTACCATTCAGACCGAAACACAAACTGCCACCCAAAAAATAGTTTTTAAACCATAAATAAGAATGAAAAAAATTGCGTTTATCTCCATTATCACCATCCTGACAATTTCAGGATGTAAAAAGGACGAAGCAGCGGCTCCAGGTCAGAATATAGCAAGCCAGATTAAGGCTTATCCCATTGAATCCTTAAATGCAGACGAAACTGCCAGCCTCTTGTATATGCGGGAGGAAGAAAAGCTGGCCCATGATGTGTACATTACCCTCCACCACAAGTGGGGATCCAACATGTTTTCAAATATTGCTGCCAGTGAACAAACCCATTCAGAGGCCGTTCTGGAGCTCATTAAAAAGTATGGATTGGTTGATCCTGTGGGAAGCCAGGCAGTTGGTGTCTTTTCTGATACCACGCTGCAAAAGATTTATAACCAGTTGATTATTCAGGGAAATACATCCAGTTTAGAGGCATTTAAGGTAGGCGCTACCATAGAAGACCTTGATATTTTCGACCTCAACAATTGGTCTGCCAGGATTGACAATCAGGATATAAAATTTGTTTATCAAAATCTTACAAAAGGCAGTAGAAACCATCTGCGTTCATTTTACAGCCAGATAACCGGAGCAGGTGGTAGCTATTCAGCCCAATATATTTCTCAGGCCGAATTTGATTCAATTGTAAATAGTGCAAAGGAGACGGGGTCATGGTAAAGAAAACGCAAATGGAGCGTGGCTCCGCCACGTTCCGGATATTGTATGGCCTCCGGCCAAATCAAATATTTTTGTAATAATCCAAAAAATTAATCCCACTTTTTTTTGCCAATAAGTTGGTTATGTAAGCCAAAGGCTTAACAATAGTCCGAACAAGGCAGGAGCCTTGCCCGATAAACAGCCGCCAATGGAGCGTGGCTCCTGCCACGTTTCGACTATTTTGTGGCCTCCGGCCAAATCAAACCTGATTCTAATAATCAACCAGTTTCACCCTGTTTAATGGATAAGCACTGCACCAGGGATAATGCTCAGCTTCGTCAACCATACGGGCGGCAATGGGGTTTTGGTGGATGTAATTTATTTTTTGTTGAAACCAATCCGGTTTGCCATCCAGGGCGATGGCATGGTTTCCGTTTTGCCAGAAATGATTTTCCTGGCTGTCGCCAAACTTTTTGGCAAAAAACTGAAACATATAAAGCATCCACTCTTTGCGGCTCTCGGTTGCGTTATTTTTTATGGCTTCTATAATGCACTTCGCGGTAAAGCTTTTAAAGTCTCTCAGGATGTGGTTAAGCGGCTTTTCCGCATAGGCAATCATGTGCAAATGGCTCGGCATAAGCACATACGAATAAATACCCAAACCTTTATTGGCTACACAATAATTGAGGTTTTCCACGATGAGCTCACAATACTCGGCCCTGGTAAAAACATCCATCCAACCAACTACGGTGAGGGTTACGAAGAAAGTGCCGTGCGGGTATGTTTTGTATTTTTCTGACATATATGATGGTTATGTAAGCCAGAGGCTTATGATTAGTGCGAACGTGGCGGAGCCACGCCCGATAAAAAGCCACTAATGGAGCGTGGCTCCGCCACGTTCCGGCTATTGTAAGGCCTCCGGCCAAATCAAACACCTTTCTCATAAACCACAAAATTATTCCCGTTTTTTTCTGGCAATAAGTTGGTTATGTAAGCCAGAGGCTTATGAATAGTGCGAACGTGGCTGGAGCCACGCCCGATAAACAGCCGCCGCCAATGGAGCGTGGCTCCGCCACGTTCCGGATATTGTATGGCCTCCGGCCAAATCAAATATTTTTGTAATAATCCAAAAAATTAATCCCGCTTTTTTCTGCCAATAAGTTAGTTATGTAAGCCAGAGGCTTAACAATAGTCCGAACAAGGCAGGAGCCTTGCCCGATAAACAGCTGCCCACAGGCCAATACAGAAATCTTATCTTTTGTAACTGCTGAACAAACGAAAGGCGACAATGACCAATTTTTCCATGCCCATACATGGCATTTCATGTACGAATTTAACCTACATACCATTTTTAGGATTATGTTTGCATCAATCAAGTAAAATTGAATGACATAGCATAAAACGGCCTCGATGGCTGACATATTATAAACAGCGTTTGCTGAATCCTGCACAGGAAAAGTCGAAAATTCTAAAGAAGCAGAGAGAAGAACCAAACGCTCACGCCAAGGCGTGGGCTTTGCTATACTCTGCTTCAAGGGCTTCGACTCCCTCCTGTGCGTGTTGGCAATTGTCCCACGCTGATTTTTTATACCACTCTGTATCGGGACAGTACAGGGAAAACCTAAAAAAAAATGAAAATGAAAAAAATTCTTCTTTCTGTCCTCGCCCTTCTTGCCCTTGCTGGCATTGGAACGGCACAAACTCTCCCCTCCTATGTACCCGCCAATGGACTCGTTGGCTGGTGGCCCTTTAATGGAAATGCCAATGATGAATCGGGGAACAACAATAACGGAACGGTGAATGGCGCTACACTTACAAGTGACCGGTTTGGGAATGTTGGGAAGGCGTATGGTTTTGATGGAAATGGAGATTACATTGGTGCAAGTTCAAATAATTTACCTGCTGCAGAAAGAACAATTTCTGTTTGGTTCAATGCAAATAACATTATTGGAGGACCCACCATTCTTGGTTATGGCGGCAATACTTGCGGAAACTCTTTTTTTATCGCTGTTAATGAGCCATCCATTCCAAATGTAATTATTAATCAAGGGCATTGTATAGTCGATTCATTGACAACTCCATTCTTAGCAAATTATATTAATGAATGGCATCACTTGGTTATTACGACCAGTTCTTCTGGTACAAAACACTTTGTTGATGGTCAAAAAACTGCTGAGAACAGCGTTTTCATTTCTAATACTTTTGTTTCAAATCGAGATTTCGCAATTGGGTCAACCGTCGGAAACAATGGTTTTATGCCATGGACAGATGATAATCTAACTTATTGGAAGGGCTCCCTCGACGACATTGCCATCTACAACCGGGCCCTCACCCAGCAGGAAATCACCGGCTTATACCAGGGTGCCAACACAACCGCCAACTGCCTCGATTTACCCTCCAACCTGCAGCAGGGGCTGGTTGGCTACTGGCCATTTTGTGGTAATGCCCTGGATGAAAGCGGCAACGGAAACCACGGCACTGTAAACGGCGCAATGCTTACGGCAGACAGGTTTGGGAATGCGGGGAGTGCGTATGGGTTTGATGGGGTGAATGATAATATTACTATTCAAAACAGCTTACTGCCAAATACTGCCAGTGATTACACTATCTCAACTTGGGCAAATGCTGAAACATTTAGTGGAGGGAGCGTTGTGCTGACCGATCGATTTGGTGGAAGTTATGCTTATAAATATGGCTTGGGAATCTTGCCTGATTCCTCCTATTATGCAAATATTTACGATAGCGTCATTGAAAATATAGCTAAATCAATGTTTAAAGCAAAATCGAATGTATGGGTTAATATGACATCAAGTTATAACTCATTATCGAACTCCATAAAGTTGTTTATCAATGGTTTGCTTATTGACTCAGTTATTAGAACTGCAGCCTGGAATAATGTTTCAAATCCAACTGTAATTGGTCAATATGTAGGACCGATTAGCAGTAATTATTTTCATGGTCAACTCGATGACATCGCCATCTGGAACCGGGCGCTTACGCCACAGGAAATTAAACAAGTGTACAACCAGGGCATTTGCCAAACCAGCATCACGGTAACCGATACGTTGCTTATTCATACCGGCATTACGGCATATAATCCGGTGGCCTATGGCAATACCTTAAAAGTGTGGCCCAATCCTGGCAATACCGCCATCACCCTCGATGCCGGCAACCTCAGCAGCATGCAGGGCTGGAAATACAAAGTGGCCAATACCCTCGGGCAAACTGTCGTCAACGAAACGGCCATCAACCAGCAGCAAACCAACATCAGCCTCAGCACCTGGGGCGGCAACGGCATTTATTACCTGCACCTCATCAATCCGCAGGGGCATGCCATCGAGATTAAGAAAATTGTGCTGGCGCCGTAAGCCGTCATCCCAAACCTATCCAATCCCAAACCTATAAGGTCTTCGAAGACCTTATAGGTTTTTATCACCCTCGATGCCGGCAACCTCAGCAGCATGCAAGGCTGGAAATACAAAGTGGCCAATACCCTCGGGCAAACTGTCGTCAACGAAACGGCCATCAACCAGCAGCAAACCAACATCAGCCTCAGCACCTGGGGTGGCAACGGCATTTATTACCTGCATCTCATCAATCCGCAGGGCCACGCCATCGAGATCAAAAAAATCGTGCTGGCGCCGTAAAACCAACCTGCCTTCCCAAACCAAACCTGGAAGGTTTTTAAAACCTTCCAGGTTTTTTATCACCGATGGCACCACCGATGCCGATGCCCGCCTCAAACGCGTATTGCACAACGACCCCGCCATGGGCGTCATCCGCCACGCCGATGCAGGTTACGACATAGGCAAAGACACCGCAAGACAGCACCGTCTGGACCTCCAGCAGCGCCTTTCCTAATTCAGAAAGCAACATAACAATATCATTTTGGGCAGCTTAACGGGCTATCCGTTACAAGTCCTCGGCCATTTCGTACCTCATGCATGGCCTGTGGGCTATCCTCTCCTATCCCGGCTGCTCGGCCTGTAACCCACAAAGCCCCTTTCGGCAAATAGTGGCTCTTTAATGCCGGTTCCTTCGCTGGGGCTATCTAAAAAGCACAGTCTGGTTTTATTGGACGAAATTGTATTTGGCTGCTTGGTCCGCCTTGGCGGCCCTAATATTAGTAGCATACAAACCGAGTAAATTCAAAGTGCCGTAGGTACGAAATATTTTTACCCCTGTTGGGCGAAGAGTTACTCTTCGTCGTTTACCACCCAAATACATAATTTAATCCCCCCTTTCTTGGACCGCAAAGCAAAGCCACCTACCTTGCGAAGCGTTAAAAAGAACCCGGTAATCAACTCCTCACAATCCTAAAAACAGCTCATGTTCCATCTCCAATACTTCGATAAAGACCAACTAATCAGCCTTTTTGAATATCCAAATCTAAAAGAAGCCAAAGCCGCCATCAAAGAAAACGATGTTTGGAATGCCAGCACCCGCTATAAAATCACGGATGTTCAATCCGGCACCGTTCAGCATGAAGCCGACTTTGCTGCCAACGATGGGATTTACCAAATGATGGCCTCAGAACCAGAACCATTAGATGACTTTGAAGTAGAAATAGAAGATTTTGAAGAAACGGAAGACTAGAAACCCCCTTCAAATCCTGTCCTCCAAACATGAAAAAACAATTCATCGAATTAAACCTCCCTCAGGAAACTGCGCTCTGGATATTGTCTGGTAACCATATTTTTATGACCCACACCCAGTTCCTCATCGACCGTGGTGAATTGGAGTTTCATGATGAATTGGATGAAATGACAGAGTCTATCCTAACCTTGGGAGAAAAGATCAACAAACTAAAAGACAAAGGCTTACAGCTCAGACTTGTAGAACCAGAATACCGCTGCCTCATTTTTGCCATAGAATACATAGCCTGCCTTTTATTGACAGAAGAAGGTGAAACCTGGTTCAAAGATGCATACTTTCCACTCTACGGAATGGAAGAAGTAAGGCACGTAAGTCGTGAAGAAATGCAAAGGGCTTATCTTCGTTTTGCAGATGCTTTTATTGCCCAAAAACCCAGGATACCAGCATTTGCAAAAATCAAACAGGAGGTCTCCAAAAGAATGGATGAATTATTCCCTTTGGAAAGCTAAAAGCATCTAAGCTTTAACAATCAGCACTTTATCCGATTGCTCCACAAACCTGCCAATAGGATTAACAAAAGCTCCATATCCATTTTGAAGCAGCAATTCCTGAACAACTTCCTTTCCGGAAGGGTGCACAGCAATTAACAGTCCCCCATTGGTCTGAGGATCAGGCAGTATTTGAAATGACTCAACCGGATTGACCCCCTCCCCTATTGTCGTTTTTTCTCCATACGCATTCCAGTTCCTGTAAGTCGCATCCGGAATAATGTTTTGGGCAAGCAATGGTTTCACAAAATCTAAAATCGGAAGTGTACCATATTCAATTTCAGCACTTAATCTGCTACCCTCTGCCATTTCAATCAGGTGACCCATAATGCCAAAACCAGTTACATCAGTTAATGCAGTTACCGTTTCCATTTCCCCCAATGTAGAACCAATAGAATTCAATTTGGATAGTTGTGCATAAAATGGCCCCAGGGCTTCCTTAGGCAATACATCTCTTTTGGAAGCCGTTGCCAGAATACCTGTTCCAAGTGCTTTGGTCATAAAAATCAAATCACCAGCCTTTGCAGTATTGTTCTTTTTCAGACAATTTAGTTTTACCAAACCATTCACGCTCAAACCAAAAATAGGTTCAGGAGAATCAATACTGTGCCCACCAGCCAAAGGAATTCCCGCCTCTTCACAAATCGAACGGGCACCTTCCAAAACCTGGTTCGCCAAACTTGCAGGCAGTTTATCTATGGGCCAACCCAAAATGGCCAGGGCTAAAATAGGCTTTCCCCCCATGGCATACACATCACTCAAAGCATTGGCAGCTGCTGTTTTCCCAAATACAAAGGCATCATCCACAATTGGTGTAAAGAAGTCAGTTGTACTTATAAGCGCCTCATTTTCATTCAGCTTCAATACTGCCGCATCGTCGTTTCCTTTGTTCCCAACCAATAAATTCCCAAAAACTTCTGGCTTATTTCCCGCCAGAATAGTTTCCAGAACCTGAGGCGATATTTTACACCCACAACCTGCTCCATGTGCAAATTGGGTTAGTCGTATATTTTCAGTTTGTTGCATGAATTCTTTCTAAAATTAGCTTTGCGTTTGTTCTATGGTCTGTAGATGGAAGTGCTATCCTTTCAACCTCTTCCCTGGTTTGAAATGTGCTTTTGTTATACAATCGATCATAGTATGACAGCAAAATCCGGAAGGATTCAGCAACCTGATCCTCCAGCAGAAAGTTGATGGCATTCCTGGTTTCCAACCCACCAAGGCGCTTTCTGATTCTGTAAACACCAGCCATTAACTTATCCTTTTCAAATTTTCCGTATTGCGCCACTATAAACTTCAGCCTTTCCTCAAAAGGAATATCCAGAAACAAAGTTGGAGTCCTATGCAATTGTTCAAAAAAGGAGTTTGGCATAAACACCTGCCCAATTCTTTGACTTTCCGCCTCTATCCAAATCCATTTTCTGTTGTTTTCAACCTTGAAAGCTTCTGCTTTTAACAATTCCAAAGCCAGTTTATTCTCAAAAAACTCAACACTACCTTGCGGTTCTAAACCCAGATTTCCAAAAGCAGAACCCTTATGACCTGCCAATCCTTCCAGATCAATTACGGTTTCACCCATCTGTTTTAAACAATGCAGAATTTCAGTTTTACCACTTCCAGTAAAACCCCCTAATACCCTGAATGGAAACTGCTTACCCAATTGTTCCAAAACCCAGGTACGGAATGCTTTGTAACCACCCTTTAAGGTAAAAACCTGAAAGCCATAAAGATCCAAAAGCCAGGCTATTGCACCTGATCGCATACCACCTCTCCAGCAATGCACCAAAATAGCATCCTGGTTTTTTCGCTGCATTATTATTTCCTCAACCTGTTTTACAATGCCTGACATTTTAGGTCCGAAATAATCAAGGCCTGTTTTGATAGCTTCTTTTTTTGAAACCTGCTTATATCGGGTGCCTACCTCCTTTCGTTCTGCATCAGAAAACAATGGCAAAGAAATAGCACCCGGAATATGGGCATGTTCAAATTCAGAAGGACTTCGAACATCAAAAACCGGTATCTCAGCTGCCTTTTCCAGAAAAGATAAAATGTCCAATTGCTTCACTGCCATAGCGCAAATGTAGCCATATAATCGTCAAACCTGGCCAAACTGAAGGCTCGCTTTGGCCTTTTAAATCCTTACTCATGGTGAACTCATCAGCAATCAATTGGTTTTTACGACTTAAACATTTTATGCATGTCAACATTCGAAAAAGTCACGACACAGTTCATTTGACCGAATTGAAAATACACAATTACAAATGGCTGGAAATCGGCCAAAGTACCTGAATCAGAATAAATGAGGAAATTAAAGGCGAAAAACCATTTTTAATACCAATATTCAGGTTGGCAAGAAGATATATTCAAACATAAAAATAGTCTTCCAGACATCAAAAGGCCTGTTTTGAACGAAAAGAAAGCTTAGGTTTTTTAAACGATTTGTTAGAGCAAATCTCTAAATCTCTAATATTCAAGCTTCGATGAATGTGCTTTCAGCATTTCCATCTATTTTCGCCCCGAAATCATTATGAAACTTCACAAAGAAGGCACGCAAACCCTGTCACTTGGCGCTATTGTGCTGGCAGGAATTCCATTGGCCATCCATCATTATTTGGGAGAAGGAATCGTATTTTACATATTCTCAGGCCTTTGTGGTTTGACCTATCTTTTACTGCTGAATTTTTTCAGAATACCTGAAAAAAATCTTGTTCAGGACGAGGGAAAAATAGTAGCCCCTTGCGATGGAAAAGTGGTTGTGATTGAAGAAATATTTGAACCTGAATATCTGAAAGAAAACCGAAGGCAAATCAGTATTTTTATGTCCCCTCTCAATGTGCACAACAACGTAAATGGCATTGCCGGAATTGTTACCTATTTCAAATACCATCCTGGAAAGTATTTATTTGCCTGGCATCCCAAATCCAGCACCGAAAACGAGCGAACCAGTTATGCCATCAGACATACTACATCTGGAAAAGAAATTTTAATGCGTCAGATTGCCGGTGCCTTGGCCAGAAGAATTTGCTGGTATGTAAAACCAGGTGATGCAGTTAAACAAGGCCACGAATTTGGTTTTATAAAATTCGGATCCAGAGTTGATGTTTTTATCCCTTTGGATGCCAAGGTTGAAGTTCAGCTGGATCAAATTACAGTTGGTGGTGAAACTGTTATAGCCTCCTGGTAATTCAAAACCTCTTTATTTTCAATGAAATACACCTTATTTATTGGTCTAACCTTATTTTGTTTTGTCAGCATGGCACAAACCTCTTTGCCAATTCAATATCCCCCGACCGCCAAAATTGATCAAAAAGACAACTACCATGGAACCATTATTTCCGATCCTTACCGTTGGTTAGAAGACGATACGGCCAAGGCAGTTTCAGAATGGGTTGATCAGCAAAATGCTTTAACTGATAAGTATTTAAGCCAAATACCGTTTATTGAAAAAATTAAAACCCGACTCGAAAAACTATACAATCACAGCAGATATTCTGCACCAAACAGAGTTGGTGAATATTACTTTTTCAGAAAAAATGATGGCCTTCAAAACCAATCTGTAATCTACAGGCAAAAAGGATTGAATGGCAGCCCTGAAGTTTTTATCGATCCAAATACTCTTTCGAAAGATGGAACCATTACCGCAGACCTTTCCGGAGAATCCATGGATAAAAAATACATCGGTGTTTCAATGTCAAAATCTGGCAGCGATTGGCAGGAACTTGCTGTATATGAAGTAGCTACGGGCAAGAAACTTGATGACAAAATTGAATGGGTTAAATTTAGTGGTTCAGCCTGGGGAAAAGGTGGCTTTTATTATTCAGCCTACGATAAACCCACAGAAGGTAAGGCATTTTCAAATAAAAATGAGTTTCATAAAATCTATTTTCACAAGTTGGGTACTCCCCAATCTGCTGACAAACTGATCTTTGTAGATAAAAAACACCCGCTTCGTTACTTTGGGTCATTTCTATCAAGGGATGGAAAATACCTGTTTAATTCCGGCTCAGAAGGAACTTCAGGAAATGAATTGATGTTTAAGGATTTAAGCCAGGTAAACGGAAGCTTTAGAACCATTTGCAAGGGTTTTAAATTTAACTACGATGTTGTGGAAGTGGTAAATGATAAAGCGTATATCCTTACAGATGAAAATGCCCCTAATTATAAACTGGTTTCCCTGGATTTAAAACTACCCGGAAAGGCAAAACTTCAAACCATCATTCCGGAACGGGCAGATTTATTGCAAGCTGTCAGACCATGTGGAGGAAAGTTTTTTGCGCAATACCTTGTGAATGTTGCAACACAAATAGAGCAATATTCCCTTGCCGGAAAACTTGAAAAGAAAATAGAATTACCTGGAATAGGATCTGCAGGCGGATTTGGTGGAGAACCTGAAGACAAAATCAGCTTTTACACATATACCTCTTTTAACTACCCTTCAACTATTTTTAAGTTTGATTTGGTAACCGGAAAATCGGAAGTTTACCGAAAACCAGAAATTGAGTGTGAGCCCAACGCTTTTGAAGTTAAACAAGAGTTTGTTCCCAGTAAAGATGGAACCAAAGTGCCTGTATTTATTGTCCATAAAAAAGGATTAAAAATGGACGGACAGAATCCTACATTGTTATATGGCTACGGAGGATTTAACATTTCACTGACACCTGCATTCAATCCAAATAACTTACCTTTTCTGGAAAATGGAGGCGTTTATGTACTTGCCAATTTAAGAGGTGGAGGAGAATTTGGAGAGACCTGGCACAAAGCTGGAATGTTGGAAAAGAAGCAAAACGTATTTGATGATTTTATTGCATCTGCTGAATATCTGATTGCCAAAAGTTATACCTCAAAAGATCGTTTGGCGATTGAAGGAGGATCAAACGGTGGTTTATTAGTTGGTGCTTGTCTTACCCAAAGGCCTGATTTATTTAAAGTTGCGTTTCCAGCTGTCGGTGTTTTGGATATGCTTCGTTTTCACAAATTCACAATTGGTTGGGGTTGGGTAGTAGAATATGGATCAAGCGATACAGCTAGCCATTTTCCATTTCTGATCAAATATTCTCCTTTGCACAACACAAAACCGGGAACAAATTATCCTGCCACTTTGGTTACGACTGCTGACCATGATGACCGTGTAGTTCCCGCACATTCATTCAAATTTATTGCAGCTTTGCAGGAGGCAAATGGAGGGCTAAATCCAACCTTAATACGAATTGGTAAAAAAGCAGGGCATGGAGCGGGAAAACCTATTACAAAGGTTTTGGAGGACGTGGCTATTAAGTGGGGGTTTATGCTTTTTAATATGGGTTTGGGTTATAGTAATTCTAAATAATAATATTCTAAATATTTAAACTAGATTGGAATTTTAACTTATTTTAATAAAGCTAAAAAGAAAATCCAAAAGAATAGCCTAATACAAAAAGAATAGACCCAAAACCACCCGAATGGCCAGTATCTTTAATCGCGGAAATTTTCTCGAATTCAGGTAAATTTGGATCTTTAAATTCCAGATCAAATAAGGGCATATTTGATCTGGAATAACCAACTCCATAATAAAGGTCATGAATTAAATTCCCAGAACCGGACCAACATTGACCAAAGATAAGAGCAACATTATTAATAGAAACTTTATATTTTGGCCCAACGAAATCTAAACTATTAGAGGAAGAACCACCATAAACCATATTATTATAATAATTTCTATAGAGAACCGATATATATGGCCCATCTAAGGGATCTTGATCAAAGTAATATTTAAACTTAAATTGAATAAAAGGATTAAAAACTTCTTCACTAGATCCATACGAATAATAATTTTGATATCTGGCTCGGTTAGAAGTATAATCTGAAGACCCAACTTCTCTATAACCTTTACTAAAAACTCTGATATAATCCTGAGCAAAATTAAACCCTAAATTCATAGATATACCAAAAGAACTTGTTAAAATTCGCTCATAACTTATTGCAGCTATTGATCTTCCTAAGACTCCTACGTTAAAACCAAGAATATTCTTACGATCAAGAACAACTCCTTTCCTAATACTTGAATTTTTTCCTTTTTTTAAGTCAAAAATTGATCCTTTTGGAGGCGAATAAGAATTATCAAGAGGATTTTGAGGTAAAATTTGTCCAAACAATCGAAAAGTAATAAAAACAAAAATAAAAAGAAAATACTTCATAATTTAACCTTAATCAAAACAGTATAGTTTGATAAAACTTTAACCATATCTTCAATCGTTGCATTTGGAGGAAAATTTGTATTAGGCAAATCCAGCTGAACAGGTAGTAAATCTATTAGGTTTTGCAAAAATGCCAATTTAATACCATAAGAAACATTTTCAGTATTTGAAACGACGGAATTCATAATTGCAATTAACTCTCCACTCTCATTAAAAAGAGGGCTTCCACTATTTCCTGGTTGAATAGGAACCGAGGTCTGAAAGGTAGAAATTGAGTTTTTAAATCCTGTTTTTGAACTAACTTTTCCATCAACAAATTTTGGCTCCTGACCTAAAATTGTTTGAAGAGGAAATCCAATTGAAAAAACTGATCCTCCAACATTAACTGCTTGATTCATTTTGAAATTATACCTTATCTTATCAAATGGTTTAAATTTTTCATCCTCAATTTTCAATATTGCTAAATCATTATCTTGGTCTTGATTAATTTTTTTAGCATTAAAGTTTTTGGGGATGCCATTTTCAAAAACAACTATTTCGAAATTCTTGCCATTCTCAATGACATGATGATTTGTAACCAAATAACCATCCCTGGAGAGAATTAGCCCTGATCCAAAACCAATATAAGTATCAACAGTATTGTTTTCAGTAGGTTCCAGAATATCAAATTCTTTCTGAATCAGGTTGGAAACAAATAACTCTCCCTTCCCTGAAATCGCAAAACCAATTCCACTTCCAGATAAAGAGATTGCTGAAGAGGTATATTGAACGTCTCCGTTAATAGAATAGTTTACACCTTCATTTGTGTTAAGTACTTTTAAGTTAACCCTTTCAGGATTGGAATACAATGCGCCACTAAAATGGCCATCTCTTCTCACATTGTTAATTCCTTCAAATACTTCACCGATATAGATTCGTTCACCTTGAATTAAGTAATAAAAATAATTTTGCCAATCTTTAAACCCAAAAATTAATCCATGCTTTCCTTTAGGCAAATTCTTTTTAGAGACCAAAAATGTACCCTCTACAGAAAATTGTTTCGAATTATTTTCCACTCTAATTATTCTACTTGTTCCTTCATCTGTTAATGATGCTAATCGAAAATTCTTTTCGATAATCTCACTCAGGGATTTATTACTTGAATAAATATCCCAATCATTTGAATTATCTGAAAATATTTCTTCAAACACTTGTTTTACATTGCCCTTCTCATCAAACTCAAGGAATTTCCTATCCTTTAGCGTGCCATGTGCCCAAAAATAATTTTTCCAAATCTTGCCAGATTCAAAAAAATGCGAGGTTTTTCCATTTTCTTTTCCATCCTTATCGAAGCTTCTTTGAATCCTCTTTTTACCATTCTTATAATACCAATTACAAATTCCGAAATATCTATTTTGTGATTCATCAGCTGAATCTACACCAATAATTTGCCCTTCAAATGCAACATTGCCGTTTTGAAATTTTGAAATATAAAAATTGGAAGTACCCTCTTTTAATTGCCTTGAATAGTAAGAATTTGACTTTATAGTCTTTTTTTCCTGTTGATCGAAAAATGTAATCTCTGAAGATTGGGCTATTAAATAAATAGACCAATGAAAAAAGAAGATTAGGGATACCAAGTCCTTCATAATACCATTTCAAGTTCTAATTCCAAGAAAAATCTAAATTAAAAAAAATTAAAGAGGTACAAAAGTATTGTTTTAAAATAACTGAATGGCTTTTTTGTTTTAAAAAGGACCTTTAGTTAATCTTGCAGTTTCATAAAAAAAATAACAAATGGCTAATTTCAAAACTTGCATAGTTCTACTTATATTTTCTTTTTTCAAGATTTTATCCGCTTCGGCCCAGGAATCTTCAAAAGTGAGAGTTTCCAATTTCATTATCAAAAAAGGCAACCAAGGTCCTATGGTGTATGACGATAGCAGAATAATTGGATTGGTTTCAATTCAGGGAGGTAAGAATATTTTACAAATTAATGATGAAAAAATTGGTGAGTTTAGTTTTGTTAAATATGATGAAAATTGTCAAATGATTCAAGGAGGCTCATTTTTGCTTCCTGATGTAGATGTAAACAAGAATTTTACTCGGATAAAAAGTATTTCAGTAAATGGGGAGTTTGTTTATATGTATTATGAATCTCACGATAAAAAACAAAATTCGTTTAGCTACTTGCAAAAATTTAGTTCACAAATTGAGCCAGTTGGAAAAAGA
Organism: Catalimonadaceae bacterium; assembly: GCA_044379485.1. Lineage (GTDB taxonomy): Bacteria > Bacteroidota > Bacteroidia > Cytophagales > Flexibacteraceae > CAMDMI01. Next base: position 34,165 of record JBIPOE010000036.1, read on the forward strand.
ATTTTACTTTCTGTTGAAGAAACGGGCAATGGATTTATGACAGATAGATTTGGATATCCTCTTTCATCCTATAATATTTTCTATTCTAATGATAAAACTAAAATTTGTATAGCTAAATCCGGGAATACAGGAAAAGTGAAAAATAAAATGTTTTCTGATAAATATACGGTTCATGATTTCACTACAGGCATTACAGAAAATTATTACAACAATTTTTTCGTAGATAAGGGGTTTCAAAAAGATCTTAATATATCAGTTGGTGATGATGGAAATGTTTATATCTTTTATAAAATTTCAAATTCTGAAGAAGAAGACAAAGGTTTTAGATATGCCTTTAAATCTATTGGCAAAAATGTGGATTCATCAGAATTAAAAATTCCATTTAATGATATTTGGCTCAAAAACTCAATTATTAGAGTTGAGGGTAAAACATTAATAATATCTGCAACATATAAAAAACGAAATAATAAGTTCAAACCAATTTATGCACCCAAGTATATTGAAGGAATAGTTTTATCCAAGTTCGACTTAGTATCAAGGACGGAAATACAAAATAACCGCCTATTATTTATAAATATTTTCAAAGACTATAAAATTTTTAATTTTGATAAAGATGAATTAAACCAATATTCTTATGGTTTTGAAAACGCTAATTTTTCTTCTAATGGAAGTATTGATTTTGTTCTTGTTGGCTCTAAATATGTTTTACAGGATGGAGCTAAATTCGGATATAATAATTCTTTTCAAAGTGAAGAAGAAGTGGAAAAAAGGGGTTACCTACCCATAATTCTTCGTTTCTCACCTAAGTTCGAATTGCTACATCATTCGGTGTTAAATATCAGTCCTTGCGGTGAAAATAATTATAGTACTACAGGAGAGTTTTTGATGCTACCTAATGGTAACGAGTTCTCACTTGTTACGCTTTCTGATACCACCAATTCAGATTTTTTAAATACTAAAAAAATGATCTGTTGGGGTTCAGATAAAAAGATTAAACTGACTACTTTTAAGTTTACTGGTTCCGGTGAAGTTTTAAGAACTTTTGATGCACCTTTTGAAATAAGAAAAAAAATGTACATAGATTTAAAAAAACCAGTATGCCTTGCAAAGGAATCTGGGACTTTCTATTTTTTCTCTAAGAATTGGAAAGGATATGCTAAAGACTATGTACTAACTTCATATAAAGTTCAATAAAATTATTAAAATACAAATTAATTGCTTAAATTTTTAGTTTTTTCACTTGGTTAACTAAAACATATAAACATATATTTTAGTTAATCAAAGCGAACCAATTCTTTTTTCAAATCCCCGTAAACAACTTATAGCTTTCCAAATACTCAGGCACCATGGCATCAAAAACTATTGTCAGCCAGGGTCCCATTCAGTATCAATTATTTACTTATTATAGGTCAACAGGAAATATAACCGAACAAGTGGGTTCTATTTTTATTTTGCAACAAACCACAGCCACAAGCCGATATTCCAATCCTGAAACCCTCATTTGGAATTCACTTCCATACAACCAAATACAGTCAGATAATTTTTATTCCATTAGCCTTCAAAACCTTGGTGGACCCATATTTGCGGATACTTCCTACGGTTCCAAAACCATCATTTATGATGCTTATGGCAGCATTTCAACACCACAAGGGCTGTTCGGAAACGTAGTTCGTTTAAAACAAAACCGAATATTAAGTTCTAACAATCCATTGGCAAGTGATCTTAAAAATACAACATATTTCTGGATTAAAGCCGGGCCGGTTGTGTACGATCCTGTATTTTCATTATCGATAGACACTTCGTACGACCTGGAAGGGGGACTTGTGGTTGAAAAATATGCAGTAGTCCCCAGGCAATTGACAAACTCCAAAACTCTGTTTTCAGATTCAGATGTTTCTGTTTTCCCCAATCCAGTGGTTGATAAACTGAATATTCGTTTTGACCCAGGAAATGACCAAAGTCCTGTGCTTACTGTTTACGATATTCTTGGCAGGAAATTTTCAGGGCTTTCAGTAGTGAAACAAAAAGATGGTTTAACCCAAATCAACACCGAAAAACTACCTCGGGGCTTTTACACCCTCAGGCTATCTAAAGTCAAAACCGAAAATACATTCCGGTTCAAAAAAGAATAGACAGGAATCTAATTTGGGATAGATATTATTTTCATTAGAAGGTAACTTTCAATTTTAAAAATTAGGATATCATTTCTGAAAAAACTTCATGCTCTTCCCTCTAAAGTCTTAAAAATTAGTTCAAATTTGTTCCCAGTAAAAAACGCCAATTAAAAAATACAACATGAAGTCACTTTGGAAATTTCTTAATACAAGGGAAGAAAACCTGCAGTTCCTTTTACTGAAACCTAAGAATGTGGTAACTCCTGTCATTTTTCAAAAAATTGCAGTTGAAATAGAAATGTTGAGTGTTTTTTATGGATTGTTGAAGTTTAGTGATTCCGATTTCAAAAGAAAAAAAACCTTCAAACCTTTCGGGAAACTTGCCAAACTGGTGAATGAAGTGGCTTCGCTCCAACAAGAGGAAATTTTACTCAATCAACTCTTTGACAAAACACAACTGATTGTATATAAACGAGATGTTCGAAAACTAAAAGAGTTGAAAAGGGATGATTATTTTTCAATTGTGACTGAAGATTTTGTAACAAGGCTTTCAGAGAAGAAATCAGAATTGGAACCAATACTTAGAAAGACAGGAAAAAAAACTGTTGCAGAATTTCTTAAAAAAAGAAAAAAGAAAATTTTGAAAGTTTTGGGAAAGGAAGAGTTAAGCGACTCAAAAATTACTGAGCTCAGGACAAGGCTAAAAGAATACAACTTTTTGAAGACCCTGAATCAAAAAACGAAAATCAAAAAAGATGAATTCGAGCAGCAACTGGATGCCTGGAATCAAAAGAAACAGCAGATTTCACAAATACAGATCCTGATTGAATCTGGTGTTTTTGAGAAAAAGGAACTTTCTTTAATTAAAAAAGCGGAGGCTAAGCTGACCGAAGAAGCCGGGAACCTACAAAATACCATTACTGAAATAGCCCCAAAATATAGCCTTTAAATTTAAGAAGTTGCCAGGTTGGAATTGCTATTAAATATCTAATAGATAAGTATTTGCTTCAATCAATTCCTGGTTGACCATTTTTGGTTAGACTTTGGATGAGACAATTGAGTTGAGCTTAATTTTTAATAAAAAACTCTACTCATATTTGCTCCTCTAATACCGTTTAACCAAATGAAAACGCATTTTCTCATTGTAGCTTTATTGTTTTGTACTTTAGTTGCTTTCGCACAACCAAACGACAATCCTTACACCTCCAGATACGGTGGTGTCGGTCATTGGACCGATAGTTTGAACTGGACCAATGTAACCAATGTAACCAGTTTCGGAGCCGTTGCCAACGACAACAATGATGATTCATCTGCCATTCAATCTGCTATCAATCAGGTGCATGCCAATGGTGGTGGGGTCGTTTTTTTTCCGGCCGGGACCTACAATGTTTCGGGTCACATAAAATTAAAAACAGGTGTAATTCTCCGGGGTGAAAATCCAGCCGGTGTTGTAAAAGCAACCGAGGGAAATTATAGTCCACCGTCCAAGCTTATTTTCCCGAAATTCACATTTGATACCACAGCAAATAACGGAGCAGGAAATGATAGAAAAAAGGCTTTTAAATCTATAACCGGGGTATTTGATTGCAGTAATTCCGGGGTTGTTAACCTGGATATAAACAGGGCTTATATTGCTTTTCAACCGAATTATAATACCAGTCCTCCAGCCCCTATTGCTAGCCCGACGCCAATTCAAAAAAACAGGAACATCATTGTAATGGGTTGCAGAACCAACAATGCTGTTATTCTGGATGGAGGCATTCCGAATTTAGGAAGTCCGGCAGGTGCAAACCAAAGACCTTGGCAGGTATTTCCTTGGAGATTTTCTTCCAACATTGAGATCTTTGTGTATCAAAATAGTGTAATTGCCAACAACCGACTCAACGACGATACGAGTGAAAAATTTGAGATGCCGAACTACCGGATCAGAAGGCGAAATACGCAAAACTGGATATTGCTTGACCAAAGAACAGTAGGAACTGGCTGGAAAGCAGAATTTGATTACAACGCCCATTATGGAATTTCTTTAAACCGTGGTAAAATATACCAGGATACCAATGGCCGGTATCGGGTTCATGGTGTTTCCACGTTCGGTACACCGGAAACAGAACCTGATTTATTCAGAACTGGCTTCGAAATCAGAGACAACTGGGTTTATAAAACCAGTCGTGTGGGCATCATTGCTGCGGGAATTGGGTTGGTAATTAAAGGAAATGTAACCAAAGACAATCCTTTGAAAGAATCACCAGCTTATGAAAATTTTACAGGCCCAACCGGAGACCAAACCCCACAGGGAGCAACCACATTGGAAAACAGAAGCATCGATTTTTCTGGTTGGCAGGTTACCATAGACAGCAACAATCTCGAATGTTACAAAAATTATGTCCAGGGTTATTATTCCACAGATGGAGAAGGTATATTGCTTCAGGAGTGCTGTGGTGGTACTCAGGTAAATGACTACACTATTTCCAACAATGTTACAAAAAACTACATTGGGATTTACAAAATGCGGGATATAAACAATGTAACAATAAAAAATAACGACCTGAAAGGCAGCTTTTTATTTATCGTAGCGAATACAAATGGATCGGCTTATTACCTGAACAGACTTCAGGTGGAAGGCAACACCAATGTGGGAACAATAAATGCAACTGGAACACGTGGAGGTTTTGCGGGAAAAATCCGTAACAACCAGGGTACTGGGTCTGGAATGGGTGTTTCCTGCCATGTAGTGGTTGAAAACAACAATACAGGCTTTTCAGGTGTGACCTATAGAGCCGTCGACCCAAACAATCTGGTTAACCACACGCCTCCTGTTGTTCCAGGAAATTGTGCTGAAACAACCATTTTTCCAATGATTGAGATTATTCAGCCACTTGCAGATACCAGCTTTGGCGCAAGTCTTACCCAGTACACACTAAAGGCAAAGCTAATTCAAGGCGATATTTTCACCGCCAAAATAGATTTTCTACAAGGCACTACAGTAGTGGCCGAAAACCTAACAGTTGATCCATCTGATTCCACCGCAACTTATGTTTGGAATGTACCAGCCAATGTGGGCAACATTAATGCTTTTACCGCAAGGATAAAAGATGCAGGATTTGTATCGTTCTCTCCAGTAAGAGTTTTTACCAAAAATACACCAGTGAATGTGTTTAAGAAAACGAGTAGCCAATTTGAGGTTTTAGTGTTTCCTAATCCTGCTGGTCATGGTTCAAATCCAGTCATTCGGCTCTCCAATGTACACTCACTGGTTTCCATTTCTCTTTCTGACATAACAGGTAGAAAAATGAATGTTAACCCTGCAAAAGGAGAAAATGGATATTTTTCCTTTAATACTTTGGGACTTAAGAAAGGAATTTATCTGCTAAAAGTAGAAACTGCCCAGGTATCTAAAACCACAAGGTTGGCTATAAATTAGAAATCTAAAACCCCTCCAAAAAACCTGATTGGAAAAAATTCCGATCAGGTTTTTTATGTTTATATCCCTTGGTTACTAACACAATAACCAAAATTACTTAGGGGCTGCTGAAAAAGCCATTACTGGTTCATTTTCAAGAGTTTATCAATCTTTTTAGAAATTAAGTGCACGGGTTTTCTTGAAAAACACGTAAAAGTCGTGCACTTAAAAATATTGTCATTTCAAAATTGAGAGAAATTTAAAAATGTACAAGACAACCACAAATTGAATTTTTAGA
>JBIPOE010000182.1:0-3335 GCA_044379485.1 Catalimonadaceae bacterium
CTTTTGAGGATCTTGAGCAAAGGGAACGGCGGAGCCATTAACGTAAAAGCTTCATTCACAGAAACGCTCATTTTACAGTGGAGATTGGCACCCCTCATCAGGGAGGAGTACATCGACGTAGTTGACACGTCGACAGTCCTGGCGACCGAGTCACTGTCGGCGTCACCGTCAACACCGTCGCAGCCGAGCGTCAAGCAGGGAAGAACTGTTTGTGGTCAGGCACGACGCAAGAATTGTCAAAACGTTGAAGGCGGAGCAATTCAACAAGGAAAGGGGGGAAAGCCGCCGCGGGCGAAGGTAAGCGCGACAGCCTCAGGTTGACGACCCGACATGAGTCGACAACAGCCGCCGCAGCGAACCACCGCACAGCGTTACGGAAAAGAAAGCCCACCCCCCACTAAGTGACCGTACGTGCCCAAACCCACTCCCCATAGATGACTGTAAAATGGAATAGACAAAAAGAAAGTTAGCAGGATGAGGCCGCGAGAAAAGGCGGTTACACCCAGCCCTCGGGGCCTTATCCAAACACGGACAGCAAGATCTTCCTCAGCCAGCGTTTAGCACTGGCCCACAGCAGGACGCTCCATGAAATTTGGTTGGCAGTGCCATCATCCGGGTACACGACTTCCAATCGCAGCAGGTTCATCAGCGCGAGGATCTCTGAGGTGATCTCGTCGCTTCTGGCACTTGGGTCGAAGTCCAAGCTCTCCCACAAGGGATTCGACCATTGACACGTGAACGTGCAGACGCGACACGAAAGGCCAACAGCCACGGAGCCGTCCGCGCGCAAGGACGCCTTGCTGTCAAAGACCGTCATTCGGTTGGAACTGCTCAGGTTAACGAGTTGAGCCGACACATTTCGCATGCTGACTCCTAGCCTCAACAGATCGTGAATCGGATTTGTGTACGTCCACAAACTGGAGCACGCTCTGAACCACTTATTGTCAATGAGCTGCTGGGCTGCCACTTGAATTGTGTCCATGTCGTCGGCGAACCAGTAAAGAGTGCCGCCTGTGCATTCGTGATTAATCACATCCACTCCCTTCCAGGCGTCTCGTGCTAGCTGGAGAACTGCGTCGCCCAATGCCGAGATGAGAATGGCCGACGTGTTGGTGGTGGTGGTGGCCGCCCTGAGAGTAGAGGAAGCAAAGCTTGCTGCCGCCTCGGCAGTGTCGGCTGCTGCGGCGACAACTCTACCTGCGTCTTTGGCAGGTCCGTTCAGCATCCCCAGACAGAGCATCAAGACCAGTCCAACTGCCATAAGGTAACCCAGAGCACGCGACGCCTGGTTCCACAGCGAAGGTAGGCGGAGCATCTTGGTCATTGTTCGTGGGACTGCCGCTGCCGCCGCCGCCACAGGCGCGGACAGCCTGGCCCTCAGACGACGCATGCTTTCCGCATTTCTCGACCTGCGAGCCACTTCAGGGTCAACTTCTGCCGCAGGAGCCTCAGGAGAGATGACGGGGTCATTGACGTGTACCAAAATCCCTGGTGGATTTGGCAGAGGCCTTACCGAGTCAGCCCGTCTTCTTGCCGACGACGGGGCAGGAGTCATCGAGCTGAGCGAAATAGACGTCCCTGCACTTCCACGCCGCCGTCGACAGAAGAAGCTCCTCTGGGTGATGAAGGCTGACGGCTAGAGCGGCGACCTGGTCGGCGTACGTTCTGAAGGATGTCCAAGACGCCCACCTGCCACGCTCTTGAATCTGGTTAGGTGGACAGCCTCGCGCTAGGTTGTCCGACACGAATCCAGCCCTTGGACTGTGCGGAGTGAAACCCCAGGTCCAACCACGACGAGCCTCGGCGAACCTTATCAACTGCCGGTACTTTTCGTAAGAGAAGGGGAAGAGCCGACTGCGAGCAAGGCGTACCCGTTGTGCCAGAAGCGCGACCAAGTCAGAGTTGAGGACTGTACCGCACTGTTCCCGACCTATCTTGGTGTTGACTGCCTTGCCCAATCGCAGAAGCGCCTGTCCCCTTGGCAGTTGAGAGCCAACCGTACCGAAAAGGACGTCTTCCTTTTCCAGACGAAGTACCTCCGACGGGCGAAGTCCCGCCTCTTGTTGGACCAGGAGGCAAAGTCCAGCGACAGGGAGACCTGTCGCTGCCAGCTCAACAGCAAGTAGCACTGCTTGCGGCCAGCCTAAGGGAAAGGTGTGTTTAACTTTGTGAGTAGAGGTGAGACCGGCTAGCACTGCTCGCGACCACGGCAACAGCCTCTTAAGAGGAGGGGTGGAAAATTCGAGGGCAGCAAGAAGAACTGAGAAGGCAGACTTCGATAAACTGTGGTCTCGGCGAAACAAAATGAGCAAACCGTCAAGGTCGTCGGCGCTGCAGAGGGGCAGGCCAGAGGAGACGACCCACGAAACAAAAGATGAAACAGAAGACCGATAGAGACTAAGAGTCTGAGGCTGGACTCGCACCGCGAGCAGCGGATCAGAAAGCAGGAGCATCTTCACTCCCTAGAGAGGTAGTCAGCTGGTTGTAGAGCCGATTGGACCCATGGTAGCAGGACCCATAGGCGAGCAGCCAGCACCACTGAAGCGAATTTTCGGCACAGAAAGTTTAGTCCTGCATTTGATGAGCGTCCTTTGGTAAAGGAACCTGACACCGCATTGTTGTCTTGCAAGGAAGAGATGAACAGTTCACGAGCACCAGTGCGGGCAACTAAGTCGACAGCCTTGACAACAGCGCGGCCTTCGCCGTACATGATGTGGTCGTGCGTACCGTACCTACCTTTGAGGATAGGGTGCCACGTCGTCGAACCGTCGAACAGGTCATCAGCAATGAGGGTAAATGGCGTCGTCGGAACCAGCCGTTGACCTGTGTTAGAGAGACGTAGGTCATCGTCACGAGCGAGAGAATGTCCCAGTCGTTTGGCCGACTGCAATATTTTTCTAGCTCGCTCAACAGAGACGTCTGCTGCCACGATTCCGAAGGCGCTGCGCTCAGGCGACGTCATGGCATCAGTAGCAAGAACCGTGCCTGAGATCGGGTAGTTTGGCGCGTACCAAAGAAGTGGCAAGAGGCTGCGCATGACTACTAGCTCCCTTCTCACGCTCGGCCACAGCAAAGTCCATTCATCCTCAAACCTTTCCAGGAAGGTATAGACATGCTGCAGGCAACTGAGCGTCTCGCGACGTAGTAAGGCCGCAAACAACCAGCTGCCCAAGATCGAGCGGAGGAGACCTGTGTGCACCCTCCTGCATGCAATCAGGAAGGAGAGACTTTCGTGGAGCAGTGCCAGTTTGTGGGGTGGTACAGTGAACCGCAAAGGATTGACTTGAATAGCATAACCTACAATTTTGTCCAAGGTATCCCCTGAGCGTCGATCG
>JBIPOE010000037.1:0-39845 GCA_044379485.1 Catalimonadaceae bacterium
AAATAATCCACCATTACAGAATGGTCAATCACCAAATCAACAGGAATTAAAGGATTTACCTTATTAGGATCCATTCCTTTTCTGGCCATTTCTCCTCTGATAGAGGCAATGTCAACTACAGCTGGAACGCCGGTGAAATCCTGCATCAGCACTCGGGCTGGCATAAAAGGGATTTCTTTATCGGCTGGTTTAGGTGCCCAGCCTAAAACGGTTTCTACATTTTCCTGGGTTATGGCAAAACCATCATAATTCCGAAGCGCATTTTCAACAAGAATCCGTATAGAATATGGAAGTTTTGAAATACTTTTTCCTTGCTTCTGTAGTTCAGCAAGGCTGTAATATTTAACTTTTCCATTTGGCGTATCGAGCTCACGGACAATGCCGTAGATGTCTTGTTTTTCTGACATAGTATTGCTTTTGGCAGATGTTTTGTTGAATTTTTAAAGATGCGAAATTAGGGAGTTTGGGATTTAGAATTTCAAAATGTTGAAAAAACATTTTTAGGTTTTCAGCAATCAAATTAATGTCCAATTAAAACAAAACCCGTTTTAGAAAACTTCGATTATAGGGGAATAACTATTTGTAATTTGGAGTTTTATCAATCAAAGTGTTGATATTCAAGAAAATATAATTATTGAAGAACAAAATGTAATATGCAGCATAAAAATGCAACCTTTCGATTAACCAGAATGGACTAAATATTTACATTAAGGACAATAAATTTCAAATTTACCTTCACGAACTTTTGGCATTTTCCCCCATCAACCTCCCATCTGGCTCAATAATAAAAACCTCCTTTCTGGCTCTTGTAACAGCAGTGTAAAACCATCGGTAAAACTCCGTATCCAGTGGGCCTTCTTTCAAAAATCCATGGTCAATAAACACTGCATCCCACTGGCCGCCCTGGGCTTTGTGGCAAGTGAGCGCATAGCCAAATTTGATTTGAAGTGCATTGGCAAATGGGTCCGTTTTTAGTTTGGCCCAAAGCTTTTTCTGGTTTTTTTCTTCTTCTCCCCATTCTGCCATCAAAACCTGATTGTAGGTTTTAAGCTGCTCTTCAGATAGTTGCGGCAAATCAGAATACAAAAGCTCAGCGAAGGCAATGCAATCGACATCCTCTTCTTCCTCTGATTCCGAAATACGGATTTGCATTTTAATGAGCCGCAAAGGATAATCGTCAATGTGTTTTCCAACCCGACTAACAGTTGCCAAATCGCCATTTGCCAGGAATCCAAGCTTGGAATCTGACTCAACAACTGAGTAATTATTTTTAACAATAATGATCCAATCACCACTTTCGAGCTCCTCTTCCCGAAACAAAATATGCTGCCGTATGCCTCGGTTATAGCCCATTGCCTGCTTATTGGTTCGGGTAACTACCAGCGTTTTTTCCATTCCGTATTTTTGATAGGCATAATCTATTCCTTCAAAAACCCGATTGGCTTTCATTTTGAAAATGTCCTGGAATCCACTGGTTTTAAGCAAAAAGGAATCCGATTTCCCTCTGATAATCTCACGCAAAGCAGTTGCGTTTTCTAATATTCCTGAGTCCAGTTCCTGCCTCACAACATCTGACAACTCATGTTGCATAACGGTAAGTCCAAACCGCATCCGCATTTCTTCGGCCTTAAGCGCCAGGCTTAGGTCTGTTCCAATGGGCGGCAACTGGGCTATATCGCCAATGATGAGCAGCTTATTGCCTTTATTTTCAAACACATAGGAGATCAATTCCTCAAGAATTCCCCTCACACCATATTCACTTTTGTTGCCAAGCATAGAGGCTTCATCCACAATAAACAGGGTTTTGTGAAAGGAATTTTTTTGCCTTTTCATAGAAGGGTAGCCCCACTCATCGGTTTCATATCTGAAAATTCTTTTGTGAATGGTAAGCGCCAATTTTCGGGTATAGCTGCTCATCACCTTAGACGCTCTTCCTGTGGGTGCCATTAGCTGAACCTGCAATCCAAGTTTGGGCAAAATCTTTACCAGAGTTCCCAGAAAAGCCGTTTTTCCTGTTCCTGCATAACCCCGAAGAATGAAAGTTGGTTTTAAAGAATCCTTGTCCAAAAGCCATTTTTCCATTAGGCGAAAAAGCTGTCTTTGGCCATCAGTTGGCACAAATGGAAACATTTTTTCCAGATTTTGGTAAATGCCAGGCATTGGTGATAGGGTTCCTCCTTCTTTTTTATGAAGTTTGGGATCTGAAAAATCTTCAGGAGTTTCTTTCATGATTACAGATCAGCAAATTACCATAAGCAAGCACACTTTACCAATTTCATTTTTATCTAAAGTTGCTTCAACCGTTTTCACAGATTTTGGCCCAAACATGATGAAGGCAGTTGTGGTGATGCCCAATACCCGATCCATCGTATATCTGAAGGATGAATTTAAAAAATTGGCCCAGGGAAAGCCGCTCATTCTCCCTAAAATGTTAAGTATGGATGGCCTCATTCAGGAATTAAATGAGGAGACGATCATAGATGACATTTCGGCAAGACTGATTCTCTATGAAAGTTTCAAAAAGGTTAAAAATTCTGATGAATCTCTAGAATCATTTCTACCGCTTGGGCAAACCTTGTATGCTGATTTTGAAGAGATTGTACGTAATCTAAAACCATTAAATCTAATCTTTAAAGAACTTAGCCAATGGGAGGAAACCGGGGCAAACTTTGCTGATTTTCTGGATGATGAACAAAAGGAATTGCTGGAAAGGTTCTGGAGCCATTTCAATGAAAAGAACCTGACAGAAATGAAAATGCGTTTCATTGTTTTGTGGCGCAGTTTACCTGGTGTTTTTGAGGATTTCCAACAAAAACTAAAGGACCAAAATGCTGTAACCTCTGGTTTGGCATATGCAAAAGCTTCTTCTTTTAGCCAAAGCCATCCTTTCATTTCAAAATACAACAGTTTCTATTTTGCTGGGTTCGGGCAATTTTCTGGTTCAGAAATCAAACTGGTTTCCAGGTTAAACGAACTTGGAAAATCAAAACTTATTTGGGATTTAAGGGCCTGGTATTTGCAAATGCCTGATCATGAGGCATCGCGTTTATTTTCTGGCTTGAAAAGAATTCCGGTTTTTGCGGAATCCCTGGAGAACGCATTTAAGAATGAGGATAATGCCTTGCCAGAAACCTATTTTGACATTATCCGCTGTTTGGGTTTGGCGGGAATGGCGCAACAAATCAATCTGTTAACCGAAAACTCCGGTCCGGAAACAGCAGTTATTATTACCGATACCGGCCTCATTCAGGCTTTGCTTGAAACAGGATCTCAAAAGATGTTTCAGTTTAATGTTACTATGGGTTTTCCGATTGCCTACTCCCATTTTGCGAGGTGGATCCAGAAGGTTATAATCTGGTTGGAGCGGAAAGATGTAACGTATAGCGATGGTTTAGAGGATGTTCTGCAGGATCCATTTTTTCAGAAAATGTGCCCGTTTGCTTTTTCGGAGTGGCGTCATTTTGAGGATAATATGGATTTTCAATACAAAACCAGCGTCTTGCAAACGAAACTATCTCTTTCTCCTGCCTGGCTTTGGGCAACAGAGATGAAAGTTTGGCTTTCTCTGTTTTCACTTTGGTGGAAAAGTCTTGATGAGGAATTACTGGTTTCCAGTTTTGAAAGAGCTGCCTGGACCTCATTTATTTCAGTTTTTGAAGATTTGAAGAAATTAGTTAAAAATATTGATGGCCAAATAGTTACGCCTAGGGTTGTTCAACAATTGTTTACTTCCTTGTTGTCTAAATATCCAATTGCGATCAAAGGTGCTCATAATGAAGGCGTACAGGTAATGGGTTTGTTTGAAAGTCGATTGCTGGATTTCAAACATGTGATTATCGCAAGTGCCGAAGAAGGAAGTTTACCTGGAAATGTTTCCGCTCAGTCATTTTTAACCGAAAATCTGAGGAGGGCTTTTCGTTTACCATCACGTAGCCAAAAGGTTGAGGATGAGATATATCAATTTTACCGTTTAAGCCATAATGCAGAAAGAATTACGCTGTTGCTTAACCAATCTGCTGAAACCCAGCCAAGCAGGATTGTTCAACAGGTTCGATATACGCCTGGCTTTAAAAGTAAAGATAGAACACAAGCCTTCGGTCATTCTATGCCCCTGCCCAAACCAATTGAAATCGAAAAAAATGAATTTATTTTCAATAAGTTAAAAGATTTCCAACCATTTGAATTCGAAAAATCAGCAACCTACCTCAGCCCAAGTTCTTTGCACGATTTGCTGCAATGTGAACTTCGTTTTCATTTCAAAAAGATAGAAAAACTAGAGGATCCGGCGGAAACCAAATCTTTGGAAATGAATCCTTTGGATTTTGGAAAGTGGGTGCATGAAACCATTCAATGGTTATATAAGCGATGGGCCAAACCTGAAAAATACCTGGAAGAAGCTGACTATGAAAGGATGAAATTGGCCTGGGAATCAGCCCAATTTGAAGCCTGGAAAGCATTGAAGGATAAAAAATCAGAAGGAAGCCTGGATGATTTTATGATAGAAAAAGAGGTGGGAAAACTGATGGCATTTCGATTTTTCGACTTTATGGCTAAAGAAAAAAGCCATCGCTGGATTGCCAATGAAGTTAACTTGGAGAGGGCTGATCTTGAGTTTGAAGGACAAAAATGGACCTTAGGCGGACGGGTTGATATTGTTTTGGAAACTGAAAATGAAACCTGGATTCTGGATTTAAAAACAGGGGCTTTTGATAAACCTGCTGCCTATCATATCAAGTCTGACAAACTCGAACGATTTCTGCCCAAAATACTGGCTAATAAGGATTTATTTCAAATGCTGGTGTACGATTGGTTAGCGGCAAAATCAAAGGGTACAAACCAGAAAGGTTCAAGGTCGAAGCTATTTTATATGGCAGATCCAAAAGGAACGTTAGTGGATCCTCTGGAACTGGCCACTGATCCGAATGATATTCATTTGATTTTTAATGAGTTGGAGCTGATTATTGGAACTGCCTTGTCTAGCTTTTCAGATCCTGAAATCAAAATCAGGCAAACAGATGAGCAAAAATATTGTGCGTATTGTGCTTTTGCCTCAATTTGCAAACGTTAATTTATTCGCTATGCTTCAATCACTTTTAAATTGGCTAAGAGATTTTAAGGCCAGTTATGCTTTTTATAATATTTTTCAATTCGAAAAATTGAAGCACAATATTCCTCATTATCAGCGGATTGGATTGGATAAATCTTACTTTTCCTCAGTTTCCAGCCTGGATTTTAAAAATCTGCCACAAGTGGAAATCCCTAAAACTGCATCCATTCCCGATGATTTAAAGGCGCAAAAATCTGAATTTGATAAAAACGGATATCTGGTTTTGAATCGCTTTTTTAGTGAAAATCAAATTGACACGATCAATACTGAAGTGGATAAAATAGTGGCAAGCGGAAAGAAAAAATTTGCACATCGCCATAAATTGATGTTTGCCATTGATGAATCAGAATACTTGATGAAGATTGGCAAAAATCCAGATCTTCAGCGAATTCTGGATGTACTTTTGGGTGATAGGGCGATTCTTTTTCAAAGTATTAACTTCGATTATGGAAGCGAACAAGCCACCCATTCCGACAGCATTCACATGACAAGTTACCCATTGGGTGGTCTAATCGCCATTTGGATTGCGCTTGAAGATATTGTGGAGGATCAGGGGCCATTGCATTATTATCCAGGGAGTCACCTACTCCCATATTATTTAAATGAGGAATATAACAATATCGGAACATCGTGGAAACTAGGTGATAAGGGTTATGTAGCCTATGAAAAAATGATTGAGGAGAGAATAGCAGAGTCAGGATTAAAAAGGGTAAATTTTATGGCAAAAAAGGGCGATGTTCTTGTTTGGCATGCCAATTTATTTCATGGTGGAAATGTGCAAACCAACAAATCAAAGACCCGCAAAAGTATGGTAATGCACTATTTTGCGGAGCATTGTATTTGCTATCACGAAATTAGCCAACGACCAGCGCTTATTGAACCTAAACGATTTTATAAAACGTAAAAGTTTGTCTTAGAATTACTTATGGTTTGTAATTATTTTATTGTTTCCAAAATTTCAGAATGATAATACAGTTCAAATTTTGAAATTTTCAGGTTTTTGTTTACTTTTAATCGTTGATTTTTCCTTATGAATACCAATTCTCAAAGACCACGACCAAACATTCCAGCCAGGCTGCTCTGGGAATTTGACTATGAAAAATTCAACTTTGACAAATCGTATAAGATTGTAATTGAGCGGGTTTTAGAAAGAGGAACCCTAGAGCAATGGCGGGAAATGGTTAAATATTATTCCAGGGCCCAAATATTAGAAACCATTGATTGGTCTGCCCAACTAGGAAAACGAGAAAAAGATTTTTCCAGATTCTTTCTTGACTCTGACGCCTTGGATGATGTTGCATAAAGATCCATTTATAATTAATGCTGAAACGTTTGCATTAATTCAAACTTTACAAACAATTCCGGAACTCAATGAATTTCAGTTAGTTGGTGGCACTGCTTTGGCTTTGCAGTTGGGTCATAGAAACTCAATTGATATTGATCTTTTTTCTCAAAATGAATTTGATACACAGGAAATTATTGGGATTTTAAGTTTGAAAAACTTAGTTGAAATTGTTTTTCAGAAAGAAAAAAACACACTTTTGGCAAATATCAATGGGATTAAAACTGATTTCATCCGACATCCATATCCATTATTAAAACCTCCGATTGTGGAAGAAGGAATCCGATTTTTGTCCAAAGAAGATATATCAGGAATGAAAATTCATGCAATAGTCAATTCAGGAAAACGACTTAAGGATTTCGTGGATATGTATTTTCTTTTGGAGCATTTTACAATGAATCAAATGATAGGATTTTACAGGCATAAGTATACCCACATGAGTCCTATGGTTCCACTAAAAGCCTTAACCTATTTTGATGATATTGACCCGCAAATGGATCCACCCAAAATGAAAAAGCCATTGCCAATGGAAAAAATCAAAAAACGTTTGTTGGAGTCGGTTCTTAAAATGAACAAAAAGTTTTGATCCCATTTTGAGCGACTTTGGTGTAAAACAGAACTTACATTTGCTTCCAAGCACAATTTCTCATTTATTTGCGGCCCGTTAAAGAGAGGTGTCCGAGTGGCTGAAGGAGCACGCCTGGAAAGCGTGTATACGTCGAAAGCGTATCGAGAGTTCGAATCTCTTCCTCTCTGCAAACAAAAAATCCCGTTTTTAAGCGGGATTTTTTGTTTATGCATGTCTTAATTTTAAGCCTTAAAATAGTGGTTAGTCCAAAACCACTGCTTTTTTCCCAACATCCTTTCCGAGGCGGATGCAAGGTTTTTGATCTTCCTCGCTGTCAAGTTCAATCCTTATTTTTTTACTGGTTTCGCCTTCCACCAAGAGGTAGCAGTCTTCTGTATTTTTAAGGGTTACGTTTTGTAAAAATGCATCAGACACAAAATTAAATTTCAAGCCAGGTGTTTTATTTGAAGTAAGCCCATCTACCTGACAATTTTCCATATCCAGATTTTGGACGTTAAGGGCCTCAATAGAAGAGCTCCAAAGTGCTTCTGTTTTAGTTTTTTCAAAACCAAAACTTGAATTGCGAATACTTATTCCACCAATCTGCTTGATTTTCAAAATAGAAGTAGCTCTCTTGTCAACAAGTTCTTCGGCAGCCATGGTAATGTGTACATTATCCAATCTTATATTTTCAAGATTCCTAAATGGAACCGAACCTTCGCCCTCAAAACCTGCAATAAGGCTGGTCCCTTGACCTTTGGCTATTACATTAGATACCAAAATGTTGCGTATAAATCCAAGCCTTGATTCTGGTTTTCTTTTCAAAAGAACAAAACGAATCGGGTCGCCATCTCCCCACCAGTTAAAATGTTTTCGACGGCATTCTATTACCAGATTTGAAAAAATAACGCCATCCACTGTTGCTCCATCCCGCACAAAAATACCTATTCCCCGGTTGGTGTTGGAAATCACCGAATTAGAAAAAACAATGTTTTTAAAATCACCATGACTTTCGGTTCCAATTTTTAAGGCCGTGGAAGTGCTAATCAATGTACAATTTGTAACTGTTACATTTTCGCATGAGTTGTAAACGCCGTTTTTGTTGGTGGATTTCAGGCAGATGGCATCGTCTCCCGTTTCGATATGGCAGTCTGCAATTCGTACATTTTTACATGCGTCTATGTCTAATCCATCGCTGTTTACACCTTTATCTAAACTGGAATATAAACTAATGCCTTGCACCAACACATCGCTGCAATTGGCCAGATGAACCGCCCAATTTGGAGATGCTGTAATGGTTATTTGGGTTATTCTCACATTTTTACAATTGGTAATATAAAAAAGACAAACCTTAGGATCTTTGGCATACGCCCTTTTCATTTCAATACCAGATTTCTGTGCAATTTCTATTTCAGTTTTGATGAAATTGTCCATTTCTTTCAGATCGCTCCACTCATGTTCTGCCTGTCCATTTATTTTCCCAGGCCCTTCAAAACCAATGTTTTCCAATTTATCTGCCATTATCAGGCATGGCACATCGGTCTCTGTACTATATATGCCTTTACTTTGGGTATAATCTGCAGGATTTCGACTAGCCAGAATTTCAGACCCAGCATCCAAAAATAAAAAGACGTTGCTTTTCAGAAAAAAGGTAGAAGTCAAATATTTGCCAGCTGGAAAATACACTTTTCCACCTCCAGCCAATGCACAGGCGTCTATGGTTTTTTGTATAGCTGCGGAACAATTTTGATTTCCTCCCTCCAGTGCGCCAAAAGTTTTAACATTAAAATCATTGGTTTGGCCAAAAAGATGGGTGCAAAATGTTATTTGGACAATAAGGACTAGCCTACGCATATTGTGGTTCATACCTGCAAACATCTGGCAAAAAATTCTGAATTCGGAGTGTTTCTCCAAATAATGGTCTAATTCGTCTGAAAATTTGTAAATGGTTTTGTATTTTCGAGCCTTAAATGAAAAAAGTTTTACCATTTTTCCTGTTGCTTTTAGTTTCAACAGGAATTCATACTACAATCCAGGCCCAACTTTCTAAAGGGGGATTACCGAGAAGTTACCAAAAGATAGTTTCAGTTGAGGATGTTCCTTTTGTTCAACTCCCTGAGGTTGATGTTGAAAAATTGAAACTTGAGGACAAAGAAAGAAGAAAACTGGGCAAAGAATTTGACCGTCGTTTCGGTCTCACACATGATGTAAATTACAATTTACAAAATTCAGGGGTTTGGAAATCCTTACCAAATGGTGATCGGATTTGGCAACTGGTAATAACAAGCCCTGGGGCATTGTCAATAAATCTGACGTTTAATCAATATTTTTTACCACAAGGAGCTGATTTGTTTATAGTTGGGAAAAAGAATAAAATTGGTGCCCTTACCAATTCCAACAATCAATCAGATCAAAAATTAGGAACAGGTTTAATTGGTGGCGAAGAGTTATTGCTTGAATATTTTGAGCCAGCTGGTGTTAAAGGGCTGGGAAAACTGGAAGTTGGAAAAGCTACCCATGGCTATAAAAACCCCTTTTCTATTTTTGAGTGGGGAGAATCAGATGATTGCGAAATGAACGTGAATTGCCCTGATGGTGCTGCATGGCAAACCGAGAAAAGAGCAGTTGGAAGGATTATTGATAATGGCGACAATTGTACAGGAACATTGCTCAACAATACTTTAGAAGATGGGAAACCATATTTTTTAACGGCAAATCATTGTTTTAACAACAACAGCAGCACCTGGGTTTTTTCATTTAATTGGGAAGCACCGACCTGCATTACTCCAACCATTCCTATACCTGAAGATGAAACTATAGCGGGGTGTGTGCTAAGAGCAAGAAATGCGACTTCAGACTTTTGCTTGTTTGAGTTAAGCTCAAAACCTCCGGCATCTTTTAATGCATACTATGTTGGTTGGAATGCTGTTGATGTAGCGCCTCAAACCACAACCATTATCCACCACCCAGCCGGCGATATTAAAAAGATTACATTTGACTTTGATCCTTCGGTTGGGGCAAATTATAGCGGCAATAATCCTGGGTTTTTTACGCATTGGAAAACCTCTGGTTATGAATTGCTTACAACCACAGAGGGTGGATCTTCCGGTTCGGCCTTGTTTGATCAGGATCATAGAATAGTTGGGCAACTGCATGGTGGGCCAGCTGCCTGTGGCAATACTTCTCCCGATTATTATGGAAAATTTTCCTTGTCCTGGAATCTGGGAACCACGCCAGCTACCAGATTAAAGGATTGGTTAGATCCCACTAATTCCGGCTTATTGGCAATCTCAGGAATGGACCCAACCTGCAAAAGGTTGGATGTTAAATTGCCGTGGAGAAACAATCTGGATTCAGTTCAAACCAGGCTTCCGTTTTTATGGAAAATCAGGAACATAAACAATGATACCACATTCCAAATCACTAATGGGGGTTTTAAAACAAGCAATGGAAAAGCGTATAGATTCAATTCTGAGCTTTTTTCTCCAGTCGGAAGAAAAGATACATTAATTCTTTCTCCAGTTTCTGTGAGCAATTACAAAAACATAAAATTTCGTTTCAAACATGCTTACAGAAGGAAAACGGATGCAGTTTCTGATACATTAAATTTATTGGTTTCAACAAATTGTGGCGTTTCCTTCAAGAAATTGAAAACTTGGTTTGGAGCAACATTAGCTACAGTGCCTTCCACTTTGGCTGCCGTACTTTTTCAACCATCCGATACCAGTGAATGGTTACCAAATTCGTTTGCTTTAGATTCAACTTTTAACAAGTCCTCACAACTTGTTTTCGCATTTAGCTTTGTTTCTGGCAATGCAGGCACGCTTTGGATGGATGATTTCGAGATTTTGGGCGATACGAGTAAATTCAAGCCAGTTGCCAGGTTTTTATCTAACAAAATCAGCGCTTGTGCCGGAGGCCAAATCCAGTTTGAGGAAACTTCATTTTTTGATCCCACTTTCCGCACCTGGATTTTTGAAGGGGGAAATCCAGCAACATCTTCAAGCGTAAATCCAATTGTTTCTTATGCCAATACAGGGATATTTAAGGTAACTCTTATTGTAGGAAATGAAGAAGGAAAAGACACTTTAGTTAGCAATGGTTATGTGGAAATTTTTTCTCAGGGATCAACCGAAATACCTTTTTTCCAGGATTTTTCAGCTACCGGGTCCTTTCCTCCTGCCGGTTATCGTTTAGTAAATCCACAAAATAACGTAACATGGGTTCAAATTCCAGATGTAAATGCGCCAAATAGTAATGGTGGAAGTTTGGTTTTCAACAACTATGCTCAGCCAAATGTAACGGGTCAAAAAGATATTTTATTTTTACCTAAAATATCAACGCTTGGAAAAAATCATCTAAAAGTTAGATTTAGATATGCATACAAAGCATACCAAAATTTTGGAGGAGTTTCGCCAGACACATTTACAGTAGGTTTCAGCAAAGAATGTGGGGGTGCAATAAATCAGTTGTTTAAAAAGGGCGGTTTGTCACTTTCAACTTCAGGTACAGGCACTAGTCTATTTACACCTCAACCAAATGATTGGCAAACCGTTCAATTTGACCTTGACAGCCTGCTCATATATCCTGAACTTTCTTTTTCATTTGAGAACAAGTTCGGATTTGGTAACAGGATTTTTATCGATGATATTTTTATCGATACAATCAATAATTGCCCTGGTACGCCTGTTTTGAGTGTGAACTCAGACACCATCTGTATTGGTAAAACATTGGTTATTAGTATGGACTCAATACCAGATGCCACTTATTCATGGACTGGGCCAGCCAACTTTAGCTCAAGTTCAAGAATTGCAACAAGAAATATTGCAACCACGGCACAATCCGGAGCGTATGTAGGAAAGGTTACAAAAGATAATTGTACAAGTGCTCCATCCACCATATCTATTTTGGCGGCAACTATTCCCAATTCTGCAAACTTTACCCAGGTTGGAAACGACCTTACCGGTCCAGCTAATTTTCCATATTATACTTGGATTGTTGATGGCGATACTTTAGACAATCATTCCAGAACAATAACCGCTACAATCTCTGGAACCTATACTTTGGTGGTTTATAATGCTATTGGATGTTTCAGAGTGTCAGCACCTAAAACAGTAATAATTACTTCAAATGAATCTATTATTTTGAAGAATCAAATCAACTTGTTTCCCAATCCTACCAATGGGATCACTTCTTTGAAGGGTATTGACAGTAAGGATTTTAATGTTTTGAAAGTCACAAATACGATTGGAGCAGATGTAACAAGTTTGACCTCATTCTCTAAAAAAGAAGGAACTGTTGAATTCGATTTTTCAGGATTGAAGTCAGGATTTTATTATGTTAGCGTCTCAAGTAAAAATTCAATACAGAATTTGGTAATTCTCAAAAATTAGACATGAAGAATCTTCCCATATTCTTTTTCCTTATAGGGTTCGCAATTGCTTGTGATACTGTAGCATATAAAGATGCCATAGTAAAACCAGAAGTTGTTCCAGTGGATACCACGCCAGTTGTGGACACACTTCCATTTATAGACACAACTATAAGTAAGGATACCACTCCGGTAAAAGAACCAGAAATACCTAAGGATTCCATTTATCCAATAGATTATGAAAATCGTGTTTTTCTTGAGGATTATACCGGTCATACCTGTGGAAATTGTCCTTATGCAGCTCAAGAGATTAAAAAACTGGAAACCCAGTATGGGAAAAAAATTATTGCCATGGCTGTTCATGTTGGCGAATTTGCAAAACCAAGTCCT
Organism: Catalimonadaceae bacterium; assembly: GCA_044379485.1. Lineage (GTDB taxonomy): Bacteria > Bacteroidota > Bacteroidia > Cytophagales > Flexibacteraceae > CAMDMI01. Next base: position 12,779 of record JBIPOE010000037.1, read on the forward strand.
AACCCAAACAAGACAAGCTTTAAAGCAGATTTCAGAACAACAATTGGTAATAGTCTGGATGATAAGTTTAAAGCTACAAATGCTGGTTTGCCCAAAGGAACAATAAACAGGATCAAATTCACAGGTAGCCCATTGCTTATAAACTATACTGAATGGAATCAAAGAGTTGCCTCATTACTTTCACTTCAAGGTAAAGGGATTGGCCTCAAAATTGTACCAGATTACAATAAAGCAAATCGGGGAATTCAACTTTTGGTCAACACCAAATTTGCAAAGACAATCAACCATCAGGTTAAATTGGCTGCATATATAATTGAGGATAAAATTATCAATTGGCAGCTTTTTTATCCAACATCAAGTACCAAACAAGAAATTGAAAATTATGAGCATAATCACATGTTGAGGGGTGGTTTGAGTCCAAAAAACGGCGGCTATAACCTTTCATCTGCTCCAGTGATTTCCTCTGGTGAAAATATAAAATTGGAATGGCAAGGTGTTTTACCCAACATCGTTAATCCTGATAATGCAAAAATTATCTTTATTTTAACCAATGCCGATACAGAAGAAGTAATTCAAGTAGCAGAGGAGGATTTGGTAGCTAATTAATTAGAAATAATACCAAGTCTTTTTTCTTTTATAAACAATTTTAAGCCAGCATTTTATCTGGCTTTTTTTATTTTATCTGGATTAAAATGCAGGTAAAAATATTCTAAGTCTATACTTTTGACACTCAAAGAAGAGCATTTATGTTCTACCCCGAAGAAGACGACATGGCCATCCAGAAAATTATTATTGCCATTGATGGCTATTCATCATGTGGAAAAAGTACAACGGCTAAGCTTGTCGCTGCCAATCTTGGATTTGGATATGTAGATACAGGAGCTATGTATAGGGCGGTTACTCTTTATTTTTTGGAGAATAAGATTACCTATACCAATCCAAAAGAGGTAGAGAAGGCCCTTCAAAACATCAATATTAGTTTTCACCATAATATCAAAACCAATGAGAATGAAACCTATCTCAACGGTCTTAACATTGAAAAGGAGATACGTAAAATGTACATTTCCGATCAGGTTAGCGAGGTGAGTGCAATTGCTGAAGTGCGCCATGCCATGGTTGCCCAACAACAAAAAATGGGCAAAAGAAAAGGAATTGTAATGGATGGGAGAGACATAGGAACCAGAGTATTTCCTGAGGCTGAGCTAAAAATTTTTATGACTGCTGAATTACAATTGAGGGCCTTTAGGCGCCAGCAGGAATTGCTTGAAAAGAAGCAATTGGTAAATCTTGAAGATATTATTCAGAATCTCCTCCACAGAGACAGCATAGATACCACAAGAAAAGAATCCCCATTAATCCAGGCACCTGATGCCCATTTAATAGATACCAGTTTTATTACGGTTGATGAACAGGTGGAGCAAGTTGTAAATCTGGCGCAAAGTATAATGATTGGCGGTTTTGCACCTGCCTGAGATTCTATTAGTTGATTTTTAGGTTGCAATCTTTGCACAATCCCTGAACCGTTAAGATTTTCTCTTTGGCTATAAAACCATCTGGCAGGTTGATCTGTGGTATAAAGATATTTTCAATACATGTAGTTTGGTTGCAAACCTGGCAGTTAAAATGCAAATGATCATGGTGATGATCGTGGTGTTCACAAGATGAACATACTGCATATTTGGTTTGAAATTGCTCATCAGGAATTCGATGTAAAATGCCAACTTCCAAGAATTGTTTCAAACAGCGATAAATAGTTGCTCTATCAATTTGACCCTCAAATTCCGTTTCTAAATCGGTATGCGAAAGCGCATGCGAATTTTTTAGAAATGCACCTAAGATATTGATCCTTTGCGCAGTATGCCTGAGGTTAAAATCGGAAAGTAAATGTTCTGCAGAAATGGAATTCATCAGTTAAACATATTAACAAAAAGTGGTTTGGTATTTCAATTTTAAAATGAAAAATATTAACGCTTTGCCTGAGAGGAAAACCTAATAGGGTATTCTGCCTTTGCTTTTCCTTTTAAAATGTCTCCTATTTTGTTCTGAATCAACTTTTTACGGAATGGAGAAAGATAATCGATAAATAATTTTCCTTCCAAATGATCATATTCATGTTGAATTACCCTTGCCAGCATTCCTTCAAATGTCCGTGTGTGTAAATTACCCTCAGAATCCTGAAATTGAAGTGTTATTTTTTCTGGTCGTTTTACCGCTTCCCGGATCCCAGGAATGCTCAGACAACCTTCCTCATACGGCCATGGTTCTCCTTCTTCCTCAATACGTAAAGGATTGATAAAAACCATTTTTGCACCTTTTAATTTTTCCTCATCCATTGGTTCAGCGTCTATTACAAAAAGACGAATACCTTTTCCAATTTGAGGTGCAGCCAAACCTACTCCACTTGCATTGTACATGGTTTCAAACATGTCGGCAATCAGAGTTGGAAGATTTGGATCTTTAAGGTCAATTTCTGCTGCCCGCTCCTTCAAAACGGGATTTCCTAATGCTACTATGGGATATATCATTTCCTATCTATGTCACAAAAGTAAAAACTTCAACAGGGAATTTACCTAGTTTTTATTTACAATTCTCAAACTTATTGATTTTCAGGATGTATGATTTAGGCTGAGACTATAAATTTGAATTTTTCAAGATAAAACTTCAAAATAATTGCCTTTCATCTGCTTGCGTTTCATATTTGTCAAATCATGTTAAGAAAGGAGATAATTGCCGAATGGTTTAGGGCTTTGCAGTCAGATATCATTCAAAAACTGGAAACCGAAGATGGAAAAGGGAAATTTGGAACCGAGATTTGGGAACGTGAGGGCGGAGGTGGAGGAATTACCAGGCTTTTGGTGGAAGGCAATGTAATAGAAAAAGGGGGTGTAAATTTTTCGGCTGTATTTGGAAAAACACCAGCACCTATTCAAAAAAGTTTTAAAACCGAGGCCAGTGATTTTTTTGCAACAGGCGTTTCAATAGTAATGCATCCTTACAATCCATTTGTGCCAATTATCCACATGAATGTACGATATTTTGAGCTTTCCGATGGTAAATCCTGGTTTGGTGGAGGTATCGATCTCACCCCAGCTTTTGTGTTTGAGGAGGATGGAAATTTTTTCCATCAAAGTTTAAATAACGCATGCAAAAGTTTTGATATTGAGGCTTATAATGAGTTTAAAAAGATTGCGGATGATTATTTTTTTATTCCACATAGGAATGAAACCAGAGGGATAGGTGGAATTTTTTATGACAGGATGGAGGCCAAAGAAGAAAAAGAATTTACCAGACTTTGGAATTTAACAAAATCAGTAGGTTCTGCTTTTGCCCCTATTTATACCAAATTAATGTCCAAAAGAAAGGATTTGGTTTGGACTGAAAAGGAAAAACAATGGCAATTGCATAGGAGATCAAGGTATGTAGAATTTAATCTTGTTTACGATGCGGGGACCAAATTTGGCTTGGAAACCAATGGACGCACTGAATCTATTTTAATGAGTATGCCGCCTTTGGCCCGCTGGGAGTCAAATTATTATCCAACAGAAGGTTCTGATGAATGGAAAAGTCAGCAGTATTTCAAAAAAGGAATCGATTGGATTTGAGATATATTATTGATTGCCAGCACCAAATCTAGTTCCTGGAATTGCTTCGTACAATTTAGGGTAAAAGGAAGCCCTGTAGCACTTTCCAAATTCAGGTATACGAACTGCAAGGGCCGGAATAAAATCTTCAGGATCATAAATTAACGTTGGTGGATCTTCCTCAAGACATTGATACCAAAAAATTAAACCTTCATGTGTTTGGCTTAAATCTTTATTGAGGCTACTTTGATAAAACTTAAAAAATCTTGTGGATGGTTGGTTGTATTTATAAAATCTGAAATCATTAGAAAGTAATAGCAAATTTTTATTTTTAAAATTGGCGGTAAATCCTTTTGGGGGCTCATTAATAAAGAGTTTATGACCAAATATTTGCTTCCCAAAACTTGGATCTGACATGCCCATAAAGCTACCAATTATGATTAAGAATATAAGCAAGACTAAAATTTCCTGAATTAAAGCGCTTTTTGAATAACTCACGAATTGTGCCATAAAAAACGCTGCATGAGGTACCAAAAAAACCAATTGATAAGTCGTTTGGATGCCACCTATAAAAACCGATAATGCGGAAATTATTAGCCCAAAAAAGAAAACGGTAAAGCCAAGCAATTGGAAATTAACTCTGGAGTTCTTATTGGCAATTGCCCATCCTGACAAAGAGAGCAGAAAAAGGAATCCTCCAAAACCTAAAATTAAATCCCAACCCACCCAATTTTGAAAAAAACCCAACTGAAATGGGCTTAAAAAACAATGCCAAAACTCTGATTCTCCACCATATAGAGCAAAAAAAGTATATACAACTGCAGAGGGAAGCAACATGGCAACCAAAACAATAAAGTATTGATTGAGCCGCATCCCGGAAAAAAAAACAGCGGATAAGCAAAAAGAAAGAAAAAACAGAACCGATGGTTGATAGCATAAGGTAGCCAATCCAATAGAAATACCGAGATACATTGTATCATTATTGTTGGGTCCAAAGCGAATGATTTTAAAAATTCGACCATAGGCCATAACTATAAAAGTTGCAGCCATTAATGTCGGTGAGAGACTTACAGCATCAGGGCCAAGGTGGGCAAATATGATATAGAAAAAAGCAATTATGAAATTACGGTCTGGGAATAGAGCAAATCTTCTACAAATTTGATTTAGCCAAAATGCCTGAATAAGAATTAATGATGAACCGAGATAACGAAAAATATGAAAAGTATTAAATCCTAATTTAGCAAGTCCAGCATAAATAAAAGCTGATAATGGACCAGTGTCATCCAAGGTTTGCGAATACATCCTCCAGCCATCACTTAGACGTTGTCCGAGCCTAAGCCAAAGCAATTCAGGAAGAAGAATATCATCCCTTAAAAAGCAAAATGGAAATTGGATAAGAATAAAGAGCAAAAGCAACAAAATCAACCTATCCCAGGAACCTAACTTGAAATATTGAATCATTACTCAGAGAAAGTATCCAAAAGGAAGAAATTAAGAAAGGTTAGTTTTGTCGATTAGCGAACTATCTTTTTTGAGCATACTAATCGCCAAAATAAAGTAGATAAGAATCAAAGGGTTAATCATAACTCTATATCTATTATTCTCAGCCAATTCAAAAAGTGAGGAAACAGTAACCAAATATAAAATATTGAAGGCAATGAAAACAACAAGACTATTTATAATTTTGGAATTTTCTTTTCTACGTATGAGTAAATAGAAACTTGATATAAGTATAGGAATTATTAAAACCATACTTTGTTTCTTGGAGCCTTTATATTGATTAGATACGAAAAGAGACATGAAGTCTACATTCATGATATCAGCGTAAATTTTAATTTTTCCATAAGGATATCCTAAAAATTCATAGGTGCATGCGGGATTAAAAAAAATGAAAAATCCCCATGAGGAAATTTCTAAGTACATTGTGGGAAATAAACTTACAAATTCCTTAAAATCTTTCATTGAAGAGGCAGAAACTTGTAGGTATTGAATATGAAATAGGTTTCTTGTTCCGTTTGCTTTTTCATCCATATGAAGGACTTTAACTTCAGGATATCGGTTGTCCTCCTTTAATAAATGTCTATATTTTTTAATTGGGCCAAAAATATCCACATTTCCTATAGCTGATCGATGTGGCCAAATAAACTTCTCAAGGCTCATACCAAGCCATGTTGATGCTGCAAATTGACCATATAAGACATAGTTTTTACCGTACCAAAAAACTACAGGCATAAGGAAAATAAGTCCATAAATCAAGATTTTGGTACGAAAGCCAAGTAAAAAAATTAACATTAACACTAGCCCCAAAAACCAGATTATATGGTACATACTTAAATATAGGCATAAAAAAGATGCCCAACCGAAACAATAGGCCATATTTTTTGCTGTTAAATTTTTTATACTCTTTAAGAAGTAGTAACAAATGCTTAAAAGTATTGCAGTTACGGGGAAATTATAAAAAAGCCAATTTTCATATATAATTACGAAGGGTAGGATCAAATAAAGATTTGAGCATGCTAAACTAAATTTTATATTAATTTGAGCAAGTCTAAGAATTTTGAATATTAAAATTGCAGATATTAGGGAAATAGACTTAAATAGTATTTCGAATATTAGACTAAAATAAGGATTTGCAAGTTTATAAACGGCACCTAAAAAGAAGTTAAAAAGGGGGGGTTGCCCATTGATATACCATAAGCTTTCAAAGAATCTATCCTTAAAAAGGGTCTCATCAATGCATTGCCAGCACCAATTCAACACGGTGGCATCAAACCTTAGCCCAATAAAAAAAAGAACAATTCGACTTAAAATGAAAAAAGCAATAATGATAAAAAGAGGATTGTTTATTGGATTCTTGGTTTCGATTTCCAGATGCGAACTACTTGTTTTTTCTTTCATTAATCTGTAAGTAAAATTCTTCTTTTTTAAGTTGATAATATTGAAATCATTAAGTTAGAATCGGATCCGGAAATTTTGAATTGTATGTTATTTTGGAGCCCAATTAATCTGCAAATATAATATTGATCATCAGGAATTATGGATTCAATGTTCTTTAGTTGGATTTAACTTTTTGCTGATTTAGTTGAATCATTTGGGTTTGGCTATATAAAATTCAAAAAAAAGGGAGACTTTTTCTGCCTCCCTTTTTTAAAATTTGTATTGTTAAACGGTTGCTGGCAAGGCATCCAGGACTTCCATTACCTCTTTAACTTTTACTCTGCTTATTTCTAAAAGTGCTTTTTCTTCCGCATTTAGCTTCAGTTCTATAATTCTTTCTATTCCATTTTTTCCTAAAACAACTGGAACTCCAAGGTAGCAACCGGTAATTCCATATTCTCCCTGAAGTTCAATACAAACCGGGAAAATTCTTTTTTGATCTCTGGCAATTGCTTCTACCATTTGAGCAGCAGCCGAACCAGGTGCATACCAGGCCGAGGTGCCCATTAACTTAACCAATTCACCACCTCCATTGATGGTTCTATTCACTATGGCATCTAATTTGTCTTTATCAATCAGCTCTGTAACTGGAATTCCACTTACTGTTGTATATCTTGGCAAAGGCACCATGGTGTCTCCATGGCCTCCAAGTAACATAGCTTGAATATCCTTTGGTGAACAATTTAATGCTTCGGCCAGAAATGCTCTGTATCGGGCAGTATCCAAAATTCCTGCCATGCCCATAACTCTGGTTCTAGGGAATTTAGAATTGATATGTGCACAATAAGTCATTACATCAAGCGGATTGGAAACCACAATGATTATGGCATTTGGCGAATGCTGGACTACATTTTCTGTTACTGTTTTTACAATTCCTGCATTAATTCCAATTAAATCATCTCTTGTCATTCCGGGCTTCCTTGGAAGACCTGAAGTAATAACAACGATGTCGGAATTGGCAGTTTTTGAGTAATCATTGGTTACACCAACTGTCCTGCTGTCATAAAGGTCGATTGGTGCTTTCTGCCAGATATCCAGTGCTTTACCTTCTGCAAAACCTTCTTTGATATCTAGTAAAACTATTTCATTGGCTACTTCTTTATAAGCCAAAACATCTGCGCAAGTTGCGCCAACATTTCCGGCGCCAACAACTGTAACTTTCATTTTTGTAGTATGATTATTTAATAGGATAACAGCCGCGAAAATAGGATTTGTTCGCCATCATTTCTTTTAAAATTTTATAAAATTAGAATTGGAAATTTGGGAAATAATTAATGCTGGTGACAATCTTTCTTTTCACCATGATTGCAGCAGGTTCCAAACCATAACTCTTCTAAAGTAATCATTGCACTTTCTTCAGGCCTGGTCTCGATTGTTTTCTTTTGCCATAGTTTTTGCTCCTCTTCCATTTCCTTTAAATCCTGGTCGCTTAGTTTGTAGTCCAAAAGTGCATCAAGATTGGGTTGCCCGGCATCAACCCAAGCTGTGTACCAAAAATCGGCTACTTGCTTTATACTGGCTCTCATTCTTCTTTCTACCTGATTTCCAAGCATTTGACTGTAGGTCTTTGAGTATTCGCGGCTATAAACCTGAGTAGTTACATTTCCTCTTTGTTCGAAGCCATACTTTTTATCTTCAGGCCATCTGGCATTGAGCTCCTTTTCAAAACGCAAAACCGAATCTAATGCAGAATGAGCAGCAATTACTGAAGCCCAGGATCTATCTAGAACTCTTTTTTCATATTCTGCTTGACCTATGAAAAAATCGTATTTTTCAGAAAAGAGTTCTGGAAGACGACTTTCCCAAAATCCATGAATACCTTTTTGCCCTGTCATTTGACCATTATAATTTTGAGTTGTATGAAGAGGCACATTTGAATCTGCGATGTAATGGCCTAAATCAGAGGCAATTCTCAAAATCCCCCTTGCATCCTTTGATTCAAAAGCTTTTTGAAGGCTATATTTCATTCGGTTTACCTCCCAGGGAACAATGCCATATTCTTGTAAAGTATCCTCCGTGTATTTTGCTACTGCATCTGTCCATCTTCTTGGCATTTTCCAAAGAGCAGAATCTCCATATACATCAATGTCAATAAAGTGTTTTGGTGCTTCGCCTTTTACGGCATTTCTTCTTCGATCTGGATTGACAGCATTTTCAGTTAGATAAACTATATTCCTTTTAAAAAAGGCCGACATTGGTTCAGGAAGGCAAAAAACAGCAAGCCTGTTTATTCTTTGATGTGCATAAAATCCCCAGGCATTCGTTTTCTTTAATGGTATTAGAAATAAAACCAGAGTTATTAAAATCAAAAAATGAGATCTCATATGAACCAACTTATAGTTACAAAAATAGGCTTTTGTTCGAAACAAAAAAGTCCTGCGTTTACAGGACTTTTTTTCTGATTTTCTTTTAATTAAGGAGAGTTCGTTTTGTTTCCTTTTGTTCAAAGGATTCAATAGTATCTCCAACTTCAATATTGTTGAAGTTCTTGATTTTTATCCCGCATTCGTAACCAAACTTAATTTCCGAAGCATCGTCTTTATATCGTTTCAAAGCCTCTAATTCTCCAGTGTGAATGACAATTCCATCACGGATAATTCTGATACCGTTGTTTCTCTTAATGTAACCCTCTGTAACATAGCAACCTGCAATGTTACCAAGTTTGCTAATCTTAAAGACTTCTCTGATTTCTACATTTCCAACGATAACCTCTTCTATTTTTGGTGCAAGCATGCCAACCATGGCATCTTTTATGTCATTGATGGCATCATAGATGATAGAATAAAGTTTGATTTCAATTTCTTCATTTTCAGCTTGTCTTCTTGCCTGAGCAGAAGGTCGAACCTGGAATCCGATAATAATGGCATCAGAAGCAGAGGCTAACATTACATCTGCCTCAGAAATTTGACCAACTCCTTTATGAAGGACTCTAACTGCAACTTCATCTGTAGAAAGTTTTAATAAACTATCTGCAAGCGCTTCAACAGATCCATCCACATCACCCTTAATAATAAGGTTCAATTCTTTGAAAGTACCTAAGGCAATTCTTCTACCAATTTCATCAATGGTAATGTGTTTCTTAGTTCTGATGGATTGCTCCCTTTGAATTTGTTCACGTTTGTTCGCAAGTTCTTTGGCATCCCGCTCATTTTCCATCACATTAAACTTATCACCAGCTTGGGGTGCATTGTTCAAGCCTAAAACCTGAACTGGGGTAGCCGGACCGGCCTCCTCTATTCTTGCTCCGGTATCATCGTACATGGCTTTTACCTTGCCATAAAAGGCTCCACAAAGCATAAAATCTCCTACATGTAGAGATCCTGCCTGGACCAAAACGGTTGATACATAGCCTCTTCCTTTATCAAGGGAGGCTTCAATAACAGTGCCTTGAGCAAGTTTATTTGGATTTGCTTTCAAATCAAGAATATCTGCTTCAAGGATTACCTTTTCAAGCAATTCGGAAATACCTAAACCCTTTTTTGCAGAGATTTCCTGAGATTGATATTTTCCACCCCATTCTTCTACCAAGATATTTAATCCCGATAATTCTTGTTTAATCCTCTCAGGATTAGCACCATCTTTATCTATTTTGTTTATCGCAATAACAATTGGAACACCAGCAACCTGGGCATGGTTAATTGCTTCTTTTGTTTGAGGCATCACAGAATCATCCGCTGCCACTACTATAATAACTACGTCAGTTACTTTTGCACCTCTGGCTCTCATAGCCGTAAATGCTTCGTGACCAGGTGTATCTAAAAAGGTAATTTTTCTACCTGATTCAGTTGTAACATCATATGCACCAATATGTTGTGTTATGCCTCCCGCCTCAGAAGCAACAACTTTTGTTTTTCTAATATAATCCAGCAAGGATGTTTTACCATGATCCACGTGACCCATAATGGTTACGATCGGAGCCCTTGTTACCAAATCTTCTTCCTGATCTGGGGTATCCACGATATTTTCTTCTTCATCGGCTGAAGAGAAAGATGTTTCAAATCCAAACTCATCAGCAATAATTGTGAGAGCCTCTGCATCTAGTCTTTGGTTAATAGAAACAAACATTCCTAGTGACATACACGTTCCAATAACCTCATTTACAGAAACATCCATTAATGAAGCCAAATCTGCCACAGACACAAATTCTGTGAGCTTAAGCATTTTTGATGCTCCTTCATCATCCTGGTTATATCGGTCGTTTTTGTCTCTTGATTTCTTTTTTCCACCTCGGCCACCACCTCTACTCATGGTCGCTTTTATCTGACCAGAAATTTGTCGGTTAGAATATCCAGGGCGATTATTGTTGGAATTACCTGATCCTCTGTTTTGATTTCCTTGTCCAGTTCCTTGCCCGGGAGGTCTGTTACCCGGATTTTGTCCTGGGGCTTGATTTTGTCCTGGAGGTCTGTTACCACCACCTTGTTGATTCTGTCCTGGAGGTCTGTTACCACCACCTTGTTGATTCTGTCCTGGAGGTCTGTTTCCGCCTTGTTGGTTTTGTCCTGGAGGCCTGTTTCCACCACTTTGACCTGGACCTGGACCACCAGGTCCTCTATTGGAATTGTCGCGGTTTGTGGATGGACCTCCACCAGAACCACCAACGGCTACTGGCCCTGTTTTAAGCCTCTTACGTTTTCTTTTTTCGGCTTCTGCTCTACTTTCTCCAGGCGCTTTTGGTTTATTTTCAAAAGCCTTTAAATCGATCTTTCCAAGAACTGTAAGACCTTTTAATTGGTCGGCCTCAGCCTTTATCAATTCCGTTGGAATTTCACCTTCAGCTGGGAGGTCGCCATGAATTTGTGTTTGTTCCTTTGGTTCAGCAGCCTTTGAAACCTCTGTTGGTTCCTTTGAAGCACTCTTGGGCTTTTCTAGTTTTGGTTCAGTATTAGGAACAACTTTTTCAACTGGTTTTTCTGCTTTTTTAGCTTCAACTGCTATTACTTTAGCTGCAATTTCTTCAGCTGGCTTTATTTTTTCTACTGGTTTTTCAACTACAGGCGGTGAAATTATTTTTTCAGTTTTTTCCTTTGGTTTTTCAAAACTAGGATCAATTTTAGGAGTTTCCCTGGCAGCTGGCTTTTTCTTTGCATTAAGATCTATTTTGCCAACTATTTTAAGGCCAGCAACAGGCTGACTATCAGCTTTAATTACTTCAGACTCAGACTTTTCTAAAGGCTTATCTGCAGGAGATTTTTCTACTTCAGCTTTTGGTTTCTCTTCCTGCTTTTTCTCTTCTGGTTTTGTTTCAACTTTTGCATCAACTTCTTTTATGATTGGAGCTGGAGTTAGTTCTAGGGGAGGACTTGGCTTTGAGGGCTGTGTGAAATTTGGTAATGGTCTCCGTGCAATTGGAGTATCATCCATTTCTTCCTCATGTGGCTTCCTTCTTTCTTTATGAAGATCACGGTCAATTACAATTTTTTCATTGTGTTTATGACCAATGGATATTCCAGATGCTTCCAGCTTTTCCTGAGCCGAGGAAGAATATTCTTTACGCAGCAAATTAATCTCACCAGCAGTAAGTTTTGCAACCGGGCTTCGCTCCACGGGTGAACCGCTCTTATGCAAAAATTCAATAATGGTATCTAAACCAAGATTGAACTCCTGCATTGCCTGACGTATTTTAATAACTCTTTCCTCGGACATACTTTGTTATACTGTAAACTATTTTTTATGGATTTGAGAAAATATAATTAAACTAATCTTCAAATTCCTGTTTAAGGATATTAACAACTTCATTAATTGTTTCTTCCTCCAAATCTGTTCTCCTAACCAGATCTTCAACAGGAACCGAAAGAACGCTTTTTGCAGTGTCTAATCCAATTTTTTTGAACTCCTGAAGAATCCATGAATCAATTTCATCATCAAATTCCTCCAAGGCAATATCATCTATTTCCTCTTCTGAGCCATCTGAATCTCTGAAAACATCTATTTCTTTACCTATTAACCTTCCGGCTAATTTAATATTTTGTCCTCCTTTTCCAATCGCAAGTGAAACCTGATCTGGTTTTAAAAATACAGATACACGGTTGTTGTCATAATCAACTTTTATGCTGGTTATTTTAGCAGGACTTAAAGCTCTTGAAATATACAGTTCTATATTATCAGTAAAGTTAATTACATCAATATTTTCGTTTTCAAGTTCTCTTACAATATTGTGGATTCTTGATCCTTTCATTCCAACGCAGGCTCCAACAGGATCAATTCTATCATCAAAAGATTCAACTGCTACTTTGGCTCTTTCGCCAGGCTCTCTAACTATTTTCTTTATAGCAATTACATTATCGTCAATTTCTGGAACCTCAAGTTCAAAAAGCCGCTCCAGAAAAACAGGGGAGGTTCTTGAAAGTATGATTTTTGGTGTTCCATTAATCATTTCAACCCGGTGAACAACTGCTCTTATGTTATCTCCTTTACGGTATCTATCTTTTGGAATTTGTTCGCTTTTTGGAAGTATAAGCTCATTGCCTACACCATCTATTAACAAAACCTCCCGATTTCCAACTTGATAGACTTCGCCAATTAACAAATCGCCTACTTTATCTTTATATGCCTGGAATAAGTTTTCTTTTTCAAGATCCTTAACTTTTTGAACAAGAGTTTGTTTGGCAGTTAGAATACCACGACGCCCAAAATCATCCTCAATATTGATCTCTTCAGCAAGCTCTTCACCGACTTCCAGATCTTTTTGGATTTTTATTGCATCAGCATACGGAATTTTATCATAATCCCAAATGTCTTCAGATTCATCATCCACAACTTCTCTAAAACGCCAAATTTCAAGATCACCTTTTTCAATATTGATGATGACGTCAAAATTGGTATCTTCTATATATTTTTTTCTAATAATAGAACGAAAGACCTCCTCCAGGATTTTTATCATGGTCGGGCGATCAATATTTTTGAGTTTGGCGAAGTCTGAAAACGACTCGATCAGCGTTTTGCTATCCATTTTTATTTAAACGAAACCGTCACTTTTGCTTTAATAATTTGATTAACTGGTATTTCTACCAGCTTTTTTTGTGTTTTTTTCCCTTTTAACTTTTCTTCTACTTCAAGTTGAATCATTTCATTCTCATATGAAATTAATTTCCCTTCTTTTGTGGACGTTTCTGATTTCAGATCAACCAAAACAGATCTTCCTATATTTTTTAAAAACTGTCTTTCTGACCCTAATGGAAAATCCAAACCTGGCGAAGCAACCTCAAGTGTGTAGGCATTTTCAAAAAGTTCGTTTTCCTCTAGAAACTTTCCAGTTTTCCTGCTATAAACGGCGCATTCTTCAATCGTAATTCCAGAATCGCTATCAATAAGGATTTGTACAATACCGCTTTTCGACTTTTCATTACCAACATTTACCTGGACCAGAAAATGACTTTCTGAATCAAGATTTTGATTGATAAACTCTTCTATTTTTTCTTTAGCGCTTTGCAGTATCATTAAAAAAGCAAGAGGGGACTTTTTGTCCCCTCCTTCTATTACGGTGCAAAAGTAGTTACTTCTTTCACTAAAAACAAAGCAATGTTTTAAATACAGGCCTAAGTATTAAAAAATGAGCTCCTCCAAATAGCAAGGCTTACAACCCGCCATAAAAAATCATTTTGTTGGGAATTTGAAAGTAGAACCAGTCTATCCCAGTCTCTTTTGATTTTTTTTGAATCAATAAAATCATCCAGGTCAGTTGTTAAATACTCCTTTAAATCTTCTTTTGAATCCATCAACCAATTAATTTCTCTTCTTTTTGGGCTTCCATAGTGGCTATTCATAATTTGATCCGGAAAAACGCCTCTCATGGCTTTTCTAAGTAGATTTCCAGCAACCCCTGAGCGAATTTTGTAGACTGAGCTTGACTTAAGCATAGATTCGGAAAGTTCTCTATCTGAAACAAATGGGTGTCGGACCTCAATTTGGTGGTATTGGGCATTCCTATCAGAAGTTCTCAATTTTTCTTTTACCAGGGGTCCTGCAATTTCTCTAACCAGTAGTTGATTTAAACTTGTTGGAATTGAATCAATATTGTTTTCCAGATTTTTAGAATACCTATCGATAAAATCACCCTTTATGTATTGAAACTCATCCTGGCTGGTCTTGATCAAGGTCTCCTTAAGATCGTTAGCCGTTTTTTTGAAAAGCCATTGTTTTCCTAATTTTTGAACCAAGCCCCACTTGCTTAAATTTGTATTTTTTGCATTAAATAAATTATCAAGAAAAAGCCGGTATTCCTTTCTGCCTAATAGGTCTTCCGAAAATTGTTGAAAATGATTGTTTGAAGTTGAGAATAATTGTTCTCCACCTGTATTCTCAATCAGAACTTGTATTCCATTTTCTTTAGCAACTTTGAGCATTTTAAATTGTGCAAACACATCAAGGTTTGAAAAGGGAAGGTCCTGTAAATAGCAAACTTTTTTGATGTTATCATGAAAATCATCAAAGTTACAAACAGACCTAATCATCTCAATTTGAAGTTCTTTTGCAATTTTGTCTGTTGCAAAAAATGTTTTTTCTGCTTCCTCATCCTCATGCAATACTTCACTAAATATCCCAGAGATTATCTCTGATATTTTTGGTTTATCGTTTGATTTTATTTCATGAATAGATTCCTTTATTAAAAAAGGAAATGTTAAGTTTTCCAGGTTTGGAGAGAGGTTATAACTTGTTTTTAAACCTGGGCTTAGGTGTTGATTTGTATTAGATATTAATGACTTACGTAGTCTGTGGGCTAAAGTTGATACTTTGTTTCGACTGTAACGATCTAGTTTTGAATCAGGCGTTATCTGAAAATAACTCCATATTTTCATGCTACCTTTTGGAACAAGGATTGAAAAAGCCGTACCAGGTAAAAGTTCTGTTAATCCCCTGAACATGGATTGGTTACTTGTTTCAGATTGGCCTAAAATCAAATAATCATAAACAGCTGATTTGCTTATCTTTTTGGAAACAAATGGCAATGAAATAAGACTTTTCAACTCGGAACCAAAAGCAAAGTAAAGGTCGGATTGAACATAGTAAAATGGCCTGATGCCAAATGGATCTCTAGCTCCAAAGAGTTTTTTTTCAATGGAATCGTAAATGACAAATGAAAATGAACCTTCTATTTTGTTTAAAACTTTTTCCTTCCAGAGGGAATATGCTAATAGCAATGTTTGTGCATGATCTTCTGAGGGAGCTTCAATTCCTTCATCTCGGAGTTGTTTGGCAATTTCCTTGAAATTTAAAATTTCACCATCAAAAACTATCCAATAATTTCCATTTTGAATTTGAAGGGGTTGGTGACAATAGCCATTATTTGAATTTACGCCGCCTGATTTATGCCCCAAACCCATCCAGGTCTCACCAGGGGCTTCAGACTTGCTTTTTAAATTATTCCTCTGTATATCTTTTTGCTTAGTTGTTACACCGTAATGGCAGCTGGTGGTTTCTCCCTGGAAAAAGGTGTAACCCTCGCTTTCTGTACCCCTATGAGATAATTTATCCAAAATAGAATATAAATATTCATTTATAGGATTTTGAGGTTTCAGTAACGCAAATATTCCTCCTATAGCGCTCATTTTTAGTTATTAATAATAGAATACATTTAAGGTTTCCGGGTCAATCAAAATGGATTTAAATTTAAGATCTAAAATCATATTTCCTGATTCGGAAATAAGGCCATATTTTTCATCTCTTTTAATTTTCATCAGGGTTAAAGTCGCTTCAATTATATTAAAAAAACGTGGGCTAATTGTTATTTTTCCATTTTTTTTTGCAAAACCCCAAAATTTTCCTTTTCTGACAAGCCACCCTTTTTTTCCAAACGGAACAATTTCATCGTAATCTAAACCTAATATGAAACTGCCCTCAGGCGTGATTAAGCCATGTTTTTCGTTTTTTTGGACCACAGCCAATCCATTTTTAAATGAAGACACATTGCTATAATTCGGTTGTATTTTAAGCCTTTCAGTTTGGTCTAAAAACCCCCAACTATTACCAATTTTTGCTCCTATCAGGTTCTCTTCAAATGCCAATAGTGAGTCATATCTACACGCGATTCTAATAAACCCATTCAAATCAATCAGGCCAAATCGTTTTCCTGCTTTAGCTTTAATGTATCCATTTCTTGAATTTCCGATTGCCGTAATAGATTGGTTAACATTGTTTTTCTGTCCAGATATGCTTATTAATTCCCAGTTGTTTTTAGTTTTATATGCACACTGTGTGTCAGAAACACTTACTATTTGTGAGATATTAGGTATTTTTATTTTAGACCCTAAATATGTAACCAAATAAGCTTCTTTTTTGGTTTTTATGTAAAGAAAACTATTATCGATTATTGAAAATGAATCTGCTGTAAATTTTATCGAAAAATTAGAACTTTCTACATAAACTGTTTCATTCGATTTATCCACCAAAATATTCTCCTTCCACCAAATAGATTTTCCTCTTTCTGGAATGGGAACACCGGAATCTATTGGTACCCAGATGTTGTCTATTTTAACAAAATTACCATTTGGGCTTAGGGCTTTCTCTTTTGAAGAAATTGGAAAGAATTTCTGTTTTAAACTTGCGTCTATTTTTACTAGCCCGTTTTCAACTAATAATATCAAATTATCTTTAAAAAATTTAAATGAATCAGCAAATAATTCCTCGCTTTTGCCAGGTTGAAAAAGCCATTTTTTACCAATTCTTACCAAAATCTGATTGTTCCAGAACTGAACTTCGTCAAAATTTCTTAAACTGTTTTTTCTGTTTTCATTAGGTTTAAGTGGATGCAATTGCAGGGCCCCAGCTTTTTCAACAATGTAAAACTCTGAATTACCTTTTCTGATTTTAATGTTCTTTTCTATGGATTTTATCTGAAACGGCTCATCCTTAAAAATAAATGATTGATTACCAATGTTTCCCGCAAATTGATCATTTGAAATTGGGAATAAGCTATCAGCAAAAATTGAAAACTTTTCTTTACCGTTTGTATCTGCACATTGCCATATTCTGGCCTGACAATTTCCGGATTGTGATGAAATCAGGCTTAGGAGTAGAATTAAAAAAAGTTTTTGCAGGGCCTGAGTAAATAAAATAATTTTTCAAAATTAGGAAGGATATTTGCACTCTCGCAAGGTTGAAAATCAAAGAATTGAAAATAGTAGAAAATTTTACAGCTAAGTGGCAGGAATTGAGAACCTTAATTTCTTGTCTCAGTGCAAGAAAAGTTTACAATTATTTTCTTTTGGTGCTTGGTTTTTTTGTTTCCAAATGGCTAAAAAAACCAATCCAATTGGGTTTGCCCTTTAGTATTTCCATTGAGCCGACAACAAGTTGTAATTTAAGATGCCCTGAATGCCCAAGTGGATTACGTTCTTTTACCCGGCCAACAGGAATGCTTGAAAGTGGACTTTTTGAGGAAATTATCTCCCAACTGAGCCCTAGTTTAACCTACCTAACCTTTTATTTTCAAGGCGAACCTTATTTGAATCCAGCTTTTTTGGATATGGTAAAAATTGCAGCTCAAAAAAAAATCTACACGTCAACCTCTACAAATGCCCATTACCTCAAAGATGAGATCGCAAAAGATACAGTCCTTTCAGGTTTACACAGGATTATAATCTCCATTGATGGCACAAGCCAGGAAACCTATCAAAGTTATCGGATAGGCGGCAGTTTGGAAAAGGTAATTGAAGGAACCAAAAATCTTGTCAAGTGGAAAAAAGAGCTGAAATCAAGTACGCCTCATATTATTTTTCAATTTTTGGTGGTTCGGCAAAACGAACACCAAATCAATGAATTGTATGCTCTTGCAAATGAACTTGGTGTGGATGAAGTAAAATTAAAGACTGCTCAAATTTATGACTTTGAAAACGGCTCAGATTTGATTCCAATACAGGAAAAATACAGCAGATATAAAAGGTTGCTAAATGGAAAATTTGCTATTAAAAATCGAATGTTAAATCAATGTTGGCAAATGTGGCAATCCTGTGTGATCACCTGGGATGGCAAAATTGTGCCTTGCTGTTTTGATAAAGATGCCAGCCATACCTTAGGGAATTTTAAAAATGAATCGTTTAAAGACATTTGGCATGGGAAAGACTATAAACAATTCCGGGCGTCAATTCTAAAATCAAGGAAGGAGATTGATATCTGTATCAACTGCACAGAAGGGATGGAGGTTTGGGCCTAAACAATAGATTTTAGATCATAAAAAAACCCGAAAACTGAATCAATCAATTTCCGGGTTTAAAGTTGTATAAAACCTTGTTTTACAAGTGGATAACCTCGCCATATGCCATGGCTGTAGCTTCCATAATAGCTTCTGACATGGTTGGATGTGGGTGAACAGATTTCAAAATTTCGTGTCCTGTTGTTTCCAGATTCCTTGCCACTACTGCTTCAGCAATCATTTCGGTTACATTGGCGCCAATCATGTGGGCACCAAGCCATTCTCCATATTTGGCATCATAAATAACCTTTACAAATCCCTCTTTGGCACCGGCAGCAGATGCTTTTCCAGAAGCTGAGAATGGAAATTTACCCACTTTAACTTCATAACCTGCCGCTTTTGCTGCTTCTTCTGTCATTCCAACAGAAGCAATTTCAGGACTGCAATATGTACAACCTGGAATGTTGCCGTAGTTTAAAGGTTGGGGATGGTGACCTGCAATTTTTTCAACACAAATAATACCCTCTGCCGAAGCAACGTGGGCCAAAGCAGGACCTTTTACAATGTCACCAATGGCATAAACACCAGCAACATTGGTTTGGTAAAAATCATCCACCAAAACTTTGCCTTTGTCATGCTTTACGCCAGCTTCCTCAAGACCAATTCCTTCCAGATTGGTTACAACTCCAGCTGCAGAAAGTACAATGTCAGCCTCAATTGTAATATTTCCTGTTGGCGTTTTTACACTCACTTTACAGGTTTTTCCTTTAGAATCAACACTTTCCACACTGGAATTGGTGTAAATATCCATTCCTTTTTTCTTGTAGATTTTTTCCAGTTCTTTGGAGACATCTGCATCTTCCACCGGGACAATTCTTGGCATGAATTCAACGATGGTTACTTTGGTTCCCATTGTATTATAAAAATAAGCAAATTCAACACCAATAGCTCCAGAACCAATAATAACCATAGATTTAGGTTGAGTTGGTAAAGACATTGCTTTCCTGTATTCAATTACCTTTTCTCCGTCTATTTTGATATTTGGTAGCTCACGGGCCCTTCCTCCTGTAGCCAGGATTATACTTTTAGCCTCATGTATTTCTTTGCTGCCATCAGCTTTGGTAACCTCAACCTTTTTATCTTTGGTAAGTTTGCCCATGCCCATGATCACTTCAATTTTGTTTTTCTTCATCAGGAACTGAACGCCTTTGCTCATTCCATCAGCAACGCCACGACTTCGCTTTACTACGGCTCCAAAATCATGGCTTGCTTCTTTAATGTTAATTCCATAATCAGAGGCATGTTGTATGTACTCATAAACCTGAGCACTTTTCAACAAAGCCTTAGTAGGAATGCATCCCCAGTTTAGGCAGATACCGCCAAGACTTTCTTTTTCAATAACAGCTGTTTTCAGTCCAAGTTGAGAAGCCCTGATAGCAGCTACGTAACCACCTGGTCCACTGCCTATTACAATCAAATCAAAATTTGCCATTTGTTACAATCAGATGTTTTTCTGAAAGGGCAAATGTAGGTGTTTCGTTTTGAGTTCAAAGGCTTGAGATAAAGAAATGCATAATTTACATCTGAAATTAATGAAATGTTAAGTAACAAAAGGAGGTTCTTCTATAATTTCTTTGAATCCATGAGTAGGAATTAAGTCGGTAATTTTGAAAAGCTTCAAGGTCAAAATCAAATTGATTCCTAAGTGATTTCTGGTTATCAAATGATTAAATATTTTTTTATAAAATTCTTAATAAATGTTTTGTCAAAATTATTTCCTGTTTCCAGTACATTCCATAATGTTGGTAAGTCTTATAAAGGGCTATAGATTTCAAATTTTATAAGTTTGATTGTCAATGTTTTAAGACAAAATTATTTTTTAATTCAAACGAAAAGGATCAAATATTTGCCTTGCTTTTGGTGAATTTTAGAAAACACTTCACACCTGAATTTGTCCGGTCCAATGTCAATTAAAATAATTTTGATTCAGGTTCGTTCTTATCCAAAGAGAATATTTGATATACTTGCGACCGCAAAATTTAATTGTGCACTCCTTTATTAATTACAAATAAGTCAATTTCTTAAAAAAACAAAAATCAATGGCTAATCAGCAACCGCAGGCCAGTAAGGCCAAATCGTTTTTCGCAAGCATCACTATGGTGATCATTTTCGTATTTGCAATCATCTTTTATATGTTTGTTTTGGGTAATCCTGCAAACTTTCAGGGAGGTGATTTGAATAACCACCCAATTGAAGAAGGGGTTGGAAAATGGTTAGGGACAGTTTATAAAGGTGGTGTAATTGTACCTTTCTTAATGTCTTTTTTCTTAATGGTAATTACTTTTTCTATTGAAAGAATGCTAACAATTGGAAAAGCTTCAGGAACTGGTTCTGTTGATGATTTTGTTAGAAAAGTTAAATCACTTTTAAACTCAGACAACGTAGATGGCGCTATAGCTGAGTGCAGCAAGCAAAAAGGTTCAGTTGGAAATGTAATTCAATCTGTACTGCACAAGTACAAGGAAATGCAATCAGAAACCAATATGGCCAAAGATCAAAAAATACTTTCCATCCAAAAAGAACTTGAAGATTCTACTTCTCTTGAACTACCAATGTTGGAGAAAAATTTAACAATTCTTGCAACTCTTGCCTCTGTTTCTACACTAATAGGTCTTTTGGGAACAGTATTGGGTATGATTAAAGCCTTCTCTGCACTTGCAGCAGCTGGTGCTCCGGATTCTTCAGCTTTATCAACAGGTATCTCTGAGGCCTTGATTAATACAGCACTTGGAATTGGTTCATCTGCTTTTGCAATCATCTTTTACAATTTGTTTACCAGCAAAATCGATAACCTTACTTATAGTATTGATGAAGTTGGTTTCAGCATAATCCAGACTTTTGGGTCTAAAACTAAATAGTTCATTTTTAAAGCTCAGGAGCCAATAAAATGTCTAAAGTAAAAATAGCACGGAAAAGTATTGCACTCGACATGACTGCCATGTGCGATATGGCTTTTCTTCTCCTGACCTTCTTTATATTAACTGCAAAATTCAAAGCTGATGATCCGGTGGTTGTAGATACACCCGCCTCTATTTCAGACGTTAAGCTTCCTGACAAAGACATTATGACCATAGCCATTGATAAACAAAACCGTGTTTACTTTGGAATAGATGGCCAGTTTGACAGGGAAAAAATGCTTGAGTTTGTGGCAGGAAAGTATAAAGTGGGTTTTACTCCAGATGAAATCAAACAGTTTTCGCTGTTGAGTTCATTTGGTCTGCCTATTGGAAATTTGCGTCAACTTTTGGCAACAAAAGACAAAGCAAAGTTTCCTCAAATGGGTATTCCATGCGATTCTGCTCAAAATGAATTGACTGATTGGGTTGCTTATGCCCGATATGCCAATCCAAAACTGAGGATAACCATAAAGGGCGATGTTGATGCCAATTATGAAACGGTAGGGAAAGTAATTAAAACTCTGCAAGACCAGAATATCAACAAGTTTAATTTGATAACGAACATGAAGGCCAAGCCTAAAGTTCTATAATTTACATTGTCAACCTATTAAAAACGTAAGAAAATGGCAGATATAGACACCGGCGGGGGGAAGAAAGTCTCCACCAAAGTAGATATGACACCCATGGTTGACCTTGCATTTTTGCTGGTAACCTTTTTTATGCTCACAACCACGTTTAGCAAACCGCAAACTATGGAGGTGAACATGCCCGACAAAACGGATAAGAATGAAACGATGAAAGTCGCAAAGTCCAGAACCACAACTTTGGTACTGGCAGAAAACGACAAGATATATTATTACACGGATCCTGAAAATCCGGATGTTCAACTCACCAACTTTTCCGAAAGTGGCTTGCGAAAAGTGCTTTTAAATAAAGTGAGGACCATTAAAGAGCCAATTGTAATTATTAAAGCAAAAAAAGAATCCAAATACAAAAATTTGGTGGATTGCATAGATGAAATGGCAATAACAGGCATTAGAATATACGCGTTGGTAGATATTACTCCGGCGGATCTTGAATTGTTGGCAAAGTCACCTTATTAAACCGGCGCAGAAATGGAAAAGATAAATTATAAAGACGCCAGCTTAAACGACCTGATTTTTGAAGGACGTAACAAGCAATATGGGGCTTATGACCTAAGAAGGATTTATGATGACTATGTTTTAAGGGCAGTTTTATTTGCCATTCTGGGTTTTGGTCTATTTATAGGTGGACCAGTAATCTGGGAAAAAATTCGGCCGGAAGCAGAAATTGATGAGCAGGAGATTGTAACGGTAGATCCCAAAATGATAGATCCGCCACCAATCGATCCTAAAACACCGCCACCACCGCCACTTCCTTCGGCTCCACCTCCGCCACAGGTTTCAACTGTGCGATTTGTGCCACCTGAAGTTGCCCCAGATGAGGAAATTATTGAAGAGGATCCTCCGAAACAAGAAGAACTAAAAGCTGTAGTTGCAGGAACTGAAACCGTTCAAGGAGACCCCGCTGCCGATCCAAATGAATTGGTTGTAGATGCAGGGGCAGGAACGGGTGAAGTAATTGGTGCACCACCAGAACCAGAGCCTGAATTTACATTTGTAGAACAGGAGCCTCAGCCACCGGGAGGTGATCTTCAGAGCTACTTTGCAAAAAATATTAAGTATCCTCAAAAGGCCATTAATCAGGATATTGAAGGAAAGGTTTTCGTAACATTTGTTGTAACCTCTTCAGGAGAAGTTGATGATGTGAAGCTTTTAAAGGGTATTGGCTATGGTTGCGATGAAGAAGCTTTGAGAGTAGTGAAGGCAATGCCTAAATGGACACCAGGAAAAAATGGTGGCCGTGAAGTGAAAGTAAGGATGAACATCCCTATTGTTTTCAAATTGGCACGATAGTAAAATCAATATTTTTAAAAAAGCCTCAGGTGAAAATCTGAGGTTTTTTTTTGGGATTATTAATCCTTTTTTATGAATAATGGGTTTTACTAAACAAATAACAAATCATGATTTTTCTACGGGCCTTGGTATAAAACCATTGACTGTTAAAAAATTGGCCCATTTACATCAATTGAAATAACCATCTTTGCCCTTCGCAATCCACATGTCAAATTCTAAGAAACCTGCAATACTTTTTATTTTCATAACTTTACTAATTGATGTTATTGGCTTTGGAATCATCATTCCTGTAATGCCAGGCCTTATTTCAGAACTCACTGGTGGCGATATGAGTGATGCCTCCCGCTATGGCGGCTGGATGCTTTTTGCATTTTCATTGATGCAATTTTTATTTTCTCCATTTCTTGGAAACCTCAGTGATCAATTTGGAAGAAGGCCTATTCTTCTCTTTTCTCTTTTCGGCTTTGGCTTGGATTACATATTGTTGGCATTTGCGCCTTCCATCACCTGGCTTTTTATTGGCCGGCTAATTGCTGGAATAACGGGCGCAAGTTTTACTACGGCATCAGCCTACATTGCCGATATCAGTACTCCGGAAACACGGGGTCAAAACTTTGGCATGATTGGCGCTGCATTTGGTCTGGGTTTTATAATTGGACCGGTTTTGGGCGGTATATTGGGAGAATTTGGGCCTCGCGTTCCTTTTTGGGCCGCTGCTGTACTTACAATGGCAAACTGGTTGTATGGCTATTTTGTGCTTCCTGAGTCACTTTCAATAGAACATCGCCGCAAGTTTGAGTGGAAACGTGCAAATCCATTTGGCTCATTTAAAAGTCTGAAGAATTATCCAGGCATTCTTGGTCTGGTAATCTCTTTATTTTTTATCCACCTTGCTTCCCATTCCGTGCAAAGTACCTGGTCTTATTTCACTATGGGGGAATTCAAATGGACCAGTGCCCAGGTTGGTTATTCACTTGGTTTTGTAGGACTTTTGGTTGCAAGTGTTCAAGCTGGATTAATAAGGGTGGCCAATACGAAATTGGGCGTAATTCCTTCAATTTATTGGGGTTCAATGTTTTATGCCATTGGTCTGTCCATTTTTGCCTTTGCCGGGGCAGGTTGGGTAATGTACGTTGGCTTAATTCCATATTGCCTGAGCGGAATTGGAGGTCCAAGTATGCAAGGTCTTATTTCCGGAAAAGTACCACCCAATGCTCAAGGAGAACTTCAGGGAGCTCTAACTTCTACTATTAGTATGGCGGCCATTATTGGGCCACCATTAATGACAAATCTGTACAGCAGTTTTTCCGGTCAATCAGCACCCATTCATTTTCCAGGAGCAGCTTTCATAATGGGTATGGTATTTTCCCTTACCAGCCTTTTTATTGCATGGTGGAATTTGAGAAAGTGCTATTAAAAAATCTGCAAATCATTATTTGTTTTCAGGTGAATAATACCCACTGCATTTAAAAGGAGCATTACCGGATAAGTTGGATCCAATTCAAACCATCTTACTCCGAAATTTGGCCTCCCACCAAACTTATGGTGGTTATTGTGGTAGCTTTCACCCATCATTAAGAAGTCAAGCGGCAGTAAATTTTTAGCCGTATCATTTACCTTGAAATTGACATAGCCGAACTTATGAGCAAACCAATTGATGATTGCTCCGTGGACAGGTCCCATCAAATAATGGATTGGCAAGAACAGATATTGCCACCAGGCAGTTGCAAAATACATATAAAACAACGTATAGGCTGTGCCCCAGATAAGTCTGGAAATCCACTGATCTCCGAGCCATTCTATTGGTTTATAATTGGGTACGCCTTTCAGGAATTTCTCCTCAATTCCTGCCCGATCATTTAAAATATCGTTGTAGATGTTTTTTGTTTTCCACATCATGTCAAATAAATTGTCAGAATAAGATGGAGAATGCGGATCCTTCTCTGTATCGGCATAGGCATGGTGCAGGCGGTGCATAACGCCATAGGCCCGTGGACTTAAAAACGAAGAACCCTGCACAATATAGGTGAACACATAAAATGTCTTTTCCCAGAATTTATTCATGGTAAACATGGCGTGGGCAGCATATCTATGGAGAAAAAAAGTTTGGGCAAAAAGACTTAAATACCAGTGCGCTAATAGAAAAATTACAATTTGAATAGGCATTATGAATGAACGTTTGTTGTTTTTTAAATTAATCTTTAGAAATTAAAAAACACCTTGAATCTGATCTTTTGAATCAAATTCAAGATGTTTTAATGATTCATTTTTTTGTTTTTATCAGATTCAAATACTCTTTTTAGCAAGTGTATCTGTTGTAAGCGTATCGGTTTTAGCACCCTCTTTTTCTCCTTGAGGCGCTTTTGGATTTGGAGGATTCGTACCCTTCATGCCCATTACATAACTGGAAACCAGTTGAATCTGAAGCGGATTGAGTTGTTTTTTCCATGCAATCATTCCTTTTTCAGCAACACCTTCAGAAATGGTGTGGAAAATTTTCTTCAAATCGCTGCCGTGTATCCAATATTCATCGGTCAGGTTTGGCCCAACTTTTCCTTCTCCAAAGGAACCATGGCAGGCCACACAGTTGTTGTCATAAATGGTTTTGGCTTCGGCTATTTTTTCTTTGGTAGTAACCAGGGTTACATTTCCTTCATTAATCGAATTGGCAAACTTTTTCAAATACACTTCCCTGCTAATGTCAGCTGCTTTTACCTCTGCTACATATTCATTTTGCATAATGTTGCCATCTCCAATGGCATGGTAAACGATTCCATAAACCACCGCGAAAAATATAGTGGAGTAAAACAAAAACATAAACCAGGGAGGTGTTGGATTGTCCAGCTCTGAAATGCCATCGTAGGCATGGGCCATCATCAGCTTTTTCTCAGTTTGCAAAGGATGCAATTGAAAAACCTTGCTCCAGAAATCCTGCTGCTCATAGGCCAGTTGCTCCTCAGTTTTTGGAACCAGTTCATCAAGTTTTGATTTGAGTTTTACCAGTAAAACCACAATGACGATGACCAACAAAACCGTAAATGCGGTTAAAACATAAGCAGTCATCAGCATGGTTTCGTTGGCTGTCAGGGCCCTTTCTTCAGTCCCTTCTGCCATAGACAACAAAGGTAAAATAAGGCTAAGTGTCAAAAAAACAATTTGTTGCATATCAAAAAGTGTTTATTAATCAAAGATTTGTTTTTGAATCGGGCGCCAAGGGCAAACTTGCCATTTGCTCAAACCCTTTTTTATCGGCTGTGAGCAGGTATAGACTTACACCCAAAAAGAAAATTATAAATACGGCCAGAGACCCGATCATAAACCAATCTGCTCCAGGAACGTGTTGTAAAAATTGCTTAAACATGATTTTTTAAATTATGAGTTATAAATGATGAATGATAAATTGTCAATGCCTAAAAATTGTTGACCGTTATTGACCACTTTCATCCGTTGTTATTGTAGAAAATAGACTAGGATTCTGAGGCCTTGTTTGCAGAGCATTATTGGGGCTCGATGCCCCAATAATTG
>JBIPOE010000194.1:0-3321 GCA_044379485.1 Catalimonadaceae bacterium
TCTAATGAGGGAATTGATTCGTCCGCATAATTTTGAGCAGCAACAAGAAGACAGTAATTTTTGCCTTCGGTTGTAACTGGCGCAACAATTTCGGTGGCATTTGACCTATCGGGACGCTTGATATTTAAACTCATTTCAGTGACGTTTCCTACAATATCGATTGCTTTAATCATTACCTTTTCATCATTAGCACCTATTACAGCATTGCCCCAAAAGTTGCCATCTGTTTGCGAATAAATTTTCGTACCATTGAGATATACTTCATTTAAGCCGGAAAGGTCTTTCGCTATTCCTTTGATAAGCATGTCATTTTTAGCTACAATCTCAAAGCCTCTCGTGGCCGGTACTAGAATTAGGATTTCGGGGCCACTTTTATCAGTTAGTTTGTCTGTCTCTGACTTGATTTCCAATGCAGTGATTCCTTCGATTGCAGGTTTATAGTTAGGGTGATATAACAAGGCAATGTCATAATTGGTGCGGGCTTTTTCCTTTTCGCCTAAACCCGCATAAGCATCTGCCTTCAAGGTGTATATTTTCCATTGGAATGGGTCTCTTTCACCAATGTAATTGGATTTGCCGCGACGAGCTATTGATTTCTCGAGCAATGACAACGTTTCGGTGTAATTTTTCAGCTTAAATTCACATTCTGCTCCCTGGAATATAAATCTTGAAGACCACGCCGGATTTGTTTTTGCTGTAGCATAATATTGTTGAAAAAAATCTTTTGTAGTTGCAATATCTCCTTCATCGAGTTTAATCTTCATATCGTAGTATAACTTAAATTTAGGGTCAATCCCTTCAGCTGCTTTTCGGGCATTTGTAAAGTCTTTCTTTAGCAGGTAAATTTCTGTTTCCCAGATTGCATAACCCTCCTTGTCGATAAAACCTTTCTGTGGCTTTTTGGCAATGAATTTTAAGGCTTCGTCAAATTTTTCAGTTATGATCCAATATTCAAACCGATTTTGGAATTCTTCCTCGATTCGCGGTCGGAAAAAGAGATCAGCGTTGGTTGTTGGTCCGCCAGTACCAGTGTTTCTGGCGAACCAGCTATCATTATAATCTACTTGATTTTCCCACAAATGCTCATAGGCTTCCAAAGTGCTTTTCAGATCGCCAAATGACCGGTTTAACTTGGCACCCTGCATCGCAAATTCATGTGCAACAGTAACTTTTCGGAAATCCATATCAATGGTCATTGGCATGATAAAACGCTTTTGTGGCTCATTTTTAATTCTTGCATAGACCAGTTTCAGTATTTCATTACTGCCTGTTATGTCAGAGAGGCTCATAAGTAGCGTGGCATAACTAAAAACTCCTAATGTTGGATAAACTTCAATGGACTTTCTGATCAACGAATCTGCAAGCGCCGTTTTGCCAGCCTGAAGTGCGGTTGTTGCATTGCTTGATAATAGACTCGCTTGATCGTGTAAAGGCCAGATTATAGCCCTTTCTTTTTTGTTCAATTGCGTTTTTTGTGCTGTCGAATGAACCGAAAATAATAACATAAGTATTAATACCAAGCTGTAAAATTTATCCATTTTATGTAGAATTTTTGTTTTTTGTTATTACTAGTGTTTACTATTTTTATTTCATCTTCAGTTGGAGCATTTGGCAAACAATTTATTTTTTAGCAAAGATATAATCGCCCCCAACATGCCCAGCCAATTCTAAAGTACCATATCGTGGTTCTGTTTTTGTTTCAGTCATTACGGCTTCCATAATTTGATTGATGAACATTTTTTGTGCTGTTAAGTATTTTTCCTTGTTATCTGTCAATGCCTTGACCAGGTATTTCATAAAAACGCTTTCATCGGGTACTTCAGTGTCGTTACCCGAAGTTATTGCCACACGGCTTATTTTCTCGTTCATGGTCTTTAGAGCAGCAGGTGCATTCTTGCCTATGGATCTTGTCTTGAAAACACCTCCTGAAAAGCAAGCATCAGTAATCAAGAGCGTGTGGCGAGAAGGAAGTTTAGCAATTAGATTTAAAACATCCTTATTCTGAAGCCAAGTGTTGGAGTCGTTTCTTTTGGCATCGACCAACAGCCAATAGCCTTTTTTCTCTTTTTCGACCCAAATGCCGTGACCTGCATAAAAAATCAACAAATTGTCTTCGGGTTGGATGACATTAGTGAGTTCGAGCAATTGCCTTTTGACATCATTGGCACTAGGATTGAACAAGTTGAAGATATTTCCATCCTCAAAATCGTAGTCCTTCTTGAGAATTAGTTTCAGTTTGACCGCATCCTGAATAGGATTTTCCAAAGACGGAATGTTGAGGTCCTCATAATTTTGAGCACCAATCAACAAGCAGTAGTTTTTGCCTTCTTTAGTTGTGGCGGGAACAATATCTGATTTGGCAACAGCCATTTTTTTCTCTATTTCAAAAGTGTGTTCAGAGGTGTTTCCTGCTCCGTCGGTTGCAATCACGATGATTTTATTGGTGCCTACTTTTAGGGCAACATTACCCCAGAAGTTTCCGTCCAACTGTACATAAACTGCCTGTCCGTTTATGGTTACCGATTTTAAACCTGAAGGATCAACCGCTGTACCTTTTACAAGGATGTCATTGCCGGCAGAGATTATTTCGAGGCCACGGTTTGGAGCGGGTTCGGTTATAATTATTGTGGGGGCTATTTTATCGGCAACCACTTCTTGCTGGTATTGCAAGCCAAGGTTTTCCAGCGCTTTTATTGCTGGTTTATAACTAGGGTTTGTAAGCAGGGAAATGTTGTAGTAATTCTTTGCTTTTTCATATTCTTTAAGGCCAGCATAAGCGTCTCCGTATGCTTTATCTATTTTCCATTTATCTATTGCAATCCTGTAGTCTGTGATAGCTTTTGCCCTTAGTGTCACACATTGATCTAACTGGGTAATTGCAGTTTGATACTCTTTTTTTAAAATAGAAACTAAGGCGAGGTAAAAAAAACTGGTGTTTTCTTCTTTTTGGAAATCCATCATTTTTTCGTAATTCAGCATCGCCAGTTGATCATTACCCATTAACGCATATCCTTTGAATAGACCCTCGGCTTTCAACAACTTGTTACCATATTTTTTCGATATCTCAATTAATTTCACAAAATCTTCTGCGTCTTCATGCACATTCATTATAAAAGACGTTCTAGAATCCTTATCATAATATTTACCCTTTTTTATAGCAATCAATGCGAGTGCTTTCTCGTAGTTCCCGGAACGGGTTGCTTCATCTATGGCATACCCCATTTTTGACTCATATCCTTGGTCGATGCCGTTGGCATCGACTAGAGGAGTCAGATTTACTGCGTTCAGGGCTTGTAAACTTTTAATTATTCTTGATTGCTC
>JBIPOE010000196.1:0-3300 GCA_044379485.1 Catalimonadaceae bacterium
TCCACTACCTGGCTACAGAACAAGGATGTTTTGAACTTAATTGCCAAACTTCCTTCTCGCCATACGCTCTTGATTACTGATGCTTGTTTTTCAGGAGGTGTATTCAAATCTCGCTCCATAGGCAAGGATGCGCCTGCCGCCTTAAAGACCATAAACGAAAAAATAAGCCGTGTGGCAATAACATCAGGCAATGACACCGAAGTCCCTGATGAAAGCGTTTTTATGAAATACCTGGTCAAAGCATTAACAGAAAACAAGGAAAAGTACTTAACGGCACAAAAAATGTTCATCACCCAAATCATGGAAGCGGTGATGACCGAAACAAAAACAGAACCTCGTTATGGGACGCTTGAATTGGCAGGTCATGTTGGAGGCGATTATATATTTAGTAAAAAATAGAAATAAATTATTTAGTAAAATGAAAAAAAGGGTAGCATCATTGCTTTTGTGCCTGTGTTTGTTTACAATCTCTTCTAGCAGTCAATCCAGAAAGGATTACGATAATGCTGAGGCATTAGCCAAAGAAGCAACTTCAAGTTTAATGGCGGGCGATATTAAAGCGGGAGAGGAACTAATTAGCAGGTCTATGGACCTTTATCCAACATACTCAATTTATTCATATGCCTTTGCATTGATGAAACTCTCAGATGTAAGTGGGGCTAATGCCGTTCTTAATAGGGCTGTGGAAAAAGTAAAACTTTTCCGTAAAGATGAAATTTTGGTACATTGGAGTACGGTTGAAAAAATGGATAAAAAAACGGCTCTAGTATTTTTTAAATCTTTGCCCATCTTGATAAACAAGCATAACGGCAACAGAGAATTATTAATAAAAAGTCTTTCATCTTCACTAGAGCCAATGCTCAAAAAAGAAAATACCACTCATACTCAAGTGTATGAAATGCAACTATCGATAAAAACACAATTATTAGCCCTCCTGGGAGAATTTGACGAGGCTTTAAAAATAACACGTCAAAGGCCAATAGGATTATATTACCTTCCGGAACAACAAAAAGATGATTTATGGTATTTTGCTACAACGAAAGGCGATTTTGCTGAAGCTCTTGAAATTGCAAAAACGTCTAATAAGGCAGTTTTACATATGCTTATGACCTATGTTTCTTCAGGGGATGATAAAAATTCGTTGGATTATTATGAACAATTTGAAAAGATAGCAACCAAAACGGTACTATCAAATTACTTTAAGGCGCGTATAGATTTAAATAAAAAAGATTACCGCAGTGCACTTATAAATTACGATATTTTCATAAAAGCCAAAATGGATAACAAAAATGAAGTTAGCATTGTTGGAGCATTGCAGAACTGGGAAGATTACAAATTGCTAGGGGATATTTATGTAGGCTTGAATAATTATGAAAAGGCCCGTGATTATTATAATATCTCGCTGTTATATTATCCTGAATACAAGCCTTCCATGGACGCGTTGACAGCATTGGAATTAAAGTATACAAATGAAACCTCTGCCGATAAAACCGCTCCAATAATACTAATTACCGAACCCGCTCCAAATCGCGGCCTCGAAATTGTCTCCGTCGGCAATGACATCCTTGTCAAAGGTACCGCTGCAGATGTTTCGGGTTTAAAGTCCTTGACAATTAATGGTCTAGTGGTCTATGCGCAAACTGACGGTAACTTCTGGGGCAATGTTCCCTTAAAAGCCGGTGTGAATAAAATTATTGTGATTGCCACTGACGGGGCAGGAAACGCCTCTGAACACACTTTTAATATTGAGAAAAGCGCAAACACAGCTGTATCCGATATTGTTCCCGCCACAACAAAAGAAGGCAAAAACTACTGCTTGCTAATTGGTGCTCAAAATTATGAAGACATGACTATTCCCTCATTAGAAAATCCGATTCAGGATGCGGTAAGATTAAAACTAATTCTTAAGAAAGATTACGATTTTGAAGAAGGCACTATTTTTACCTTGTTCAATCCTGCTGCGAATGACGTCAAACGGAAATTGTTGGAGCTCATCAATGTCATTCAACCCGAAGACAATCTGTTGATTTTTTATGCAGGCCACGGTATTTGGGTCGAAAAAGAAAAGAAAGGCTATTGGCTTTTGGTTGATGCTAAAAGAAATGACTCCTCTACTTGGCTTCAGAACAAGGATGTTTTAAACCTCATTGCCAAACTTCCTTCTCGCCACACCTTACTGATAACCGATGCTTGTTTTTCTGGCGGGGTATTCAAAACCCGCGCTTTAGGAAAAGATGCACCATTAGCGGTTCAAACCATGAACGAAAAAATAAGCCGTGTAGCAATAACATCAGGCAACGACACTGAAGTCCCTGATGAAAGCGTTTTTATGAAATATTTGGTCAAGGCCTTAACAGAAAACAAAGAAAAGTACCTAACCGCACAAAAAATGTTCATCAATCAGATTATGGAAGCGGTGATGACCGAAACAAAAACAGAACCTCGTTATGGGACGCTCGAATTGGCGGGGCATGTTGGAGGCGATTATATATTTGCTAAAAAATAAATTATGTATTTAACTAAATCGTTTACTCTAGTATTCTTCGTTTTCTTGCCCCTCTTTTCATTGGCGCAATTAATGGGAAAATCGCAAAGCCAAAAGTCCTCTGAAGCTAAAGTAATTCCAAAACAATATTATGAGGGCGAATTATTGGCTATTGAAGCGAATGCTCAATTAAATAAGGGAGAGGTTAAAAAGGCGTACTCTTTAATCCGACAATCGATAAAAACATATCCTACAAAAGGAGTTTACGAATATGCAAAATCGTTATACCGAATTTCCGATGCTAAGACTGCCAATGAAATTATGACATTGGCTTTTAATCAATTGGATCAATTGCCTTTCGACTCGATTTTTGTTCAAGATCAAACCCCTTTAGAATATATTGATGGAAAACCCATCTATTCGATAACAGAAAAAGACCTGTCAAGAGCAAAAATGATTTTTGGAACCCAGGCATTTCTTGTCAGTCATGAGTTTGGTGACCATCCTAAAATGATTCAAATATTGGAGTCCTTGGTTACTTTGAATCTTAACAACGAGGGGAATTTCTTTAGAGGGGATATTGAATATATGCAATTGAATAATTTTAGATGGCGACTTTCAATGGAAAAAAAAGAATATAGCAAAGCCATTGATCAAATCAATACCATTCCAAAGTCAGTTTCGATGAACAACAATATCAGAAACATGTTTTTAGCGGAAGTGTATTTTCACGCAGATGATTTTGAAAATGCTTTAAAGTATTCAGATAAATTGAGCGGAATCCATTCCAATACAAAAGACTGGTATAAATTCAA
>JBIPOE010000038.1:0-38790 GCA_044379485.1 Catalimonadaceae bacterium
TCGAAGAAAAACATCCGATTTTCGCCTTTTCATCTGAAGCTGAGATGGAAGCTGCCATTGAGTCAGTTCAAGGCGAAACCGATATGGAAAAACAAATTATTCAGCTTCTGGATGAATATGTTAAACCCGCTGTGGAAGGTGATGGTGGGGCTATTTCCTTTGTTTCATTTGTTGATGGCACTGTAAACCTTGAGTTACGTGGATCTTGTAGTGGTTGTCCTTCCTCCGTTGTCACCTTAAAACAAGGCATTCAAAATCTTTTGACCAGGATGGTTCCAGAGGTGAAGGAAGTTGTGGCTGTTAATAGGTAAGATTATTTTTCTAATCGATTGGCTTCAATTAGAAAAAGTAATAAGATGAAAGTCCTCAACTTATCGTAAATCTATTGAATAAGTAAATTACCCAATCAATAGATTTAGCTGTAGGGGTGCTA
The DNA here is from genome assembly GCA_044379485.1 of Catalimonadaceae bacterium. Classification (GTDB taxonomy): domain Bacteria; phylum Bacteroidota; class Bacteroidia; order Cytophagales; family Flexibacteraceae; genus CAMDMI01. The sequence continues at coordinate 434 of JBIPOE010000038.1, forward strand.
TTAAAAATCGTTTAAATTACCTTTCCACCTAGGCTTTTGCTGCAAAAGAAGCTAACGCATTTTTAGTAAAATCAGAAAGAACCAACTTTCCACTTAAACCAGCCCTTTCAAACAATAGAGTGTCCCAATGATCGGTGCCTTCCCAGAAAACTTTTTTCAAAAGACTCAAAGCTTCCGGATTTGAATTTGCCAACTTTAAAGCAAGACCTAAAACCGCTTCATCCATGGCTTCGATTGTTTCATAAACTTCTGCATAAAGCCCTTTTTCTTTTGCCCATTGTGCAGAATAAAGTTCTGTCGCATTGAGTGTTAGTTGTGAAAATGCCGAAAGGCCAACCTTTCTTTCCACTGCAGGACCCACCACAAACGGACCAATTCCAACTGCCAGTTCGCTTAACTTAATTGAAGCTTGGGATGTTGCAAAACAATAATCAACAGCAGATGCCAGACCTACTCCTCCACCTATTGCCTTACCCTGAACACGGCCAATCACAATTTTACCACAAGTTCGAATAGCATTTATAACATGAGCAAAGCCAGAAAAAAACCTTTGCCCAACTTCAAAATCCTGAATGGCAACCAATTCCGTAAAACTTGCGCCAGCACAAAACGTCCTTTCGCCTCCACTTTTAAGGATAATGACTTTGATTTCATGATTCTGACCTGCATCACGAACGGCCCAGGCCAGTTGATTGAGAATTTCTGAGGGCAAAGAATTTTGAGCTTCATGGAAAAAAGAAATCTCAAAAATTCCATCCTGTACTTTTTCAGACTTAACGTATGCCATATTTGTATTAAAAGAATTGGTGTATTTGGATGCAAATGTAATGGGACTTCAAAAAGGAAAAAGGATGAATTGGAATAAAAACTAGTCTCCAGATTATAATCAGGATTTTAAATCATATTTTCCCCATTTCAAATCAAAGGCACTAACGGTTTATAAACTTGTTTTATACATTTATAAAAAAGGCACCTTTTTTTAAGAAATTCAAAATTTATATGAATTCAATGCTTGGCATTTGGCCAAAGAGAGAAACCCAGAAAATTTGAATAAATTACTATGGTTTTTCAATCTTAAACCAAATTTTTGCCAATTACTTCGCAGCAGGGATAAAAGCGAAAAAACCACAGTCCATAAGGTACGAAATGATCGAGGATTTGTAGTGAATAACTTGTCCCGATTTTTAGGGAGACTGCCCGGCTGCCCAAAAAATCTTTACTTTGCAGCCTCAAATGGAAGTAATTTTCAAATCGGTTTTCAAGCTGGTTTTGAATTTTAACTTCTGAGTTTTAAATTTTTCCACATGCCTCAATTCTCTCATCTTCACTGTCATACGCAATTTTCTTTGCTGGACGGTGCTGCCAATATTGGCGATATGCTCAAAAAAGCAGCCGATGACGGCCAACTAGCCTGCGCCATTACAGACCATGGCAATATGTTTGGCGTGTTTCAGTTTGTGAATGAGGCAAATAAGAATGGCGTAAAACCGATTGTAGGTTGTGAGTTTTATGTGGTGGAAGACATGCACCGCAAGAAATTTACCAAGCAGGAAAAGGACGACCGTTATCACCAATTGCTGGTTGCCAAAAATGCGGTAGGCTACAAAAACCTTTCTAAACTTTGCTCTCTGGGCTGGATAGATGGAAAATATGGCGTGTACCCCCGGATAGACAAAAAGCTGATTGAAAAATACCACGAAGGTTTAATTGCAACTACTTGTTGTATTGGAGCTTATGTGCCGCAAATGATATTGCAAAAAAGCGAAGAGGAGGCTGAAAAAGAATTTCAATGGTGGCACAATTTATTTGGGGATGACTATTTTATAGAACTCCAACGCCACAATATGAAGGAGCAGGACGAAGTAAATAAAGTTTTGATAAAGTGGAGCCGTAAGTATAAAGTGCCCATTATTTGCTCAAATGACAGCCATTACACCAACCAAAAGGACTACAATGCACATGATATCTTGTTGTGCATCAACACAGGAGAAAAGCAAAGTACGCCAGGTTTTGATGATTTTGTGCATGAGGATGCGATTGTAAAAAACCGACGTTTTAAGTTTCCAAACGACCAGTTTTATTTTAAAACCAAGGCGGAAATGGAAAAGGTTTTTTCTGACATTCCTGAGGCTCTGGAAAATACCCAGATGGTAGTGGACAAAGTAGAAAAACTGGAATTGAAGCGAGATATTTTGCTGCCCAATTTTCCCATGCCGCCTGGATTTGATGACCAGTGGGAATACCTGAAACACATAACCTATGAGGGGGCACTGAAACGGTATGGTGAAATATCTGAAGAAGTCCGTGAGCGACTTGATTTTGAGTTATTTACGGTTAAAACAATGGGCTTCTCAGGTTACTTTCTTATCGTGGCCGATTTCATACGTGCTGGTCGGGATTTGGGTGTTTTTATTGGCCCTGGCCGTGGTTCTGCAGCGGGCTCGGTGATTGCTTATTGCATCGGAATTACCAACATTGACCCTTTGAAATACAAGCTGCTCTTTGAGCGTTTTCTGAATCCTGACAGGAAGTCAATGCCAGATATTGACACCGACTTTGACGATGATGGGCGGCAGAAAGTACTTGATTATGTGGTAGATAAGTATGGGAAAAATCAGGTTGCACAGATTGTAACCTATGGCACCATGGCAGCTAAAACATCGATAAAAGATGTAGCTAGAGTGCTGGATTTGCCTTTGGACCAGGCCATTGGACTTACCAAACTGGTACCAGAAAAATTGGGTTTAAACCTAAAGAGATTACTAACTGCCCCTGTTGAAGGTGAAAAAAGTTTGAAGGAAAAAGAAGGGTTGGATTCTGATGACATGTTGCTGGTGAACCAGTTGCGGGATATCTATCAATCTAAAACTGACCCTAGAGGAAAGGTTTTAACCGAAGCCATCATTTTGGAAGGCAGCGTACGAAATACGGGTGTGCATGCCGCCGGGGTAATTATTGCACCATCTGATTTGACCGAATTGATGCCCATTGCAACAGCCAAAGATTCTGAGTTCCTATTAACCCAATATGAAGGAAAAGTAATTGAGGATGCCGGCGTAATAAAAATGGACTTTCTGGGTCTTAAGACGCTGACTATCATCAAGAACTGCCTGAAGTTGATTAAGAAAAACCATGGCGTGGAATTCGATATTGACGAGGTGGACCTGGAAGACCAGAAAACCTATGAACTTTTCCAGCGTGGCGAACTAAACGGTGTGTTTCAATTTGAAAGTGCGGGTATGCAAAAGTACATGAAAGACCTGAAGCCTAACAAGTTTGAGGACTTGATTGCGATGAATGCCTTGTACCGTCCTGGTCCTTTGGAATACATTCCCAACTTTATTAAGCGGAAGCATGGCCAGGAAGCTATCAGTTACGATTTACCGGAAATGGCTGAAATTCTGGAGGAAACATATGGAATTACAGTCTATCAGGAACAGGTAATGTTGCTTTCGCAGCGTCTGGCAGACTTTACCAAAGGCGATGCAGATGTGTTGCGAAAAGCCATGGGTAAAAAGGATAAAAAGACCCTGGATAAACTGCGGCCCATGTTTATGGAACGTGCTTCTGCAAAAGGCCATCCGCAGGAAAAACTGGAAAAGGTTTGGACCGATTGGGAGGCATTTGCGGCCTATGCATTTAATAAAAGTCACTCAACCTGCTATGCTTTCGTGGCCTTTCAAACTGCCTGGCTAAAGGCACATTACCCAGCTGAATATATGGCGGCCAACTTAACCAATGAAAAGGCCAACATAGACAAGGTGAAGTACTACATGGAAGAGTGCAACCGCATGGGCCTTAAGGTATTGGGACCCGATGTAAATGAGTCATTTGCCGATTTTACACCCAATAAGGAAGGGCAAATTCGATTTGGATTGGCTGGAATCAAGGGCGTTGGAGAAGCAGCTGTGGACGGCTTGGTGAAAGAAAGAGAAGAAAAAGGCAGTTTCCCAACCATCTGGCAATTTGCAGAGCGTGTGAGCCAACGCAGCATAAACAAAAAAACGCTGGAATCTTTGGCAGCTGCAGGCGCTTTTGATGGTTTTAAGGATGGCGGTTTGCACAGAGGCCACTTTTTTGTGGAAGGTGATGACAATCTGATTGAAAAAATGATTCGTTTTGGCAATGCCAAAGCCAGTCAGACCAATTCTGCACAGACTTCACTTTTTGGTAGTTCGGGGTTTTCCGAACAAGTAGCTGAGCCGAAAATACCGGTCATTCCTGAAATGATAGCAATGGAAGCCCTTAAAAGAGAGCACGATGTGGTTGGATTTTACATTTCAGGTCATCCTTTGGACCCTTTCAAAAAGGATATTGAAACCTTTTGTACGGTAGCCGCGGCCGACATAGAAGCCAAACCAGGAAGGGAAATTCGCTTTGCAGGGATGGTTACAAACCGCATCCAGAAAATTGCCAAAAACGGAAATCCTTATTGCCGGTTTTCCATCACAGATTATTCAGGACAATATGAAATTGCACTATTCGGCAAGGACTATCAGAAATATGAAAGCTTTGGGAAAGAAGGTCAATTTATATTTGTAAAGGGTGAATTCAGACCTAGATTTGGAAATGAAAATGAGTTCATGTTCAATGTTTTGGATATGATGTTGCTGGAAGAAGTAAGGTCCAAATTCTTAAAAGGTTTGGAAGTAAAAATTCCAATTGAGCTGCTGGACAGCATCAATCTGGACCTTTTGGAATCGGTTTTAAAAAAGCACCAGGGAAAACAAAGCATTCGTTTCCGGTTCATTGACCAGGCCGAAACCATGGAAGCAGATGCCTTTAACCGGAAAATGATGGTAAATCCGAGTGATGATTTTTTGAAGGCGATGAAGGAAGAGGTGGGTTTGGATGTCGGTTTGGTGTAAAGAGGTGGGATAAGGACGTTACGATAAAGGCACAAAACAACAATTGGATACCAATTCTTTTAAAGAACCATACAATTTACTCCCACAAGGGATAATGTTCAAGACTAACCTTATCCTTAAAAAATATCTGCGTGGCATTTTCAAAAGAGGGTGTAAAATCTGAAACATAAAACCGGTTTCCTGTTTTATGAGGTACATTCAAAAGGTTGGCATTTTTTAAAGATTCATAAACAAACAAGGCTACAATTCTGGAGGAATCTATTATCTCCACTTTTTTCTTGTAATAATTATTGATCTGATTTACAATCAAAGGATAATGTGTACAACCCAGAATTAAAGCTTCAATTCCTTGAAGCATTTCATTGCCCAAATATTCCTCAATAACCTCATTGCTAATTTTATTGTTGAAAAAACCTTCTTCAATCATTGGTGCCAGCAAGGGTGTAGCCAGAGATTTTAAGTCAATTCCCTTATCCTTTTCTTCAATTTTCTTTTTAAAAATGTTGGAAAAAATGGTCTGTTTGGTACCGATCAAACCTATTTTTTTCCCAGGCAATTGTTCTGAGACATATTCAACAACTGGATCTATTACATTAAATACCAATGCTTTAGAGCCAACATATTCTTTCACCAACTCATAAGCCGCAGCAGATGCTGAGTTACAGGCAATTAAAATTGCCTTTACATTTTGGCTCAAAAGCAAATTACAAATTTTTACTGAATAAGCCTGAATTGCTGCAGTCGATTTATCTCCATAAGGCAAATGGGCTGTATCCCCAAAGTAAATAAGATCCTCCTGGGGCAATATTTTTGAAATCTGATGGGCAACTGTTAGGCCCCCAATACCAGAATCAAAAATTCCAATTGGCTTTAAAGCGTCTGAATTCATAGAAGTGATAGGGATGCGAATCACGGTAAAGTCACGGTAAAAAAAGGTATGTGAAAGATATTTAATAAAATTAAATAAAAAATACCATTGTTTCTTGGCTGCAAATTTTACTTTTGCAGTTCGAATCATTGAAATTCTGGTTTGGGAGGCATTTTCGGAACACACAACCGCTGCCCAACCAAAAAATAAACCCAATATTTTGCTGATTTGAAAACGTAATTTTTGGTAATGAATTCAAGTTTATTCTATTTGCGACGCTATTAATACGGATGACACACTCAATTCCTGAAGACAAACTTAGGCTTATAGCCGAAATGGATAAAAAAATCGGAGAATTCATGCAGAAGAGAGCCGATGTTGTAAATAAGATTATTTACGAATCCGCTATTCTTAAAACTGGGGACTTTGTGAAAATATATGACAGTGAGGAATATATTTGTTCTGGTTCAATAATTCAACCACTTTTTCTTAAAAGGGAAGGCATAATAACATACCGGGTTAAAAAAGAAGATGGGGAAGTTTTTACCAATGAGACTTTTAGATTGGTTAAAATTTAAAAATATAAACGGATTAAAAATAAAGCCCCGCTAAGTCGGGGCTTTATTTTTGCTACCATTTACAAAACCAGATTTATCTCAAAGAAAATCACTAATCCAGGCATGACCAAAAATACAATTGAAAGACAGAGTTATTCTGCCCAATCCTGGATCTTGGTTTCATTACAATTGATTTGTCTTGGCTACATATTTACTTCTGCTTCCTGGAGGGCAGTTCGGATTGACTTGCAGATATGGGAACTTTCAGGCGTCTTTCTGGCTCTTACCGGGGTACTTGGCCTGAACTGGCACTCCTTCAGTATATTTCCGGAACCAAAAACCAAAGGTCGTTTGATTACCAGTGGTATTTTTGCTTACATCAGACATCCTATTTATGCCGGAATTCTTTTGGTTTGCAGCTCAATTATCTGGCAATATTGGAGTATTGAAAGGGTATTGACATTTTTAAGTTTAACGTCGATTTTTATTATTAAAATACAAAAGGAAGAAAAATTCCTGATAACAAAATATCCAGAATACTCTGATTATCAAAAGATAACAAACCGATTAATCCCTTTTTTATGGTGAAAAATTACTGGATGATCCTTATACTTTGCTTGGTATTTGGCTTACCTTTTATGGCAATAACAGACCTTTTCCCCTTGCACAGATTTGGAATGTTTGCCCAAAAATCATCGTTAAAGTTAAATTCAGAAACTTTTGAAATTGAAATAAAATTAAAGGATAAGAATTGGGAAAAACTCAAAACAGGCAATTCCTATATGGATGAAAGTTATTTACCACTCCTGGCAAAAAAATGTATTCTGAACGTCATCAACAAAAGTGAATTTGGCAAAAAGATTCACATCAGCCTGAAGGAGAAACCGGATTCGATCAGAATATCTCAAATGAATGAAAACAATAGCCAACAAACATTGAGCATCTACCCAAATTGAAAACCAAACCGGAAATTTATTTTTTAGCCTTCGGACTTATTGGCTTTACTTTATTCTATGGGTCTGAGACCTATTTACTTTCTATGCTATCAGACAATTCAAATGGGCAAAATCCATTATTGAAATTGTATCCAAGCCTTCAGGAAAAAATCCAAACTATTGGTATAGAAGGACTTGGATCCATTTGTGGACAATTGAAATTTCGATGGCTTTACCTGGTTGGATTTTTTTTTTTCCTCTTTCGGTTTCAGGATAATTCTGATTTCAAGCCACTTAGCCCCAGTTTAATGCTTTGGAAAATCAGGCTATTTTACGTGGTACAACTTGTTTTTTTGCCAGATCTGCTTCAGGAGTTGAGGTTCAGAGGTCAATGGAAAGCGCTTTTTCAACCACTTGCTCAATTCTCAATCGTAGAATCCAGCTTTCCATTAGAGTATTACATTCAACTAACAGGTATTTTTCTTTTTGGAGCAACCGCAATTTTAGTATTAGTCAAATGGAAGGAAAAAGATCCCATCCCCCTCCTATTGACCATTTTTATCTTTTCGGCCTGGACTTTTTTGCTTTCCCTTTTCTTTGGTTTTGGAAAAATTGACCACACCTATGCCAGTTTATATGCCGGCATAATTGGAATGATAGTTTGTAGGATCGCCATTATCCAAAATCAGGAAAATGCAGGACAGGGATATCGGATTTTTCAAGCTTTTATCTGGTCCTGTTACTTTTTTTCAGGTTTAGAAAAGATTTCAATGTCTGGATTGGCTTGGTTTGATGGCAAGCATTTTGATCAAATATGCCAAAATCACAGCAAAGAGCTTTGCAATTCCATTTCATCAAATCCAATTCTTGGTTCGACAATATTATTACTTGGCATTGGATTTCAAATACTTAGCCCTCTTCAATGGCGATTCCAGAAATGGGGATACATCAATGTTTTTGGTGGGATTGTCTTCCATTTGGGCACATGGATTTTGTTTAATGTGGGTGGCTGGCAAAGTCCATGGCTATATATGCTTCTGTTTCTATGGCCAGCCAACCAGAAAAAGCTGGCACCAGCTCTTACAAATTAAGAATTGTATCTCTTATTTCCTCCATTAACCAAAGTGGAGTAGAGGTAGCACCGCAGATACCAATACTAGCACCTTTAAAAAACATTGAAGAAGTTATATCTTCCTTTCTGCTCACAAAAAACGTGTTTGGATTTGAATCTTTACAAACCTGATAGAGTACTTTTCCATTGCTACTTTTAAGGCCGCTAACAAAAACTATCACATCAAATTGAACTGAAAATTTCCTCAGATCAATGTCCCTATTGGATACCTGACGACAAATGGTATCATTCAAGTCGACCTCTATACCACTATCAGTCAATTGTTTATGAATGGCATAAAAGCTTTCTGTACTTTTTGTAGTTTGGCTATACAATGAAATATTTCTTGGCATTTTTTCTATATCCAATTCATCAATCGATTGAAATACTGTTGCCTTTCCATTGGTTTGACCCAACAGGCCTAAAACCTCGGCATGGCCATGCTTTCCATAAATATAAACATTTTGATCCCTGGTAAATGTATTTCGAATCCGATTTTGTAGCTTTAAAACGACAGGGCAAGAGGCATCGATTAAAGTAATGTTGTTTTCAATGGCTATTTTATATGTTTCCGGTGGCTCACCATGGGCACGGATTAAAACTTTCACATCTGAAAGATTGGCCAATTCTTTGTGGTCAATGATTTGTAGGCCCTTTTTTTCAAGTCTTAAAACCTCCTCATCGTTATGGACAATATCACCAAGGCAATACAATTTACCTTCTTCATCCAGAATTTCTTCAGCCATTTCTATGGCATAAACAACTCCGAAACAAAAACCAGATTGAGCATCAATACTTACTGACAGATTCAAGCCACTCAAATTTGAATCGTACCTATAAATCTCCAGGTCTGGTTTCGTTTTTTGTTGGATAGAACTATTATTTTTATCAGCCTCAGGCATTTTGGAATTTAAGATAAGTAGGTGACACCAGGTTTGCTATAAACAATCTTATTTTATGAAGGTTTGTAATTCTAATCCTTCTTTCTAACAATTCTTCCGGAGGACTGGCTGTTATTTTTTTAAGTAGGCCTTTGTAATAATCCAATGCCAGTTGAACCCCCTTCCTGGAGTTTTGGGGAAGCCGGCTTATTCCAAGTTGGGCAAGCATAAATTCATCTGCTATTTCCTTTTCGATTCTCTTTTTAGCCTCAGTTGAAAAATTATTAATATCCAATCCAGGAAAATAAATACGATTCCTGTCTTCTAAATCACTTTTAATATCTCTTAAAAAATTAACTTTTTGAAAAGCTGAACCGAGTTTCCTTGCAGGCTCTACAAGTGTTTGAAATTCAGCATCATTTCCCTGACAAAAAACCTTTAAGCACATCAAACCAACTACTTCAGCTGAACCGTAAATATATTTTTCATATAGGTTCTGGTCATACTTTTGGTCGTTTAGGTCCAATTCCATTGAATATAGAAACGCTTCAATATAAGCTTTATCAATGCCAAAGTTGTTCACAGTGTCCTGAAAAGCATGTAGAACCGGATTAAAGCTGATGCCATTTTCAATAGCGTCAAACGTATCTGCCTTTAACTTCTGCAATTGACTAATCGGGTCCTTATCTAAATAAGTATCTACAATTTCATCTGCGAGCCTCACAAATCCATAAATAGAATAAATGTCATTTCGAATTGATTTATCCAACATAAGGATTCCCAATGAAAATGAAGTGCTGTATCTTTTGGTGATTAATGCACTACATTCAATGCATGTTCTGGTATAAAGATCATTCATTTTAGAAATTGTTTTATAATTTCCTTAGCCACAACTTCACCAGAAATAATACTAGGCGGCACCCCTGGGCCTGGCACAGTAAGCTGACCAGTGAAGAATAAATTCTTTACTTTTTTGCTTTTTAAGGAAGGCTTAAAAACCGCAGTTTGCATTAAAGTGTTGGCAAGTCCGTAAGCATTTGCCTTGTGTGCATGGTAATCTGAAACGAAATTTTTAGGACCAAAAGGAACCTTAAACAACAATTCTTTTCTTATCAGATTTCCAGAATATATTTCAACTTTATTGGCAATAAAATCAAAATACCGATCGGAAATCTTTTCATCCTCCAAAATACCAGGAGCGGTTGGGATGAGAAAAAATAAATTTTCTTTTCCCGCAGGCGCAATTGTAGAATCTGTTAAGGATGGGGCAGAAAGATAAAACAATGGTTTCGTTGGCCATTGGGGCTGTTCATAAATTTCTTTGGCATGGGCAGCAAAGTCCTCATCAAAAAACAAATTGTGGTGTTTCAAATTTTTAACCCTTTGATTTAAGCCACAATAATACAGTAAAGATGAAGGTGCCATAACCCTTGATTCCCAATATTCAGGACTGTAAGATCGCCATTCAGGTGCTAATAATTTCTGATCCGCATGGGCGTAATCGGCGTTAACCAGCACAATATCAGTAGAAAAGCTTCCATTTTTCGTTTCTACTTCAGAAGCAAATCCATTTTTTGATACATGTATTGCTGTCACTTCCTGGTTGAAATTAAATTCAACACCCAAAGAGGTAGCCAGTTTGTACATACCTCTAACAATTTCATACATACCATTTTGTGGATACCAGGTACCCAATTTCAGGTCGGCATAATTCATCAAACTATACAAAGCAGGTGTTTTTTCCGGAGTGGAACCCAAAAATAAAACAGGAAATTCAAGTATTTTGAGTATTTTAGGGTGGGAAAAAAACTTGGTTACGTGACTTTTAAAATTGGTTAGCAAATCCAATTGGAATGCGCCCTTAAAAGTTGTCCAATTGGCAAATTCTAAAATTGAAAGACTTGGTTTAAAAACCATATTTCCCAAACCCTCCCGATATTTCACTTCTGCCTCCAATAAAAATTTCTCAAGCTTCTTAGCTGATCCTGGTTCCCATTTTTCAAAAGCAGCACCTAATTCCTGCCAATCGGAAGGAACATCAAAATATTCCCCTCCTTCAAAAAAAACGCGGTAAGATGGTTCTAATCTAATTAAATGATAGTGATCGCTAACTTTTTGTTCAAATAGATTAAAGAACCGCTCAAAAACATCTGGCATCCAATACCAGCTTGGGCCCATATCAAAAGTAAATCCGTCCTTAGAAAATACACGGGCTCTTCCTCCAGGCTGGTCATTTTTTTCCAGTACTGAAACAGAAAAGCCCGCTTTCGCAAGAAAGCAGGCTGATGATAACGCGGCAAAACCACTTCCAATGATTGTAACTTTTTTCATAGTCTCAGGTTGATAGCTGGACCTTAAAAAGTTATTTATACATTTTTAAAGTGTCCTTGAGCTCCTTGCGGGCAAGGTGTATTCGATTTTTGACAGTTCCAATGGGAATGGTCAACTTTTCAGCAATTTCATGGTATTTGTACCCATGAAAATACATCATAAACGGTTCTCTGAAGGAACCATCCAGGCAAACCAACGCCTTTTGAATATCGTCCATCGCAAATTTCTGTTCTCCTTCATTCTTGGTAGAATATTGAGTAGAATTTATGAAATGGAGATTTTCAGTGGTATCAATGAAAGTTTTTCGCTTTACCAGTTTTTGATAATTGGTAATGAATGTATTTTTCATGATGGTGTACATCCAAGCTTTCAGGTTTGTACCTTCGGAAAACTTGTCTTTGTGTACGATGGCCTTGACCACGGTATCTTGCAAAAGATCTGCTGCATCGTCTGAATCGCGTGTGAGGCGAAGGGCGAAAGGCTTCAGGGCTTTAGTAGACTGCGTGATGGCATAACTAAATTCTAGAGCTGTCATTCTTTTTTTTGTTTAAGACAAATGTATCAAATCTTAAACAAAACATCCAAAATTATTTCAAAATAAAATTAATTTGAAATAAACAATCCGCAGCAATTTGATATAACATATTGATGTTTAATATCTTAAACAAGATTAAATGGAAATTAAAAAAAAAAAAATCATTTTTGACTTTTCGTAAATTCCGAGAATAAAGATTGAATCATTTTATGACAAAACTTTTAATTGGCTTATTTTCAAATAGATGGAGCCCAATTTGGGAGTCTTTAAAAATGGATAATTCTATTCATACATTAGCAAATGAAAACATTGGAGCGGTTTTGTGTAAAAGCTGGGAAGACGAAAATCAATCAAATGAAGAATATGAGATGGCTGTTTTTCAAGAAACCCTTTCAGATCCAACAGACTTTTATCCAGTAACCTGTAGGAGATTTAAACAAATTGGAAATTCAACAAATGAAAAAATCCGGAATTTGTTTGAGCTGGGATTTGAGAAAGGTTATGAAAGTGTAGTTTTTGTTGACCCAATTCTTATATATCATTCAACAAATATTATAGATGAAATTCAAAACAATTGGAAACCCGGAACTATACTTTTTTTACCTGATACAAATGGAAAAGTAGCCCTTTGTGGAATGGAAGAGGCGCAATATTGGCTTTTTGATAATTTTGATTTTCAGGAGCCCGAGTCCATTGTTGAAATACTTAGCCACTGTAATTCTAAAAAAATACCTTTTACCGTTTTAAATTTCTTCGATGTTTCTGCGGGAGAGACCAAATGGAAAAAGGCGATTGAGACCAAATTAAATGCTTGAAATAAATTTGTATTAAATCATAACTTCAATTTTTTAATAAATAAATTCTTGATTGAAATAACTGAAAATAAATCACTTAAAGATTTGAATACTTTTGGGCTTGAAGCCAATGCAAGGTTTTTTTGCCAGATTTTCGAAGAAAACCAACTTATAGATGCACTTCAATTTGCTATCACCAAGCAATTAAAATATATAATTTTAGGCGGGGGTTCCAATATTTTATTTATAAAGGATTATGATGGATTGGTAATAAAAATCGAAAACAAAGGAATTAACATTATTGAAGAAGATTCATACTCTATATTAATAGAAGTAGCTGCAGGAGAAAACTGGCATGAACTTGTTCAATATACTTTAGCACATAATTGGTATGGAATGGAAAATCTATCGCTTATTCCAGGAAATGTTGGCGCCAGCCCTATGCAGAATATTGGTGCTTATGGAGTTGAGGTTATGAATTTGATTGATTCAGTTAGATTCTATCAAACCGAAACCACCGATTGGCAAACCTTAAAAAAAGAAGAATGTGAATTTGGCTACAGAGAAAGTATTTTTAAACAAGAGTTAAAAGGAAAAGCAATTATCTGGTCTGTAAATTTCAGGCTTTTTAAATACACAACGGTAAAACTTGAATATGGTGACATCAATTCTGTGTTGCAAAGGAAAGGAATTGAAAGTCCAGGACCGTTAGACGTTAGTAATGCGGTTATTGAAATCAGACAATCAAAACTTCCAGATCCAGCAAAAATTGGAAATGCAGGCAGTTTTTTCAAAAATCCGGTAGTTGAAAAATCAATTTTTGATGCATTAAAACAAATTCATCCAAATGCGCCAGGTTATATTATTGATGAAAACCATATAAAATTACCAGCAGGTTGGTTAATAGAAACTGCTGGTTGGAAGGGGAAAAGGTTTGAAACCTATGGAGTGCACGAAAAACAAGCGCTTGTTTTGGTGAATTATGGAGGCTCAAATGGAAATCAGATTTTACAACTTGCCAAGGATATTCAGGTTGACATACAAGCTAAGTTTCATATAAACCTGCAAACGGAGGTTAACATTATATGAGAAGTTATTTGCCTTTTCTGGCTTTGATCTTCTTTTTAGGCTCAAAATCATTTGGTCAAAATGACTCCTTGTATATAAGCTCAAAATGGCTTGTTGGCGCAAACTATGGAGCAATTTGGGGTCATAATCCTCCTGTTTATCATTTGGCACAATCCCATACAACCCAAATTTATGCTGAATATCAAATGATTAATCATAAACGAGATTGGTCTGCGATTTATAAAAAGGCAAGGTTTGGGATAATGGCTAAGTATTTGAATTACAATTCCAAAGTTCTTGGTAGCTCAATCTGTGCAATTATTTTTATGGAGCCTAAGATTAATCGATTTTTAAGCTATAGAATTGGAACTGGTCCTGTTTATAATACCAATCCATGGAATTTGGAAAATAACCAAACCAATTTAATGTTAGGCTCAAGTTTTGCCATGAGCATGCATGCGCAAATAAACATAACTGTTAAAAAGCGAATCCGGCTAGGTATTGGTTTGACCCATTTTAGCAATGGTTCTTATACGCAACCAAATTCTGGAATCAATACTTTTTACTTCTCTTCCGGGTATATTTTTGGAGAAAAAGAAAGGTTTAAATCTGAACTAAAAAGGCCAAACAATTTAATAAAGTCTCAAAATAGATCTTTAAGAGGCTTTTCATTTGCAATTGCAACTTCTGCTGGTCTGGTTGAAAATTTTGGTGTAGCCGGAAACAAATATCAAATTTTTCAAATTCATGGTAGAACGCAATATAGAATTGGCCGAAAGTCCTCTCTCCTACTTGGTTTGGACTGGAAAAGAAATAATGCGGTGGTAAATGAAATTAAAGAAAAGCCAGAACTTGGCACTAAAGCAGAAGTTTTTGGCCTTGCCTTGGGTCACGAACTTCATATTTCAAAAGCCAGTTTAATTTCAGAACTAGGCGTTTACCTGAATAAAAAAAATACGATTTATCCTATTCTGTACCAACGATATGGCGTTAGGTATTACTGGATAAAAGGCTTTTATTCTGCACTTTACCTTTCAACACACAAGGCTAAAGCCGAATGTTTAGAATGGTGTCTTGGATTTAACTTTTGGAAGAAGGACTAAGTAACGGAAAGTTTTCAAAAATAATTCACTATTACAGCAATCATAAATATTGATATTATACAATAAAATTTTTGTCAAAATTTATTATATTTAGAAAATTAATGGTCAAAATCATAAATTGTATGTGGCATCTTTTTCTGCAAACATTGTAAATCATACAAATCCTTTCAATAACAGAATAAGAAATAGCACTTCGAAATGTTTTATTAAATTGGATGGGAAGCGAAAGACAGGTATATGATATAATGGTTCTTGGAATAGAATGGGGACAAATAAGGAATGATTAGTTATGAATTATAGCTGATGATTTTTTAGAAATTGAATTGAATCGTATGCTAGAAGCTAAGGCTCAGCCTATATTTCATGCAAGGGTTTTAAGCTATGGCCACTAGGCTAATTATGCAGGTATAGTAATTGGAAGACTAAAAAAGAAACTAGCCCCAACTCCAGCTTTACCTTGTGCCCATACCCTGCCCCCATGCTTTTCAATTATGCGCTTTACAATTGCCAAACCAATGCCATGTCCGGAAAAACCTTGATGTGGTTGAAACCTATGAAATAAATCAAACAATTTACTTGGATCCTCAATTTCAAAACCGGGCCCATTGTCTTCAACAAAATAAACGATTTCGTTTTCATGCCTTGTGGCAGAAATTTTAATTTCAGGTTTTAGCTTATTAGCAGAATACTTCAAAGCATTGGATATCAAATTAATCCATACCTGCCGAATCAAACCCGGATTTCCATAGGAGGAAACTATGCCCTCCACCTGAATTTTAGCATTGGGATAGGTAGGCTGTAATTCATTCGTCACCTCTGTAACCATCTTATTCATAAAAACCAACTCCTTTTCAATTTCTCCAGATCGGTTATACTTTGACAGGCTCAGCAGATCGTTGATAAGCGTTCCCATTGACAAAGCATTGTTTTGAATTTTCTCCAATAATTTTGCTTCATCTGCCTGAAGCTTGTTACCAATTTTCATTTCTAATATTGCAGCAGATGTCTGAATCACAGTTAAAGGCGTTTTAAGGTCATGAGAAACCGAGAAACCAAACGATTCAAGTTCTATGTTGGCTTTTTCGAGCTGGGCTATTCGCTCACTTATTTTCATTTCAAGTGATTCATTTAATTGTTTTAACGAAGCCTCACTAGCGATTACCTCTTCAAGATATTTCTTTCTTTGATCTTCTATTCGGCTTTTGCTAATGGCATTAAGCACAGATTTAGGTAGGCGTTGGAGCCTGTCCTTAAAAATATAATCATATGCCCCAGCTTGCATTGTTTCGATGGCAAATTCTTCAGAAACCGTTGCGGTTACCAAAATAAAAGGAATCTGTGGAAATGATTTTTGAACGATTTTAAGGGCATCTACCGAATTGAATGTAGGAAGCGAATGATCTGCAAGGATAATATCAGGTAAAAAATATTTTAGTGCGTTTTCAAAATCTACACGGTTTTCAACAACTAAAATTTCAGACTTTATTTTTCCTTTTTTCAATACCCGATCGATTAAAGCAGCATCGAAGGGCTTGTCCTCTAAGAGAAGTATTTTAAGCATTGATTCAAATAATTAAATGAATCCCAAAAGTCGCAAATAGTATTTAACTTTTTGATTTTCAGCTTGAAACATTTCTCCTTCGGAGAAACTGGAATAGTTTATCCCGCCAAAGCGGGAAGGCCATAAAGAATAGAAAATCAAAAGATTAAAGAGGTAATTGAAAATTACTTGCGACTTTTGTGTTAATGTTAAAATTAAATTTGATACAAATAATGTCATTTATAAATTTGACGCTTGCACGTATAATCTAATAAAATTTAAAATACAAAAAAATAATAATACAAATATTTATAAATTAATCTAAATTTATTGGAAATTCAAAATCAATACCCGTATTCGTTCTTAACTCCCTCAATAATTCTATGAAAAAAATTCTGATTATTGAAGACAACTCTGATATCAGGGAAAATACAGCAACCATCTTGGAGATTGCAGGATATGAAGTATTTACTGCTGAAAATGGTAGAGCGGGTATTGATGAAGCCAGACGTTCCAAACCCGATCTGGTGGTGTGCGATGTGATGATGCCTGAATTAGATGGTTTTGGGGTTTTGCATATTTTTCGAAAAGATCCTAAATTTCAAGACGTTCCTTTCATATTTCTTACTGCAAAATCTGAAAGGGCAGATTATCGAAAAGGAATGGATTTGGGTGCAGATGATTTCCTAAGTAAGCCATTTGCTGTAATGGAACTATTAACTTCCATTGAGGCTCGGTTGGATAAAGCTTCCGCAAAAAGAGCTGTAAGTATATTTTCGAAAGAAATAAATGAAAATGATAAAATTGATTGGGTTCAAAAACTATTTTCTATTTCTCAGGTCAGAAGGTTTTCCGCGAAACGAAAAACTAATATTATTCAGGAAGGCAGCATTGCTCAACAGTTTGTTTTGGTAGAACGAGGTATAGCTAAAGCATTTTCTACGCACAATTCCGGGAAGATTCTCATAACGGATTTATATTTTAAAGGTGACATCATCGGCCTTTCAGATTTAGTTGTAAATAAGACTTCCAGTATTTCAGTGGAGGCTGTTTCAGATACAGAGCTTGCTGTGATTCCAGTTCAGGACCTTACAGATTATATAAGCAGGAACCCAAAGGAGGCTGAATTTATTTCGCATTTTGCTTGTGTGGAGTTGGCTCAAAAACAAGCTAAACTCCTGGACATGGCTTATACACCCATGCGAGAAAGAGTTAAAAATCTTATGAAATCTCTTGAAGAAAAGCTGGATGCCAATAATCTGGAAGAAATAACTTCTTATTTTTCGAGGGAAGAACTTGCCCAAATGGCTGGAACAGCTACAGAATCCCTTATCCGTGTGTTGGGCGGAAAGCAATGAGGTGTGTCGTGAATTTTTATTAATATTTAAGAATTCGCAATTCTTCAAATCAACCACAACCGAAACCCTCATTGCTTTTTCAATTTTACCCAACTGCTTCTTACTAACCGCTAGAATAATTTTATCAAAGGAATTGTTTTGTGTTCCTTTTCAGACCTGGCCTGAAGCCAATAATTGCCTTTTGGAATCTTAGTAACCGGAAATTCAAGGTCTCCACTCTCAACAACTTTTTTATACCACACCATTCCTCGGGCATCTATCATTTGAACTTCTGTATTTGGAGAAATATTATGCACCTTTACCATTTCCTGCACTGGATTTTGAACCCATATCAAAGTACTATCCAGCTTAAGGGCGCAGCTTTCCCAATATAATCTTGGCTTTTCAGATCCCATATCAAACTGACTTAACCTGTAGATAAGATGGCTGGAAGCTTTTATATCCGGGTGGTGGTTTACCTTATAAAAATTGCTTTCATCCTCAGAAATTTCAGCGTATAATACGGATACTGGATGAAAGATTAAACCATCTGCTGAATAACTTAGCTCATAGCGATCTGTATTTATCTCATTTATTGTTTGCCAATACACTTCTACTTCATTTAATCGCTTTCCTTGATTGGCATTAAAAGAAATTAGTGAAAGCGGCAAAACATCATCAGGTCCTTCGAGAGAACTGCTGGCAATATAAAATTCTGAAAACCCACTTACGAAGAACTCAAGAAAATAACCACCGGCGGTCGGTGTTTTTTGAACCTGGCTTGCTGGTATAAATGTGCCTTTTTCAGGATAAATTTCATTGTTATCCAAGGTTAAATCCTGAAAAATACCATCATATTTATAGATACCAAGTTGCTGGAATGATTCTATTTTCAAATCAGACGAAACCAGTTTTTTGACCTCTGCATCTGTGATATACAACCTTACTTTTACAGGAACAGTTGGTTGGGTTGTTGGTTTTATTAAAAAATTTCGATCCAAATAAGGCACCCCATTTGAAAATCTGGTTGGTCCAATGTTGCGTTTCATTTCAATGGTAATTTCACCCAGGTTTACATTTTCAATGGAGGCAACCATACCAGGAAATAGGCCAAAATCAGTTAGGCCTTCTGATGAAATAACAGAGGAGTTTGAAGAAAACGACGAATCCCCTACAATGTTAAAGGCAGGCTCAATGCTTACGTCATCAAAACCAAAGCCTTCATCATTTAAACTGGCATCAGAACTGAAACCAAATCTGAATTTAACTTTAGATTTATCCACAATACTTGAAAGTGCAATTTTTATACTACTCACTTCCCAGTTTTTGCGTAGTCCATTCCAATGGTTCGAAGCATGGTTGTACCAGTTTGTGCCTTCATTGTAAAGGCCAATTTTCTTCCAGTTAATGCCATCTTCTGACATATCCAACCAGGCATAGTCATAGTCTTGCTCCGTTCTGAAAATAGAATTGAAGCTAAATTGAATGTCAGTTTGTAAATTGGAAATATTGAAACATGGCGATTCTACATATGAAACGTTGTTGTTTGGATAAAGCGAAACCAGTCCATTGGCCCATATTTTTTTCCCATTGGCTGCAGTATCGATTACAGACATATTTTTGGAAGGAATGCCCCAATGCCATGCACTGCTGGAAGAAGTTGCCCTCCAATTTCCTGCAGAAGTTTCAAATCCTTCAAAATATGGAAAGGTTGAAATAATGGGAGCCATAAAAACAACTTGGTTACTAAGGGTATCGTTTCCAGGGTATTGATCCAAAGCTGAGTTTACCCAGATTTTAAAATTGAGCAATCCAAGTAATTCTGCTGGTAAGGTGGCAGCAAATTCATGTTCAATTGTTGCATAACCAGCAAGGTTTGGAATTATTTCTTCAACCATAGCCTGGCCAGGCAAAGCGTAGCCAACTTTTACATTTTCAGCAGGTTCATTCGTTTTGTTTTCAATTTTCAATTTTACCTTCTGGTTGTTGTTCTCTTTGCAACCGTTTACAGGACTAACAAGGCTAAAAACTGCAATGTCATTACCTTCCAGACTAAGCATCAGGTTGTCTATAGCATATCCCCCACCATTTAACATGGTTGACGGTCTCAATCCAGATTGAGAAAATTTTAGCTGGAATGAACTCCTTAATTCCTGTCCATTTAAAAAAGGATTCAGATTCAATCTTTGGTATTTTACTACCTGGCCAGCTGTAAAAGTGGTCGTCCAGAATTTAATGATCTCTACCCATTGAGCTTGGTCATTTGTTCGCAACCACAAACTATTGCCAGTTGTAAGTGGGCCGAAAGCCATCCAGTCAAAATCAAGAAAAATCACTTCTTCGCTTGCGTAGTTGGAAAGGTTAAGTGTGAAAATCAGTTCACCACTTGCCGAAGTGCCATCTAATTTCTTTTTATCCAAAACCAGAGATTTAGACCCAAATGAGGCTGTTGATTTTGGCAGATCCGTTTTAAATTGGCCACTATTGGTATTATAGTCCAGTCCAAAGGATTCTGCAAGGTTATTTTTAGAGGAAGAAAGCAGTATTGGCGAGCCTGCAATGCCTATGTTTTCTGCATTAAACTGCCAGGGCAAGGACAAAGTAGGGTTGGAAAAAACCTCCACTTGTGTAAAAAGACTATCGTTTCCCTTATTAACATCTCCATTAGCTGACAACCAGAATCGCAATGGATAATCACCAACAACGGGTAAAGAAAGACTATCTGCAAAATTAACAATCTGGGCCTGCTGCGGTTGCAAAGAGACAATTCGGTCTATATAAGTGATCTGGCCTTGCGGATATTGTGAAAAAATCCGAAGAGGAAGATTTACAAGGGTCTGACTGCCGTAGTTCTGTATTTTCAATCGCATCTCAGCCTTTTGCCCGGGGTCTGAACTTGTCAGTCTTCGCCCGGATTTTGGAGATTCCAGAGCAGTGATCCCAATATCTAACAACCAGGGACAAGTATTTGCGATAGGCGTAACTTTTATGGCATCCGATTGAATACCTGCATCTCCGTCTTTCCATGGTCTTACAGAGATTTGCAGAGCTTTAAAATTTTCGATTTTATTCAGAATATATGTATTCGAGCTTGTAAATCCATTTGTTTCCCATTTTCCCAATGCCCTGTTTAAAACCAAAACTTCATACTTCGTGGCAGCGGGCATAGTGGCCCAATTGAGTTTTACAGTTTTGTCGCAAGGCTGTGGGGTAACCAAGGGTTGCACATACGCTTCAGTTTTCACCCAATCTGAATACAGGTTTTGCCCACCTATTACAGCATTTAAACGAAACCATCTCTTTTGAAAATTTGCAGCAGGAATGGACCAATCTATATTGAGGGCATTTAAATTGGAAATTGTAGCAATGGAAGTCCACACCTGGCCGGAATCTGTGCTCATTTCTACCTTCAGGGAACTGAGTGTAAGCCCACTTTTATCCCACCAAATGGGCAGAATAGTTCCAGATTTTATTTTTTGAAGATTAAGAGGATGGGTAATAACCAACTCTGGCACAACCCAATCATACACCAACCAATATTTTTGATTAAGCCCTGAAAGCAATTTAGACCCAACTTTTATTTTAATAGTCTCATTACCAGCCACATCGAAAGTAACCTGCTCTATATTATTAAGTGTATCTTTTCTTCTCATAGCAGGAAGACCAACGCTATCTGGCCTTGGACTCATTACCCAAGGCAAAAAAGATTGCCCGCCAGCGTTTTCCACATTCAAGTCTAGGTCATTAATTAGGTCTTTTACTGCATTCACAGCCGCACCCGGATCGCTCCAGACCAGCATTACTTTTACGCTTTTGGCATTGGCAGGAGCGGTAACATTGATAGTTTTGGTTTCATTGGAATAAATTGATCCTCCTGAAATCCATTTGTTGTCCAATATCCTTTTGGCTTTTCTGGCATTTACTCTGCCAAAACCATACTTAAAATCTACGTTGGCTTCTCCCAGGTCTTCAGCTGAGTTGCACAACAAACCTTTTAGAAGAGCATTATCAGGATTTGAGTTAGAATAAATCTGTCGATATCGCTGCACAATTAAAGCACAAATGCCTGTAATGGCAGGGGCAGCCTGAGAGGTTCCACCCTTAACTGTATAAGCATCAAATGGAACCGTTGATACGATGTTATTTCCATCAACCACTATTTCTGGTTTCACTCGACCATCCATAGTAGGTCCGGTAGAGCTAAACCAGGCCATGGCATCATTACCTATAGTAGCACCAACCGTAAGCACATTTTTAGACACAGCATACCCCTCCGAAATATTTTTAAAACCTGATGGAAAGCCACCGCAACCCACATAACCCATGTTTCCTGCCGCAAAAACATGCAGGAGATCCGGAATTGCTACCAATTGATTGTCAACAAAGGTGCATGTAGAAGAATATTTCCCAGCTCTTGTGCAATTCAAATTTGAACCGTAAGAGTTGTTGGTGAGTACAACGTTTTGAGTTGTCCGCAAAGAAACTCCGGATGCTAAAACAGAAGATGTGGTTGTGTTCAATATTCTTGCAGCTGGTGCAATTCCTTGTTTGTCTGCATATAGTAAACCAGCTCCTCCTACGATCCCGGTTACATGGTCCTGGTGGTCGCCAAATGTTGAGATTTTATTCGAAAGCAAATTTTCCTGATGTGTTTCCAGATCTGCATGCGTTTCAACAAGGCCGCCATCGCCTATTGCAACGGTTACACCTGCGCCATCCAGCCCAGACAAACCTCCTGAAAAAGCACTCTTTATCCAGTTAGCTCTGCTTTGTGGTCCCGTAATGGAATTAAAATGAATAAGATCACCTTCAGATTTTTCAATCCATTGGGCCCATCCGGCATTTGAAATGTGGTCTAACTGAGTCTTTCCTGCGAGTACCTGAAATTTTGAAGGTTCACCCGGCCACACGGCCGTAAGCTTTCCCCAGGCTGGATTCCAATTGCTTTCAATTTCGTTGCTTTTAATTCCAGGCAGTGGCATTATGCTATATTCCTGATAGGGAGAAGCAGCTTTGTCGGAAAAGGAGTCCCACTTTTCACTTTCAGTTATTTGTTGTTTGGTAAAAGGAGAAATCAAATCAAAACCAAATTTGCTTAGTTCTGAAAGAGGAAATGAAGCTGGAATTGATGCAAGCTGATTTTCTGCAGAAAAGGAAGTGCCAAGAACAATTCCTGAATTCTTCATTTCCTTGAATTGTGTTTCAGAAATGGATTTGGAATGATGTAGAATCCAGAATTGACGATTATTAAACGTAATTACCGAATCTTTCTGGTTTTGTGTAATGCTTGATGCGGCACAAAATTGAACCGCAGTCCGCCCTGCCTGATTAGTTTTTTGAGCCAATGCATTGTATGAAATGACTGCCCAAAACAATATCATTATACAGATGATAATTGATTTTTTCATTATTAAAAAAGGATATAGAATATTTCGATATCCGGAAGTGCCTGGCTTTAGACTGTTCATTTCCTAAGAGTGAACGGTATGTGAGCGCAGGTATTTCCTTATCGCATGAGCAAAGGTGAACCAGAAAACTAAATGGCCTTGTGTTGGAAAGTCTATATTTCCTCCTGGTGACAAAACCGCACATTTGCAGATAACTGCCTGCTCATTATAAAATTTCCCTCCAAACCTTACAGGCGGATTTCAAATGGCTTTATATGAAAAAGTGGCTTTAAGGTCCTGATAGAATGATTAAAGGCCTGGAAAATATATTTTCCCTTCAATTCATCACAACTTACAGGTTTATCAGTTTTCACTATTTCCAAATGCTTGAATTTCGAACCTCTACCAATTATCATTTAAAGCCATGACTATTGTCAATGTCTAAATTTTGAACAATTTATTCTATCTGAATTTCGAATAACCAAATGCCATTGAAACTCACAAAATGCTTTGATTTGGATTAGTTTTTAAAATTGTGTGGATTGCATTAACCAAAACCTGAGTTTGGCAACTTTTATAAACCCGAAAAAACTTTACTTTTAGCTACTTTCTTAAATAACGACGACAAAAAGAAGTCGGTCTCAACCAAAAAAATATTTTCTCCTTAACAATCAATGACAATTCAATACCTAAAAAAAACCCCTTCAAAATGAAGGGGCTTTTCGATTTGTTATTTAACCAAAACGTCAAACACGTACGTTGTCGAGTAGAAAGCATTTTTTCACTGCTTTCACCATATCTGCAGAACCGATATGCAATGGAGATCTTTTATGTAGTTTGTCGGAAGTCAATTCCAATATCCTGTTCTCTCCATCAGTTGCCATGCCTCCTGCTTGCTCCACTATAAATGCTAATGGATAACATTCGTATAACAACCTTAACTTTCCTTCAGGAAACTTTATTGTCTGGGGATACATATATATACCTCCTTTTAATAAATTTCTGTGAAAGTCTGCTACAAAAGAACCTATGTATCTTGCTGAATAGTTTTCAGCATGACAGGTCCTGATGTAATCTTTCACTGCCTCTGGAAAGTCCGCAAAGCTACTCTCATTTATTGAATAAATTTTACCTTTTTTTGGCATTCTCATATTTGGGTGACTCAGGTAATATTCCCCAAGAGAAGGCTCGTAGGTAAAACCGTCAACACCACCACCACTGGTTAGTACCATCATGGTAGAAGATCCATATAAAATATAACCTGCAGCAACTTGCTTTGTACCGCCTTGCATGATATCCGCCATAGTTGGAGGCGTACCAATTGGGCTAATTCGTCTGTAAATTGAAAAAATAGTTCCGACGGAAACGTTTACATCAATATTAGAAGAGCCATCTAAAGGATCGATTGCTACAACATATTTGCCATTGTAATTTCCTGTATCAATAAGTTCTTCTTCCTCTTCAGAAGCAATGGCACAAACCTCACCACCATTCTTTAATGCCCTGATAAAGCGCACATTGGCTACAACATCTAATTTTTGCTGGTCCTCTCCGCTGCCATTTTGGGCCCCATAAGAACCTGCAATATTTGTAAGTCCAGCTCTGTTTATTTCCCTGTTTACGATTTTTGATGCAATTGCTATATCTCTTAGCAATTGGGAAAATTCACCTTTCGCAAAAGGAAAATAGGCTTGCTGTGTATTAATAAACCTGTCCAGTGTAGTGCCAATTGGCAATATCAACTGTTCCATTTGTCCTTGTTCCATAACTGAAATTTTTATGGTTTAAGTGGTAAATTCTAATGGTCTGGGAGCTCCAGACATGATATTTTCAGTTGAAAGATCTTTAAATTTTTCGAAGTTTTTCAAAAATTGTTCTGCCAATTGGTTGGCTGCAAGATCATACGCATTTTTATCGGCCCAATTTTCTTTGGGATTTAAAATAAATACTGGCACTCCAGGGCACGAATTTGGAACCATTACTCCAAAAACAGGATGTGCAGTATACTCAACCTTAGATAGTTGACCATTTAATGCTGCAGATATTAATGCCCTTGTATGAGCAAGTCTCATTCTGGAACCCACGCCTACCGGACCTCCAATCCAACCTGTGTTTACCAACCAAACATGCACATTTGAATTTTTTAATTTTTCACCAAGCAAACTGGCATATTTTCCCGGATGCAAAGGCAAAAATGGAGCACCAAAACAAGAAGAAAAAACGGCTTTAGGCTCTTTTACCCCATCTTCAGTTCCAGCCACTTTAGCAGTGTAACCTGATAAAAAATGAAACATTGCCTGCTCTACCGTCAATTTTGAAATTGGGGGCAAAACTCCCTGTGCATCAGATGTTAAAAAGAAAATATGCGATGGAGGTACACCAACCGAAAGTTCTTTGGCGTTTTCAATATAATGAATTGGATAAGAAACTCTGGTGTTTTCAGTTAC
Source organism: Catalimonadaceae bacterium (assembly GCA_044379485.1). Lineage (GTDB taxonomy): Bacteria > Bacteroidota > Bacteroidia > Cytophagales > Flexibacteraceae > CAMDMI01. The sequence continues at coordinate 26,196 of JBIPOE010000038.1, forward strand.
CTCAGAATTTGCATATTCAACTGAACGAGATTCGGAAATGAATCTGGTATTTTCCAGAACCGCTCCAAATTTAACAGCCTTAAAAATATCAGGCTCACCCTTGGGACTTAGATTAATAACCTTGGCATAACAACCACCTTCAAAATTAAAAATCTGATTTTTAGCCCAACCATGCTCATCATCACCAATCAATTTTCGATCGGGATCAGTAGATAGCGTGGTTTTTCCGGTTCCTGAGAGACCAAAGAATAGTGCAGTTTGCCCATCGCCACCTTCATTGGCTGAACAATGCATCGACAGCACTTTGTGTTCGGTAGGCAAAAGAAAATTCAAAACAGAAAAAATTCCCTTTTTGATTTCTCCTGTATAACCAGTCCCTCCAATTATGATGCATTTTTCTGAAAAATTAATGATTGCAAAATTTTTGCTTCTAACACCATCAACGGCTGGATCTGCTTCAAACTCAGGTGCATTAATTACAGTCCATTCAGGGACAAAACTGGTTAGCTCGTTTTGATCTGGCCGAATGAACATATTGTGCACAAAAAGATTGTGATAAGCCTGAGTATTAACTACCCGAACCCTCATTCTATAATCTTCTGAAGCACAAGCAAATACATCTTTAACAAAAAGATTTTTGTCCTTTAAAAAATGTATAAGCCTGGATTTTAAATTAGAGAAAACTTCAGGACTTGTGGGACGATTAAATTCCTTCCACCAAACCTGGTTTTCAGTAATTGAATCTTGAACAATAAACCGATCATCTGGTGCTCTTCCAGTAAATCTGCCAGTGTCACACATGAGTGCACCTGTATCGGTTAAAAAGCCTTCTGAATTAGAAAGCGATTTTTCAACTAAAGATGCCGGACTTAAATTCCAATGTACATCCCCTGAGGTTGAAATACCAGTAATATCCAATCCAGAAAGACTGGATTTGAGGCCATACTGTTTCATTAATGGTGTAAAAAAAATGGTGTATTAATAGGACGCACAGACCTTTGAATATTTCAATTTTCTGTCTTGCAAATATCCGAAAAGTTTTTCGAGTAAAACAAAATTAAATTTGCTTTTCTTTCTGAATTTTAAGTTTTAAAAAACAAAAATGCCTTAAAACGAACTAAACCTAAATTTTCACCAAATTAAATACTAAAAAATATTTCAACAAGAATTGTTTATTTTTCTTGAAAACTTTATATAAATAATCAATCCCAATCTTAAATACTGGAATTTTGACGTTTGTTTTGAATTTGTTTAAAATCAGGATTGAATTAATCATACCAAAGTAGATCCTTTCTTAAAAAATTAAGAAGTCTTCCCTATTCCGTTCAATCAAAAAATAACCTGATTTGAAATTTGTTTAACCATATAAGGGAGTAAAAACTGAACAGTTATTAACCTGCCCGATGATTTTGAAATGAAAGGCAAATTCGGAGTTTGCCGATGCTTAGGATATTATTCGCCAAGTCAACTTTTTAACTAGTTCTTTATTTTCAACTTCCCTATTTATTGAACCTTACTTATCACCTGTTATGAAATGGGATAACTTAATACTCACTATTGCTTACTCAAATCGATCAGATCATATTTTTTGTCAGCCTCACAAATCTGGACTCAACGTAAGGATAAGTTTAAAGTAATTCCTATTAATTAATCTCAACCAGATTAATTAAAGAATTCAAAGTACATTTTTTTAACAACTTTCCTTCAACAATACATAGTATTTACCTTAGGCCTAATGAATCATGTCAATACCTGCTATAGGTTTAACACTAAATTTATAAATACTAAATTGGTCAATATTCTTCCAATCTACTACCCTGGTATTTAGGAAACAGATTAAAAAGAAATGGTATATAGAAAAAATTCTAGAAACTTGCTGCCATGGATATTGAAACTCCTGAACTTGCTGGCACAAACCTACAAACACCCCCAACGCAAAATACGCCCGCCCTTTGGCGACCACCAGAAAGTGAAATTCGTACGGTTCCTTTTGTGTAACCAACCGAACCTCCCAAATAATTTATTCGCTGGCTTTCTATACTATTTCCATAGTTATATTCATTATAAATGGCAAAGAAATAGTGAGAACCCATTTGATATTCCAATAAACCCATGGCCCAAGATCCATTATCTTGTTTGGTACTAAGATTTTGAAGCTCAGCTCTTAGGGTGTGTTTGGGTTTGAATTTCCAGGAAACATCCAAAACACCTATATGTGAGTAAATAGTTTTCACATCTGTATTGTTGGAAATCCGTAGCACCTGATTATCTGCCTCAATAAAAATGTAGGAAACAATGGCTTTTACCTTAGGATTAATTTTTTTAGAAATTTCAACACTCAAATTCTGATAATAAGTATTTTGACTGATATCAAAAAAGTTAGAATTATAACCTTTAGCGCTATCCTCTCCAACAACTTTACTTGTTTTTATTCCCCTGATCTGGCAATAATTAATTGTAAAATTTGTTCCATATTTCCCACCAATGACACTTCCCTCTTTGGCATTATAAAACAAATCTGCCTGAGCTCCCATTTCGCCTAAAGGTTGTGTAGCATATGGGTATAAGGTAGCTAAACGATAGGTGTGCTGAGGCGTCAAAGGCGGTAAATAATTAATTAACAAGTCGTTAAAGGAAGAATTCCGACCTGAACGAAAGTCAAAATTATCAATGCGTTTCGCACCTAAAGATATTCCATATCCGTTTTTCGAATAGCCACCAGTAAGCACCAAAGCCTGCCCCTGCCTGTAAATAGAATTATTGGCAAAACTGGGATCATTGGCTTTATAGGCATATTCACCCTCTAAACTAAAATTATTTCTGGCAACCTTGGCCCTTCCTGAAAAGGCAGCAACATTTTCTGGAAGCACCAAAACAGGATCATCATCTTCCTGAAATTTACTTACCGCTCCAACACCACAAGTTATTTTTGTGGCATTCATTTCCAAACCTGGTATCAATTCATTGATTGAAAAATCAACATCCACACCTCTGACAATACCAGGCCCTTGTTCAAAATACAATCTTTGTTTTCCTGCAAAGGCTTTTATCTGAATACCTTCCAAAACATTATAGCGAAGTTTTACACCATCAACTGAATTGTCAAAACCAAGTCCCCACTCCCAATAACTTCTGTAGATTAAACCACTTCCAAATTGCTCATAAAAATTCCCTACTGTTACAGATAGCTCTTTCCATTTGTAGTTAATAAACCGAAAAGGAATTCCTGCACCCTTCAATCTTTGATCATAACCCAATAATGGTGGTTGGTAAACTTCAAATCGAACGCCTCCGGATAGATTTCCCCTGTCATACAGCAAATTCAGATAACTGTTATTCCCTACGACCTCTTTTACCTTTTGGGTGTTTAATTTCGGTTCATAAAAATAATACTGGGCATCTGACTGGAAATCACCATGTATATAACTTGCTTCCTGCGGGTCTGATTCTTCCTCCTGCCCAAATGCCGAAATGGATTTAAAAAACAGGCAAAGGAGGAAAAAAGAGAAAAAATTAAATTTCAATTGAAGAAAAAATAATAGTTATGGCTTTGGTGTATTTTTCTTGATTACCTCAAACAATTCGTCCTCATCTCCGGGCGCATAAGAGTTGTGCTGCCATAAAATATCACCTTTTGCATTTAACAAAAAGGTGTGCGGTATGTTATTTACATTTAAGGCTCTTTTGAAATCGCCATTTGGATCAAGGGCAATTTGGTACAACCAACCTTTACCATTTACCAAGGGCCCTACTTTTGAAGTATTTCTACTATCGTCAATTGAAACAGCTACAATTTTTACCTTCGTTTCCTTTTGCCAATCGCTGTATAGTTCCTTGATATTATTAAGTTCCAACATGCAAGGCTTACACCAGGTAGCCCAAAAGTTAATAACAGTAAGGCCTTCCTGATTTAATAAAGCAGTAGATTTAATACTTTCTCCCCCGATTGTTTTAAGGTCTACTTCCGGGAGTTTCCTAAATGCAGTTTGAGCAAAAGAAAAAGTGGTGCAAAATATTATTGCACCACTTAACAAAATTCGTTTAATAAATGACATATTTAATGTATAAAACTTTGGTCATAGAGAATCAAGCTTCCTGACAAAGTTTGAAACAAAAATCAAAACTTATTCTATAACAATTTTTTGAACCTCAGATTTTTTACCACCTATTTGGGTATGTAAGAAGTATAAGCCTGACTTTAAATTCTCGGTATCCAAAACCTGAACATTGGTTTCTGCACTTGAAACCTCCTCATTTTTAACAACTTTTCCAGAAATATTGGTAATAACTATATTTCCTTTTCCTGAGGCAACAGGCACAAACAGTTTCTTACTGGCTGGATTTGGAAAAGCAGGCGATAAACTTTGCATTTCTTTAGTAAATTCATTAGAAGTTAATATTCCATCAAACCATTCACCACTTTTCTTAATTAGGGCATTTCTGTAAACTAAACCAGTTCCCGTAGTAGACAAACCCTCCATTCTGAACCCCACGTAAATTAGTTTCCAGTTTTCAAATTCATTGTAGATGGCAGCTATGTTTTCATTGGCATATTTTAAAAAGCCAATTCCATTCGCAGAAGACCCTGAAACAGCCAGCTGATCGGGATAGCTACCTGATCCACTTACAGTAGCTGATCCTACAAAATGAGGGGCTAACATAACATCATCAACGATTCTGGATACAGTAGTGGATGTAGTGGCACCATCACCTACGTATTCTGCACCCATATAATATGCATAGAAGTCACCTGCAACAGCATTGCCAGCCCTATCTACTTCATAGCCAATATCCTGACCCATCATAAACATCTTTCCACCAGAGTTAAGGTAGGAAGTAAATAAATTGGCTTTTTCTTCTGTTAAATTTCCTGAAGTTGCAGAACCTGTTGAATAATAAAACTTTTTAATATTCGTAAGATTAAAACCGTCCGGATCTAAATCACCTGATTCTTCAGCATTCAAAGCCACAAAAGGCATAGTTGCTGAGTTGAAGCCCTGTGTGAATCGGGACAATCCAGTTCCACCATGATCTACAAATAAAACTTCAGATGGTGTTATTGCGGTAAACTTAACGGTATTTTTTACTGAAGGATAAATGGTGTAAGAATTGGCTTCAACATTGATGGCAATCTTTTTATTAAGCGACCCTGCATTTGGACCATTAACAGTTACAGTAACAGTTTTTGAAGTATTTGCAGGAAGAGCAATGCTTGCTGTGTCACCAAAAGTGTTTGCACCTTCTGCAAGTTGAAGTGTCCAACCTACAGGTAAACTTGTAACTGAAGCCTTAACCCTAATATTTTGGTCAACTGAAGCCTTAGAAGTTAAGTTAAGATTATAAGAAACTACATCACCTGACTTAATTTTTGCTGATTTGGTATCTTCTCCTTTAGCCATTGCCAACCATGGTTTAGGTTCAGCATAACCGGCATTTAAAATCGCTTTTGTAGCTGAATTTTGAACAAACGCCACTGCAGCTACCTGCCCAAGGTTATAAAACTCTAAGGTTCCATTCACTTTTGTAATGGCCCATTTGAAGGTATAAGTAGCTTCTTGCCCAGCTGTCATAGCTGGTAAAATTGTTCCACTAGCAGATGGCAACATTTTTCTCATTACACTTTCAAATTTCTTTTCTCCATTGGTACCAGGTGCAGTAGCAAACTCAATTTCTCTTTCTATAACAGCAGTATGTAAAACATGACCTGTAGGTATGGTAGATAAAGCATTTAATTTTACCGTAACCAAAATTGAATCTTTTGTAGGAGCCGCGTTATCAATAATGTTATAAACTACACTGGTATTCATGGTTGCATCCAAAGCATGTCTTTGATCTATTTTTGCTTGTGTAACACCTGTTGGAGAACCATTATAGAAATTGCCTTCCATTACTGAATTCGGTACGCCCGAAACACCATAGTACGTTACTCTTGTTGCAACATCTGTTGGATTAGCTGCATTCATAGGATCAGTTCCTGGCCAGGAAGTTTGATATTTTATGGCAACAATTTTGTCTGGATTTTGATCCAAAAGTGCCGTAAGCGGAGGATTCAACGATGCACAAGGAGGACAAGAAGCCTGTGTAAAATGTTCTAAAAGAACAATTCGCTGCTGAGCGAAAGCACAATAACTACCAATTAAAATACCGGAAAAGGCAAGTAATATTTTTTTCATTATTAATTGAACTAAATTGATTTTCGGTACAAAGTTTGGTTTAACAAAAACTTTCACCAAATTTAATTCCAAATATTCAAGGGTTTTCCGATCTAAATTTTGTTTTACCCCTTTATTCTAAGCTATTATCCCTTTAAAGTAAATAATAGTCTATCAAAAAAAATACGAAAAAACCATCACTATCAGCCTCAAAAGGCTATGTAAAGAGTTTTGCGATTATCGTTCTGGCTGCCTTTCTATCATCATAAGTCGAAAGAAAACTCCCTCTTTTTTCATTTTCACTTTTTTCATACACCTTACTTTTGAGTTCTTTGACCAACCTATTCAAGGAATCAGGATTCTTAAAAATGTAGCACAATTCCTCAAGCCCTGTTCCCTCCACCATTTCAGGATTAACCAACACAAAACGACCTCTAAACAAAGATTTAATTAATTTCAGTTTGACCCCTGTGGATTGAAAGGTAGGTAAAATATGAAGTTGGGCATTGGTAATTAAGTCATCCATTTTTTGATCTGAAGGATTTTCAACCAATTCAAAACCCAATTTGGCTTCAATAGCAGTTTTTAATTTGGGGTTTGGCTTTTTACCTGCAATGATTATTGGAAATTTTACATCAGATTTTAAATTTTCCAACAACCAATAAACCGCTTCTTCATTTTCCGGAACACTTAAATTACCATGATAGAGTGCAAATTTTCCAGTTCCGCTTTGTTCGAGGTTGATATTTACCCCATGAAACGGAAACAAAAGTGTAGTTTGCGGATATCGGTTTATCAGATATTCAGTTTCGGTTTTACTTATTCCAAATATATGATTGGCATGAATCAAAACAGACTCAAACCGATGAAGCCGTTTGGATTCTACAGCGTAATATATTGATTTAAAGGCATCTGTAGAATAATCAAACAAACCTCTGTAATACTGCCATTCAACATTATGCATTCGAACTCCCTTGGTTTTTTCAGCCAATAAGGGATGATCCAGATAGGCGCATGTGTGAAGGCCCTCAAAAAGAATCGGATATGCATCCAGGGACAATCTCTCCAATAAATCCGGATTAATTCTGGAACCAACTATATAGGGCACCCTACTAACAATGCCGGTATAAATACGTTTCCTGGGATAATAGAATACCTCATGACATAATCCTTCCAATATGGTCGATTTTTTTCTACCATACTGAAAGCAATGCAAATGTATTTTTACGCCTAAATCTGAAAGTGCCTTTATTTTAAAAAAAACATCAATAACTCCCCCATAATCAGGGGGATAAGGAATGTCAAATGAGACGATATGAATATGATTGTCTTCCAAAATAAACTGTATTGGCAACTAAAAGGGTTGCAAAAAAAGGGATTTTTATTTTGATAAAACCCTTTGAAGTACAAATGAAATGGATTTGGCCAGTATTTGTAACCAATATTAGCTAGCAGAAAATAAAATAGACCTGCCATATTGCGGCATGATTTTGAAAAAAGAAATCCTCTTTCCCATTGTATTGACTATTTTATTTGGGACTTCCTCCTTTGGCCAATCTACATTTCAACCAATCGATCCTGATATTTACCATTGGGTAACCAGAGCAGAAATCAAAACAAATGCTCTGGACGGGAAATTTCACTCTGCCATTCAGGCCATTAGCCGGAAGGAAATCGTTGCTTTAATGGATTCGAATCAAAAATGGAATGGTGGAAAACTTTCAAGAATCGACAAATACCACATTCAATACTTTAGGGAAGTAAACTCAGAATGGGCTTCTCCTGACTCATCCTCATTGCGAAAGCCGATTTGGAATGCCCTATTTCGAAGGAAAGCGGATATTCTATCCTATCAGGACAATACGTTTGATGTGCATGCCAATGTTGCCGGACATGGCGGACTTGGACAGGCAAGCGACAATTCTGCAAGCCAAAACATCAATACCAGGGGCATTGAAGTACGAGGTATGATTGCAAAAAAAGTTGGTTTTTATACCTTTATGACTGAAAACCAAATCACTACTCCTGGTTATGTTAACCAATGGCCTGCTTTATACAATTCCATTCCGCATGAAGGTTTCTGGAAAAAATTTGGCAAAAACGGTTATGATTTTTTTACGGCAAGGGGATATATCACATTTAATGCAACAAAATTTATTGACTTCCAGGTTGGTCACGATCGAATTCATGTCGGCAATGGCCATCGCTCACTCATATTATCAGATTTTGGCAACAATTACAGTTTCGCCAAAATCAATACAAAAATCTGGAAAGTTCAATACACGAACATATTTGCAAATTTAAAAGGTGATATTACCATTGGACCAACGGGCACGCCAGGCAGCAGATTGATTCCAGACAAGTATTTATTTTTCCATCGCCTGGGCTTTAATATTGGCAAAAAATTCAATATCGGAATTTTTGAATCTGTGGTTGCTGGCAGAGACCCAGCCATTTATCCAAATGCCACTAAACTGGAATTGAGCTACTTAAACCCTATTATTTTCTACAGATCTATTGAACAAAATTCCGGAAGTCCTGATAATTCCTGCCTTGGTTTAGATTTCAAAGCAATTCCTATTAAAAATGTGCAGGTCTATGGACAGGTGTTTTTGGATGAGTTTTTATTAAAAGAAATACAGGCGCAAAAAGGCTGGTGGGGTAACAAATATGCGTTGCAGGCAGGTGGCAGATATATTGATATTTTCGGTTTGAAAAATGTAGATATTCAATTGGAGTACAATTTTGTAAGACCATTTACCTATACCCACCAAAGTGGTTATACCAGTTACACTCATTATAGCCAACCGATTGCGCATCCATTGGGCGCTAATTTTTCTGAGTTCATGGGTATTCTCAGAATTCAGCCCTTCCCTTTTTTATCAGCCAGTTTTAAAGCCATTTATTTTCAAAAAGGATATGATAAGGATACTATTAACAATGGTGGAAACATTTTATTGTCCTACAACCAAAGGGTTCAGGATTTTGGAAATGAGGTTGGCCAGGGTAGGAAAATGAACGTTTTGTTTTTAGATGGAACCATTACTTATCAACCATGGACAAATGTATTTCTCGATTTTAAACAAGTGATTCGAAAGCTTAGTGGCTCCCTCCTACCAGGAGAAAAAAGCAGCACTTTCACAAGCGTGGCTGTTCGATGGAACATTCCTCAACGATTGCATGAGTTTTGATTTTTTCAGGCAAAAAGCTTTTAACCCATTCCCAAAAGTCGCAAGTAATTTTCAATCACCTCTTCAACCTATTGATTTTCTGTTTTTTACGGCATTTCCGCTGTTGTGGGATTAATTATTCTAGTTTCTACAAAATAGAAATGTTTCAATTTGAAAATCAAAAGGTTACATACAATTTGCGACTTTTGGGTTTTATTGAAATTCATTCTTTTATTCCTGTTGGAGAACATTATTGTTATTTTGGCCAAATTAAGGATAAAATCCACCAAAAGAATGATTTACAACTTTCACATATCCCATGTTTTTGGAAAGACAATTGCCAAGTTAAATGGTTTTACAGCTTAAGATTTTCTATTTTTTCTTTTCTGAGCCAATTTTAAAAATCGCCTTTAGGTATTATTTTAAAAAAGCCACTATTTCGCAGCCAAAACTGTAAAACATGTTCATCAAAGGTCTGGTCATAAAATTTGTTAAAAACTTCATTCAAAAGAATAAATTACTTGAAAAGTGGTATGGAATAAGACCAGAAACCAAAGAATTTTACAGCCAGTTTGGAGAGGATGCTTCTTTACAAACTTTTTTTTCTAATCAGGAATGGACCAAAGAAAAAAAGGCAGCTGAAATTCCAAAAGGATTTTATGTAGATATTGGTTGTTACAACCCCATTGAAATTTCAAATACCTATTGGTTTTTTAAAAGAGGTTGGAAAGGTATTAATGTTGATTTATCGACCGAAGCCATTGCTGCCTTTAACAATGCCAGGCCAAACGATATTAATTTGGTTGCAGCCATTACCAATAGCGAAGCTGTTTCTGAAATTGATTTTTTCGAATTTGGATTAAGTAGTGTTTATAATACTTTGGATGAAGAATCAGCAAGGCAAACTCAAAAAACTCAAGGTCTGACACCTGTGAAAAGAAAAATTCAATCCATGGGTTTGAATCATTTATTTGAAAAACATCTGCCAGAAGGTCAGGAAATCAGCTTTTTATCTGTGGATGCAGAGGGGCATGACCTTGAAATATTAAAATCCAACAATTGGACGAAATACAAACCGAAGGCAATCGTGGTAGAAATACATGAACCCAATTTTCATTCATTGGGAAAAAATGAAGTGATCCAGTTTTTAGAAGGCAAGGGATATGTGATTTATAGTTGGTTGAATCCTTCAGTCATTCTTGTAATCAATTAATTTATAGGTGGTTAATACAAGTCTACAAAATACATTACCAATAACTTCCATCATTTCTTAATTCCCAAACCATGTATTTTTGGTTGGTCTCAAAGAAATGGCCTAATTTTCCCGCTTCAAGTAATTTACATCTTTATCCATTATTAAATGTCACTTCCTGCTGATGTCCAGACCAAGGTAAACCTTTGGCTTTCTGATGAATTTGATGCCCAAACCAGGGCTGGTATCCAAAAACTTATTGATGAAGGCAACGAAACCGAACTTATTGATTCCTTTTACAAAAATCTGGAATTTGGAACTGGTGGCCTTCGTGGAATTATGGGTGCAGGCACCAACCGCATGAACGTTTATACAGTTGCCATGGCCACACAGGGACTTTGCAACTATTTAAAAATCAGCTTTCCAAACAAGAGTATTTCTGTAGCCGTAGCGCATGACAGCAGAAATAATTCTCCCCTTTTTGCCAAAACGGTTGCAGATGTTTTTACTGCCAATGGAGTCAAAGTTTATTTTTTCTCAGAAATGCGGCCAACACCAGAGCTTTCGTTTGCCATCAGGCATTTTGGTTGCCAAAGTGGTGTGGTTCTTACTGCTTCTCACAACCCAAAAGAATATAATGGTTACAAAGCGTATTGGGATGATGGGGCCCAAATGGTTTCTCCCCATGATAAAAATGTAATCACAGAAGTTGAAAAAATTTCTTCCCTGAAACAGGTTCACATGAATGGAAATCCAAACCTGTTGGTTCCTGTTCTTGAAGATGTTGATTCTGTGTATCTGGATAGAATCGCTTCTCTTTCAATATCTAAGGAAGCCATAGCAAGGCAAAAAGATTTGAAAATTGTATATTCTTCCCTACACGGAACAGGGATTACCCTTGTGCCCAAAATATTGGCCAAAATGGGTTTTGAGAATGTTAATATCGTTCAAGCTCAGGCCACGCCAGATGGCAATTTTCCAACCGTTGTGTACCCGAATCCGGAAGAAAAAGAGGCCATGACACTTGGCCTGAAACTGGCTGAAGATTTGGATGCGGACATGCTGATAGCCACAGATCCGGATGCTGACAGAGTGGGTTTGGGCGTGAAAAATCCTGATGGAAAGTGGCAATTATTGAATGGCAATCAGATTTCTACTTTGCTGGTTTACTACATGTTAAACGCCTGGAGAAATGCAGGTAAAATAACAGGCCATGAAATGATGATTAAAACCATTGTGACTACCGATGTTCAGGATAAAATAGCGGAAGCTTACGGTGTTAAATGTTTTAATACACTTACTGGTTTTAAGCACATTGCCAGCATTATCAAAGCATACGAAGGCAAATTGAAATTTATAGTAGGTGGCGAGGAAAGCTATGGCTATATGGTGGGTGATTTTGTGCGGGACAAAGACGCCATTTCTGCCTGCGCCATGATTGCAGAAATGGTTGCCTTTGCAAAAGATAAAGGTCTGAGCCTGTTTGATTTGATGATAGAAATTTACAAACAATTTGGTTTCTACAAAGAAGATCTCATTTCTATCACCAAAAAAGGAAAAACTGGTGCTGAAGAAATTCAGGCCATGATGGCTGAATACAGAAGCAATCCTCCAAAAACCATTGCGGGTTCTGAAGTTGTGAAACTGTACGATTACAAAGAATCCACGGAACTTGATGTTAAAACCGGAGTTAAAACACCAATTGAGATGGAAAAATCAAATGTGTTACAGTTTTTGACCGCCGATGGCAACAAAATTTCTGCACGACCTTCCGGAACTGAACCAAAAATCAAGTTTTACTTTTCGGTAAATGAACCCCTTAGCCAGGCCTCCGATTTCAAACGGGTAGAAGCAAGCCTGGATGCCAAGATAAAAGCGATAATTGCTGATATGGGATTATAGACCATTCTGGTTGTTTATAAAAAAGCCATCGCAATAATTGTGATGGCTTTTTTATTGATTTGGTTTCTAGGCTTAATAGACATTTTGGAGGCTGAAAGCTCTATAAGTTTTTGATATTCATAGATTTACGACCTTTGAAAGGTTATGAATAAAAAAACTGCTTTTTCTGTGGGTCGAAA
>JBIPOE010000213.1:0-3242 GCA_044379485.1 Catalimonadaceae bacterium
GGAGCATCGGATGGCCCGTTTGAAAGCGGCCGAGGCGACGGCTGCAGGGGTAAAATATGTGGAGCGGTTGGGAGGAAATAGTGGGGAGAAGATTCGAGGGATGCTGGAGGAGGTACGGGATATTGATCAACGGATTGGGATTGGCGTGTTGCGGCTGGGGCGCTGGGTGAAGGTGTTGGGAGTTGTATGGGCAATCATATTGACGAGCGGTGGCCTGATGCTTCAGCAGCATTTGGCTACACAGGAGCGTGAGCGGCAACGGTTGGCGGCTGAGGTGAGGGCTGCTGAGGAGAAGGCTTTGGCTGAGGCGAGGGTGAAGGAGGAAGCTGAGGAACTTGAGCGGCAACGGTTGGTGGCTGAGGCCAAAGCGAAAGTGGAAGCGGCTTAAACGGCGTTTGCGTCGAAGCTAGGACTGAGCAAGCCGTTTGTGGCTGGCGTCCGAGGTCAAGCTGGTGATTTGGCAGTCCGATGGATTCCTGGTGGCCGATTTACGATGGGCAGTCCATCGAGCGAACCAGACCGAGATTCTGAAGAGGCAGCACGAGGCAGTACTGACTCGTGGGTTCTTCCTAGCGGAGACGGAATGCACGCAAGGGCAGTGGGAGAAGGTGATGGGAGGGAATCCGTCGCATTTCAAGGGGACTGAGCGACCGGTGGAGCAGGTGAGTTGGGAAGAAGCGGTGGAGTACTGTCGGAAGCTGACTGCTAAGCAACGTGCTGAGGGGATATTGGCTGATGGATGGGAGTGGCGGTTACCGACGGAGGCTGAGTGGGAGTATGCGGCGCGAGCTGGGACGACGGGGGCACGCTATGGGGAGTTGGACACGATAGCGTGGCATGGTGGGAACTCTGGTAGCGAGACGCATGCTGTGAAGCAGAAAACAGCGAACGCATGGGGGTTGCATCGAATCGTAAGCCGAACGATGCACGAAGCACCCAGAAAACCTTCAGGCACAAAAAAGTTACCTTGACAGCTTAATTTTGGGGAATATAAGGTCTCAAACCTAGTCGTAAAAAACCAATTCTCCCTCATGAACTCCACCTCAAAAAGCAAATTCCTATCAATAATAGCAGCGCTCTGCTCATTATGCATACACACTGCTTTCATATTTTTTCGGGCTGCTACAGTGTCTGTCAAAAAAAGTGCGCCCCTACCTGTCACCATAAAAATGTGGCTAACACCAAATTCCTCTAATTTCTTCATTAAGTAGTCAACAACTCTACCCAAATCTAAACGTCCTTCCCACCCCAAAAAAATATCCCCTAAAAAACCTTAGCATGAGGAAAAAGTTATTTCAAGGTGGTGGAGTTTTTTTTAATCCAACGACATTATCCTTTGGAGGAGGGTTTTTGCAGCAAAAGCAATATTTCTTCCACAACGTTTGACACCAACTAAACCTTGGTGAAAGCATACAGGCAGGTGTAAAATCTTGAAACTAGTAATGCGTCATAAGAAGTAATAAGGATTAATAATAGATGAAAATAGGAGTATACGGCTCTGGTGGATTAGGACGAGAAATGTATGAAATTGCTTGCAGACGTAATAAAGTCTCTGCTCTTTGGGATCAGATTGTATTCATAGACGATCTTTTAGAAGAAGGTGACTTTTTTGGCACAAAGCGAATCAACTTTGAAACACTGAAGAAAAGTAAGAACGAGTATGAATGCATAGTGGCCGTTGGAGAACCTTCCGCAAGGGAAAAATTATATAAGAAATTGCTGTCTGAAAATATAAAGCTGGGCTGCTTAATTGATCCAACAGCGATAGTTTCACCTGATGCAAAAATTGGCGAAGGAACAATAATTTGTGAATATTCAACAGTACATACAGGTGTTGAACTTGGATACAACATTTTAATACAACCATTTTGCAATATAGGTCATGATATAAAAGTTGGTAATCACACTGTTTTATCTCCCTATTGTGCTCCAGGTGGAGGATCCGTTTTTGGCGAGCGCGTATATATCGGAATGCATGCATCAGTTATTGAGTTAATTAAGATCGGTGATGATGCAATTGTAGGCATGGGATCTGCCGTATTTCGCGATGTTCCAGCAGGGGCTACTGTAGTGGGAAATCCCGCCAGAGTAACGCGCGGAAATGATGAACACAAAGTATTTGCCTCGCGTTAATATTAAAATGGTCCTCCAGAGAATGATTTCTCATGTTAGAAAGAGACTTTGTTATGTTAAAAGGAAAGATAGCCTTAGTAACCGGATGTAGTAGAGGTATCGGCAAAAGTGTTGCGGAGAAATTTGCTCAAAACGGAGCAACGGTCTACGCAAACGCAAGAGAGCCTGGTTCGCTCGCTTCTCTCAGTAACAAGGGTTATGGCGAAGGCTCGATAATACCAGTTTATTTTGATGTGACAGATAGAGCCGCAACTCGACAAGCCTTTATCAAGATAACCAAAGAACAAGGAAGATTAGATTGTTTGGTAAATAACGCTGGGATTCTTGTAGATACTTTGATTACCATGCTTAATAGAGCTACCTTAAAAGCCATTTATGAAGTTAATGTTTTTGCTGTGTTTGAAATGATGTCTTATGCGTCAAGAATCATGTCAAAACAGAAAAGCGGAGCGATCATAAACATTGCCAGCATTTGTGGTGATGAGGGAGGAATGAGAGGGCAAACAGCATATTCAAGCTCAAAAGGAGCAGTCATTGCTTTAACCAAAACAGCTGCTAAGGAATTGGGTCAATTTAATATACGTGTGAATTCCGTTGCGCCAGGATTTATTGATACCGATATGTTTCGTTCTGGTCCACGCGATATTCAAAAACGGCTTGTTGAGGGCGTCTATCTGAGCAACAGAGTTGGACTTCCTGACGAAGTTGCCAATACTTGTGTATTTTTGGCAAGTGATAAATCCAGCTACATAAATGGAGAAAATATTCGCATTGATGGCTTTGCGCATATTTAACTTAATTAATGATGAATATTAGTCAGATTGCAGCTATTTTAAAACGAGAATATCCCTTGTTGCTCATTGATAGTGTAACCCACATTGAGCCACGTGTGATTTGTCATGCGTTCAAAAATCTTACTTATAACGAATGGTTTTTTCCCACACATTTTCCCGATCAGCCTGTCATGCCTGGAGCCTTGCAAGTGGAGGCGTTTACACAGGCTGTCGCTTTGCCTTTGCTTATTGGGAACGATACAAATAATCGCTCGGCAATTCCAATTTTATTAGCGGGCATTGACAAGGTTCGCTTCTATAAATCTGTTTGCCCGG
>JBIPOE010000102.1:0-10561 GCA_044379485.1 Catalimonadaceae bacterium
ATGAAGGGTCAACCAAATACTAAAAGATTTTCTAGCCGGCCCAACAGCAGGATTACCCGATACATTCCCCATAATTATAGTTGCAGCCAAACCTGCAAAAACCAGACATACAAGGTGGATAGGAGCTGTAATAAATATTGGAAGCGCAAAAACAGGTTTTGCTTGAAGGTTATACCATGTTTTCGTATTTATAAATAATAAAAGCGAAGCAGATAATCCTAGAACTGAAGTAACAGTTAGCCCACTCCATTTATAATATTTCGGATTAATAGGTATCAGTGTAATGCTGAATATAAATTTAAAAAAACAATATTAATAAATCATGACCAACCAAATGAGCCTTTTAGAGGAACAAATGCAAAATCGCCAAATCGTTCTTCGGAAATAAGGCCGAACATGTCCTTTTTAATTTTAAACATTACTTGTTTTTGACTGTCCCCACTAGGTATTATCAAAATTCCACCAGGGTTCAATTGGTCTATAAGTGGTTGCGGAATGGCTGGTGCGCCTGCCGTAACCAATATTCTATCAAACGGTCCATGATTGGCTAAACCTTTACTACCGTCCCCCAGAAAAAAATTGGGCCTATAGCCCAAGGCTGGCAATATCTGCTTTGTCCTTTGGTATAATTTGGCCTGATATTCAATGGTATAAACCTTTGCACCCAGCTCCATTAGTACACAACTCTGATAGCCGGATCCAGTTCCGATTTCCAAAACTTTATGCCCTGCCTTCAATTCCAATAGTTCAGTTTGCCGGGCAACTGTGAAAGGTTGAGAAATGGTTTGCCCTTCTCCAATTGGAAAATTTTTATCCTGATAAGCGTGGCTGATCAAGGCTTGTTCAAAAAAAATATGGCGTGGAATTTTTCCGATGGCTGCCAAAATTCTTTTGTCTTTTATACCCTTCTTTTCGAGTTCTAAAACAAGATTTCTACGTAAACCCTGGTGTCTGAAAGTATCGTCCAATACCATAATTGTGGGCAAGGTAACCAAGCATTCAATTATTTACCCAATTTTACGTCTCAAATTCATTAGAAAAAACTCATTAACCTGGTTTATTGATTTGAAAAAGAGGGCACTACAAGATATCGTTTTTAAAATTCCATTTTCGAAATTTGTGTATAAAAATGCTTTTGCCAGTTTATTTATTTCAAAAGTGAGCTACTTCAAATGGTTAATTTTTCTATCAGGAATATTCTTGTACACCGGTTGTGAAATTTATGATCCTCCTCAAAAAATACCTGCATATATTCAGGTAGATAGTTTTTCATTTTCAACCGATGATAATTCTGGTTTTAATACCCAAAAAATAAAAGAGGTTTGGATTTTTGTAAATGGGGAACAAATTGGCACCTACTCTGTCCCCACAAAACCAATTCCAGCATTGGCAGAAGGTAATTCAACTGTTGAAATTTCCGCAGGTGTAAGTGCAGATGGAATTACAGCAAACAAAGTGCTTTACCCATTTTACAGGCAGTTTAAAGAAATAAGAAATCTGGAAAAAGGCAAAGTTTCTAAGTTTCTACCCAGGTTTGGCTACGATTCAAATTTCAGAAAGCTATTTACCTACTATCAGGATTTTGAAAGAAGTGATTCTGGCGTGAGCAATGGCAATACCGGAACGGTTAAAATTAAGACAGAATTACATACCCCATCAGAAGCTTTTGCTGCTTATGGAAGTAAATATGGACGCCTTACAGCCCTTACTGATATTGATATTCTGGAGTTTACAAATGAGGTTTGGATAAGGTTAAATGAAACAGGCTTACCCATTTATCTTGAATTTGATTATAAATCTACAGTAGAGGCACAAGTAGGAGTTTTAGGAAAATTGAATAACCAAGGTCCTGTTTTGAACTCTTATGATCTTGTTATAAAACCAACGGAAAAGTGGACCAAAGTATATGTGAACTTAACAGATGAGGTTGGGCTTTTCAGGCCGGAGACTGGATACTATTATCGTTTTTTTATACGTACCCCAAAACCACCAGGAATAGGCAAAAGCATTTCTATTGATAATATTCGATTATTAAACTATGCAGAGTAGAAAATGACATTTGGAAAAAAGGCAATAAAAATAGGCTATCTATTAACTGATATTTTATCAGCAGTACTTGCCTGGCTTTTCTTTTTTTGGTACCGAAATAGAATTTCCGGAGATCTGCAACCAGGAAAGTTTTTTTCATTGGTTAATAGTTCAGTTGCTATTTCCCTATTCTGGATTCTCATTTATAGTTTCTGGGGTTTTTATAAAGACTATTTTAGAAAATCAAGAATCAAAGAGCTTTACTACCTCATTTCCTGCGTTTTATTTGGGGTAATTATCATTTTCCTTTTTCTTATTCTGGATGATGATGGCACCAAAAACTACCAAAGATATTACCGCACCACTGGTTTATATTTTCTAATTCATTTAATCAATGCTGCTTTTTTTAAAGTTTGGTATCTGACGATTGTTAAAAAACTGATTCAAAAACAGATCATAAATTTTCCAACTTTGATTGTTGGAAATGGCCCTGCAGCTTCAGATATTTATGCAGATATCATGAACAATAGTCAGCATTTGGGATTGAATTTCAGGGGTTTTGTGCAATTAGGTCAAGATTCTGATGACATGGAAACCAAAACACTTTTACCAGCTCTTGGCCATTACAGGCAAATGGAGGAGGTTTTGGAGCAACATAAAATAGAGCAAGTCATTCTGGCAATTGAGGCAACAGACCATCAGCATCTGGAAGAAATTCTAAACATTACTGAGGGCAAATCATTAATAATCAGCATTCTACCAGATATGTACCAAATCCTGCTGGGACTGGTGCGGGTGCAGCATGTTTTTGGAACTCCACTCATTGAAATCAGGCAGGACCTCATGCCTGTTTGGCAAACGGTGGTTAAAAGAGGAATGGATATTTCGTTCTCTTTAATGGTTTTGGTTTTTGGTTCTCCATTCCTGATTGCGGTTGGACTGATTACTAAATTTACTTCAAGAGGGCCAATGCTTTTCAGGCAGGAACGGATTGGAAAAGACGGTGTTCCATTCAAAATAATCAAATACAGAAGCATGTTTACCGATGCTGAAAAGCTTGGCCCGGCATTGTCTTCTACCCACGATCCACGCATTACCAATTGGGGAAGGTTTATGCGAAAAACCAGAATTGACGAATTTCCGCAGTTTTTTAATGTGCTTGTTGGCGACATGTCTCTGGTTGGCCCCCGACCGGAAAGACAATTTTTTATAGATCAAATTATGGCTGTGGCTCCACATTACAGGCATTTAAATCGCGTAAGACCAGGCATAACTTCCTTAGGGCAAGTAAAATATGGTTATGCTGAAAATGTGGATCAAATGGTAAGACGCCTAAAGTTTGATATCATTTACATTGAAAATATGACCCTTGGAATGGATTTTAGAATCCTGATTTATACGGTTTTGACCGTTTTGGGCGCCAAGGGGAAATAGGCTTTTGTCACTTTTCCGAACCATTTTTTACTATCGTTTTAATCAAAAAATCATGAATAAGCTGCTTCAATCTACGTTTTTGACTTCTGGAAAAGCACTTTTGAAATCTTTTGTAGTTCTGTTTTTCTTTTTTTCCAGAAGTCAGTTTGTTGAGGCTCAGGTGTATATCAGATCAGCTGGTGTTCGGATGGATGCCAATTCTGTTGGGCTTTCCATGGTGCAACGTATTTTTAAACCTGTTACGATAGAAGGAATTATCGATTTCCGGCAAAGGGATTTTGGTTTGGCTCTGGTTCCAAGAGTGCATAGTAAAATTATTGGCCGACGGTTGAATGCCTTTATTGGTTTTGGAGCACAAACTGGTTTTGTAAAAGTGGATAGCCAAAAGCTGCAGGGCTATTGGGGCATTGGCGGAATGTTTGGCCTGGAATACAAATTCAACCTGCTCCCCATACATATTTCTTATGATTTCAGGCCTTTGCTTCAGCTTGATGGGCATCCTGATTTATTTGGTTTTCAATCTTCTTTTGCCATTCGGATTGTAAAAAAATCGGAGCGAAAAGCCTGGAAAGAAAAACTCAAAAAATGGCGGGAGGATGCCAAAGATTGGTTTGAAGAGGACTAGAAAAAGTAGTCAGGAATCAGGAGTAGGTAGTCAGGAATCAGGAATTAGTATTTAGGAAAATTCACAAGTTAAGATTCCCCCCTCGGGGGTTAAGGGGCCTGAATCAGGAATTAGAAAAAGGAGTCAGGAATTAGGAATCAGGAGTAGTGAGTCAGAAATCAGGAATTAGTATTTAGGAAAATTCACAAGTTAAGATTCCCCCTTCGGGGGTTAGGGGGCCTGAATCAGGAATTAGAAAAAGGAGTCAGGAAAAAGTAGTCAGGAATCAGGAGTAGGTAGCCAGAAATCAGGAATTAGTATTTAGGAAAATTCACAAGTTAAGATTCCCCCTTCGGGGGTTAGGGGGCCTGAATCAGAAATTAGAAAAAGGAGTCAGGAAAAAGTAGTCAGGAATCAGGAGTAGGTAGCCAGAAATCAGGAATTAGTATTTAGGAAAATTCACAAGTTAAGATTCCCCCCTCGGGGGATAGGGGGCCTGAATCAGGAATCAGGAAATTTGATTTACTAAAGCAATTGCCTGTTTTCATTGGCCAGATATTCAATTAATCTGCGTTTGGCAACTGGCAGCAAACTTTCTTCCCAGGGAACAAAAACTTCCGATTCAATCAGATAAGTAGCCAGGAATTTCTCTGATTTTGAAGAGCGGATTAAATCTGATTTTACCGATTCAAAGGTGTTTGTATAACCCAAACGGATATTGCTTACATGGCTCACATGTAAGGCTCTGTAGTTTCCATCTGGCAAATGCACTTTGGTAAGTGTGTATTGATATACAGAGGCCTCCAGTTTTGGTGGCGCACAAAGGAAAAAATAACCTTCATCCGTATGAATGGATCTAAGGCCAACTTCTGTGATGTTTATGTTTTTAGCTACCAATTCTACTAGTTCTTTTCCTTCTTCCAAATGCGTTTTCATAGCGGGAATCGAATATTCTATGATCTCGTCCATGACCTGAAAAAAATCATTTTCAGGAATCTTTTCAGAGTACTCAAGCTTCATTCCCTCCCAATCGGCTGATGTTAAGGATTTTGGGAATGCATTTTTCATTTGCTCACGTCCTGTTTTAACCGACATGATGTTTTGATAGTGTTTGTACAAATCCGAAAATCCAGGATAAATTTTCCGTTCGTTGAATTCGTTTTTAACCTCAGACAAATAGGCAAGCAGCAGATATGTTTTGTATTCCACATCGATTAGGCCTTCTGTGATCCAATCTTTGCTAAGTGATTTCATACATTTCTTCAGATTTGGTAAAAATGGCTTTATTCCAAATAATATTTTATCTGGTTAGCGAAGATACATAGGAAATGCTATAGAGTAAAAAAAATACGGAATAAAACCTACGTGGTAGGTTTTTAATTTTAGTTTTTAAAAGGAGGATAAAGGCTAATACATCTAAACGTCCAGAAGTTCTTTTACTTTGGATATCGTGTCCTCCTTACAGGCACTTGTTTTCCATTTTTAAGAATGGCGATGTAGCTGTTCTTCTCCGGAATTTCCAATTTGATAAGATGTTCAATTTTCATTTGGACTACATATTAAATGCTTTCTTTAATCTAAAGCACGCAACTAAATTATCAAAATCATAAAAGCTAAATTATTTAATTCATTTTGGGTTTGATTATATACCAATCTCCAATATCCGATGATGTTCTCCTGCTTTTTGTGCAGGCAAAGTCACCAGAATTCCATCTTTCATTTTGGTAAATTCCACAGGCATTTTGTCCTGAAAATTGCTGAGTTTTTTTACCTTTTTGTCAGCCATAGGCAGCCAAAGTTGGGCATCTATTTGATCCATAACGTGCACATAAATTGTATTGCCTTTGGCGGTTGAAACCCCCCATGCATGTGGAGCAATTGGTCCGCCGCGGGTGCCATAAATGGTTTCTCCATATTTTGAAGTCCACATTCCGACCTTTTTTAAGGTATCAATAAATTCTGATTGGATTTCTCCCATGGGCGTTGGGCCTACATTCAAGAGGAAATTGCTGTTGTGTCCAGCCGCTTTCACCAACATACTTACTAAATCTTTTGTGTTTTTAAATGACTTGCTGTCAACCTTATAGCCCCAGGAGGTTTGGTCTCTGGAGTTCCATGCACCATACATGGTTTCACACATTTCCAGTGGCAATGCACCTATTTTGGACTCACCTGAAAACCCTGTTTTATTTCCCCCTGGTAAATCCTGCTCAAACATTTGAAAGTCTTCCCCATCTTTTACGGGTTGGTGGTGGTTGTTGCCAATCAAACAGCCAGGTTGTAACTTGTGGATTAATTCATATTGCTCTTTTAGTTTCCAATCTGCGTCTTTTTTATCCCACCAGCCGTCAAACCAAATGGCGCCAATCTCACCATAGTTGGTAAGCAGCTCAGTCAATTGGTCGTTCATGTAGCGCAAATATTTATTCCAATCACCTGATTCCGGGCGGCCTGTCATTTTACCTGAATTACCTCTTGGGTAAAAATCTGTGTGGGCCCAATCGAGATGTGAATAGTAAAAGCAGAGTTTGATGCCTTCTTTTTTACATTCCTCCGAAAGCTCTTTTAAAACATCCCTTTTAAAAACTGTGCGGTCTACAATGTCCCAGGTAGAAACTTTGGAATCGTACATGGCAAAACCATCATGATGCCGGGAAGTGATGGTAATGTATTTCATGCCAGCTGATTTGGCTATTTGCACCCAGGCTTTGGCATCGTATTTTATGGGATTAAAAAAGGTGGCAAGCTTTTCATATTCTGTGAGTTTCATAGGCCGTTGTTGCAAAACCCATTCGCCACTTCCCAAAACAGAATATGGCCCCCAATGGATAAAAAGGCCAAACTTATCGTTTTGAAAGGTTTCCCGGTTCTTAAGATTTTCGGGGCTTGGTTGGTACTGGGCAAAAGCTGAAACTACAAAAAGCTGTAAAGCCATAATGCCTGAAAAAAGGAATGGTTTGATCATTTTTGGTTAATATTAATAACATGCAAATAAGGAAAAAGTGTTAGAAAAAGATTTACAAAAGTAAGATCTTGAATTTTGGGTTTTGACCAACTAAAATCCAATTTCCAATTTTTCATACAAAGTATCTACTTCAACTTGCAGAATAGCCTTTTGAATTGTTGCTTTGCAGCATAATGTCAATAAGATCAATAGCCGAAATTCAAAACGAAATCGTAGAAGAATTTGAGCTGTTTGATGACTGGACAGATCGGTATGAGTACATCATCGATCTTGGGAAAAAAAATCCCCCGTTTCCCGATAAATATAAAGTAGAAGACAACATCATCAAAGGTTGCCAATCGCAGGTTTGGTTAACCTCAAGTATTGAAGATGGCCTTGTACACTTCCAGGCAGACAGCGATGCCATCATTGTAAAAGGTTTGGTTAGCTTGTTAATCAGGGTTTTATCTGGCCACAAACCAGAAGAAATTTCAGGTGCCGACCTTTTTTTTATAGATAAAATTGGTATGACCAGCCACCTGGCCCAAACCCGTTCCAATGGGTTGCTTTCTATGGTAAAACAAATGAAGTTTTACGGCCTGGCATATGGAACCCAATCAACCAAGGACTTACAGACAGAGCAATAACGTTTTAATTCGATATGCAAAGAATAGCCCAACGTCCGGATGCAACACTATTACTCGCAGACGGAACGGTTTTTCATGGGAAAGCCATAGGCAAAAAAGGGACAAGTGGAGGAGAACTTTGTTTCAATACAGGCATGACGGGTTACCAGGAAATTTATACCGATCCTTCTTATTTCGGGCAAATTGTGATTCATACAATGGCCCATATTGGCAACTATGGGGTGGTCAAAAATGAGGTCGAGTCTGATTCTGTCAAAATTTCCGGAATGATTTGTGACGGTTTTTCCTGTATTTATTCCCGAACTGGGGCCGATGATAATCTGGACAACTACCTGGCCGAAAACGGAATCGTTGGCATTGCCGAAATAGATACCCGAAAGCTGGTGAAATACATCCGTCATAAGGGTGTGATGAATGCCGTTATTTCTTCTGAAATTTTGCAGTTGCCTGCTTTGCAAAAAGAACTTGCCAATGTTCCAGATATGGAATCGCTGGAATTGTCCAGCAAGGTTATGACTTCAAAGCCCTATTCGCTTGGGCCGGAAAATGGAAAGCGGGTTGCCGTTTTGGATTATGGCATCAAACAAAACATTGTAAACCAACTGGCTTTGCAGGATTTGAATTGTCTGGTTTTACCTGGAAATGCAGAATTGTCTGAAATTCTTGCCTTTGAACCAGATGCTTTTTTTATCTCAAACGGACCAGGCGATCCGGCCAGTATGGACTATGCAGTAGATACTATCAAACGGCTTTTGGAGACTAAAAAGCCACTTTTTGGCATTTGTTTAGGTCATCAATTGTTGGCCAGAGCGTATGGATTGTCCACTTTTAAAATGAAAAACGGCCATCGTGGCTTAAACCACCCAGTCAAAAATCTGATTTCCGGGCATTGCGAAATTACCAGCCAGAACCACGGTTTTGCCGTAGATCTGGATGATGTTCATAAGCATGCTGAACTTGAACTCACGCATATCAACCTGAATGACAATTCGGTAGAAGGCATCAGGACCAAAAATGGTCAGGCATTTTCTGTGCAATACCATCCGGAATCCAATCCTGGGCCACACGACAGCCGTTATCTGTTTGGCCAGTTTAAGGATTTGATTTTAGCGCAATAATTCTTAATTTGAAATTACTTGTCAAATCCTTTCATCTCAAAATGAAGTAATTTTATTTTCGGCTTTATAATGAATTCAATTGCCATATTCTCAAAAGAATAGCCCTTTTTTGTGGGCATGAAAAAGAAATCACTCGGTAAGACGGGTTCCTGGACGGTTGTTTTTACAATTGCTCTTGCTCTTTTTAATATCGGGCTTTTTGGGCTCATCATTTTGTCTGGCAATCAATTGTCTAAAATGATTAAGCAAAATTTTGAAATTCAGGTTTTTATGAACCAGGATTTTGATAGAAGCCAGGTCAGACCTTTTCAGCAAAGTTTAGCTGCCAAAGGATTTGTGGCCAATACCAAATCTGGTGAACAGGAAATTAAGTTTGTGAGTAAAGAGGAAGCAGGTCAGCGTTTTATGGTAGAAACGGGTGAAGATTTTTCTCAGTTTCTAGGCGAAAATCCATTGCGGGATGCCTTTTCTATCAAAATAAAGGATTCATATCTGGAGCTAAACAAGCTGAAGCAAATCAAAGCAGAAATTGAGCAAATGGAGGGTGTTTTTGAAGTTATTTATTTAGAAGGCCTCATTGGTTCAATTCAGGAAAATCTAAAAAGAGTGTTTGCCATTTTTGCTGGTATTTCATTTTTATTGCTTGTAACCGTGGTTTGGCTCATTCGCAATACCATTCGTTTATCCGTTTATTCTCAGCGCTTTCTGATCAGAAGTATGTCACTGGTTGGTGCCGATCCATGGTTTATTCAAAAGCCTTTTATTTGGTTCATGTGCAAACAAGGTTTTAGCGGTGGCCTTCTTTCTGCAATAGCCTTACTTTTGGGAATTCATTTTGCCTGCGAATATTATCCACCCATCAGGCAGGTGATTGTTCCGGAGCAAGTTGGTATTTTAATCTTGAGCCTTGTGTTTGCTGGCATTATTTTAAGCAGCCTTTCCACCTGGCTTTCCGTGCGCAACTTCCTGAACAAAGGCCTGGACCAATTGCATATTTACTAAGTCCGGATTACTGGGTTTTTAATTTAGAAACCACATATTCACCTGCTTCACGACCACTTCTTAATGCTCCATTTATGGAAGGGTAGGCAAGGTGATCTCCAATTGAAATTCGATTTTGATTTACCTTAAATGTTTCTTCATTGCCTGATTCCCATTTTGGAAGTGCAAAAGGAATATCAAAGTGCGCCAGATAGTCAAACTGTTTCCAATCTATTGATGGATAGTGCTTTGACAGGTCCAAAACAATATGTTCAGTTAGTTTTTGGGGATTTTGGGTAATTCCTTTCCATTTTAAACTAATCGAACATAGGCTATAACCATCTGGTGCATATGCATTTTGAACCTCAGAAGGAAAAGAAAAATGTAATATCTGACTTGTGGGATCTGCAATTAAAACGATGCTTTTTGAAACAGAGGCCTGTCTTTTTCCTTTCAAATATAAAGTGGTAGTTCCGAGAAAATCCTTTTCGCCATTATCGTTTTGGTTAAATATAGAATCCTGTTTAGCAGTCGCATTGATAATCCATTCGGCTTCAATTTGAGCGTCATTTGAAAGGGAAACAATATTTCCATTGATCCCGGTAACTGTTTTTTGGAATAGGATTGGTCCCAAATCTTTAGCCATCAATTTTCCGATTGCGCCCATGCCTTCAGCTGGTAAACAGGCGTTTCCAATTCTGAATTTATTATATAAAGTTCAATAAGTAATTACAATTAATGTAATATTGCAGGATGAGCAAAATTTCATTACAAGTTAAAAATTATACCCCAGAAGCCCTGCATG
>JBIPOE010000149.1:0-3223 GCA_044379485.1 Catalimonadaceae bacterium
CGAAAGCAATACAATGGTTGCAGAAATAGCTGCTTTGGTCATTTATATAATCTCTGCCTGGGTTCAGTGATATAAATCAAAAGTGTTATTGATTCGTGAAGACACGAACCTAGGTTGGGCATGTTCAATTTTTTAATAGACTTCATATAATTCTGTATAGAATTTCTTTATTAGGTGGGTACGGGCTTTCAACCTATTCTATGCTTCAATTCTCAAATCAGAAGTACCAACACTACTTATGATCGGGAGGGCTTCAGCCGAATGATGAGGATAACAAAATTTTCCTCGTACGCCTTACTTCAAAAATCAAACTGTTTTACAATTTCTTGATTTTTAAACCATTGAGCATGGGGTTGCCCAGCACTTTTTCAAAGTCAATAGAAACGCCTTTGCCCTCTTTGGCCTGAACAATGGTTTTGTAGCTACCAGCCCGAAATCCGCCTGGGTCTTTGGCTGGTTCAAAGTTTTCTTTCCACAATTGGCCATTGATTCGAATGTTGAACACCCGATTGAACCCTGTTTTATTTGGATTTTTATTGCTGCTCAGGTCATATAACACATTGGTAGGCTTCATATTTGGTTCCAGTTCTGAAAACAAGAGTTCCAGTTCATATTCTCCATCAGCCACATCCAATTTGTAAGAAGAAAGACTATCCATCATGGTTTGAAACAGGGGCTGATCTTCCGAATTAAAAATATAGGCTTGTGAACCAAATCGGCTTCTGGAACCTTTAAAAATTTGCCCACCCACATGGCCCCAGGAACCCGGCTTATAGGCTTGAGATGGAAACCAGATGGTTCCTGTTTTTTCTTGTTTAAAAGCACAGTTTGATCCAACATTTATGGCAAGCTCTGTAAAATTGGGCGAGTTTACATCTGCGGCAGATACAGCAGTAAGCTCCTGAAAGCCGAGCATCAAACCTTTTTCATTTTCCAGACGAATCCAAATTGGCGATAGGGGAGTGGCAGTTACGAATTCTCCCATTTTGTCTTTGATTACAACTTCTCCTATTTTTTGGTTACCGGCAAAAAGAATCACCTTTTCCTGATTGCTAATTACTTGCATTTTGATTTTGCCATCCTCAGCCAAAATCTTTCCGGCCCAATCGCCAATGGCAAGGTGCGCCATAGGTTTTTTGGAAAGGAATGCCTGATAAAGGAAATAGGCATCTTTTGGTTTCCGATCCATCGTAAAAAGACCTTTGTTGTTGATATGTGGCATGGTTTCCTTTCTACCTTCAGAACCAAAATCGACCAGGTTCCACATGGTGCCACCACTAATCCAGGGCCGATCCATAATTTGTTTCAAATAAGATTGGTGATACAACAATTGGTATTGAGGCGAAAAGTCATAAATGTTTGGTTGGTTCGTACTTAAGCGTTGGTCGGAACCGGCGCCAAACTCAGAAATCAAATGAATCCTGTTGGGATAAGCCGCATGCTCCTTATCCATAAAACTTCCAAACTGGGGAAATGCATCGTGGTACCAACCATGGTAAAGATTCCAGCCAGTAACATTGGCAACATCTCCAATTCCAGATTCATTATACTTTGAACTATTGTGCAAAGCCATAGTGCTCAGTCTGTTTGGATCGGTTTTGTGCACAATGGTGTCCAGATATCGGGCCAATCGAACGGTTTCTTTTGTATGGAGTGCTTTGGCAGAATCAGTTTTCTGTTTACCAAAGCCAAGGAAAATCTCATTCATATATCCCCACATCACTACGGACGGATGGTTTCGATGCTGGGCGATCATCTCTTTTAGCTGACTGGCGCAGGTTTCGAAAAAAGCAGGCGACGGCGTAATCTCGTTTACAATGGGAATTTCCTCCCAAACCAAAATGCCAAGTCTGTCGCATGCATCCAAAAGCGCATCTGCTTGTGGATAATGGGCAATCCTTAAGAAATTTCCACCCATATCTTTAATCCTTTGGGCGTCCGCATCATGAATGGCATCTGGCAATGCATTTCCTAGTCCTGCATAATCCTGATGGCGACAAACACCCATTAGTTTGATGGGTTCACCATTTATAAAGGCCCCTTTGTCAGGCGTCATTTTAAATGTATAAAACGCCGTATTACATTGAAGTTGATCGACAATCTTTTCGTTTTCCATTAGTTCTGTTTTGATTTTGTACAGATATGGGTTTTCAGGAGACCATTTTTTTACCGTCAATCCGGCTGGAATATCAAGTGAAAATCCGATTTCAGTTTTGCCTTTTGGATTGATGGAAATGGATTTGGTGGCAACTTGTTTTTGGTCTGCATCCAATAAACTTGCCTTGATTACATATTTCGAACCCAATCCTGCTGGAACATTTACCTTTCCATTTATGGCAACTGACCAGCCTTTTTTGGTTTCAGTAGGAACGATATTGACACCATTCGAAGCCAGATTTCCGAGTTCGAAATGTGCTGGTTCTGTAACTAGGGCCCAAACGTTTCTGTAC
The DNA here is from genome assembly GCA_044379485.1 of Catalimonadaceae bacterium. Taxonomy (GTDB): domain Bacteria; phylum Bacteroidota; class Bacteroidia; order Cytophagales; family Flexibacteraceae; genus CAMDMI01. The sequence continues at coordinate 2,451 of JBIPOE010000149.1, forward strand.
AGCCCTCCATAAAAGGTAAAATCAGCTGAAAGTGGCGCCACATCTGGATTGTTGGCATTTGATACCTTGACAGCTATCAGATTATCTTCGCCATATTTAATCAGCTTACTCACATCAATTCTGAAAGCTGTGTATCCCCCAATGTGTTTGGTTACCCTATTCCCATTTATGAACACCTCGGCAGTATGATTGGCTCCCTCAAAATGAAGGTTTACAGTTTTACCTTGCCACTGTTTGGGCACAAACCATTGTTTTCTATAAGAGCCAAATCCCTGATAGTAACCTTTTTCATCTTCAAATGCATCCTCAGCATTCCAGGTATGTGGCAAATGAACAGTCTTCCAATTTTGGTCATTAAACTCTTTTTTCTCAAACTGATTGGCATCCAGTTTTAGGAATTTCCAGTTTTCATTGATGGAAGTTTTGAGTCTTTGTGCAGTAGATAGTAAATGAAAATTTAAAATAGAGAGAATGGCAAAGAGCCCTGAAATTTGTTTTCGCATTTGTTTTTGGTTAGGCCGTAAAACTAGGAAAAAGCCTTTACTGGCATCTAAAATAGTTATTTGGCTATTGTAGATTTAAGGATCGAAAAATCTCAATCCCTGGCTATTCCTTCATAAAGGTATTGAAAGTTATGAATCAGCTACCAATGTCGTTAAGTTAAGAATCCTTTCCAACAAATTGAATTGCATGCAATTAGGTTAAAAAATATTTTTTCGACTTGTTTTTTTTTCGTTTCTTGTTGCGGGTATATAGGAGGTATCCTTAATGCC
>JBIPOE010000039.1:0-38301 GCA_044379485.1 Catalimonadaceae bacterium
TGAGTTGCTCAAATACAAAAACTACCCATTCACCAAACGAAAATCCGTAGTACACAAAATGGAAATCAAAAAAAACGAAAAGCAACAAATCACCTGATTATGGATGATTAGCTGCAACCTGGGTTAAAAATATTGTCATTTCAAAATTGAGAGAAATTTAAAAATGTACAAGACAACCACAAATTGAATTTTTAGCTGAAAATATTTTAGTGGCTTAAAATTGAATACTTTAGCTACAACTACTTTTGAACTAAAAACTGAATACTGACTACTTTTGACTGATTACTTAAAGCTTTTGACTTTTTCAGCAAGCCCTAAATAAGTCAATGAAAATTCTGGTTGTAGGATGAGTTAAATCTTTCTTCTGCCTTTTTTTTGACCTGATCATCATACTTAAATGAACTATCATTGGATTTGTATAAAACTGGAATCTCTTTATTGAATTTATTTGTTTCCAGATTTCTGACAATTTGTCCCTTTTACTTCTTCGGCCTGATTTTTGAAAAATCAGACTTAACAAATTATCAATCAATAGTTTACAAATATGACTCAGGAAAAAGGTAATATTTCGATCCACACCGAAAATATATTCCCAATCATTAAAAAATTTCTCTACTCAGACCATGAAATTTTCCTTAGGGAATTGGTTTCCAATGCAGTAGATGCTTGCCAGAAGATTAAAAAATTAGCCCAATTGGGTGAATACGCAGGAGAGCTAGGCGATTTAAAGGTTGGTGTAAACTTTGACAAAGAGGCAAAAACCATAACCATTTCAGACAATGGTCTTGGTATGACCGCTGATGAAATTAAGAAATACATCAATCAGATCGCTTTTTCCGGAGCAGCTGAATTTGTAGAAAAATATAGCGGAACAGATGAAGCTGGTCAGCAAATCATTGGGCACTTTGGTTTGGGTTTTTATTCAGCTTTCATGGTTTCAAAACTGGTTGAAATCCAAACGCTTAGCCACCAAACAGACGCCGCTGCTGCCAAATGGACCTGCGATGGAAATACTGAATTTGAAATTTCAGGAGGAAACAGAACAGAAAGGGGAACTGATATTATCCTCCACATAGCGGAAGATTCTGAGGAGTTTTTGGATCAATACAAGTTAAAAACGATCCTTAGCAAATATGGAAAGTTTCTTCCTGTAGATGTTTATTTGGCTGAAGAGAAAATAAACAATACCAGCCCGCTTTGGACCCGTCAACCAAACGATTTGAAAGATGAGGACTACATTGCTTTTTACAAAGAATTGTATCCATACAATGCAGATCCTTTGTTTTGGATTCATTTAAATGTAGACTATCCATTCAATTTGACAGGTATTTTATATTTCCCTCAGGTTAAAAATGAACTTGAACCGGTAAAAGATAAAATCCAGTTATACAGCCGGCAGGTTTTTATAACTGACGAGGTGAAAGACGTTGTGCCTGAGTTTCTTATGTTGCTTCAAGGTGTTATAGATTCTCCAGATATTCCTTTAAATGTAAGCAGAAGTTATTTGCAGGCCGACGGCAATGTGAAGAAAATCAACAACCACATTACCAAAAAAGTAGCTGATAAGTTAAGCGATCTTTTCAACCAGGATAGAAAAGCATTTGAGGAAAAATGGAGCTCAATTGGCTTGTTTGTAAAGTACGGCCAGATATCAGAGGATAAATTTGCAGAAAAAGCAAAAGCATTTTCATTGTTAAAAAATACTGAAAATGAGTTTTTTACACTTGAGGAATATACTGAAAAGGTCAAAGTAAATCAGGTTGATAAAAACGAGCAATTGGTATTGTTGTACACCTCTGAACCTGCCAAACAATCTTTTTATGTTGATCAGGTAAAGAAACAAGGATATGATGTTCTGATACTTGATCAGATTATCGATAGCCACTTTTTAGGATATTTGGAAAGATCCATAGAAAAAGCAAGTTTGAAGAGAGTTGACTCAGAAGTAGTTGCCAAGTTGATTGACAAAGGCGAGCCAGCTTTGGATTTGCTTACTCCGGAGCAAAAAGATTCCTTAAAGTCTGTTTTTGAATCAGCAGTTGAATCTAAGAATCTAACACTGGCAGTTGAACCAATGACGGCCGAAGATCTGCCTATTGTGTTGACAGAGAATGAGTTTATGCGTAGGATGAAGGACATGAACATGGGGCGTGGTGCCAATATGTTTGGAGATTTTGCAATGCCAATGAATGCTACCATCAATGCAAATCATCCACTTATTTCAAAAATTGTAGAAACAGAGTCAACTGACTTAAAACAGAAAATTGCACGTCAGGCCTATGATCTGGCCTTGTTAAGCCAGCATAAGTTGGATGGCAAAGCGCTGACAGATTTTATTAACCGGACTTTAGATTTAAGTGCGACCATGAATTAATAGCCAATTGTAGTAAATCTGAAAAAATCCTCTTCTGCAAAAACGGAAGAGGATTTTTTTATGAACCAGATTTATTTACTCTGATCATCAAAATCAAACTTTTCTTTTCAATATTCTTCATTGATTTACCAAATCTATATTCAAAAATTTCCTTCCTAATTTGAAAAAACCTAAATTGCGGCCTGAAATACAAACTGTGTTTAGAAACCCTTCGTTTTTTTATTGCAGTTGACAAAAACGAATAAAAATAAAAAATGGGTAAATCATCAGAAACGTTCAGTAAAAAAGAAAAGGAAAAGAAAAAACTAAAAAAGAGGAAAGAAAAAGAGGAGAAAATGGAAGACCGCAAGGCCAATGTAGAAAAGGGCTTGCAGCTTGAAGATATGATGGTATATGTGGATGAAGATGGAAATCTATCATCTACCCCACCAGATCCAAAGAAAAAGAAGATATTTACCAAAGAGGATGTTACTATTGGTGTTTCCAGAAGGGTAGAGGAGGCTCCTGATTTGGGACCAAAATCCGGAACTGTTACATTCTTTAATGAATCAAAAGGTTATGGTTTTATCCGTGATGCAAAAACCGGAGACAGTGTCTTTGTTCACCTAAAGGGGACTTTGCAACCTATAAAAGAGGGAGATAAAGTTACTTACGAGGTTGAAGCAACGCCAAAAGGGCCTGGTGCTGTGTCAGTTAAGAAAATTTAATAAGGTTAATTCTGATTTTGAATCCAGCAATTGCTGGATTTTTTTTTGATTACTCTTTTTTGCCCATCAAGGTCTGGCAAACGGTTTTTGAATCTTCAAATGAAAATCCTCTGGACAAAGCAAAGCGCATCAACTTTCCCATTGTGTCAGGATCTGATTTGGCTTTCAATTGTGCCAATTTTTTCTCCATGTCCTTTTTAAGTTTTTGAAGTGCTTTTTGAAAATCTTCGGGATGTAAAAAGGCTGTAACCTCCACGTTTTCACCAGTTTCAAATTGAAGATGGGCACCTATTTTATTTGGTCCCCATCCTTTAACAGTACTTTTTCCCTTTACAAATGCGGTTTTATACCTATCCTGATTTAAAAAATTATCTTCCTCTAAAGTTATTATGATAGATTCCTGCCATTCTTCAGGACAATCCAATGCTTTCATTTTTAAAAGCACCTGCTTTTTGCTTCTTTCCTGATAGCCACAGAAGTAACGGAGTTTCTCCAGAAGCTCAATTTGGGTTAAAACTTTAGGTCCTTTGGTTTTCAATTATTTAGGAAGGCTAGCCACAAAATCAGCGTAGCCAGTTCCGCCAATTGGCTCTTTTTTACACTTTATGTCATCTGCCTTTTTGTTTATTGCCTCAACTCTGTTATCTGGGTTTGGGTGGGTACTTAACCATTGAGGTTGCCGTGGCTTATTCCCATCTTCCAATAATTGTTCAAAAAAACCTGCTGCCCCGTTGCAAGCATAAGGCGTTTGGGCAAGTAATTCAACCGATTTTGCATCTGCTTCAGTTTCAAATTCTCTTGAATTTTGAAGTGTTTTCAAACTTAATGCAATTTGAGCAATTTGACCTGGTCTGGCTCCGGTAATGGCCTGAATAATAAAATCATAACCTTGGCTTCTGGTAATTTGTCTGCTCGTATGCCGAAGGTCTGCATGTGCCATTTCATGACCCATTACTCCAGCCAGCTCATCTTCCGTTTTTAGGTATTTGATTAGACCCGTATATACATAAATGTAACCTCCAGGTGTGCAAAATGCATTTAAGGTTGAATCATCCCTTATGATTTTTACTTGCCAGGCAAATTCATTCCGGTATTGTAATTTAACTGAATTTAATATTCTATCAGAAATGGTATTTCTTAAATATGTATATGCCGCGGGATAATCAGTTTCACTTAAAAGTGGAAATTGGGCCGAATTGCTCTCAATTTCCTGGCTAACCTGAAGACCAAGTTTTTTATCATCTTCTACACTTAAGAAGTTGATATTGTTGTTTTTATCACAAGAAATTCCAGCAAAAGCAAAAGAAACAAAAACAAATGGTTTTAGTTGTCTGAAGCAAAGGCTTGATAATTTTTTAAAATTCATTTTAATGCAGTGTTTATTTGCTGATTCAAGCTGCAAATATCTTACTTTACAATCGAAATTCCCATTTAGATTTATTGAAGCGACTTGAATTTAGCTTTGTTCTGAATGGAGAAAATTGCTTAGGTCTGAAACAAAAATCAAAACCAAATTGGGACAATTAAAACAGGAAACTCATTATGATTATATCATTTGTGGTGGTGGTTGTGCAGGTTTAAGTCTTGCTTATCAGCTTTATATGAATAAGGAATTCACCAATTCTAAAGTGCTGATTATTGAAAGAGAAACCAAAAATGCCAATGATAGAACATGGTGTTTTTGGGAAAAGGAGAATGGGCCATTTCAGGAAATTGTTCACCACCAATGGAACAATGCCTGGTTTTATGGACCCAAATATTCGAAACTTTTGAAGCTGGCTCCCTATTCTTACAAAATGATAAAAGGGGATCGGTTTTATGAATTTGTGAAATATAAACTGGCTCAAAATTCAAATTTCACTTTTTTGAAATCTGAGGTAATTGATATGCAAGAGGTTGAAAATGAGGTTGAAGTTCGAACCAATGTTGGCCTTTTTCGATGTTCGTATGCCTTTAACAGTATTCCGGCAAAAAAGAGTAAAAAACCAAACCACCATTATTTACTTCAGCACTTTAAAGGTTGGGTTGTCAAAACAAAAGTTCCGTTTTTTAATCCAGAAGAACCCACCTTGATGGATTTCAGAATTGAGCAAAAAGGCGAATGCAGGTTTATGTACGTATTACCAGTTTCACCCTTTGAAGCATTGGTAGAGTTTACGATTTTTTCCGAGCAACATCTTGAATCAGAGGCTTATCAGATTCAAATTCAGGATTATTTGAAGAACTATTTAAAACTGGAAGAATTCGAAATAATCCATGAAGAATTTGGATCCATTCCAATGTTTTCGGAACCATTTGAAAAAGGTAAGGGAAGCAGAGTTGTTAACATTGGAACCGCTGGAGGGCAAACCAAGGCTTCTACGGGTTATACGTTTACTCGAATTCAACGTCATTCGATGCAGTTGGTTGAAAATCTGATCAATACTGGAAATCCAAATTTGACAAGAGGTGTTTTGAAATCGCGGTTTGAACTGTATGACAATGTTTTATTGCATGTGATTGCCAAAAATGTTGTAAGGGGCGCCAAGGTTTTTGAAAACCTGTTTAAGCTCAATAAACCAGCTGCAATATTTAGGTTTCTGGATGAAGACACGCATTTCCTTCAGGAATACCGTTTAATGAATACCGTTCCCATTCTGAAATTTATCGGTCCAGGTTGGAAGGAATTGCTAAACCTGGGTAAGTAATTGGTTTTTAAGAGAGTTTCAATGAAGTCATACTCAATGATCCAGCCAAAAGTTTGTCATTAAATAGTGTGATCTCGTCCTTTTTATCTTTTAAACCCAAAGTGTAAATTAAAGGAAGAAAGTGCTCTGGAGTTGGAACCGCCAGTTTAATTGCTTTTGATTGTTTTGAATATTGAATGAGTTCAGAAAAATTTCCATCCAAAATCCATTTGTTAGTCTTTTCTCTTGCTTCTATGGCCCAATCAAAACCGTAGTTGTCCCTGGTCATATTTTGAAAATCAACCAAACCAAGGTTGTGGACTATGTTTCCACTTCCAATAATCAGAATGCCTTTTTTTTGCAGAGATTGTAGCCGATTCGCCAGTTCAAAATGATAGGCGGCAGGTTGAGAATAGTCGATACTCATTTGAATAACAGGCACATCTGCTTTGGGATACAAATGTTTGATCACTGACCATGCGCCATGATCTAAACCCCATTTTTCATCCAATTCAACCTGAATGGGTAGCAGCAATTCCTTGGTTTCTTTGGCCAAAACGAGGCTTCCTTTTGCAGGATATTGAACATCAAACAAGGCTTTGGGGAATCCACCAAAATCATGAATGGTCTTGGGAAACTCCATAGCGGTCACCTTGGTGCCTTTGATAAACCAATGTGCTGAAATACAGAGAATTGCTTTTGGTTTTGGAAGGGATTGCGCTACATTTCTGAATCCTGTAACAAATTCATTTTCTTCAATAGCATTCATCGGGCTGCCATGTCCCAGAAAAAGCACAGGCATTTTTTCAGTTGAACCAAAAAGTTCACTTACATTTTCTAAATCCTTCAAACTATTCATAAATGGTAAAATTGAAATTGATTTTAAAAATGAGGATCGCTTCATGATTCATTTGCAGGTTAAGTTTAAAAAAGCTTAACCTTTTGATTTTCAAAAACTAAGGTTTAAACATTTCATTGACTCTGGCCAAGGCTGAATAGGCAGTCAGATCGAAGTGACAAGGCACAATGGAAACATAACCTTCTGCCAATGCAGCTTCATCGGTATCTTTTCCGGAGTCCAGATTGGTGAAATTGCCTGAAAGCCAGAAATAATCTCTGCCTCTGGGATCTTTTCTGTTTTCAAATTCTTCCTGCCAACGGGCGTGGGCTTGTCTGCAAACCTTAATTCCTTTTATATCAGCAAGTTTTAAATCGGGAAAGTTTACATTCAAAGCGGTGTGGTCTGGAAAATTTCCTTTTAAGGCCGCTTCAACCACCTGTCTGACAAATGGGCGGCATGCTTCAAAATCAGCATCATGGCTATAATTACACAATGAAAATCCAACAGAGGGAATCCCTTCCATGGCGCCTTCTATGGCAGCTGACATGGTTCCTGAATAAATAACACTTACTGAACTGTTGCTTCCATGGTTAATTCCAGATAAAACCAAATCTGGTTTGCGATCTTTTAAAATAAAATGTTTGGCAAGTTTTACACAATCTACTGGAGTTCCTGAGCACTCATAGGCTTCCACATCGCCATAATGGTCTGATTTGTCTAGTCTTATATGTTCATGAATCGTAATCGCATGTCCCATTCCAGATTGAGGAAAACTTGGTGCTACCACCACAACTTCACCTAAGTCCTTCACAAAATCTACCAATGAATTTATGCCTTTCGCATAAATACCATCGTCGTTACTCACCAAAATAAGCGGAATTTTATTTGTCATTTTTGTACTTTTAGAATGTTATACTCTTTGATGATAAGCGAAAGATCCTCCTTTTCTGAGACGCTTAACTTATTATCCTGAATATACTTTTTAATCTGATCTTTTTTGTCTGCCAGCATAAGCAAAAGTTCTTTTTTGGAACCACTTAATGCCTTAACTTTTTCTCCAGGAAACATCAGAAAAAAGTCAGCTGAAAGCCTGGTTCTGGTTGTATAATAAGTGCGGTAGGTGAAATTGTCATAAATGGGAACCGTTTCGGTAATCAACATTTCCCTTGATAGAAGGCACACAGATTTGCCACTAAAAAGTATTTCAAATAGCTTGTATGGCTTAAAATCTGAATAGGGATGGAACTGAAACGAATAGATATAACGTTCTATATCTCTATCTTTTTCCTTTATATAAACTCTTTGTATCTGGTTGGCGCCAAAGGTTTTAACCGTATTTTCTTCATTTATCTGAACCAGATCAGTCCCGTAATTGATAATTACAGGACCATAAATTGTGTCTTCCTCTTTTGTGATTATATATCCAGGATTCCAATTTTCTAAATCAATCGTATTTTGAGAAAATCCTTGACTCTTGATGAATAGGAAAAAAAGTAAAAGGAATGAAAATGGCCTTTTCACGGTTTTATTAAAATTGATTTTAGCCAAAGTATTTTTCTCTTCCTGTTTTGATCTTGTTGCAAAGTAAACGATATAAAGCCTAAGGCAAAAATTAGCTTGACATTCGTGTCTTCTAATGTTGGTTTGGATTTTAATTTTAAAAATTTAGTTGGTGGATGAGTAAACAATATGAAGCAAAAAAAAGGGAAGAGACCAAATTTTGTCAAACCAGTATGATTTTAAATTCAGAACAATTAGAGAATCAAATTTTTGAAATTTTCCCTTTATTGCTTTTATAATAATATGAAAAATCTATTCGCGTTTCTTTTTTTATCTTTTTTAATCTCAACAACTTATGGGCAACATTCCCTGGTTTTAAATTGGGCAAGCGACACAATTCTGGCTGTTCCGGAATCAGTGTTATTTGATGAAAAAGAAAAATGCCTTTGGGTAAGCTGCATAGATGGAAAACCTGGAGAGGCTGATGGAAAGGGTTGCATAGCGCAATTACGGCCCGATGGCAGGATTATAGATAAAGAATGGCTTTGTGGATTAAATGCCCCAAAAGGAATGGCCCGATTTGGGAAATTTCTATTTGTTGCTGATCTTACTGAGTTGGTTATGATTGATATAGGAAATCGAAAAATAGAAAAGAAGATTATGGTGGAAGGGGCTTCTTTTCTAAATGATGTTACAGTTGATCAAAATGGAACTGTGTATATTTCCGATTCAAATACTGGAAAAGTGCATGTTTATAAGGAGGGAACAATCTCACTTTTCCTCGAAAAACTTGAGCGGCCAAACGGACTTTTATCTATTGGTTCTGATGTTTTGGTATTGGCCTCAGGAGTCTTGTATAAAGTCGGATCCGAGAAAAACTTAGTCAAGCTTGCCGAAGGAATGGAGAGAAGTACAGATGGTATAGAGCAAGTTAAGCCTGGAGAATTTGTGGTAAGCTGCTGGTCTGGCGTAGTCTATTATATAACCGAAAAAGGTTTAATTACCCAACTTTTGGATACCCGCCCCTCAAAAAGCAATACGGCTGATATTGGCTATGATCCAATTACAAGAACGGTTTTTATTCCTACCTTTTTTAAGAAAAATGTAAGGGCTTATAAGTTGAAATAAGAATAGGTTAATCGGAAAAACTACCAGTTGGTTTTTTTGGTTTTACCTTTAAAGGTAGTGATTATCTCACCACTGCAAGTGCCAGTCCCAAAATCGACAAGCATTGTGTTTTCCCCTTTTTTGTAAGTTATTTTTCCTAAGTATGGTCGGTATTTAGCACTACTTGCGCATGCACCTCTTCTTTCAACCTCTGAACTGATGGTTTTTGTATAATTTTTACCAATTCTATCAACTCCGGTACTGGTATTGCCTACTTTTAAGATTGTATTGTTGTCCACATTAAATCCATACTCACCGCCTAAATCAAGATCTAAATTTTGTGAACCAATAGATGTAAATGAACTTCCATCTCCATAATTGATACTCAAATTAATGTCTCTTTTAATTACTATCTTCCGTGCATTGGTGTCAAGAATAGTGGTTACTATTTGGCTTGTATTGCTAAACATTACTGAGTCAAAATTGAAATTTCTTCTTACTACAAAATTTACAAAACTTGTTTTTATTTCAGCACCTTTCTCGTGAAACTTTTTAGTATATGTCCATTTCAAAATGCCCTTTCTAATCCGTTCATCACTTTCCAATTTGCAACCTTTTCCAAAATTAACAATGACCAAACCTTCAGAATTTGTGCCTTTTGGAACTATTTTAACATTAGCACAATTATTATAAGTATCTCTGATCGTGTCTAAAGAAGAGTTATAGAAATTAATGTTCCCTTTGGCCATAATTTCATCCTGAATACCCGTAATACACTCAATTTCATTATCAATCTGACTATCCTCTTTTGTTAATTTATCCACATCTTTAAAAATAGAATCAGCCCTTAGGCTATCCGCTTTGCTAGGCCATTTGTTGCTGGTGTCTATTGGATTCTTCGTTGTATCAACCGGATTTTTTGTTGTATCTGTTGGATTCTTAGTGGTATCAACAGGATTTGGATTTGGCTTAACTTCATCCTTGTTGTTACAGCTAAAATATATCAGCAGTGAGGAAAAAATGGCGGCATTTAACAGGTTGTAGATTTTCATTTAAATTTTAGAAGCATATTTAAAAAAAGATAAAAATATAGAATTCTTTTTCTGGAATTTAGACCAATTTGGAACATGTCTCACAAATGTATAAAAAACTACTGTTCTACCTTTTTACCTGCACCCAACCATGTTCAGAAATCCGATCATTTGAAAATTTGAAAAAATATATGCCATCATCTAAACCATTGGCCAGCCAGTCATTTTGGTAACTATCGGCTTTATAAACTTGCTTTCCCCAACGGTCAAAAAACTGAAGATTGGAGTTTGGATACCAGAACAAATAAGGGATAAAAAATGTATCATTTATGCCGTCTCCATTGGGAGTGAATAAGTTAGGAAATAATGGTTTGGGAATTTCCAGGATGGTTTCAAATTCATCAGACCAGGAGATACGTTCAATACCATTATCCAACCAGGTTGACCTGACTTTAAATTTCGGTTTTTCAAATGGAGTGAATTCATTGATTTTTAAACCGAAAGTTGAGGAAGTATCTATTTTTTCAAAATCCTGAATCGCCTCCGAATACTTGAAAAGTGCATATTGAATTGGCGTAGTATTTCCGGTATAAGGTGTCCATTTTGTGTTGATTTCCAGTTCGTTGTCCAATGATCTCGCTGTAACTGTACCTGAAATGATTGAATGTGTAATTGATGTCCTTTCAACTTGGCATTGGTCTTTGGCTTTAATCGTAAAATTGATTCGTTCTTTTGTTGGTAAGTCTCCAATCTTAGTAAGCGGTTCATTTTCAATTGCTTGATCACCATTTTTACTTTTTGAACTAAAGCTGATTTTTGCTTCATTGGAACCTGACAAACCGCTGCTAATAATCTCAACAGTACCTGTTTCTGAAACCGAGGCTGATAAAATTTCAGGCTTGATTTCGCCAAATAATATCTCTTTTATAATCGTGTCACCCTTGCAATTTTTATCTGAAATAGGTATAGCCAAAACCTGAAATTTGTTTGCCTCTGGGTTAAAATTGATGTTAGAACGGGTTGTATTTCTGCTGTTTACGAATCCTCCTTTTGCCAGCCAAATACTTGAACTAAATGTCCCGTTTAGTTCAAATTGCTTTTCGTTGAAAGCGCCGGAGCAAACAAAACCTGAACCAGAAATGGAGAAGTTGCCAGATGGTTTTGGATATGATTCAACAATTGTTGCTTCACTTTTATTTCTGCAGCCCAAACTATCCAACATCAAAAGGGAAAGTGAATTTCTACCAGCAAGCCATTGAACTTTTGCTTGCACTTCGTTGGAATCCAATATTTTACCACCAAGTATTTCCCAGGAAAAGCTTGTTTTGTTTAAACTGCCAATTGGATTTATGTAATTAAAAATGCTATCAGAAGCGCAAAGCGTAACCTTTCCAACTGGCCTGGGAATGAAGGGTAAAGGTTTTACTAAAATGGAAACTGTATCAAAAGCCAAACAAGTATTTATCAACGATTTGACCTGAAGAATGACAGATTCTTCCTTTTTGGAGTTAGAAATCAATGTAAACTTAACTTTTGAATTCTGTGGGTTTATAATACCGGCACTTCCCGACCAATAAAATTCCAGATCGGATTGTGGATTCTGATTGCCAATCAAAATAGTATCACCAGAGCAAACCTCGATATCTAAACCAGCTTTTACATCAGGCGCTTTTTGAAGATTAACCAATACTGTATCTACCCTTGCACACCCGGTTAGATTTTCTTTTGTTTGAATTGCATATTTTAAATCTCTCTCATTTTCAATCTGATACCTAAGAAAAATTAAAGGCTTTGCAATGGAACTCTGGCTTAAATTTTCATTATTTAACCAATTGTATTGATAACCTGGTATAGAATCAGGCCCTATTTTTCCGGGTATTTCAGAGCATATTTTAAAAGGACTTGCGGAACTAAAAGAAGGACTGTTCCATATCTTAATCAGCACCGTGTCAGAAACTGAACATGATTCTAAAGTGTTGGTTAAAATATAGCTAAGTATTTCATTTTCAATTGATTTGGCATAAAAGGTGACCTGTGCTTTGTTGCTTTCACTTAAGTTCTGGTTTGGAAACCAATTATAAGTATATGAAGGATTTGAAATACTGGTTGTTCCTAAAACCACAGAATCCTTAGGGCACAACAACTTATCGGGCGTTCTGAAAATTTCCGGTAATTGTTTTACCCTAACCTGCATGGTATCAAATGCAGTACACCCATTTGCGGAGGAACTAAATTTTACTATTAATGCCTGATTTACAGATGAATTGCTTTGTAAGCTAAATCCAGAAACGTTGCTTTGTGGATTCAGGATTCCTGGGCTTCCAGTCCAACTATAGGCCATATCAACCAGAAAGTTTTGAACGCCAATGTTTATAGTATCGCCAGAACAAACAGAAAGATCAGGACCTGCATTGGCAGGAGGTTTGGTTTGTAAAATGGTCCGGATGGTATCAACTCTCTGGCAACCTGTTAGGTTTTCCGTGGTTCTGATTGCGAATTTTAATTCGTTTTCATTTCCTGATGGATAACTGAGGTACAAAACAGGATTGGCAATAGAATCGCTATTTAAAAAACTGCTGTCTAGCCATTTATATGAATATCCTGCCAAAGAATCAGGTCCGATTTTCTGGCTACGATCAGAGCAAACCCGGAAAAACGGTTCAGCATTGAATGAGGGATTATTCCAAACTTTTACGATCACAGTGTCCGTTATTTTACAAGCTTCCAGTGTGTTGGTTAAAACATAGCTAAGGTTTTGGTTCACAATTGAACCCGCATAAAAAGTTGCTCTTTGTTTGTTGGTTTCGTTTAGGTTTTGTGCTGGCGACCAATTATATGAATACCCTGAAACAGCAACTTCACCTGCGCCTAATACAACAGAATCACCGGGACAAATAGCTTTGTCTCCTGTCCTAAAAATTTCAGGATAGGGTTTATATCTAACATTAAAAGAATCAATTGTTAGGCACTCATTCAAAGCAGCCCACATCCGTTTCCTGTAAAAAGTTGAATCTCTGGCAGTAAAAACTGGTGATCCAAAAATGCTTGTATTTGAATTGCTTGTGCCGTTGTTTAACCATTCATAACTGTATTTGGATTGATTAATCCCGCCGATCAATACCGTATCATAAGGACAAAGTGAAGCTCCTGGTATCATCTGAGGATTTGGTTTTGGAAAAATTCTAACCATTACGGTGTCATCATTTGTGCAGTTATAGTCTTGTCTCAAAACAATTTGCCTGTATAGAATTGAAACTGGCAATGAGTCCGAATTGCTTACAATAACTCTTGTATTTCCAGATTGGGTGTTTTCAATAACTGAGTTAAACTTTGGGCTGTTGGCTGAAATCTGAAACCAGGAATAGTTGAAGTCCAGACGGGGACTTTTACCAATATCAACTGTATCGTTTCCGCAAATGGTTACATCTGAACCAGCGTTTGCAAATCTGCCCAAATGATTAACTCTTACGGTATCCGTTTCTACACAACCCGCTGGATGTGTGGCGCTAACAATATAATTGATTGTCTTGTCAACTGAATCCAAACTAGTTGAAAAAAATGAAGGATTTGGTATGCCAGTGGATGATAAAAGTGAAGGTGGTGACCAACTATAAGTCGCATTAGAAATTCCGCCGAATCCAATTGTTTTTGGGGTTTTTGCGCAAACCACAGTATTGGTTGGCATTTGATTTAGTTTGGGTAAAAATGAAATCTTTACCTCATCTGCGAAGGCGCACCTCGGTTCACCTCCATTTACAGTATCTTTGGTTACAAAGTAGGTAATCGTTTGAATACCAGATTGATCATTTTGGAAGTTAATTGTCGGATTGGAAATGCTGGAATCGCTTAAACCTGTGGTTGGGTACCAATTGTAGGAATAGTTTCCACTGGTTTGGGACGTCCCAATTGTGGTTGGTGTTCCATTGCAAACTGACCTGTCCACTCCTGCATCGGGAGCAAGCAAAAGTGGTTTCTGGGTATAAAGCACGAAATTTCTTATGCTATGCAAATCAGTGCTACCGCCAGTGGAAGCGGTTAATCCAAAATATCCTGCAAAATTAATTGTGTAATTGCCTGTTAGCCTGAGGGTATCATTCAAAAAAACTGAAATGGACCCGAAATCATAAACGATTCTGGCGTGGTTGTAATTTGGTCCTCTTAATGATCTAATACCAGTTATTGTTGGTTCTGCTGGACTTGGGCACTCGGAATAATTTCGCACTCCGTTTCCATATCGGATTTGGATTTTTGGAACTGGCCCGGTGGTGTTTGCACTACAGTTTTGCCAGGTATCAAAACATACCATTAAGCCCAATGGTCTTGGTGGTATTCCCATTCCACCACCCGTGATATAACTCGCTGGTGGGTTGTTCAAAAAGAAAAACGCAAGTCCATCAGCGCCAGTACCTTGCCAGATGCGGAAGTCAAATTCGGCAACCCATTTCTGACAAGAAGTAATGTTTACTGGTTTTTTATAAAAGCAGGCCCCAGACCTTGTATTATTTGGTGGAACAAGAATGAGTTCGTCATTTTCAGTGTTGGTATCGCCCGGGGTATCTCCAATTTTAGCATCACCTGCCAGAAACCAACCAGCTGTATCTATTGGGCTTCCTTCCAGTTTTGCAAATGGGAAGGTTTGGGCAATAGTTTTAATGTGAACTATAAAGCAGACTGCAAAAAAGTAAAATCCTTTTTTGATTGACATTTTTGGTTTTGGTAGAATAACAAAGGCAAAGATATAATGCTTTTAGCCCAATTTTTAGAGCGGTAATCAAATGGATGAATTTGGGTAGGGAGTTTAGGCAGGATTGATTAGTTATAAAACAATGCTGATCAACCTCATACAAGTAAAGGTGATTTGTTCCCACTAAAACTTTCCAACGGATTGAGGATACGACAACTGAATGGTTTTATCAAAGTCCTTCTTTTTAAAACGGACCAGATTGTTTTGTTTGGGTTGGCTGAGGTGAAGAATTTTATTTTCAATATTGAGTTCCTTAACAACACTTTGGTTCTTTATCTCCAAATAAGTCCAGGTACTTTCTTCTTCCTTTTCAAAACCGATGTATTGAAATTTTACAGCTTTGTTGTTTGGCGAAATCTTTAACACTTTTTGAAAATATGCCCAAACAACAGGCTCCATTAAAACGTGTTTTTCAGGGGCTATTAAATCCACTTTACAGTTGCAATCTTTGGCCAGTTCCTTTTCAAAGTCATCAGTAAATATTCTCACTGAAATCTGAATTGATTTTTCCTTTTCGTTGAAAATAATTTCAGTCATGCTTACAAAAAAAGGATGCGCAAAAGCCGGCAGGATCCAAAATATTGCGGTAAGTAGAAAAATTCTGGTGGTGATTAATTTTAAAAAACCCGTATTCAAAGAAATTAAAATAAAACTGGTGGCAGAGGCTGGGCAAAGGAAATAATTTTAGATCAGGATTTTGTAAAAACTCCAATATTGCAAATCAAAACAGATAAGCAAACAATTACCAAAATGTCAAAACGATACGGTTCAGTCTTAAAACTTCCAGCTGAAAATTACGAGAAATATAAGGAATTACATGCGGCAGTTTGGCCCGCAGTTCTGGCGCAAATTCACAAAAGCAACATCCGAAACTACTCTATCTACCACAAGGACGGATTTCTTTTCAGTTATT
This sequence comes from Catalimonadaceae bacterium, assembly GCA_044379485.1. Lineage (GTDB taxonomy): Bacteria > Bacteroidota > Bacteroidia > Cytophagales > Flexibacteraceae > CAMDMI01. The sequence goes on from JBIPOE010000039.1 coordinate 15,884, forward strand.
TTGAATACATAGGCAATGATTTTGAGGCTGATATGGCTAAAATGGGGGAGGATCCATCGACACAGGAATGGTGGACTGTTTGTGAACCACTACAACAACCACTTGAAACCCGAAAAGCAGGTGAATGGTGGGCTGATATGGAGCAGTTGTTTCATTGCGAATAAATGTTTTGGGTAATTGGATCTTATATTTCCTGCAGACAGAGCTATTTAACCTTTTGCAGCCTTTTTATTTTTCCTGCAAACCTTACCACAGCCTTAGCGTTTTAAAATATTGGCAAACCAATAGTCGAATTTATTTTTACGCTTTAATTTACGTGGTAAGTACCGTCTTGACCTTTGATATTCTTGATTTTCAGGTCAAATTTTGATTCGGAAATCTATTTTGTAAGGTTTGATTCTTGTTTTTCAGGATAGGATTTTGGATTAATGAAACTTAAAATAAAACTGTAGTAAATTTGATTCTTAACTTTTAACCATGCAAAAACCTAATTATAAATTTTTAGCTTTTGGAATTTGTATTTCCCTGCTTCTTTCAAATTTTTGTTTTGGCGAAGTTATCCTTTCTCCTCTTTTTTCGGAACACATGGTCTTGCAAAGGGACAAGCCAATCTGTTTTTGGGGAAAGGCTAATCCTGGTGAAAAAGTTGTGGTGACCTTGGGAAACCAGTCATTAAAAACAAAGGCGGACAAGGATTCCAATTGGAAAGTGAATTTGCCCGCCCAAAAAGCAGGAGGTCCGCATTTATTGAAGTTTAGAGGGGAAAATGAAATTAAATTTTCAGACATATTTATTGGCGAAGTTTGGATTGCCTCTGGCCAAAGCAATATGGAATGGAAGTTGAAGCAGCCGGTAAAAAATGGACAAGTTGAGATTTCAATGGCAAACTTTCCACTGATTAGGTTTTTAGATGTAAAAAATCAAACCGCCATTAAACCTCAAAAAAGTATTGATTCTAAAGGTTGGATGGTTTGCAGCAACCAAACCGCTCCTGAGTTTTCGGCAGTTGCCTATTTTTATGCCAGAGAGCTCTTTCAGAAACTAAACGTTCCCATTGGGGTAATTTTGAGTGAATGGGGCGGGACTCCTGCAGAATCCTGGACCAGTCAGGAGACCTTGGCTGAATTTCCGGAATTTAAGGAGGCAATTGCTGATTTACCAAATGCGGAGGCAATGGCCTCTCATACAGTTCAATTTAAGTCCTTACTTCAAAAGTTTAATGAATCGTTAAAGATTTATGATGCCGGAACCAAAGGTGAATGGTGGAAGGAGGTTTTGCCTGAAAGCGAAAAGGACTGGAAGCCTATGTCGATTCCCAATTATTGGGAAAAGGCTGGTTTAGAAAATTTTGATGGAGCAGTTTGGTTTAGAAAAGAGTTTATGGTTTCGTCTGCTTTTGCCATTGAAAGTGAAAAATTTCTAAGATTAAGCCGGATAGATGATATGGATAGCACCTGGATTAATGGTGTGAAGATTGGTGGTTACAGAGGTTTAGATCGGAATAGAAATTTTCCCATCCCCAAAGGAGTTTTAAAGGAAGGGAAAAATGTAATAGCCATTCGTGTAATTGATTGGGCAGAAGATGGTGGAATTTGTGGCGATAAAGGAGAAATTAAAATTGTGGGTAACAATTCTGAATCTATTCCATTGAATGGAGAATGGTTGTATAAAATTGGCTGCCAAGTTAAGGACCTTGTAAATATTGGAAATGAGAAAAGACTATTTGTTATGCCCAGCACGCTATACAATGCCATGATTCATCCTCTTTTACAGCTTTCAATTAAAGGTGTTATTTGGTACCAGGGTGAATCAAATGCTACCAGGGCAAAACAATATCAAACCTTGTTCCCAGCTATGATAAAAGATTGGCGATTAAAATTCAAGCAAGGGGATTTTCCATTTCTTTTTGTTCAATTGGCAAATTATATGACACCTGATCAGGAGCCAGTAGAAAGTACATGGGCAGAATTAAGAGAGGCTCAAACCATGGCATTAAACCTCCCAGCTACTGGAATGGCCCTTGCAATTGATATCGGTGAGGCAAACGATATTCATCCCAAAAACAAACAGGAAGTCGGTTTTAGGCTTGCTCAATTGGCTCTTAGTGAATGCTATGGTTTTCAAATTAATTCCAAGTGCCCATTTTTTGATAAAATAGAAAAATTGGAAAAAGGCTTTAAAGTCAGCTTTACAAATGTGAATAACGGATTGGTTGTAAAGGATAAATATGGGTACATAAAAGGTTTTTCCATTGCTGGATCAGACAAAAAATATTATTGGGCTACCGCTCGTTTGGAGGGAAATCAAGTCCTGGTTTTTTCCGAAAAAGTTCTGGATCCACAATTTGTAAGATATGGTTGGGCAAATAATCCTGAGGATTTAAATTTGTTTAATTCTGCTGGATTACCGGTTTGTCCGTTTCGAACTGATAAACCATAAAGTGATTAAAGCTATTTTTGAATACTTTTCATTATAGCATTTTAACACGTCTCTTTTTGCAAATGCTTATTACACTACATTTGCAACCTAATATACGGATAGAAAATTATGTTTGATATGATGAAGATGATGGGCAAACTTGGTGAGCTCAAGTCTAAAATGGCAGAAGCTCAGGAAAAAGTTGCCCAGATTAAGGCTTCAGGTGAATCTGGAGCAGGATTGGTAAAAGCCACAGTAACTGGTACCAAAAAGTTGTTTTCTTTGGAAATAGACCCTTCATTAATAAATCCTGGCGATGCTTCAATGATGATTGATTTAATTGTTGCAGCGGTAAACAATGCCCAAAAGAATGCAGAGGATCTGGCCAAAGAGGAAATGAAAAAGAATACTGTAGGCATAATGCCCAATATTCCAGGATTGGATTTAAGTGCCTTTGGACTTTAATACCACAGTTGCCATTCTCAATTGGAATGGTTTGCAGCATCTTAAAACCTACCTGCCTTCTGTTGTAGAATATTCAAAAGGAGCTATTATTCTTTTGATTGACAATGCATCCACTGATGAAAGCGTTTATTGGGTAAGGGATACTTATCCGGAAATTGAAATTGTAATAAATCCTTCTAATAAGGGTTTTACAATTGGTTATAATCTTGGTTTAAAGGCTGTTAGGACCAAATATGCAGTTCTTTTAAATTCAGATGTGGAAGTTAGCCCAAATTGGTTGTTACCATTGGTTTCCAGAATGGAATCAGATGAAAATATTGCCGCATGCCAGCCAAAGATTCTTGCATATAAGGACAAGTCCAGGTTTGAATATGCGGGTGCTTCGGGTGGATTTATCGATTTTTTGGGTTACCCTTTTTGCAGAGGCAGGCTTTTCGATTTTTGTGAAGTGGATAAAGGCCAATACGACAAAGCTATTGAAGTTTTTTGGGTAACAGGAGCTAGTATGATGGTTCGGATGGAAGCTTTTCTTGACCATAATGGTTTAGAAGAACATTTTTTTGCCCACATGGAAGAAATTGACTTATGTTGGCGTTGGCAACATGCAGGATATAGTTTATGGGTTGAACCTCAGTCGGTTGTATTTCATCTTGGGGGTGGCACATTAAAAGAGTCTAGCCCGCGAAAAACATTTCTAAACTTTAGGAACGGACTTACCCTATTATTTATAAATACCCTGGACAATAAAATATTTTGGAAAATCCCTGTCCGTCTTATATTGGATGGAATAGCTGGAATTATGTTTTTAAGTAAAGGACAGGTTGCCAGCTGTTTTGCAATAATAAGGGCTCACTTCAGTTTTTATGGAAAACTAGGTTATTGGCTTTCAAAGCGAAAGGACAATAAACGGAGGTTTAGAAAAGAAGTTGATGCAAAATTGATTTTTTCAAAAAGTATTGTTTATTCTTTTTTTATCAAGAGAATAAAAGAGTTTAATCATTTAGGGTTTTAGAAACTCCGTTTTAAAATTTTCCCAAAGGGCAAGAAAATGTGCTTCATTAATTTTCATGGAATCCAGCTTTTTTAACAATATTTCAGGTAAATGTTCAGGTATAGTTTGATTGGTTGTGTGGCTAAATACACCGGAGGCAATGTGCGTAAAGTCAAATGGATTTAGGTAAGACAAAACGAATTTTCTATTGATAAATCCATCAAAGACCTTGATTATTTTATCGTTTCGATCCAAATAAAAATCTGACAAAAATTTTTTAAGTAGCTTAAAATCAGCGGATTCCAGCGTGAAGTACATTTCATTTGCAGAGCCAGGGTTTGCAAAAAGTAAAATTTGATCCAACCACATTTCGAAAAGCAAATGGTGAAGGAAAAATGATTTTGAAAGTCCTATATTTTTTTCATCAAGATCGGTTTTCCAAAATTGGATTCCTTGTTTAAATAAGGAATCATTGTGAAAGTATTTGTCAGTTTTGAGGTGAAATTTTACTCCGTTTAACAGTTGAACATCTTGATTTGATTCGTTTTTAAAAAGGACTTTAGGCGTTGAAAAGCCAGCTCTTTTAGCCAAATCCGGTAAAATGGAACCAACTAAAAATAAAGGAGATTGGTCATGTTCTTTGGCCAGGAGGTAATGGGATAGGAAGTTCATATCACTTTTTTATTGAGATTAGTAAAAGTGAAATGCCTGAAAATGCCAATCCAAGCCATTGTTTTCTTGAAATTCGATCCTTAAAAAAGGCAAAAGAGATCAAACTGGTTAGTATAATAACACCAAGATTTGTAAAAGGAAAAACCAGATCTCCTTGATTATCAAAGTTATCTAAAGTTTTTAAAAGGAAATAATAGGAAGCATAGTTTGGTAAACCAATTGTAATTCCACCTAAAATAGACCTAAAGGACCAGGTTGCTTTTTTCTGAAAAGATTCTATTAGTACAAACGTAGACGATGACATAGCTGCTCCACCAAATACAAGCCATGCAAAATGATTATCCTCACCAGGCAAAACTTTAACTTCATTGCACCATTGGGAAAAACTGTCACAAAACCCGGAAAGGAAAAAAATGAGAACTGGTAAAAACAGTAAAGATTTTTTGATATCCGGTCTATTAGAGTCGGAATTCCCTGAAACAAAGTAAATTGCAATAAAAGCCAGTAGCAGGCCAGCAATAGCCAATGGTTGAATATCCAACCAAGAGTTATGAAAAAATAAACTAAATAAGACTGGAATTGCCAATGACATTTTGTTAGAAATTGAAGAAACAGTCAATCCTAATTTTTGGACTGTGATTCCAGTCATTGTGAAATTTAAGAAAAACAGAAATCCAAGAAGGAAAGCCAATGGAGTCCATTCAAAATTAAAGTTTTCTAAAATGCCGGATTTTGAGGGTAAAAAAAGGTAGCCAAATAAAAAGCAAACCCAATAGTTGGTGGTTATGGCTTGTTTTCGGTCAACATTAAATTTATCGAATAACCTGAAGTTGATAAACAATAGGCTACTCGATAAAATATAAAAAATTAAGGCAATCAAATTATGCCTTCAGGGTTGCCGAAAGAGTTATTTCTGGCTTTAAAATCTTGGATATTGGGCAATTTGCCTTTGCATCGGCGGCCAATTCCTGAAATTTGGCATCATCTAAACCAGGTACAACAGCAACCGTTTCCAGATGAATATTTGGAATATCGCCACTGTTAAAAGTTATATTTGCTTTGGTATCCAAGGTTGTAGGTACAAATCCAGCAGCAGAAATATTAAAACTAAGCTTCATTGTGAAACAGCCTGCATGTGCTGCTGCAATCAACTCTTCCGGGTTTGTTCCAACTCCATCTTCAAACCTAGTATTAAACGAATATTGGGTTTGATTTAAGACAGCACTTTGTGTGCTTAAATGGCCTTTTCCATCTTTTCCTGTTCCTGCCCAGTGGGCATCAGCTGTTCTGATCATATAAAAAATTTATTTTTTAGAGTACAAAATTGGGGTAAAAGCCTGAAATGAGCTTAAATTTTAATACTGGAAAGAATATTATTTTATCATGACCCGAATTGAAGCAGAATAAATTATTCTGCTGTCTATAATTGAAAAGTCATTTTTGGGTTGAAGTTGGTAATATTGCCCTTTGATGCAGAATATTGAAAAATCGTATTTTCCGGCTTTGACAGGGGTTAGGGCATTGGCCGCTTACATGGTTTTTATACATCACTTTATTCCATTTCAATGGGAATCTAGGGATTTTAATCTGGGATACTTTTTCGGAGAATTTCATGTTGGGGTAACCTTCTTTTTTGTTTTAAGTGGTTTTTTAATTCACAATAGATATTCAGATTATCGGGAACTTAATTTTTCTACTTATGGTAAGTATTTTATTAGTAGGGTATCCAGAATAATGCCCATTTTTTGTATACTTTCCACGATCTGTTTTATTTACAACTTTTATTTTCATCGTCAGGATGCAGGACTTTTTTTAAAGAATTTTGGACTTTGGATATTGAATATTAGCCTATTAAAAGGTTTTTTTTCGGGTTTGCATTTTTCGGGTATTCCTCAATCCTGGTCCCTTACAGTTGAATTCTGTTTTTACGGAATAGCACCTTTTTTATTCACCAAAGTAAAAAATGTACTTTTATATCCACGGGTATCGGCCATCCTATTGTTTTTTGGATTTATTCTGGTTTTTATTTTTTCGAAATTGCCTCTACATGGGTTTTTGGGTGATAATAGATTTATGCTCTCTTATTCATTTTTCGGTAGAAGTTTTGAATTCTTTATGGGCTGTTATCTCTCGTTTCAATTTAAGAAATGGTCAGTTGAAAAAGAGAAAAATGGAATTTATACTTTTTTAAGTTTATTTGTTATTTTATTTTTGATATATATTCTTAGTATTTTTAGAAGAGGTGATATTTATGGAGTTCATACTTTTCCTGGGCTAATAGTTAATAATTTTTTTCTACCGATTGCAATAATTATATTCTTTAGGGGTCTAATTTTCGAAAATACATTTATTTCTAGGGCATTTTCAAGTTCATTGGGTCAGCTTCTTGGAAAGTCTTCCTATGCTTTTTATCTGATTCATGTTGGATTTATTGAGGTAGGCCTTCATAAATTTGTTTCATCTAATGCAGCAATTTTATTTTTACTGATAAATATAATTTCAATAGGTATTTATTTATATATAGAGGAGCCACTTAATGACATCGTGAAAAAGAAACTATTGAGAATATTAAACAAGCCTTGAAATTAGTGATAGAAAAATCGAAGGTTGCCCAATTTATAGGGCATAAAGGCCCTGTGTATGCTTTGGAAAAAGGGCCTGGAATTGATTCTTTTTTTTCCAGTGGAGGCGATGGTTTTGTAGTTCATTGGTCTCTTGCAAATCCGGAGGAAGGTATACCTGTCGCTAAAGTTCAAGGTACCGTTTATGCAATTCAATACCTGAAGGATAGTAATGAGATTTTGATAGCTTCAAATAAGGACGGTTTGCACTTGATAGATTTGGAATCAAAAAAGGAGATTTGGTCTTATCCGACAAGTGAAAACAATTGGTTTAGGATGGCCTTGGTATTGGATAAAGTTTGGATAACTGGTTCAGATGGAAAGGTTATTATTTTTGATACGATTTCAAGGCAAATCGAGATTCGTAAATTTGGCAACCATGATCTTCGTTCTTTAGATGTTAACATAGAACAAAGATTTCTGATTATGGGCAATTCCAACAAAGAGATTTTTGCGATTAATCTGGTTGACAATCAGGTTTCTATACTTCCTGGTGCACATGAAAGTTCCATTTTTGGCATTCAGATTTACCCTTTTGAAAATAAATTTATTTCAGTTGGGCGTGATGCAAAAATCAGACTCTGGGCTTTAAATGAGCAAAGGAATTGGAGCATTGAGCAGGTTGTTGCCGCCCACTTGTTTTCAATTCATGATGTGAAACTTCATCCTGAAAAGCCATTGTTTGCCACTGGAAGTACGGATAAAACCATTAAAATCTGGGATGCCGAAACATTAAAATTACTTCGTGTTTTGGATAAATCGCGGCATGCAGGACATGGACATAGCATCAATCAATTGCTTTGGTTAGAAAATTCAGAAGTGTTGCTATCTTGCAGCGACGACAGGACCATTTCGGCCTGGCATATATTTGCTTAAATTATGAAAGTTACTCCGCTGGAAATCAGGCAGAAACAATTTGAAAAAAAGACCTTTGGCGGTATAGACAAAGATGAAGTTCAGGCATTCTTAAATGCACTTTCCCTTGCCTGGGAGAAAATGCAGGAGGATTATAACAATTTGAAAGGTCGTTTAGACCAATCAGAACAAGAGGTTTTAAAACTTCGTGAGGCGGAAAGTGCTTTATATAAAACTTTAAAAACGGCTGAAGAAACCAGTCAGAAAGCTATAGATCAGGCAAACCAACAGGGAAAGTTGATTGTCCAGGAAGCCAAATTGAAAGCCGAAACCATGCACCAGGAAGCCAAATGGAAAGCTACAAAGGCTATGGAACAAGCGGAAGATTATTCCAGAAAAAGCTACGATAAAATGGTGCAGGATGTGAAAATTCTTGAAAAGGATTTCCGGTCAATTGAGAATTTGAAAGAAAACTTCCTGAGTGATATCAAGATTATTGCACAAGATCTTTTAGAAAAAGCAGAAAGAGCAAATCAACGGTCCTCAAATATTGAGTTCAAAGTTCCTCCTCCACCAGAATTGGATTTTTTTAAACCAAAATTTGAGGAGGAACAATTAATGGAGGTTATTCAGGAACTTGAAATTCCTGAAAATCAACAAACAATAGCATTTGTTATAGATGCACCTAAAGTTGAAATAGTTGAAGAAAAACCAGTTCCTGATGTTGCTGTAACGGATTCTGTCACCCCAACCGGTGAGTATTTTGAAAAAAATCCAATTAAAAATGAGCCTGAAAAAGTCTCAAAAACGGCAAATGAAAGTGATTCGTTTTTTGATAGGATTGGGTAAATATTCCTTTTTGAATTAAAGCTTTGACAGAAATTTTATTAGAAGGCCTTGAGTTTTATGCCCACCATGGATACTATGAGGAGGAGCAAAGTCTTGGAAACCGATTTCAGGTTGATTTAAAAATTTTAACTCCTTCTCCTAAAGAAGGTTATCAGGAAAGATTAAGTTTAACAGTTGATTACGTAAAGGTTTATGCCTTGATCAATGTCCAAATGAAAATTAAATTCAAACTTTTGGAGACCTTGGGAGAAAGGATAATTCAGGATATAATTGAGCATTTTCAAATGATTGAAAATGTGGAGGTTACCATTTCTAAGTTTAATCCCCCAATTTCAGGCCTTTGTAAAAGAGTAGCAGTAAAAACTTCCTGGAAAAAGGAAAAGTAATTTTGATTTTTTAAACCAGAAGAGGGTCAGGATTTGGTTTATTGGTCCTGAACATCCTAAAAACTCAGTTTGGAGTTAAAGAGATTTAACTAAAACTAAATTTTTTTTTTAAAGGAATATTGGCAAAACAACCAATAGTTATTATTATAATTTAGCAGATTTGAGCTTGTCAGCCAATTTTAAAGTAAACAATTCAGCCCCGGTTTTATTTAGGTGGTCAGAGTCGAAAAACAAAGAATCAGTTGTAGTTGGAAAACTTTGGGAGTTGTTAAAATCCCAATAAGTTAGGTTGTGTTTTGAAACAAATTGATTCATCCACAGGTCAAAGTCGTCATACTTTTTTTTCCATTTCAGACAAACATCGTGTTCTGGAATCTGAATAAAGACAAGCGTAATATTATTGATTTTACAAAGATCAACGTATGCATCCAGTTCATATTGTGCTTTTTGATTAAGATTAAATGTAGCTTCTGGATGTCCTATATAAAGTTTATTAAGTAGTCCATATCCCTTTACCCATCCACCCTCTGAAATTTCATATTTTTCATATGTATTAAACATTTTAAGATCAAGGGACGCATCAGAATTGAAGTAAGGTATAGCATAGTTTCCCGTTTTAATTTGATTAATATAACGTGGTATAAATCTTCCGTACAGTTTAAAATAAGAAAAAAACATGTTGGATTTCAACAAGTCTGTAATGTCGTTAGATTCCTTAAATAAATATTTGATAAATTTATCCGAGTAATAAGGTTCCTCAGTTAGAGAGAAAATATCTATACCATAGATAATTAAGTTTGGCGTAACATTTTTTTCAGAAATTAGTTTCTTAAGTATTGTAAGTTGAATTCCAGTATTCGCACCTCCTCCATAAGCCAAATTTATACTTGAACTCTTGAGTTTTTTGTCAATTACTTCTGTTGATATAGCAAACTGGGCATGCGAAGACCCAACGATGAGGGTATTTGGTTTTTTCTTGTTACTTATTTTAGGAGAAACAATTTCTAATTTTTCCTTAGCAATTTTTACAAATAAATTAGTTTCATTGGGCCTAAAAAGTAAGAAAAATCTATCAAGTATAAACAGAATAAATAGAAATGAAAGAGTAGTAATTAAAAATCTCTTCATAATTAAAATTGGAAATAAATAAATTGTTGCTCCTTTCCAGAAAAATAGAAGATAGATAATGATAGTGCATAGTACATCGTCCATCGCAATGGTCTATGCCATTTTAGTCCCATATTTTCAATGGCATATTTATTTTCTCTGCCGATCCATTCGATGATTATGAAAATGAAAGTTATTATAATGCATTTAAACGAATTTTGGATTCCTGGAAAAAAAGGAATCGAAAAAAGAGACCTTGAAAATATTTCGGATATGTAATTAAAAGCATGTGTTAAACTGGTAGCCCGAAAGAAGATCCATGCAAAAACTGTTAAAGTAAAAGTTATCAATATATCTGATAACTCTTTTAAGGTTGGCAAATATTTGCCTTTGGCCACAATTTCGAGGTTGTTTCTATTGGTGTTAAAAACTATGGATGGCATTATGTATAAGGCATTTAAAAATCCCCACATGATAAAAGTCCAGTTTGCGCCATGCCAAAAACCACTGACCAGGAAGATAATAAAGGTGTTTCGAATTTTTATCCACATGCCTCCCTTGCTACCTCCTAAAGGAATGTACAAATAGTCTTTAAACCAGGATGAAAGCGAAATATGCCACCTCCTCCAAAATTCCGCAATGTCCCTTGAAAAGTAAGGAAAGGCAAAGTTTCTTAAAAGGTCCATTCCAAAAAGCCTGGCTGTGCCAAGTGCAATATCAGAATAACCTGAAAAGTCGCCGTAAATTTGAAATGTAAAGAACAAGGCACCCAAAACCAATGTGCTTCCCGAATATTCTGTAGAGCCATTGAAAATGGTGTTCGCATATTCTGCACAATTATCAGCAATAACAATTTTTTTAAACAAACCCCACAAGATTTGCCTTAAACCATCTACAGATTTTTTATAATCAAAAATCCTTTTCTTTAAAATTTGGGGTAGGAGGTGAGTAGCTCTTTCAATTGGGCCCGCTACCAATAAAGGAAAAAAGCTGACGAAAACTGAATAATCAACAAAGTTCTTTTCAGGTTTAATTCTCCCATAGTAAATATCTATTACATAGGATAAGCCGTGAAAGGTGTAAAATGAAATTCCAACAGGAAGTATCACCTGCAACGAGCCTAAATTTGCCTGAAAACCTAAGAGCTCTAATCCTTCTGCAAAAGAAGTTGCGAAAAAGTTATAATATTTAAATACACCAAGGAAGCCTAAATTGATTCCTATGCTAAGCCAAAGCCAGAATAACTTGTTTTTTCTTCCAGTTGCCTCATGAATTTTAATTCCAGTAAAATAGTCAAGAAAAGTAGAAAAGATCAGCAAAAACATCAATTGCCAGTCCCAGCATCCATAAAAAAAATAGCTGGAAACAAGGAGCAATAAATTTTGAAGCCTTAAACTTCCTTTGGTAGCAAACCAATACAGGAGAAAAACAATTGGTAAAAATAAAGCAAAATTTAAGGAGTTAAACAGCATACAGTTTTCCGGTTTAGGATCTAATTCTGGTTTTGAAGTTTAAAGTATTAAGATTCAGATTGTTTTTTGGATAATAGGAAAATGCAATTAATGGCTCTTTTTCAAAATAGCGGTACACCCCTGCGAAACTGTATTTCTTCATTTTACATCAAATAATGGCAGTAATTCTGTCATTAGATTTGTCTATTGTTCAAACTGCAAGATTAAGGCAATACAATGAAAGTGCATAAAAAAAACATAAAAGGTGTCTAATGCACTGTATTTTAATTTGATAGGAATATTTTTACAAATAACTCAACCACCATTTTTCACTATGGTTGCTTTTATATTGATCAAATCTTTTGCAAATCGGATACAAAACTAAAATTATGAAAATCCAAATCACATACACCATCCAAAGCCGGAACCCAGCCGGATAAAACTGACTTGAAACCAGTGCTGTTAAATGGATGAGGTATAAATGTAGCATGTAATAGAAAAATGGCACCCGTCCAAAAGTGCTGAAAAAGTCAACCAGCCTTCCTTTAAGGTTTTCTGAATTGGCCATGAAGATCAAGGCAGGACCCAAAGTCATTAGTAAATACAAAAGAGATGGGGGATATTTTTCTGGGTTTAAAAACGAAATAATATCCTGAGAAATGGATGGATATAAAACCCAGTCTTTTTCATTTCCATAAATATTAAAGCTTCTTAAAATCAGAAAAAGAATTATGCATCCAATACCAAGGAGGTTAAGCGTTTTTGTCCTTTTGCTTGCTTCAAAGGATTTTTGATAAAATGTGCCAAAACAATATCCCAGAGCCATAACCGCAATCCAGGGTATAACAGGATAACCGGCGAAAAAGGAAATGTTTCCAAGCTTAAATTCACCCCCATCGTGCAAAACTTTCCAAATTGGATTTTCATCAAAATGGATGTTATCCAATGTGTTATGGCCAAAAATCAGAATCAGGCTAAAAGTTAGTATAAACTTCATTGGGAGCTGGACCAAACCAGAAAGTACCACCATACTAACACCCAGTGACCAAATAACAAGTAGATAAAACTCATTGAAATCAAAACTAAATCTCCAGCCAAAACACACAATACTAAGTTCAATAAAAATCAACCAGACTCCTCTTTTGAAAAGAAAAGACGATAGTCCATTTTTAGATTTTCTGATTCCAACCAGGAAGGCAGAAACTCCGGCCAGAAAGCAAAAAATTGGGGCACAATAATGTGTAATCCATCTTGTCAGGAATATAGGCAAGCTGGTAGTCAATGGGTCTTCTACACTAAAATTGAAGGTGTACGTGTGAAAAAAATCCCTGGTATGGTCCAGGGCCATCACCACCATCACCAAACCTTTTAGCAAGTCAAGAGAGGTGATTCTGTTCTTTTGTATGGCCTCGGTTTGGCTTAATACCTCCATGATTTGATGTCTGCTCCTTTGGGTGCTCTTTTTTTCATTTCTTCAGCCCATTTGGGAATAAACATCTGGTGATATCGCATCCTGCTAATGTAATTGGGGTTTTTGTGGTCACCGTTCCAGCAATGTTCAGCCCGGTCCCCATAATCCACTTCGCAATTACAAACCGGATTGCTTAGTTTTTTGAGCATATCTTCTGCAGTGTACACAGCGTTGTTCAGGTAATAATTATCCATATCACCCACATAAATATGAATCTTGCCCTTGAGTTTCTCACCGATTTTGGGCCAATCTCTTTTGATAATGTGTGTCAGGTCATAATTCTCCTTCCAATATTTGGCTACAGAAGTATCTATCACGCCAGTATATTTGTCATAAATGCGTTTTGGATATCCATCCACATCCATCGGAGAATATACCGCTTCCCAAATGTCAAACTGGTCGCCACTTCGGCTTCTGGTTCCAAGGGCCAACTCCCTGTGATTCATTTCTTTGAGTGTGGCACTGACATGACCAAGATAATTTCTGTGGCCCGGCCTCGCCAGATTTTTAAATGTACTCTCCACATAATAGGCATTTTTGTTTTTGTAAATGTCCAAGGTAGTATAGTGTTGAAAGTCAATCGGGTCAGGGCAGGCAGAATAGCAACCGTTGTATTCTTCAGGATAAAAAACCTGCGCTGCCAAAACTTCCCAACCTCCCGTTGAGCCACCATACATGAATCGGGCCCAACCTTTTCCGATTCCTCTGAAGCGCTTTTCAATTTCAGGAATCAGCTCAAAAGTAATGGCATCACCATAAGGTCCAAGATTGGCAGAGTTAACAGCATAAGAATCGTCATAATACGGATTGGCGTGCTGTATTTCAATGGCCAAAACCCTTGGAAAATCCGGCCCGGTCCATTGTTTATAAAATGAGTAGGCCTCTTTCTGCTCCATGATGTTGAGGCCGGAAATCCTGAATCGTTCACTAGTATCGGGTTTCAGATTGGGGTCTGGAGGGATGGTTCTAAAGCCGCCAAAATCTGATGGAAAATGACCGTGAAAAATGGCAAGCGGATACTTTACATTTGGGTGGCTGTCAAATCCTTCAGGTAAAAGAATATGCGCACCAAGAAACATAGGCCTTCCCCAAAATTCTGTCAGCAGCTTACTTTGTATTTTGATGTGTTTGATGTATTTGGTGTCTTCAGGTTCTTTGATGGGTGGAATTTCTTTATTGATTACCAGGGAAATTTCACTGGATGATCTGGAGTCAATTCTGATTTTGATGGGTTCAGAGTAAATGTTTCCAGGTGCTTCATTCCAATGCTGACCTTCACCACGGTCCATAGGAAGCTTTACGGTTTGGCCGGTTTTTAGGCGAAAGGTTTCATATTTGTGTAAAAGTACCTGCACATAATAATCACCTGCGGGAATTTCATGCAATCTTTCAATCGGGTAGCCAAAGGCTTCTTCACTAATGAGTTGCGTTTTTCCAGCTTGCCAGTTTTCCACATCTTTTCCAAACACCATTTGGGTATGGGTAGCATCGCTGATTTGAAACCTTGGCTCTTTTTCATTGGTTTTGGCAATGAGTAGAAGCAAGCGTCCATCCAAAGTGGATGATTTCAATTCTTTAGAAATACCAATCCTAAAACTTTGGGCATTGGCCATAGCCAAAGCAAAGACGAGACAAATTGAAAAGTATATCTTTTTCATAATCAGTTTATTTATTGCGTTTTAAGTGCTTTTTGTCTTATTTTTTATTCAATTCCAAATAGTCGAAAACCAAATGGCAAAATGCCTTTACGCCGGTTTTAAAAGAGCCATCTTCTAAAATAAATTCGGGCGTATGGTGTGGGCCAGCCTCGGATGCATTTTTGCCTTTGGGTAAACCACCAATTCTAAAAAACAAAGCCGGCACTTTTTGGGCATAAAAAGAAAAATCTTCAGCACCTGTATTGACTGTGGCCAAAACTGTATTTTCTTTTCCTGCCGCTTTTTGAAGAGAAGGCAGCATGGTTTCAGTTAAAGAAACATTGTTAAACGTTACCGGATAATACAAGAAATTGGGTGGCAAATCTACCGTTGCCATTGCTCCTGCGGCTTCAGCTGTTTTTTCTACAATTTGGCGAAGTCGTTTATAAATCAGAGCCGTATCTGTCTCGCTGAAACAGCGGATGTCGCCTTCCATTTCTACCTCTCTAGGAATAATATTCGATCTGTTTCCGCCTTTGATGGCTCCAATGGTAACTACTGCCGGGTTTTGGGTCAGGTTTACATTTCTACTAACAATGGTTTGAACATTCGTAACTATTTGGGCCGCAACCAAAATCGGGTCCACTCCAAGCCAAGGTTTGGAGCCATGACTTGGTTTTCCTTTTACCTTGATTCTAAATTCACTCACACTGGCATAACTTCCACCTGGTCTGTAGTCAACTTTGCCTGATTCCAATAAGGAGTTCGTGTGCAATCCAAAAATGACGTCCACTTTGGGGTTCTCGAGTACGCCTTCTTTTATCATCAATTTTGCGCCACCTTCTTCACCTTCCGGCGGGCCTTCTTCTGCCGGTTGAAATATGAATTTGACAGTTCCTTTGATGTCTTTTTTCATTCCAGATAAAACTTCCGCAACGCCCATCAAAATTGCGGTATGTGCATCATGACCACAGGCATGCATCACGCTGGTTTTCTGGCCTTTGTACATGGTTTTGACTTTGGACGCAAAGGGTAAATCATTCTTTTCCTCCACAGGTAGCGCATCCATATCAGCCCTTAAGGCTACAACTGGCCCAGGTTTATCACCTTTTAAAATGCCAACAACTCCAGTAAAAGCAATTCCCGTTTTTACGTCTAAACCAAGGGATTGCAAATGTTTGGCGACCAAGCCAGCTGTTCTTGTTTCTCTGTTTCCAAGTTCCGGATTTTGGTGAAAATCGTGCCGCCATCCAATGACTTTGGGTTCTATTTTATTTGCAGCTGACTGAATGGAGGCCGAATGGTCATTTTGTGCTTTGACCAAATGGCAAAACCCAAGCAGACAAATCAAAAGAATTTGTTTCATAGCGTGGCAATGAAATAAAAATCTGTGGCTTTTTAACTCCTTTTTTTTGAGAATCAAGGATATAAACACCAATCATTATTACCTCCTAAATTGAGTTAATGGCTAAGCTTTTCTTCATACACACTTTCGTTGTGCTGCGAAAGGTCCAATCCTATTTCCTCATCGGATTCGCTCACTCGAAGCATTGTGATTTTGTTGGTTAGCCAAAAAAGGCCATAAGAAACTACAAACACATACGTTATCACAATTGCCAAACCCAATAGATGGTGGTAAAAAGTGGTGGTTTCTCCATAAACCAAACCGACACCTTTGGCAAAAACTGCAGTCAAAATCATACCGGTAATTCCACCAACCCCGTGGCAATGAAAAACATCAAGGGTATCGTCAATGTTACTTGCATTGTTTTTCCAGTGGACAGCATAGTTGCTGATTATCGCTGCTATACAACCAATAAACAAAGAAGGTCCGTATTCAATATAACCAGCTGCCGGGGTTACGGCTACCAAACCAACCACAGCACCGACACAAGTTCCGAGAGCTGAAGGTTTGTTACCACGAATTACCTCAAATAAAACCCAGGTTATCATAGCCGCTGCACTTGCCAGATTGGTAGTTACAAATGCATCAATTGCCTGGAAATTACTCCCCAAAGCTGAACCTGCATTGAATCCAAACCAACCAAACCAGAGTAAACCAGTTCCCAACCAAACATAAGGCACATTTGGTGTAACAATCTCTTTTTGAGCCACATTTCGGGCACCCATAAACACAGAGGCAGCCAAAGCGGCCACACCTGCACTTATATGCACAACAGTTCCTCCGGCAAAATCGAGTACACCCCATTTTATAAGAAAACCTTCCGGATGCCAGGTCCAGTGGGCCAAAGGGCTGTAAACCAAAATGCTAAATAAAACCATTAAAACCAGATATCCCCAAAACCGAACTCTTTCTGCCAGAGAACCGGTAAACAAGGCGGGCGTTATAATGGCAAACTTGAGCTGAAATGCTGCGAAAAGGATAAAAGGAATGGTTGGAAAAAGCCTTGGTTCTGAGGCCGAACCTACTCCATCCATCATAAAATAGATAAGTGGATTGCCTAAAAATCCACCTATGCTTTCTCCAAAAGCCAAAGAAAATCCCACAGTATACTTATGACTCCCAATGCCACAAAAATTTGTAAGAGCCTGGAAATTATATTTTTAGGTCTTACCATTCCTCCACAAAAAAAAACTGAGGCAGGGCGTCATAATCAAAACCATGGCACTGGCGGTAAGCATTCAGGCCAGATCGCCAATATTGAAAATTTCATTGTTTCCCTGTGGTTGGTTTGCGGGATAAAATCCTGCCAGGATTGAAACGAAAAATATGGCACCAAAAAGCGCATAAGCAACGGTTCTGTTTTTTAGCATGAATGAATTTAAGTTTTGGTATCAGGCTGTAAAACTAAATTAAGTATTAATTTTGTGTAAGATGATTTTGTCGAACCAAAACCACATTTTTTACACCATGGGTATCGACAGAATAATCTTCCTAAGTTTTGGCTCCTTTTGAAACAGCATTTCCATTTTAAAGTCCACAAGCCTTACGGTTACCTAAGTCAGTTTGTTGGCGAAAAAGCCACTCAAAAGAAATTGGGTGAACTTTATCCATTTCCTGAAGGCACCATGGCTATTGGAAGACTTGATCAGGACAGTGAAGGTTTGCTCTTGCTTACCACGGATGGAAAGCAAAGTGAATGGATCAGAAGTAGGGCAATTGAGAAAGAATATTGGGCACAATTGGATGGAGATATTTCTGAATTTGGTTTAGAATCGCTAAGGTTAGGAGTAGAGATAATACTGGAAAATGTAAAATACCAAACCATTCCGTGCAGAGTTGAAAAAATGACCAAAACACCTGATATTCAAGCCAGGTCTAAGAAGATTAGAGGCAACCATCATGGTCCAACCTCCTGGATTTCGATTGTTTTGACCGAAGGCAAGTTTAGACAGGTTCGTAAAATGACTGCTGCGGTAGGTTTTCCAACCTTACGATTAATCCGAGTACGGATAGGTGAGTTCCATCTGGGAGAAATGAAACAGGGGGAAGTAGAAGAGGTAAATGGCTTTTTTTCATAAATAAGTCAATTTAAAAATAAGGAGATCAGTATCAATACGACTAAACAATTTCAGGTATCAATTGGAAACAAATAACTGATAAAAGTCATATAAACAACTGCTTAATAGTTGGCTTACATTAAGAAAAATATTAAAAATTGGCTCAGAGAAATTTTTTCACTCGTGCCATGAGAATATTTTATAACCGATTCAAGCTGATTTTTTTGGTTTACTGTTTTATCCTTTATCCATACAAAACATCTTTTGCTCAAGCATATTCTTTCCAAAACGGAATAACTCTGGCTGGAGGTCTATCTTCAACAACTCATCTTGATAAAGATTTCAAAAAAATAACAGAAAAGGATATTTCTGAAGCGCTGGGTTTCTCCTGGGAAATTGGGTACTTAAATACAAAGTCCTTAAACGAAAAAGTTGCTTTTACGTATGGCCTATCGGTGATGTCTCTAAGGAATACTTTTAAAACCGGCCCATATAAATACACCAGAAAGGACGGAAGCAAGGAGGAGTTTAATTTTAATACTTCTCAGCAGCGACTGGACCGCTATCTGGTTGGAATTTCTTTTAAGTGGTCTTTCTTTTTAAACAAAGGGCCTGGCCGATTCTATGTCGGTCCGGGATTTTCATTTTCGGCTCCAGTGTTTAACGTTTCCGATATATCAGGGTCAACCCTGGTTTCAGATTCGATTTCTTTTAAGGATAAGTATTTCACCGAAACTGGTCCATATCTTTTTATTCCAGTAGAGGCCAACATTGGCTATCAACGGGAATTTAATGATTGCTCTTTATTACGAATTGAAGCATTTTCGTTTTTTAGAGCGGATGGGATTATCATGAAAACTGATCCCCGGCATCTGGAAAAGTGTTTTGGATTGAGGCTGGCCTTCTTTTTTTCCCAATAAAAATTTGTTCCCTTATTTCGGGACGTCTGTTCAAGGATTCAATAAATATGTATTGTCTAATCCTGCTTAGTACCTTATCGTCAACATTTCCTCGATATATTCCTGATAAGCCATGTCATATTCTTTCTCATGGGCAAAACGCTTTTCCTCCGAATTTCTTATGATTTCATTAGCTGCTTTTATGTGGGTATTGTAATCTGCGACCGCTTTCCGATAGCGTTCTTTTTCTTTTTCATTTAAGTTGACCTTTTCTTTTGTTTCAAAATGATGCTTGTAAAAATTCTGTTCAATTTTTCTGAAATTTAAAAGCTGCAAAAAGTCACTGGCGGCCTCCATTCGGTACAATCGAAGGCTGTTCAAAGCTGATTTTTTTAAGAATCTATCATTTTTATGCGCTAGCAAACCTTTTAGTTTTAAAGTCCCTTCCTCTGCAGAGTGGATTATGGCCTTGCGTATTTCATCTGGCTTATTTCCAGTGTCTTTCCCCAAAGAGTTAATAAAAAGCCGCTCAATATTTTTTGTACGCATCACTATTTTATTGATTTCTATACAATATTCTACAACCTGAATGGCATCGAGAAAAAGTATGTTTATGCCCACCGATTTGGGTCTGTTCGGAATTCGGTTCACTAAACAAAAGTTCTGATGTTCTTCATGGAGTTGTATGGAGGCTTTGCATAATAAATCAAGATTTGAAATTAAAGATTTCTGAATCTCATAAACCGAATCGGCATGATAATTTTCACTTTCAACATCTGGATAATCAATAATTTTCTGGCTATTCAGGTAGTTTTGAATAGATCCAAGAAAGCACAAACTTTCTTTTTTTAAATTTTCCTGGCCAATGTAATCATCCTTCTTTTCAAACTTTGATTTCTCTTTATTATAATGATCATAAAGGTGTTTCTGAATTTCTATTGCCTTATTTTTTTGCGAATTGATTATTAAGTGTTTGTTAAATGCCAATACATCAATTGCAATTTTTTTGGTTGGTTCTTCAAAAAAATCGAGGTAATTATTTGCGAGATTGTTGGTTTGAGCAAAACCAGATAAAAGTTGAATAATAGAAATGATACTGAAAAACAGTTTCTTAGTCATCATTTGCAAAAATCAAAACTAACGTGCAATCATTCCTCCATCTACCACAAGTTCTGCACCAGTCATAAATGAGGATTCGTCTGATGCAAGAAAAAGTGCTGCAAAAGCCAGCTCCATTGGGTCTGCCAAACGACCTTGAGGTGAAGTTGCTTTGATCAAATCCTCAGCTCCCGGAACCAAGGTAAAAAACTCTGTCATTGGGGTAAGCACCCCTCCAGGATGCAGCGAATTTGCCCGGATATTATTTTTTGCAAATTCAACCGCCAAATCTTTGGTTAAAAGAGTCAATCCAGCTTTTGAGGCCGAGTAAGCAGGTCCGTTTCCACCCACCAAACCTGCAATGGACGATACATTTACAATTGAACCGCCGTGCATTTTCAAATGAGGAATTACGGCTTTAACGCCCAGAAAAGGCCCGGTCAGGTTGATTGCCAGGATCTTTTCCCAGCCAGCCTTATCGGTATTTTCGGTAGTAGAGCCCGCTGGATATACACCCGCATTGTTTACCAGAATGTTAATCTTTCCAAAAGAGGAAATGGCCTGTTCTATCACCTTCTGCCAGTCGGTTTCTGAGGTTACATCATGGGAAATGCATTCAATGGAAAGTCCGGTTTTTCGGGCATCGTCCACCCAACGTTTCATTTTATCATATTGGATGTCAGTGGCCAATACATTTGCGCCTTCCCGTGCAAATAGAAGAGCTTCGGCCTCACCCATGCCGCCTGCGGCACCGGTTATAATGGCAACTTTATTTTCGAGTCGTTTCATTTTTATCGGTATTTAGGTAGATTAATGATGTATCAAAATGCTTTCTTCCGCTTTGGCTATGTTCTTAATTCCCTGGATCAAAGCATCGGGGTTGAAGGATATGCTGTCAATTCCTTCTTCAACCAGGAAATGGGCAAATGCCGGATAATCGCTTGGCGCCTGGCCACACAACCCAATTTTTGTTCCTGTTTTTTTTGCCTTTTGAATGGCAGTTTTTATCATCCACATGGGTGCCGCATTGCGTTCATCAAAAATATCGCTGATGATGGAAGAATCGCGGTCTATACCAAGCGTCAACTGCGTGAGGTCGTTTGAACCGATGGAAAAACCATCGAAGACTTTGGCAAATTCTTCAGCTAAAATTATGTTGGAAGGAATTTCCACCATCATATAAATTTCCAGTCCGTTTTCTCCGCGGGTCAGGCCGTATTCGTCCATAATTTCGATCACCTTTTTGCCTTCTTCCACTGTTCTGCAAAACGGAATCATGAGTTTTACATTGGTCAGGCCCATTTCTTGGCGAACAAATTTCATGGCTTCGCATTCGAGCCGGAAACCTTCTTTGTATTTTGCATGATAATATCTGGACGCACCACGGAATCCAATCATTGGATTTTCTTCTTCAGGTTCAAAGAATTTCCCACCAAGAAGCGAGGCATATTCATTGGTTTTGAAATCGCTCATCCTTACAATTACATCTTTGGGATAAAAGGCAGCGGCCACCTGTCCGACAGATTCAGAGAGCTTTTCTATGAAATACTGTTTCTTGTCAGAATATCCAAAGGTTTTATACTCAATTATCGTTTTGTCAGGGCCTTCGGGTAGGGTTTCAAAATAGGCCAGTGCCATTGGGTGAGCAGCAATGGTATTGGTTATTATAAATTCCATTCGGAGAAGCCCAACACCTTTGTTTGGATAAAAAGAAAGCTCAAATGCCCTGTCCGGGTTGGCCAGAATGAGCATGGCATCGGTTTGGGTTTCGGGTAAATTGTCGAGCCTGAATGATTTTTCTTCCCATTTCAGAGCACCCTCAAAGACCCTTCCGATTTCTGAATCTGCACAACTTACGGTTATTATTTGTCCATCCTCAATCGAATCGGTAGCCTTATTTGTTCCAACAACAGCGGGGATACCGAGTTCACGGGCCACAATGGAGGCATGGCTTGTCCGGCCTCCTTTGTTGGTTACAATACTGACAGCTTTTTTCAATAAGGCATTCCAATCCGGATTGGTAATGTCTGCAACAA
>JBIPOE010000103.1:0-10428 GCA_044379485.1 Catalimonadaceae bacterium
TTCAGATTGGTAGGTCTTTCTACAGGATTTGGCTTACAAGGAAATGGAATCTTACCAAGTGTTGAGCCTGAGCGTTCTTTCATATTTAAATATGACGAAGCCACACACAATGTTCGACTTGACACGGTTCAAAAACAAGGATGGGTGATTCCTGGAAATGAAAACGTAACACCAGGAACAGGCTACAGAATCTGGGTAAACTCTGCCAGCAATACCACCCACAAAGTGGATAATGAAGGTACTTTTACCCAGGGCAACTTTAACTTTCCAGCCATTACCAGGACCAATCTTTCAGGTTGTTTACCTGCTACTTTCCCATGTAATGAGGTAAATTTAAGAGGATGGAACCTGCTTGCAAATCCATATCCTTGCGATATCAACTGGGATGCAACAGGTGGTGCATGGACTAAACCAAGCCAAATGAATAACGCATTTTACACCTACAATTCAGCAGCGAATGCTTACAGGGTATATTTAGGAACAACAGGAACTGCAGGGGTTGGCTTAGGAAGTACTTCGCCAAGTTCTAATACAGCGCCAAATGTTATCGCTAGTGGACAGGCTTTCTTTGTAAATGTGACTACTGCGGGTTCATTTACGCTTTCACTTACTGAAAATGCTAAAATCACCGCTACCAACGGAACCTTTACCAGAAATGCTGTTGCAGAGAATCAGCAAATCAGGATCAGAATGAAAAATACAAATTCTGATAACCGATACGACGCTATGGTGAGAATTTCGGAGAATGCTACTGATGCTTTTGATGCAAATCTGGATCTGGTGAATTTTGCAGGTGCTGGTTTCAACTTAAGCATAAAAACAGAAACTGCTGAAAATCTGATTCTAAGCAGCATTGCCCCGATTTCCGGAACCAAAACCATTCCTTTAAACATGGCTTACAATGGCACTTTTGGAAACTACAGTCTGGAATTTACAGAATTAGAAACATTGCTTGAAAACCACAGCGTATTTTTAAGAGACAATCTTTTGGGTTTGGTTCAGCCAATCTCAGCCGGAACGGTTTACAATTTTGTTACAAATGCTTCAGAAGGCAACAGCAGCAACCGTTTTGAATTGGTTTTCCAAACAGATGCAGTAACCTCTGTAAATGCTGGTAAGTCTGGAATTTCCATGAACATTTATCCAAATCCTTCTGATTCTAAAAATGGCGCTGTCATTTCAGTTGCAGGTTTCGAATCTTCTAAGGCGGAATTGATCATCTCTGATGTGTTGGGCAAAATTGTAGTTTCTAAAACAATAGCATTACAAGCCAATGGCACAACAGAATATCAATTGAAAGAAAATCTGCCAGCTGGTGTTTACACTGTGAAAACCACAGGCGGCAAAAAGACATCGACCCAAAAGTGGATAGTTAAATAAAACCTAATTTATTCTTATCGAAAGGCCGGTCCGTTTTGGGCTGGCCTTTTTTTAGGCTTACCTGGTCAATACCAATCTGTATGAAAAAACCTTCCAGGTTTAATGGCATTGATCACAAAAACAACTGACTTATCGGGCGTGGCTCTGCCACGTTCGTTCTATTCATAAGCCTCAGGCTTGCATAACCACTGTATTGGCAGAATAAAACGGGATGAAAACCTGTTGAGAATTACAAAGATGTTTGATTTGGCCGGAGGCCACAAAATAGTCGGAACGCGGCGGAGCCACGCTCCATTTGCAGGAGCGTTCAACCATCCCAAAGCTCTAACCACAAAACAGGGATCATTTCTTTTAAAATAATTCTTCAGGCAATTGCAATTCCTGGCGATTTCAAAATTACTTTCGCCCCATGAGTATTCAGGAAAACATAGACAAGATAAACCTGCGCTGTGCAACCCAATTCCGGAAACTCTTATTTTGAAAGCCGATAAAGTGTAAGGAATGAAATTGACCCAACTTAACCCCCACAAAAGCCTTAACAAAGCCTGGCTAAAAGTAAAGCCAAACCGGGCCGATATTGAACAATTCAAAACCAATCTGGTCCGGCTTCTGGACCAGATTAATGAATCGGAATCAGAAGAACACCACAAAAATCTGGTGTCCGACTTTTTGAAGGATACATGGTATAAAGAGAGCCATGCTGTGAACACCAAAGGCCGGAATGATCTGGTTATTCACAACGGGAAGGACAGTAAGACAACGGTTGGGGTAATCATGGAAGCCAAGAAACCGACCAACAAAGCTGAAATGCTAAAGGTGGAGAATCTGAATACCAAGGCTTTTCAGGAATTGGTTTTGTATTACCTCCGGGAGCGCATTACCCATAAAAACCTGGAGGTAAAGAATCTGGTGGCCACCAACATTTATGAATGGTTTCTGTTTGATGCCCAGGTCTTCGAGAAAGCCTTTGCCCAGAATAAGGCATTTGTTCAGCAGTTTATCGATTTTGAGGCAGGCAGACTAAGCGGAAAAGAAACGGACTTTTTCTATAAAGAAATTGCCAAACCTGCCATTGCGGCCCTTGAAGACATAGAATTTACCTATTTTGATTTCCGGCAGTACGACAAAGCCTTGCGCAATACAGACAAGGCGGATGATAAAAAGCTGATTGCCCTTTTCAAATTGCTTTCGCCGGAGCATTTGCTAAAGCTGCCCTTTGCCAACGACAGCAACAGTCTGGACAAGGTTTTCTATTCTGAATTGCTGCACCTGATTGGCTTGACCGAAACCAAGGAAGGAGGCAAGAAACTGATTGGCCGCAAGAAAAAAGAAGACCGGAATCCGGGTTCACTCTTGGAAAATGCCATTGAACAAGTGGATAACCTGGACAGGTTACACCGTATTGAAAAACCCAGCCAATATGGCGACAACCATGAGGAGCGCTTGTTTACCGTTGGACTTGAACTGGTCATTACCTGGATAAACCGGATATTGTTTCTTAAGCTTCTCGAGGCCCAATTGATTGGCTACCACAAGGGAGACAAGAAATATGCTTTCCTCGATTTGAAAATGGTAGGCAATTATGATGATCTGGAAAGCCTGTTTTTCAGTGTGCTTGCCAAAAAGACGGAAGACCGCAGCGTAGAAGTAAAACAAAAGTTTGCCCATGTGCCTTACCTGAATAGTTCTCTTTTTGAACCAACCAACCTGGAACATGAAAGCCTGTTCATCAGCAACCTGAAAAATGATCGTCAACTGCCACTGACTGCAAACACAGTATTGAAAGATGCCAATGGCAAACGTTTAACCGGGGAAATGAATGCGCTGGAATACCTGTTTGAGTTTTTGAACAGCTATGATTTCAGCAGCGAAGGTTCCGAAGAAATACAGGAAGAAAACAAGCGCCTGATCAATGCCTCGGTGTTGGGTTTGATTTTTGAAAAGATCAATGGCTACAAGGATGGTTCGTTTTTTACCCCTGGTTTTATCACCATGTATATGTGCCGGGAAACGATAAGACGGGCCGTGGTGCAGAAATTTGGCCCCCTTGCCCCCGAAGGGGGAATAAATACAATTGAGGACATATTTAGTTTGATACCCGGTCGAATTTCAAAAGCTGAGGCCAATAAAGTAATCAATAGCCTAAAAATATGTGATCCTGCTGTTGGTTCCGGGCACTTTCTTGTTTCGGCACTGAATGAAATTATTTCCATAAAAAACGACCTGAAGATATTGGAAGATAAGAACGGGAAATCACTTCACCGGTATGACTTTGTGGTGGAAAACGATGAGCTGGTTATAACTGAGGAAGACGGCAATATTTTCTCTTATAATCCTAGAAATTCCGAAAGCCAAAGGGTACAGGAAACGCTGTTTCATGAAAAGCAAACCATAATAGAAAACTGCCTTTTCGGTGTAGATATCAACCCAAACTCTGTAAAGATTTGCCGCTTGCGGCTTTGGATAGAGCTGTTGAAAAACGCTTACTACAGGGCTCCTTCTCCTTCGGAGAAGGCGGGGGATGAGGCCTTAGAGACCCTGCCCAACATAGACATCAACATCAAATGCGGCAACTCCTTGATTAGCCGTTTTCCATTGGATTCTGATTTGAAACAGGCCCTCCGTTCCAGCAAATGGAACATGGACACCTATAAAATAGCGGTGCAAAACTACAGGCACGCCAACAGCAAAGAAGAAAAGCGGGACATGGAAAGGCTTATTGCCGACATTAAAGGAGATTTCCGTTCTGAAATATCCAAAAGCGACCCGAAGCTCAAAAAGCTAAGCCTGAAAAGCGGTGAACTTTGGACCCTGCTGAACCAGACCCAAATATTTGAACCCAGCAAAGCCGAACAAAAAACCAACAAGCAGAAACAGGAAAAACTGGAACAGGAAATAGAAGTCCTGAGCAAAGAAATAGAGGACATCAAAAGCAACAAGATCTATGAAAACGCCTTTGAATGGCGGTTTGAGTTTCCCGAAGTGCTGAACAATGAAGGCGACTTTGTGGGCTTTGATGTGGTGATTGGGAATCCGCCGTATATTGGAATTGAAGATATTACTTGGGATTATCGAAGATTTTACGAAACCATTTATAAAACAGCGACTGGAAGATTTGATTTATATTCTCTTTTTATAGAGAAGGCAATGCAAGCAAAAAAGCCAACAGGAGTTTTTACTTTCATTATTCCAGGTAAGTTTTTAAATAACAAACAATTTGTAATTGCCCGTAAAATGGTTTGCGATAATCACGGAGTTACGGTTGTAAAAATTGATGACAAAGTATTTGAAGACGCCCAAGTAGACAGTGTAATCGTAGAAAATTATCCTGCAATAATAGCTAGATACAAAGCATTTAAAATTACAATGCAGGAGTTTCAATTACTTTCAGAAACAGAAGTATCTAGCATATTGCACGACGAGGAGATTATTTTTCGTTTAGAAATAAATACCAAGTTTAACAACCTAATTTCAAAAATTGAAGCAGGCACACTCAAGGTAAAAGAAATTGCTGATGTGAAAGACGGTATTGTAGCAGGCACAATCAAAGACCTTTTATACATTGACGAAAAGAAGGACAAGGATTGCCACAAACTTTACTTCGGAAAGCACCTTTTCAAATATTACTTGACTGACACAGAAGTTTGGGTAAATTATAAACCTGAAGAAATGATGAAGGAAGAAGTGAAAAGAAAAGATGGCAAAAGGGCTGGGCTTTGGATGAGAGATGAGAAAATATTTAAGCGTGAAAAAATTCTTTCAAGATTTGTAGCAAAAGAAATCATTGCAACATACGACAATGACAAAAGGTATTATGAGCATACATTACATAGCACACACATCACAGATAAGAGATTTGTAACAAAATATGTTTTAGGGCTTTTCAATTCGACCTTATTCAAGTTCTATTATCGCAAGACAAATTCTCAGGGTGGAGACATTTTTCCTCAGGTGAGAATTTCATCAGTTGAAAATCTGCCTATTAAACTAGCAGACACTAAAACACAGGAAAAAATTGAAACTCTTGTTGACCTAATCTTGAGTAAAAAATATCACGACAGTTTATCAGATACAACTAATTTAGAAACCCAAATTGACCAATTGGTTTACCAGCTTTATGGTCTGACTGAGGAGGAGATTAAAATTGTAGAGGGGAACTAATGAAGCAGACAGGTAATCAGATTGTCCAATTTTGCCAATTGTATATAAAGTACATTGAGGAGAACATGCCAGATGAAGGCTGGGAACTAGATTTCGATCATAGATACTTGCTTTTCGAGCTTATGGATAAGTTGGTTGAATTGTTTGGTGGAATAGGTGAAATGATGATTTTGGCTAATGATAAGCCATTTCTTAAAACCTCACTTTTTTTGATTGTTCGAGGTGCCTTACTCGATGTGATTCAAGCTCATTGGCTTTTCTCTAAAATGGAAGCTGATAAGCCCGAAGAAGCACAGAAAGATTTGCAACTTGAGGTTAAAGCAATAAACAGGGACCACCTTGTTTCTCATTTGTTTTTTCTTAAAAAAATGAACGATTTAAATACTCATCTTGGGGACCATGAGAAATTTCCCGTTGAAAAGGAGCTAGATATATTAAATACTTTTAAAGATTACTCAGAGATTCTAGGTCAAAAGATTGTAAATATTTCTGAGTTTAAAAAAACAAAAGGCCTTGTCACCCGAAAAATTACTGAAATGCTTGACAAATCAAATGTCTGTAATCAAGACCTAAGATTGGCATATATTAATTATTCGTTTTACTCAAAGGTTGAGCATTCAGGTATTCTAACGGCAGAAATCAGAAATTTTAACTATAAAGAAAATCCAGAATTAACTGCTTTTCTAAATTCTTCCATCCAGATAATTCAAAGGACTATTATCATTTTGGCAACTTCCTATTTTCAAGAGACATCTTTTCTTGAAGAATTCAAATCTTTCAAAATCTACCGAACAGAATCATAATCCCATGCCCTACCTCCTAATCCTCCTCGGCACCATCCTCATCAGTATTGGCATCTGGATGCTGCAAAAGCCCAAAGCCACAAGGCAGTCAGTGCCCATAGAAACTGTTGAACACTCAAAATCAGAATCCATACAAACGGTTGACCCACCAAAAGAAGAAACCCAACCTTCCAACAAAGAAAAAGGCAATGACTTTGAAAAGTTTGTGGTTTCAAAGTTCAGCCGCAACTACTTTTCCATCAAACAATGGCAGGGAGACAAGTTTCATGAAGGCCGCTTTGCCGAGGCCAACCAACACCCGGACCTGCTGATGGAATTCCACATGAAAGATGTGTCCACCCAATTTGCGGTGGAGTGCAAGTGGAAATCTAAACTAACAGAAATCCACTACTGGGCCGAAGAGCGGCAGATAGAAAACTACCAGAAGTTTGAGGAAGAAACAGGGCTTCCCGTTTTTGTGGTGCTTGGTTTTGGCGGTACAGCTTCGCAGCCAGAAGAAGTATATGTGTTCCAGCTTCAAAACCTAAAGTATGCCAAGCTCAAAAAGTCCTACATGGAAAACTTCAAACGTCCGGAGGCTGACAAAGGCTTTTTCTTTGATTTGGAAAAGAAAAAGCTGTTGTAACTCAATTGGGCGGGGCTTCAACTTTGTTGGGTTTATAGATAAACCTCTGACTTAAATGCAACCTTTTTTAAGAGAATGTTTAGGTTTGCTTCACACTCTCCATGACCTTAGTTTAACCAACCAAAATATGAAGATACTTAAAAACAGCCTGCACCTGTTGGGCTTTACTATATTGTTTTTGTCTATTTCGAAAAGTATGTATGGCCAGGATAAGCGACCTAACATCCTGTTCATCATGTCCGACGACCATGCCTATCAGGCCATTTCGGCTTATGACACCACCCTGACCAAAACACCACAGATAGACAGGATTGCCAGGGAGGGCATGCTTTTTACAAACGCCTGTGTTACCAATTCCATCTGTGCACCAAGCAGGGCGGTGATATTGACAGGCAAACATTCGCACCTGAATGGAAAGATTGACAACAAATCTCCCTTCGATACCAGCCAGCTCACCTTCCCGCAACTGCTCAGGCAAAATGGGTACCAGACTTCGCTCTTTGGAAAGTTGCATTTCGGTAACAGCCCCAAAGGATTTGACGATTTTAAAATACTGATTGGGCAGGGCGAATACTACAATCCCCGTTTCATTACCAAAGCGGAGGGTGAAACGAAAGTGCCAGGCTATGCCACAGACATCATTACCGACATGACCCTCGATTGGCTGAAGCAAAAAAGGGATCCGGCAAAACCTTTCCTATGCATGTATCTGCACAAGGCACCCCATCGGGAATGGCTTCCGGAACCCAGGCATTACAAAAAATACCTGCTTAAATATTTCCCGCTGCCTGCCACTTTATTCGACAATTATGAAAACAGGGGGACGGCCGCCAAAACCGCACAGATGAATTTGTTGAAACACCTCCATTGGGCAGGCGATTCCAAAATTCCACCCCATGAACTGAAAAAGCTGGGCATCAAAGAAACCTCTGATTTTGGCGAAAAAGTCTATCTCAACAACATGGAAAGAATGGATTCGGTGCAAGTGGCTGAGTGGCATAAAGCCTATACCCCAATGGTGGAAGCCTTTAAAAAACAATACCCCACAATGACTGAAAAAGACCTGATGATCTGGCGTTACCAACGATACATGCAGGATTACCTGGCCTGCATCGAATCGGTGGACGAAGGGGTTGGAAAAGTATTGGATTACCTTGAAAAAGAAGGACTTGCCGAAAATACGTTGGTAGTTTACACATCGGATCAGGGCTTTTATCTGGGGGAACACGGCTGGTTCGATAAGCGGTTTATGTACAACGAATCCTTTAGAACACCGCTTCTGATTCGCTGGCCGGGCAAAGTAAAACCCGGAAGTGTAAACCATCAAATGGTCCAAAATCTTGATTTTGCGCAAACTTTTCTGGAAATGGCCGGTATAAAAGCCCCGGGTAACATGCAGGGGCAAAGTCTGGTACCTCTATTAAATGGCGACACGGCCGGTTTCAGGAAGGAGGCATATTTTCACTTTTACGAATATCCGGGGGTGCATCAGGTGAAGCGACATTATGGAGTGGCAAACCGGGACTATAAACTGATCCACTTTTACAATGATTTGGATGAATGGGAATTGTACGACCGCAAAAAAGACCCGTCGGAAATCCGGAATGTGTATGCCGATCCGGCGTATGCTTATGTGGTAAAAAGTATGAAAGAACTGCTGGAGGCCACCCGAAAGAAATATAAAGACTCGGCAGAGCTGGACAGGCAATTCATAGAACAGGATAAAAAGCGGTATCAGAATGTGAAGAATTATCAAAAGTAGGGCCGTAAACCTATTTAAAGCCTAAATGAAAATCACCCGAAACTACTTTGGATGGCTTGCCTTTTTTCTGATAGGAACTTTTGGTTTTTATATTCAGAAAAAGAATAAAAAGGGAATGATCTTTTTCCCATCTGGTTCTTATACAATCGGATCTGACAATCCTATTAATCCACTGGAAGGACCTGCCCATAAGGTTAAATTAAATGCCTGGTATTTGGATCAAAATCTGGTGACAGTGAAAGAATTCCGTGAATTCGTAGAAAAAACCGGCTACAAAACCCAATCTGAAGTCTATGGCAATTCCGGGGTGTTTCAGATTCAGACTGGAGACTGGACCATGGTCGATTCGGCAAGCTGGCACCATCCCTTTGGTCCGAAAGAACCAAAAGCACAGGACAACCATCCCGTAACCCAGGTTAGCTGGAACGATGCAAGGAAATATTGCCAATGGCGAAAAAAGCGCCTTCCCACCGAAGCCGAATGGGAAGCAGCCGCACGGTTTAAAACAAAAGGAAAATATAGCTGGGGAGAAAAATACGAACAGAACGCCAATGTGTGGACCGGGCATTTTCCCGAATTGAATACCAAAGAAGATGGTTTTTTATACACATCGCCGGTTGGCCATTTCGGAAAAAATGCAGCAGGACTTTTCGATATGGGAGGCAATGTTTGGCAGTGGTGTGAAGATGTTTATGCCCCTTATCCCGGCTATTCAGGTCCATTTGAAACCGAAGGAAATGAGCGGGTTATGCGGGGCGGATCCTTTTTATGCGACAGCACCGTTTGCCATGGTTACCGAACCACAGCCCGCAGCCACAGCACCGAAGAAACCGGATTGGTGCATGTGGGTTTTCGGTGCGCCTGCGAAGCGGAATAAAACACTTTTCCTTTTTGCCAGATTTTAACTTTTAGCATTAAGGAAAATAATTATGGAAGAAACCAAACTTCCCGTTTTTGTGGTGCTTGGTTTTGGCGGCACGGCTTCGCAGCCAGAAGAAGTGTATGTGTTCCCATTGGAAAAGCTGAGGTGCCCCAAGCTCAAAAAGTTCTACATGGAAAACTTCAAACGTCTGGAGGTTGACAAAGGCTTTTTCTTCGATTTGGAAAAGAAAAAGCTGATGTAACTCTATCGGGTCACGCCTTAGCGTGATTCGTTCTATTCATAAGCCTCTGGCTTGCAGAACCACTGTATTGGCAAAAAAACGGGATGAAAACCTGTTTGTCATTACAAAGATGTTTGATTTGGCCGGAGGCCATACAATAACCGGAACGAGGCGGAGCCACGATCCATTGGATCTCGTGCTATTGCTCTAGCGCTTGAAACACCCAATAACACGATTAATTATGTGACTATAAAGCAAGAAAAATTACTTCGAAACTCAAAACCAATTACACTTTAACCATTGGTGTAATCATAAAAGCTAAACGAAACGGTGATACTCCTTCAATGAAACCGATCCTTGAAAGTTAAACAAATGAATTTTTATTTATCAGCAGACATTGATTTGAAAGAGGTAAAATAATAATTTCATATTAAGAACTATTACTTCGATTCAAATAAAAGATTCTGGGTTCTTCTCCATTTTGAGTGGAATTGGGGAAAATGCATTAGAATTGGGGCATGGAGATTACGGAAATGTTTAGCATGGCACTGGGGCTTTCCAAGCCTTGGTTTATAGAGAAAGTTGAATTTGTAG
>JBIPOE010000162.1:0-3184 GCA_044379485.1 Catalimonadaceae bacterium
GGCAGGTACATCGACCATCCGTTTCATCGGGGATGCCAGTTCCAATACGGTTCAGTATTGTACGCTGAAGGGGTCTTCCACAGATGCCGGTGCGGGTATTATCTTCTTCAGTACCACCACAGCTACGGCGGGGAATGATAACAACACCATCACCAATAACGACATCACCTCTGCAGCAGATGCTAGTCGTCCGTTGAATGTGGTATATGCATTGGGGACATCTGCCAAGAACAATAACAACAATACGATCAGCAACAACAACATCTATGATTTCCTGAGTAGGTCAACTGCTTCTCAGGGTATTAACATTGGCGCAAACAATTCTGGCTATACCATTTCAGGCAATAGCTTTTACGAAACGGCTTCTTTTACTGCCTCTGCGGCGGTGAACTACAATGTAATCCTTATCAGCGCCGCTACAGGTACCGGTAATGGTTTTACGGTGTCCGGAAACTATATCGGCGGGAGTGCGGCTTTATGTTCAGGCACCGCCTGGACCAAAACGGCACTCAACAACGCCTTTACCTCCATTTCGGTAACTACAGCAACGGGTACTGCCAATGACATTCAGGACAATACCATTCAAAATATCAACTGGACCAATGCGGGGACATCCGACTTTACAGGAATATCTATTGCAGGTGCCACGGTTGCTAATATTGGGACCATTACAGGAAACACTATTGGGGCCGCTACCGGAACTGGATCCATCACTTTTACCTCAACCACCACGGCCACTGATTTTTATGCCATTAACATAGCGAGTACCGGTGTGGTGGATTGTCAAAACAATACCATCGGCTCCATCACTGTTGCCAATGCCGCTACCAATGCTACCAATTTTTATGGTATTGTAAAATCGGCTACGGCAGGAACTACTACCATCAGCAACAATACTATTGGTAGTACTACCACGGCAAATAGCATCAATGCCAGCTCGGCTTCTAGCACGGCTGCCAACATCCAATCCGTTTATGGCATACAAAGTGCAGGCACGGGAACTGTGACCATATCGGGCAATACCATCGCCAATATGGTGAATGCGACTAGCAATGCCACTACCACGGCTTTAGGCTTGATCAACGGGATTTATGTATCGGCTGGTACCAATACGATCTCTGACAATACCGTTCGGAATTTATCCATTGCCAATGCAAATACCAACATCCTGAGTACTCCTTCAGTTTCTGGAATCGTCATGGCGAGTACGACTGCGGCGGCGCAAACGGTAAGTGGAAACACCGTGCACAGCCTGTCCAACAGCTTTTCCACTTTTGCGGGAGGTGTAATAGGTATTTATTATAGCGGTTCAACAACTGCCAGTGTAGTGAAGGGCAACTTCATTCACAGTTTATCTGTTACTGGCGCTGCGAGCACTACCGCTGATATATACGGCATTAAAATAAATGCCGGAGCCACAACCTACAGCAACAACATCATCAATCTAGGAGGCGATACCAAAACAGATTTGTTTGGTATCTTCCAGACCGGTGCGGCGTCCAACAATAATAGTTTATTTTACAACACGATATATATAGGTGGCAGTTTGCTTAGCGGGGCTACCAATACTTCGTATGGCTTATACAGCACTGCAACAACCAATACAAGAGTTTTTATGAATAATATTTTTGTAAATGCCCGTTCTACCGTATCGGGAGCTAGCAAACATTATGCTTTGTATATAGCTGCTTCGGGCGGAACGATTGTATGTAACTACAACAACTACTATGTAAGCGGAACGGGTGGAGTTTTAGGTTATTTTGGTGCAGATAAAACTGCCGTACCTATTATTACGAGCAACGATGCCTACAGTATTATTACCAATCCTACTTTCAGAAGCGCAGGCGGAACCACGGCTACCGATTATACCCCTACAGTGCCGGGAACTTGCGCAGCCGTTACTGGCATCACGGTTGATTATACCGGAACAACAAGAGGTACCAATGTAACAATGGGAGCTTTTGAATTAAGGGGAGTGGCGGATGCCCCAACGAATTTGGTAGCAACTGCTGGCCTTAATAAAGCATCTATAGCTTTTGTGGCACCCACCAATGTTGGCGGCGGAGCCATTACCAATTATCAATATTCTTTAGATAATGGCGCCAACTGGCTCACTATTTCCCCAGCCCAAAATACGAGTCCTGTACTAATTAAAAACTTAATTAGCTGTAATTCTAATTCTATCTCATTAAGAACAGTAAATGCGATTGGTAATAGTGTGTCTTCTGAAGCTGTTATTGTTAGGCCACAAAATGGGCAACAATTAGGTGATTGGACCCCAATAGCTACTGCAGGTGGGGGTAATAGTTGGATATCTGTTACCTATGGCAATGGAAAATTTGTGGCCGTGGGACGTTCCATTTATTCTGATCTTGTAAAAACGAGTTCTGATGGTATTAACTGGACGAGTACTAACACTTCGTTGTTCCGAGAATGGCAATCTGTTACCTATGGCAATGGTGTTTTTGTTGCGGTAGGTGCTATTAATGCATCAAATGCGAGCCAAGTTATGACCAGCTCCGATGGCATCAATTGGACGGAGCGTACCCAAGCTGCAAATAACAATTGGACCTCTGTGACCTACGGAAATAATCTTTTTGTGGCGGTGGCAAGTAGTGGCACTGGTAACCGTGTTATGACAAGCCCTAATGGCACTATCTGGACTAGTAGAACATCAGCCTTGGATTATCAATGGCAATCCGTAACGTATGGAAATGGTGTTTTTGTGGCGGTGGCTCTTACTGGTACGGGTACTGGTAATTGGGTTATGACGAGCCCTGATGGTGAGACCTGGACCTCCAGAACTACTCCGAAAGATATGAATTGGCGATCTGTTACTTTTGGTAATGGAATGTTTGTAGCAGTGAGTTCTACCCTTTATAAAGGAGAACAGATAATGACAAGCTATGATGGCATAAACTGGACAACTAGGTCTTCCCCAGGTCAATATTGGAATTCGGTTGCCTATGGTGATGGACTTTTTGTAGCGATAGCTAACACGTTTAGTAATTTTGGATCCGCAAATACAATAATGACAAGCCCCGATGGTGCATTTTGGACAGCTAGGAATGGTATAGGGAAAGATGTCTGGAATTGTCTTGCTTATGGCAATGGACTATTTGTTTCATTAGCTGATACTACTCAGCTTGGCACTGCCGGCAATGAAGTTATGACCAGTGGCGAT
>JBIPOE010000205.1:0-3172 GCA_044379485.1 Catalimonadaceae bacterium
CATTGCCCGCTGAAAAGCCACTACTCGTCCAGCTACAAATTTTTTGTCATTTGGGGTAAAGTTAATCACCCCCTTTCCAAACATAACCAATACAGTCCGGCCATCAATTTCTTGATCGCCCCTGTCGAGTTCTGGGTCTTTTTGCGATCGCAGAAAGTTTTTCATTACAGTATCAATGTTATCTCGCCCAGAAATACTGGATGGTAATGGAGGCAGCGGTTTTTGCTCCATTTCAAGTTTTTCATTTTGAGCGGAGGCATTGCCAAGCATCAAAATGATGATGCTAGAAAAAAATGCTTTTCGAAATATTGCAGTGTTAGTTTTCATAAAATTACCTTTTGAAAATTACCAGTCTTCGTCATCTTTGGATTTGGATTTACCACCACCGGTAGATCCACTTGCGCCCGGCAATGTGGGCAAAGACACTTGCACGCTCAATGTTGTATTGGGATCGTCAGGCAAGACCCTAGCCAAAACCGAACCCGGTTTGACCGTCGCTGGCAAATTGCCAGAGACGACCTTGGCCGTAGCGGTACGGTCGGTGACACTGGTCACCTCAACGCGGGCTACTTCTTTTTCTTCCTGACCCAACGACTCTTTGGTGTAAGGATCCACCAAATTTTGGCCCAGCCTGACAAGACGGTAGACACGACCCACCTGCACCGTGTCGCCCCCTTGGTTCAATGTCACTTGACCCACATTGGCACTGACCACGGCGATCGGGTAAATGGCCATGTTGATGACCTGACCAATGTCACTGCCAATGTCCACGGCGTATTGGCTCAAGGACATGTTGTTGTTCAGTCGGCCGGGGTTCACATAGGTCTGCGCAAACTTGATCTGGCCTGTGGCAATGTCGAGGACACGCACATCGATGGAGACCGGTGCGCTCATGCGCGAAACTACTCGACCTGTGACCCGTTGCTGCTGGACTTGCTGCGCTGCAAAATCTTTGAGTGCGGCCAGAACAATGTAGTCAGCACCCACACGCATGCCGACTTTGACCGTTTCTTCTATCGGTGCGTTGCGTGAATTGACTCTGGCCAATTCACGGTTACTGGACTCCGAATAGCGGCGGTCGATCATCGCGAATTTGCGCGTCTGGGTCAGGTATGCCTCCAAGGCCGCCGAGACACTTTCTGCAAAGTTGGCTGCATCGGGCTTGCTGCTGGCCGCACCTACCACGGCCAAGGGCATCACGGCCAGCTTCAAGCGTTTGAGTTGCTCAGAAGCCTTGTAGGTGGGTATCACCGCCTTGATCTTGACAAAGGCGCGCCCAGAGCCTGGACTGGTGCCAGACTCCAACACGCTGTAAGACTTGACAACACCGCGCGTAAGTCGCTCGATGTTTTGCTTGAAGTCCTGCTCCAGTGTCGTGGTGTTGCCACGGGTCACTTCACTCATGGACATGGATGTAGCGCTCGACAACTTCATGCCACCGACTTGACCGATCGCATTTTCAATGGCGTCGACCATCGCCGCAGAGGGATCGCCACCATTTCCCACGGCTACCACTTCACGGTACACAATTTGTGCGTGCACTGTTGGCGCCCAAAGAACGCCCAACAGGAGCGCCAATGAACACCATCTCGCAAAACAACTGGCGAATGGCATCACTTGAGGTTCAGCTGATTGACCACGACTTCCGCAGCGACTTTGGCTGCATTGGCCAAGGCGGCACGGCCAGCATCATTGAGTTTTTCGGCGCGACCACTGAAGGTGCGGTTGGCCGAACCAATGCTTTTTGCAAAACGGCCTGTAAGGTCGTAGGCGGTGATGTTCATGTTGCCGCTGGCCAGCCACAAACCCGTGTTGGGGTCGTTGCGGTAACCGTCCACCTCAATGGACGCCAAGATCAATTTGGTCAGCTGACATTCCTTGATTTTTTTGAAGGTGTCATTGCGCACATTGGCTGGCAACTGGCCTGTCTCCGATTCAGCGTACATCTTGGAAAATGGATCGTTGTCCGTCACGCCACAGTTACTGACCAATTCTTCCCATGGCACGGTGCTGATGCGGTTATTGGTCAGCGTTTCACCGACGCGGTTTTGCAGGTCATCGATGTTGGCCCAAGCCACATACTTGATGCGATCGCGTTTGTTTTCCTGAGAGCCTCCAGTCACCGTCTTGGATGTTTGGGTAACGGACACGGCATCGGCCGAAGCGTCAGCAGAGCCCGATTTGTTGCCAGCTGAAGCATCTGCGCTGGCCGATGTGCCGCTGGTGCCAACGGTCGACTCGGCGCGCTTGGTGACCTTGGTGTCAAATGATGTCTGGGTATCGGCCACGCGGGCCATCACCAAAAAGGCGATGTCGTCCTGTGAATTCGCCTTGCCACCACCAGAAGCCTGGGCCGCTTGACGCAAGCGGCTATCAACCATGGTTTCGTTAATGGCGGCTTTGATGCTGATCGTGCAAGTTGACGAAAAACCAGATGTGCATTTTTCGTCAATGACACTCACGTCGACAACGATGTTATTGATGTCATCCAAAAACGCTTTTTCATTGGCGACGATGTTGTCCAACTTGGCGCCTTGCAAACTGCCTAGGTAATTTTTCCAGGCAGCCACTTTGGCTTTGTTGGTTGCGGCTTCTTTGTTCGAGTCTGTGGCCTGAGCACGCACGAATTTCTGTTGGGCCATGCTAAGGGTGGCCACACTGCACAACGCCAAAGCCAGCAGTACGGATTTGAAAGGAAATGAACGGTTTTTTTGTTTCATGGTCACGCTTTCAACGTGTTTTGGCACAAAGTTCGAGAAGACGGGGAATGGCAGGCGCTACGGCCTCCAGCCTGACTTCGGCCTGCGCCAAAGTTTGGGCATCACGTTTGGCCAATCCGCTGAGCAAATTGCCCAAGGTACGGGTGAGAAGCCGGTCAAAGAAAACCAGGTCGCGCTCAGGCGTGTCGTCTTCGGTGGAGTTCAAAGGCGTGCGGTCTTCGTGGGTGGTGGCCGCAATTACATTTAAAAACCGCTTGTCTTTTTCGTTGGCATATTCATCAAATGCCAAAAAGCGGATCACCAAAGTGCGGCGAATGATGGTGACGCCTCGTTGGGTGCTGTGGATGATTTTTTTGTCCACGTCGCGCAGCACCACTTCAAATTTCAAATCGGCATCGGGAATGGCGATTTCTTGTTGTGCTGCAAGATCGTCACTGAATTTGACGGCATAG
>JBIPOE010000040.1:0-37852 GCA_044379485.1 Catalimonadaceae bacterium
AAGACATAAACAGGCAATAGCAAATGCTCTATCCAATCCTGATAGCAATGCATATGCTGAAAGAATGAACGGAAGCATCCAAGAACTTAAAGTTGTCGCTAGAGGTTTTAGAAACATCCACAATTTCAGAATAGCCATTTTATTCCACCATGGTAAACTGAACTTATTTCCAACACTAAATTTCCTGTAGAACCCAATATTCACACAAACCACAATTATTCATAGACAAGAACCTCTGGTTTTGGTAAGGCAAAGTCTCTGACTTTCAGTTTGTAACTACTGATTGGAAGTAAACGGTACCAGTCCCCTCCGGAAATATATGGGTAAAAACCGATAGAAAGTTCAAAGGTATTGAGCACAAGGTTTTCGTTTCGAACCAGCAAACCAATTGAAATGGCCTGGTATATTTTACTGTTCAAAAGGCTCTCCATGTTGTTCCCGATTTTGCCTAACCCAAGGAATAAAACAGGAGCCAATCCGAATCCAAAAATGTTGTACGGCATGTACAATGCAGTTTCCAGATTGAGAATGGCCTTACTTTTTCCACTGACAGAGGAACTGTTGAATCCATACAACTGGCTGCCGTTCAGGTTTATGAAGTTGTACGCTGCCTGGTCAATCC
The DNA here is from genome assembly GCA_044379485.1 of Catalimonadaceae bacterium. GTDB lineage: Bacteria > Bacteroidota > Bacteroidia > Cytophagales > Flexibacteraceae > CAMDMI01. The sequence continues at coordinate 623 of JBIPOE010000040.1, forward strand.
CAAAAATGGAGCTTAAAGAAGCAAACTGCCGGAGAGACCATCTGCCATATTGGGCAAGGTTGGAGAAATAATTGACATTGGCTCGCAACAAACCGGTGTTCACATTTGACTTATTGAAATAATTGCCATAAGCAAGTTGGGCGGCAAAGTATCCTTTATTTTCAATCAACATCCCACCCGATGCACTCAGACCCATATAATACTGAATTTCCCCAAATTCCCTGTTCAAATGTCCGGTTATTAATTGAAATGCATAACCCGTTGGCAAATCCTCATTCGCCCCAAAGCGATACAAATATTTCTCTTTGTAAAACTCTCTTCTGGCCAGGCCTATGGTAGCAAGGCCCAAAATTTGATTGGCATTTTGGTAAAAAGTATCCGATTCTATGCCTGGCCTCCTCGTATATTTTAATGCTGAAATTCTAAAACCTGCAATGATGGAAGTACTTCGCTTTTCCACAGATTTGCCTTTTTGAAGCTGCCAACTCCGGCCAAGCCAGCCATCAACAATGTTATAATCTATTGGAAATGAACGGGCTGTTTTTGCAGTATCCAAATAGGGGAAGAACCTTGAAAATGTGCGGTTGACCTGCAAGCCACCAGCCCATCGGGCCAGGGGAGAGAAAAAAGGTCTGTCAAATGCAATCCCAATGGAGCTTTTTTCATCAGAAATCTGATAGTTAAAATACCCACTTAAAAATGTCTTCCGGAAATTGAAAAGGCCAAATTGTCCTTGAAGGAATATTTGGTGGTTGGAAAATTTGTAGCCTATTTCCTGCCTGAAATTGACGCCCAAACCTGCAAAGTTTCTATCTTTCAGCAAAATGTTGGGATAAGCAGGCTCGAAACCACTTTCTGGCAAAAGAGTCCATTGGTCCTGAATCCAAACGGCTATATCCACGCTGTCAGATGATTTTTTCTGACTTTGAGCTGTGGATTTTACATAAATTCTGGCATCAGAAATATAAGGTGACTGGCGCAAAATCCTTTCCGATTCGCTCAATCTGAGCATATCCAGAGAATCAAACTTTTCAAATAGTAGTTGATTCCGAACCAGAAATTCTTTGGAAGTAATATGGAGATTATTTCCATATCGCTCCAACCGATTTCCAGCAACCCGGCTTGTGTCGTTTACGGATAGTCCAAAAGGGTCTAAAACACGGATTTCAATGCTTCGGATTATTTTCCCTTGAAAGGCTTTAAAGGGATTGACCTTTTTTGATGTTTTGACCTTTTTGTTTTTGGGTGCTGGTTTCTGCATCACCACTATGTTGTCGAAAAGCCAACTGGTCAATTTTGACTTTTTGGAGCTTATTTCAAGTTTTTTGTAAAATCCGATAGAGTCGTTTTCAATTTGAGCCTTCATTTGGAATGGAAGAAGGCAAAAAAGTAAAAGGAAAATTGAGGCAGATAACCTAGGTCGGCCCAAACAGACTTCCCTACTGATTTTTAGACCAAAACTACTGGCTTTCAAATTTTCATAAATGGTCAGATACATATTGGTTAAGCCAATTAACCACACCGAAATATCAAAAACGCCTGGCTGCCATATTTATATAATGCTGGAAAATGTTTGTTAGATTATTAGATTTTTTACTGGTCAGTTTCCCTAAACGGACAAGATGAAAAAATTTCTTCCAGGTGTGACTTGCCGAATTTCTCCAAACAGTCTGTTTCGCCAAATTCCGGGTTGAAAAGAGTTCGATATTGGCTCAAAAAAAAGCCCTGCAATTGCAAAGCTTCTTTCCTTTGTTCGTTTCAATTCAATTTTTAATTCATTGTTGGTATTTTTTATTCAACCATTTTAGCCACTATCCATGGGAATCGTTTCTGCTTTGAAAGTTGGATAGTCCGTATATCCATTTTCATCTGAAGTATAAAAAAGGTACATATTAAGTTCCTGAGAAAGAGTAGGGTTGTCTGAGTCTAAAAATCTCGCTTTCAGGGAAAGGATTCATTCTTGTTGATTAGTTATGGCATGTAAACAGTTATTGCCAGAATTTGAGAAGATTTTGGTCAAAAAAAAGGCACATGGCAGAAGCGAATCCGCCATGTGTTTTTGTTTCTAAATCAGGCGTTTAAACCTCCATTTCTTTTTTGGCCTGTTCGTATTTCGACTTTCCCCGGCTGATTAAATCTTCCGCCGGGCCTTTCGATTTTTCATACGAATATCCTACGGTATCCAAAAGATCATCGAATGCATTGCGCACATTGTCAGCATAGTCTTCACCCATGTCTGTTAATCTTTTTCGTGTTCTGGATCCTTTATCAGGAGCCATTAAAACACCTACTGCTGCTCCGGCGAGAGCACCTATTAAAACCCCTAAAAGCACATTTGCTGTTTTCATTATTGTATTGTTTATGGTTCTTTTTTTAAGTTCTTTTTCTTTTTTAATTTCCTTAACTCTTGGAGAATCAGCTCTGAAAGCCGAAGGCCCTTTTATGGCGGTATGGTTTTCCGCTTTTGTTGTTTTGGTCATGATTGATTTTATTTTAAGATTTTTTCACCTGAAATGACCCGCAGCAAAATGGAGATGAGCGCTATACCCAACAAAATATGGATGAGGCCACCAGCACTGTAGGCAAATAAGCCAATCGCCCAAAAAATAACTAAAACGACTGCGATAAAATAAAGTAGATTTCCCATTTGAATTTTGATTTGATGGTTGAAAATGAAAGGGTTGAGTAGTTAAAATGTTTTACTCCAATTTCTTCTTTTTGGAGGTGATTTTCTTTTTGATTGCAATCGGAAACCCAACATTATCAATCGCCTTGATTGTCTTTTCTTTAGATACTACAGGGACGGGATAGCTATGTTCATTGTCCTGTCCGGCGATTTGCGCTTTGGTTATTTCTGTTGCACCCAATGCTTTTTCAAAATTCTTTCCACCCCGTTTTAAACTTATGTTTTTTGAAATGTGACCGTTTCCATTTTTATGCGGGGCTTTCTTAGCGGTAAGCTGGTTGTAGGTTATTTTTTTCATTTTTTATTTTGGATTGATGTTTCAACAAAGTGGATGTAATTCAGTTCTTTCGGTCTTTCTTTAAGAAGGTATGATTGGTCCATTTTTTCGGAAAAATGGAATTGACTTACAGTAGTTTAACCAGGTGTCGTTCTTTCTCATATTCTGCCAAATTTGATTGTAAGTCCTTAAAAACCAATTGCAACATATTCCATACTTCTGTTTCAATATTTGCATTTTTTTGAAAAATTTGGGCCAGTTCTTGTTCCTCCAGCTTCAGGGCCAAAGTGCTCAGCGAAAAGTAAGATGCTATTTCAAAACGCTTTAGCTTTTGGATTGCTGCAATCAAGGCTTTGTCCAATTCGTTTCCTTTTTCATATCTTTTTAAAATCTCATTGGTTTCGATTAAAAATTCCGAAACGGACATACTTTCATTTTTTATCGGTTTCATTTCCAGGTTTGAATAACCAAAGGATAAAACCTTGAGATGATTTTTCGTTTCTTCCATTAACTCGGCCAAGGCTTCAATTAACACGCAGGTTTTGGCATGCCTTATCAACCTGGGCAAATGGTTTAACAGCTTCTGTTCAGACCAATGCAAATCATTCAAAACACTTGTCATGAGTTCCTTTAGTCCATTTTCGGAATTGGTAAGCATATTTTCAACGGGCTCCTGGTAATTGTCAAAAGCGGATTCTGATTTAAAATGAAGGTTTTTTGGTTGCATAATAAAAGTGTTTTAAAATTGGTTTACGATCGTCTTTGCATTACTTCAAGCTTTTTGCCACATGCGATGGCCATCTTAAGATGCGTTTGAAAATCCTTCAACATTCCTCTTGCCCAAAGATTGATTTCAGCGTCAGAGATTTCTATTGAAGATTTCTCGAAAATGGTGAAAGATTCCTGGCAAGTGGTTATAACCAAGGGCACAAACTGCGCATCAAATTCATCTCCGGATTTATCCGAAAGTTCTTTGTAATCAGAAATAGAAGCTCCATCTGGTAAAACGGGCAAGGCTATTAATTTTTTGCCTGCTATTTCTTTCAAAGTTATTTGAGCCTCCGAGTGGGCATGCACCAAAGCCATACCCAAATCCAAAACATCGCGGTTCATACTTTGCTTTTCTGCCAACTTGCCCAGGCGAATTTCAGCAATGTTAATTTCGGCTGCTTTGGCTAAAAACACAGCATCTTTCTTAGCCCATTCTTTTGATTTTAAATCTTCCTTTTTCTCCCTGTTGGCTGCTTCCTTTTTTTCATTCGCACAGCCGTAAGCGGAAAATATAGTAGTTCCAGTGAGCACTGCCCGAAGAATAATGGTTTTAGAATATGCCATACAGGTAGAGAAATTAGATTATTGTCTGGTGAGTCTGCGGCTGGAAGTTTGATTTCTCATCTTAAACTTTTTAGCCTTCACAGGCCTTTTATCGTTCAGGTCACTTTCTGTAATGGAATACTTATTGATAAATATTTTGTCTTCAAAAATGTCTGAAATAGCCTTTTTGAATTTGTGGATTGTTTCTGTCATTGTTGTGTTTTTATTGAGTCGAAGAATTTTATTGAGACAAATTTAGTGGCCTGCTTTTCCTTTTTATTACACTTTAGGACCTCCTTTTTTCAAAATTATTACCTGTTTTAAGAAGCCTCTAAAGAGAAAAGCAACTGGGTTTTATCTGCCAATTCGCTGTCTGTACGCATTTTTTCTATGGTCAATCTGGCCATGAGATAGCTCACTGTAGATTCGGCACCCTGGTTTAGGTTTACATTCCACTTTTCGAGGCCATCGTAACAGCCGCCTGTAATTGGGTTGTAGATTATTTGGTTCAAATGGTTATTTCCAAGGAACCAATCAAAGGCGGTTTCAATTTTTTGCTGGTAGTCAATATCAGGAAAAACTTCATAAAATTTTTCCAAAGCCATAACTGTGTAGGCAACATCTATGGGTTGCTCTCCACCGGTTTCGGCATAATTTATGGCCTCGCCTTTTTTCAACCATCGTTGGTTGGAAATTACGCGTATTTGCCCGTTTTCAAAAACCTTTGAAAGCAGAAAATCGAATGATGATTTGGCTATGCTTTTATAAACCAAATCACTGGTAGATACCCAGGCACAAAGCAATGCCTCTGGTAAGGTGCTGTTTGCGTAGGTGAGGTAGCTTTCAAACCAGTTCCATTTTCCATCGGACTCATGCTTGTACATTTGCACCAGGCGGTCAGCCAGTTGTTTGATGATTGCAATCTGTTCCGGATTTTTCTTTTTCAGATTTGCATAGTAAAGACCTTTGATAATAAAAGCCATGGCCCTGGTGGAATGGATTTTATCAATGTTCTGAAGTGCATTGTGCAAAGTTCCTGATGCTTCAATCGACAGGCGGGTAGGCAATAAATCGCCGATAGAAACCAAAAATCCCAATGCCCAAATGGCTCTTCCATTGGAGTCTTCAAGGTTGGTTTCATAGTTTTGGGTTGTAAAGTTTTTCTGATAATCCACATAGTTCAGGAATTTGCCATCCGATTGTAAGCAAAACTGTATAAATTTGAAATAGAGGGTTATATACTTAAGATCTTCGTCATTTCCTGTAAGCTCAAAGTGCTGACACATGGCCACCAAAGCCCGGGCATTGTCATCCAGGGTATAACCAGAATCGAGGTCCGGATGGTTGATTTTTGAGAACTGAATCATGGCAAAATTGGTGGTCATTTTTTTGACATGCTTCAGGTTAATGGCTGGCAAATGGTAGTGAAGTTTCAGGTTATCCTTTGCCACCTTTTCAAAAAGAAGTGCGTGTGCCACAGCTGAGTTTTCCCAGGCGGTGGAGGCCATTTTATGCAATCCGTTTGAACTGATATTTTGCCTCAACTGGGCATCGTTTAACAAACTGATAACCGCTTTTGCCAGTTGGCCTGAGTTTTCAAAATCTATGATGATACCCGTATCTTCTCCCAAAACTTCTAAAGCATGGGGAATGGGTGTAGAAATGATAGGGCAGCCACAACTGATGGCATAAGAAAATGTGCCGCTTACTGCCTGGTTTGGGTTTTTGGAAGTGAACAAATAGATGTCTGAAAGTTGCAGATATTCCAGCAAATCGGGTAAAGGGAGAAATTGGTTTATGAAACGGACGTTTTTTTCAATTTTTAGGGCCGAAACCTTGTTTTCAAGATAATTTCTATACAATTCTCCCTCGTTTTTTACGATGGTAGGATGCGTTTTTCCGATGATCAGAAAAAGGGTTTCCGGAAAGGAAGCCACAATCTTTGGCAAAGCATCAAGGGTGGTTTCTATGCTTTTTCCTGAACTCAGCAAGCCAAAAGTGGAAAGCACTTTACGCCCACTCAGGCCATATTTCCTTTTCAAGATTCCCTTTTCAGCATGGGAAACCAGATGCGTTCCATGAGGGATTACAGTTATTTTTTCCTTTGAAACCAGGTATTCTTTTTCCAGAATAGAAGCTGAGGAATTGGTCATTACCACTATCGAAGTTGCATGGGCAGTTATTTCTTGTACTCTTTTTTTTAATTCCGCATCCGGATTAGGCAAAACGGTGTGGAAAACCAAAATGACAGGTTTTGAAAGCTCCTGAAGAAAACCTAAGAACTCAAGTTCTTTTTCGGCAAAAAAGCCAAATTCATGCTGCATCACCACCATGTGCAGGTTTGCATCTGCATTGATGCTTTCTGCCAGCCAGACAAAGGAATTTGGCAAATCGACATTGAGAAAATATTTTGAATTTTCCAGATACACATGTCGCTCATTGTCAGATTCAAGTGGGCAAATCTGAATTTTGAATGAATTATTGAACTTGTCGTTAAGTGCTTTTATCAAATCCTGAGAGTAGGTAGCGATGCCACATTCTCTTGGTGGATAGGAGGTTATAAACAAAATTTCCGGAAGCCTCATAGGAGAATTTTCACTCGTTTCTTTGTCTTGGGAAATCTTTCCATTCCTACCATCATGGTTAGGAATTTTGGTTCTGTTAATGTTGATGTTGTTTTTCATTTTTTACCTTGTTTTGCATTAAAACTTTTAAAAGTTCCGGCATATTGAGCGATGCCACGGCGATTTGCTCGTCGGCAGCGCCATAATAAATGTAAAGGGTATCTTCTATTTGGACCGCTCCGGTAGGAAAGCATACATTGTTTACCTCGCCAAGCAGTTCCCATTTTTTTTCTGGTTGGAAAAGTGGTTTGGGAAGTCTTGCTATTACTTTTTGTGGATTTTCGAGATCCAAAAGAGCTGCACAGGCGCAATAGACATAACCCTTGACGGAGTCATATACAGAATGATAAATGAGCAGCCAGCCAAGCTCCGTTTCTATGGGTGGGCAACCACCGCCTATGTAGCTTATTTCGTGTGGAAAGGCCGGGCTCATCACAATGCCCTTTTCGAAATGCAGGAGATAATGTTGCCAGAATTCCAGTGTAAGCTCTTCCAACTCGGTTACACTGGCAAACTGAATGTCAGGCTTTACCCGATGTAGAAAACATAGTTTTCCATTAATTCTTCTTGGGAAAAAAATGACGTTTTTGTCCCAGATCATTACCTTTTTACCCATCTTTTCTTCAATGCCTTCATGGCTATTGTAGCGTAGATATTTTTCATTGACAGGTCCACGGGAACCAACCAAATGGTTGAACATCTTATAGGTCATTTGGGGAACCAAAATCCCTTTTCGTTCAAATTCTATTAAATCAGAGGAAACGGCCAGGGCTCCAAGGGCATTTACGCCATCATAAGCTGTGTAACTCAGATAAAAAAGGTCGTCAATTTTGACAATCCGAGGGTCTTCTACACCTTGAGACTCGTAGTCAAACTTGGGAAATAGCAAAGGTTCTTCATGGCGCTCTATCACTTCCAGCGGTCCCTTTAGTTTACAATACCCAATGGTAGAGTAATTGCCTTTGCTCACTGCTCTGTAAAAAAGATGGATGAAACCATTGTCCATTATTACAGCAGGATTTAAGACACCTTCATTTTCAAAACCGAGTTCGGTCTTGCCTATTAAAATACCAGTTTTATTGATTTTAACCATTTTATGACTCTGGAAGGTTACTAGAAGCTGGCGTCAGGAAAATTCCTTACCTTTTTTCTATTTCTACCAGAGTAACAAATATGAGGCAGCCGAGAGGCTTAAACTTTACACATTAAAACCTTAAAATATGGAATTTCCCACATTTTTAAGCTGGGCTTTTGGTTGGAAAGTCATTTACGCCCCGGCTGGTGTCCTCTTCAGACGAAATGCATGTTTATCATACCTATTATGGTTATATTGCCAGACGAAATGCATGTTTTTCACCTCGTCTGGTTGCCTCGCCAGACGAAATGCATGTTTTTAAAAGGTGTATGATTCGAAATAAAAAAGTATCAGATGAGGCGAATTGCCATGAAAAAAATTTCTGGCCAGCCCCTTTTGGGGCTGCCCATTGGTGGAGATGGATACAAACGATGGAATTGATAGTTGTTAGGTACGAAATATTGAATGCTTCAGATATGAGATACATACATCTTATCAGAAAGTCATTTATAAAAATAAAGACAGCTTGCGCAGCATAAGAAACTAAAGCATAAAGTAGAGCCAAATCTGGTGCCATTCGATTTGACAACAAGGAACCAATTAGCAAGGATCTTCTGGAATAATACCCAGGATGAACTGAATAAAAATATTGGTTTGAATTTGAGCATTTGAAAAAAGAATCCATTATTTGACTTTTTGTGTTGGTTTTATTATTCAATTTTTAAAGTATGACAAGTGTTAACAATGATGTTTTTTCAAAAGCGGAATCCTTTTTAAAAGTCTGTTATGAAGAGATGGAGATGACCGAAAAGCTGCAGGCCCGTCTTGAAGAGGTGAGAAATGAAATACATCGTAGTGGCACTTATTACCACACCGTCGATGAGCTTACCCATGGTGCCCGCATGGCATGGAGAAACAGCAATCGATGTGTTGGTCGTCTTTTCTGGAAATCGTTAAAAGTGATCGACGCTCGTCACCTTTCAGATGAAGAGGAAATATTCAAAGCACTGGATCACCATATTAAATACGCCTTCAATGATGGTAAAATACGATCGACAATAACGGTTTTCAGGCCAAGGATGCCAGATGAAAAGGAAGGTCCCCGCATACTTAACCAGCAATTGATTCATTTTGCCGGTCATTTACAAGACGATGGTTCAGTGACCGGAGATCCTGTTGAAACTGACTTTACACAATGGTGCAAGGAAAACGGACACGTATTTGAAAACACCTCATTTGATGTCCTTCCCCATGCGATACAATGGCCTGGTAGGGAGAAAAGGGTAAAAATGGTGACCTTACCAGAGGGAATCATTATTCCTATTTCACATCCGGAGTATGAATGGTTTGAAGACCTGGGTTTAGTTTGGTATGCGGTGCCTATTATTTCTGAAATGATGCTTGAGATAGGCGGCATTTGTTATACAGCTGCTCCTTTCAACGGATGGTATATGGTTACGGAAATAGGCTCGAGAAACTTCGGTGATGCACATAGATACAACATGCTTCCTGTTATTGCAAACAAAATAGGGCTTGATACCCAAAAACAAAATACACTATGGAAGGATCGGGCAATATTAGAGCTGAACCGTGCCGTTTTGTATTCTTATGAAAAGGCCGGAGCGTCCATTTCAAGCCATCATGAAAGTTCGGAACAGTTCATACAATTTGAAGAATCGGAGCAAAGACGTGGCAGGGAAATAACCGCCGATTGGGTTTGGATTGCCCCACCCATGAGCACTTCTTCCCTGAAGGTTTTCCACAAGTACTATGAAAATACCATATTAACTCCTAACTATTTTTATCAGGATCCGGTTATTGGCAAACCCAAACCCGAATTATCATATGATTGTCCCTTTCACAGCAAATCATTGCAAAACAAAGATTGACCGGCCAATACAATTCAGATTTCATACATTATAGTCCATCTTCCCCGATGCTTTCGAAGAAAGAAAGAATTTCGGAAAAACTTTCCAAAACCTTATTCTAAGTATCGCTATTCTCCGTCTGGTCTCCTCACCAGACGAAATGCATATTTCATTGATGCATTATAAGTCGAAGCTCAATAGTGTCATGTGAGGACACTTCCCAGGGAAAAGAAGGCAATAATTTTGGGATATTGACTCTTCCTGAAAAAAGTTTACGTATCTAAACCTCAGGATATGGAATTTCCCACATTTTCGAGCTGGATTCTATCGCGGAAACCTTTGATTTTTTTGAAGTAACTTGGGGTGAGGCCTGTTACTTTTTTAAATTGAAAGGAAAGATGGGACACGCTGCTGTAGTGCAATTTAAAGGCAATTTCTGTGAGGTTTAGTTCGTCGTAAAGCAACAGTTCTTTTACCTTCTCTATTTTGTGGGCTATTATAAAATGTTCAAGTGTATTGCCTGTAACCTCGGAAAAGAGATTGGCCAAATACGTATAGTCGTGGTGGAGTTTTTCCGACAGATAGGTTGAAAAATTGTATTTCGTTTCTTCCTCTGAATAGTGCACCAATTCTACCACCAAATTTTTTATTTTTTCAATAAGGATGGCTTTTTGGTCTTCCATAAGTTCAAGACCAGCCGGGGCTAAAATCGCCTTTAAACTTTCTCTTTGGGTTTCGCTTATATCTTCCACAATCTCTACTTCACCCAGATTGACTGCCAGGTAATGCAAACCGACCTCCTCAAACGCAGATTTTACCACTATTTTGCAGCGAAGGCTCACCATGTATTTGATATAAAGTTTCATGGTTGGAATTTTTGGGCAATGTAATTAAAATATTGGCTTGAAAAAATTTCAGTTGTTAATTCTTTTTGAATATTCTTATAGGGGTCAGGTGGGAAAACCTGAATTTAATCCTTAATAAGAACTATTCTTCAAAGCCGCTTTTTATAACAGTCGAAATCATTTTGAACTGCTGTTTAGCGCTGAAACTATGTGTGGCATGGGCGGGAATTACAATGCCTTCTCCAATGGACAAATGATAGGGTTTGTCTTTTATATTAACAGTGGCAGCTCCGTCTATTATCTGAATGAAGGTATCAAATGGAGATATACGCTCGGCCATTTCCTCGCCTTTATCAAAAGCAGAAGCAGTAATGTTACCCGTTATTTTTTTAACAATAGTTTTACTTAGTACCGCATTTGGCACATAATGAACTATTTCGACTACAATGTAGACTTTTGATTTTTCTAATTCGAGCACTTATTTTAAGGTTTTGTGGAAGATATCTGGATGCAATATTATGAAGTAAAATACAGAATCCTAGATTATAGTTTGCTTATGTAATTCGTGAGAATGTTTGTTAAATTATGGAAGCTTAGTAAGTTTAATAAGTTTTTTTGTAGGATATGTCTTAGCACGACCCCTACCTGGTCAGGATAGAAATCTTACAACTTTTAGCAAGAATTGTAAAACTTAAGCGGTGTCGTAAATCCTAGTTTTGAACTTGTTGAAATATTACCTATGAGATCAGATTACAAGTCCAGGCTCCCTTTCCAAATTCATATTTCAGGCTAATGTATCACCCAAAACTCTGGTTGATTCCTTTATTCTTATTAATAGCCTTTCTGGAATTTTGGCATACAAACAGGCAAGGAAACAATCACCACAGCAAGGCCAACACCGTGATGAATCTATCCATAGTGGCCATAGACCAGATTTTTTCCCTGGCGGGATTTTTTCTGTTGTTTCTTTCTTTGGATTTTGTTTACCGGAACTTTAGCCTTTTCCATTTTAAAAATGCCTGGGCGCAGTGGGTGCTGGCATATTTGGGCGTAGATTTTATTTCCTACTGGTACCACCGCTATTCGCATAAAATCAACATTCTGTGGGCGGGCCATGTCACCCATCATTCTTCCAGCCTTTTTAATTTTACAAATGGCTTTCGCACTTCACCTTTTCAAGGGCTAAACCGGATTCCTTTCTGGCTCGTTTTGCCTTTATTCGGATTTTCGCCGGCGGTACTCATTTTCACTTTGAAAATATCCGGTCTCTTTGACTTTCTGCAACACACCCAGGCCGTTCCGAAACTGGGTTGGGTGGAGAAAATATTCATTACACCTTCCTTGCATAGAGTACATCATGGCAAAAATCCGCTTTATATAGACAAGAACTTTGGTTCTACTTTTTCGTTTTGGGATCGGATGTTTGGCACCTTTCAGGCAGAAACTGAACCTGTGAAGTTCGGACTCAAAAACTCAGATTATCAGGACAACAATCCCTGGAATGCCATATTCTTTCAATATATAAAAATCTGGAAATCACTGGCTATCAGCCCGGATTGGACATCAAAGTTTTATGGCCTGTTTGGTTCGCCCGATTGGAAACCAGAGGTCCTGAATGGCAAAAAAACCGTCCGGAAAACCATTGAAATTCAAAAGGCACATAGATTTTATGCATGGTTTCAATTGTTCACCTGCCCGGTGGGAATCATTTTGCTATTGGCTTTTAAAGGGTCAATACCTGTTTTGCCATTTCTTTTTTTTTGCATTCACATGCATTTCCGGAATGGTTTCAGCGGCACTTATTTTCAACCAGAATATTACCAAAAGTTTTCAACGCATTGAGTTGTTTCGATTGGGTGTAAGTTTGGTTTTGGCCGTGATATTATTCAGAAGCAGTGGGTTTGAATCGGGGACATATGTCATGTTTTATTTGGTAATGGCAATGGCATTACAATTTAAGCTAACAGCCCGCAAAGCTGCCTCGGTGGCATAAAAGTTTTGCATACAAAAGTTGTCTGCTCCAAAGTCACATTCTGGTTCTTTGATTCTGTTTTCAGCGCCGCCACGTTTTCCTTATCCGTAACAGGAGTCGCCGCCTGACACCTTTTTTATATGGTGAGGAAACCAACCGAGGTTGAAAGCTAACAAGCAGGAGCCCGATCCGATTGACTTGGTTTAACCATAGGTCTGGGAATTTTATATGTATTATCCGGAATTGTGTAGAAAGAAGGCCACTGAAAGGGGGCATTTTTGCCTTAAGAATTTAAAAACCAAACGCTGGTGTTTGGCATGGAATCTTGTGAATAGAATTCAATATACAAATCATGGTAAAAAAAACAGAAGAAAAAATCGCCCTTAAACCGCTGAAAACCAAACTTTTGGAAGCCATAAACCGGTTGTTGAAAACCAACAAATCCATCCTTACAGATAAGATGGAGAAGATTGTGAAAAAGTCTGTAAAGCGCATTGCCAAGCGGGTGAAAAAGCAAGCCAGAAATGAAAGTAAACTGAAATAATTCTATGGAAAAGGAGTTTAGGGTTCCCAAAGTTAAAATTGCTTCCCGCGGAGAGTTTGAAGCTTTCCCAAAGATGAAATTGCTTCCCGCTGAAAGTTTGAAGTCTGCTGTCTGCTGTCTGACTTTTAGCGAAGCGAATGTCAGACTACAGATAAAGCCGATTTGCAATCGGCGAAAAGCTTTTTATTCTGCAATCTTTTCCGTGGCAGGCATCCCCGCCTGACACCTTTTTCGTCTGGTGATGACACCAGCCGAGGTTGAGAACCAGAAAGGGTTTGTTGGAGCTTTCGGTATTTTAAATACTTTTTTAAACAAGAAGTATTCGCGGATTACAAATCCGCCTTATCTATCGTCCGACATGCGCTTCGCTAACATGGCGGACAGCGGCGGACAGCGGTTTATGGAGCTTACTTTTTCTATGAAGATGACACCAGCTAAGGATTCGGAAAAGGTACATCCTAAATAAAAACGAACAAAAATCGCATTGCTGTTGTTGCAATGGAATGAAGTTGTTTGCTTTCAAAGTTCCTCAACACTGGCTCTTACACCCATTATCGGAAGCCACCAAAGTTAAATTGGAACGCATAACGCTGGTAATTGCCATTGCCAGCTTTGTAATTCATTTGTTGCTAATTTTCTTAAACGACAACCAATGGATTAGCCTTAACAACGAATCGGGTTTGTTTGCCAATCCTATTGCGGCTATTTATACTCCCTTTTCTTTTATTTTGGTGTACGAAGTATATCTGTTAATCTATTACCTGCCCAAATCCATCACCACCTACATTAGCAAACAATACGAAATCATTACCCTGATCATTATCCGGAGATTGTTTAAAGATTTATCTACACTCCAGTTGAGCGACAATTGGTTTCAAATAAAAGATGACCTTCAGTTTACCTACGACCTTATTGCTTCTATTTTACTGTTTTATTTATTGTACCAGTTTATGGTGCAAGGGCAAAAGCGTTTTACCAGGGAGCAATTGCCCGAAAAAACTACCTATCAGTTCATTTATATAAAAAAGATAATTGCACTTTGCCTGCTCCCTTTGTTGTTTGGGCTGGCCTTGGTTAGTTTTTCACAATGGGCAATTGGTACAATGGATGTAGTACCCGTGGTTGCTGTAAGTTTTAAAAACATCAATAATATTTTTTTCGACCAGTTTTTTACTGTTCTTATTGTAGTAGATGTAATTCTACTGCTATTTTCCTTTTTTTATACAGATCAATTTCACAAAGTTATCCGAAATTCGGGATTCATCATTTCCACCATCCTCCTCAGAATCTCCTTTCAGGTAAAGGGGCTTACCAATATCGCACTCATTGTGGCGGCAGTATTGTTTGGCCTGTTGATTTTATTGGTACATAACCTGTATGAGAAATACCACAATCAGCCCCAGGATTTTACCTAATGATCTTTTAACTATATGTAAGGGGTAAAAGCTATTCGTTGGAAGTTGCCCTTTTTCATCTGGTGATGACACCAGCCGAGGTTGAGAACCAGAAAGGGTTTGTTGGAGCTTTCAATATTTTAAATACTTTTTTAAACAAGAAGTATTCGCGGATTACAAATCCGCCTAATCTATCGTCCGACATGCGCTTCGCTAACATGGCGGACAGCGGTAAATCCTCCTATCAAAATCAAATGAAGAGGATTGGTGTTTGTTTTCATTTTACATATTTATTTGCAATAATAAAAAAAATCCGCTGTCCGCTATCTTCCTTTCATCGTGCGAGGTTGCGGCTTGTTCGGTTTATTGTGAGGCTTCCAGCCTCTATTCACAATATATTTATGGCTTGGTTTTACGTGTTTCCACCGAGGTTTAAAATGCAGCAGTCAATTGTAAGACTACAAAACCTCCCTGCAGCTATGCAGCGGCAAAAAGTAAAATTCCTATTCTGCCCAAAGGCCTTTTTCTGTTTTTTTATCGTACTTTGGCTTTTGGGGTCTGTCTTTCAAGTAGGTTGGTAAATAGGCTCTTTTATCCAAAGTGAAATCTCTTTTTACTTTTTCCTGAAAAGCTCTTCTATCTTCCATGCTGGCAAGCGAAAACTTTCCCAGATGCCTGGCTGACGGATGCATCTTTTTACTGTAAGCCCTTTGCCTGATATTGCCCTCATATTTGGCTATTTTACCAGACATTGATCTCATCTTGTTCAGCTTTTCAGTGGGTGTATTTGCCTGATATTGTCCAGGAAAAAAGAAGGATCGAATTCTGGCCTTTCTTTCTGCTGCAGAATTCAAATAGCCGGCTTCATAGTTTTCTATGGCTTTACTTTTCTTCTTTTTTCTACTTAACTGTTCCTCACGACTTAAAACCATTTCAGGGTCAAAATCAGCCACTTTAGAAGATTTTGACTGTAGCATCTTTTTATAGGAAATTCTATCCATGGTGTTTCCTTTAACGGTGTTGATGTCTTCGTTCTTGTTTTTCAGCATTGACTTATAGGCTGTCCTATCCATAGTATTTCCTTTTACAGTGTTGATTTCCTCATTTTTGTTTTTCAGCATTGACTTATATGCTGTCCTATCCATAGTATTTCCTTTAACGGTGTTGATCTCTTCGTTCTTGTTTTTCAGCATTGACTTATAGGCTGTCCTATCCATAGTATTTCCTTTTACAGTGTTGATTTCCTCATTTTTGTTTTTCAGCATCGCTCTATAGGCTTTCCTGTCCATGGTGTTTCCTTTTACAGTGTTGATTTCCTCATTTTTGTTTTTCAGCATCGCTCTATAGGCTTTCCTGTCCATGGTGTTTCCTTTTACAGTATTAATTTCCTCATTTTTCTTTTTTAACATTTTTTTCTGTTCCGGCATTGCAAGCGTAAAACCTTCCTGTTTATTACTGATAGCCTGGTTTTTGTCTTTTAAAAATTCTTCCCTGGCCGATTTGGATTTTACATTTCCTGCCTGATAATTTGACAATTGCTTGTTTTTACTTTTCCGATAATCTTTTTTATGAATGTCAGCCAACACATTTCCATGATTGTCCTGGGTTACTACAAGATTATTTTTTTTGGCGATCTGTTTTTTCCTGGTAGGATGCGTAACCACATCAGGCTCAAAACTGCTTCTTGCCTGGCTTTTGCTTTTCAGGTCATTTTCTTTATTCTTTTTGGCAACAGTCCTTCCCTTGTGGTCTTTTGTTATGGTCCTGTTACTGGCTTTTTTATTTCTTTTTTGGGTTATTGGGTGGTCTGCATCCCCATCCTCCTTTGTTCCCATTTGAATGTTTTTATTTTGATACATAAACTTTCGATCTTCTCGCTTTAAAGTTTTTCCAGCTTCGTCTTTCGCCATTTTAGCTTGAAACTTTTTAACCCTCCTTCTGTCTCTTTTTGATGCTTTAGGTTTTTTCTTATTTAAGTTATTGGTGGTTTTAGATTCTACTTTTTGGCCATAGCTATAAGGGCTTCCTGTTAATAAAAAAACAGAAGTGGCGAATAGAAATAACCAAAATTTAAACCGATTCATTTTGTGTTCCAATAACAAAGGTAATGGAGTGCCTTCTGCAAACCAGCAATTGCTGAATAAGAATGCACCTGTGTAATGATTATTGCGAAGATTGTGGAAAAACCGTGCTGGTGTTTCCCCAAACTTTTTCCTGAAATTTGAAATACATTTCCTTTTTGGGGAGCGAAAGAAAACTGGTTAACAAAATCCATAATACAATAAACAGCTTACTTCTTTTCAATTGAAATCGATTAAAATATGTGAGCATAAGGCCTGTAAATAAAAGAATGCTACCCGGCCCAAGCAATCTCAAATCAAATCCTTCTGCGAAATAGAAATACCATCTAAGGGGTACAATAAAAGCAAAGTAGCATGCGCCAATTAAAATTAAGTTTTTAGAAACCAGTACCTTAAAATTTTTCTTATCGACGTTCGAATTCTTTTTCGAAAAAAGAAACCAGATTAAAAAAATGATGTTTGAAAAAAAGCCAATAGAGAAAGATAGAAAAGAGCTGCCAGACCAATCTTTAAAAATTAAAACCTGGTTGAAAAGGCCCTGTAATAAATCGAATCCTAAAACTTGATAGCTTTGGTGGTTTGGGTATCTGTCGCCTCCTGTTGCCTGTCCGAAAAAATGAACTTCCACTAAAAACCATGAAGCCGTCATCAGGCAAAACCAAAATCCAGTTCTTACCCAAAAATTAAGAACCAGTTTATCTTTAAAATTATACCAGATTTTTATAAGAATAAAACTCAGGATAAATATTCCTGCATATCGCAATAAAAATAAAATAAAGAGAAGTATCGAAATAACTAAAGGGAACATCAGTTGGCCTTTGAATTCCAGATCACTCACAATTAGTGTGATAACAATTAAGCAAATTATGAAAGAAAATTCTGACCATGGATTACAGGCGAGTTCTATAAAGGTGTCTGTAAAACAAACAGTTATGATAGGAAAGAGAGGTAGCTTCCTTTGTATCCAGATTAAAAAAAGGCCCGCCAACAAAAGAAGATGCAGACTGAAAACCGCTGGTGTATTGGTCAGATTTTCAATGGAAATTCCAATATTCAGCAGCAATGGAAATCCGGGTGGATATGGGGAAAAGGGCTTTCCTGCACCATTGGTTATTCCATCAATGATAAATTGCTGTCCATTCCTGATTTTGTGGGCCAGCAAGAAATAATTATTGCCATCTACGGTTTGGTAATGTCCAGACTCAAAATAAAGCTTGTATAAAATAATTATCGACCAAATTGATAGGAAAAAAATAACAGAAAGCATTGAAAGCCAAATGTTTTCATTTTTTTTTGGCCAAATATCGTTTTGGTTTGAAAGGTACAAAGGTTTTAAGGTTCTATATTGCGACCAAGTTCGGATACAAAATTGGATTTCCGGGCAAAATAGCAATTCATGAACATCTCTTACAACAAAACAAAAATTGTTGCCACAGTTGGCCCGGCTTCAAATACCAAAGATATGTTACGCAAGCTCATAGTGAGTGGCGTAGATGTTTTCAGACTTAACTTTTCTCATGGAACCCACGAATCACATTTGCCTGTTGTTAAGGCAATTAAGGAGCTTAGAGAGGAGCTCGGAATTTATGTGAGTATCCTTCAGGATCTTCAGGGCCCAAAAATAAGGGTAGAGGAAGTTGAGAATAATGGTGTTGAAATAAAGGAGGGAGAAATCATTACCATCACTACAGAAAAGGTATTGGGAACCGCTCAATTGGTTTCCACTTCTTATAAAGCCTTGCCTAATGATGTTTCCGTTGGAGATGCTATTCTTATTGATGATGGGAAACTAGAGTTGAAAGTTGTATCCAAAACCGGATCATCAGTTGTGGCAGTTGTGGTATATGGTGGAATTCTTAAATCCAGAAAAGGAATTAACCTGCCCAATACCAACGTATCAGCACCTTCTTTAACAGATAAGGACTATGAAGATCTTATTTTCGGTCTTGAGCAGGAGGTGGATTGGGTAGCTTTGTCTTTTGTGCGGACAGCAGATGACATACTATATCTCAAGAATATACTTAAAGAAAAAGGTTCAAGTGCCCGAATAGTTGCTAAAATTGAAAAGCCGCAGGCCGTAATGAATATTGATGCAATTATTGCAGTAACCGATGCTTTGATGGTTGCCCGTGGAGATTTGGGCGTTGAGATCCAAATGGAAGATGTTCCCTTGGTTCAAAAAATGCTGGTTCGGAAATGTAACCAGGCCGCAAAACCTGTTATCGTTGCAACCCAAATGTTGGAAAGTATGATTGATAACCCAAGACCAACCAGGGCTGAAACCAATGATGTGGCCAATGCGGTAATTGATGGTGCAGATGCGGTTATGCTTTCTGCTGAATCTGCCTCAGGAAAATATCCTGAATTGGCCGTTCAAAGCATGTCCAGAATAATACGCTCTGTTGAAGAAAATGTAGAATCGATTTACAACAAGAATTTTGAGCCAGATCCAAACTCTGTATTGTTTATTAGTGATTCTGTCATTCATTCCGCCTGTGTATTGGCATACAGTACAAAAGCAAATGCCATTTGTACCTTAACCGGGACTGGCTACAGTGCGTTTACCATTTCAAGACAAAGGCCAAAGGCAAATATTTATATTTTTTCCAGAAATCATGAATTGCTTAACAAGCTTAACCTTTTGTGGGGTGTTCGGGGGATTTATTATGAAAGACATAAATCAACTGATGAAACCATTACAGACATTGAAGTGTTGTTGAAAAAGAACGGATATCTGGAAAAAGGCGAATTATTTATAACTCTCGCTTCTATTCCGATTGAAGATCGCCAGCGGGTAAACATGATGAAAATCAGTGTGGCTGGCTAGTTAGTACCTATTTAATATTACCATTAAAACCATTAATAAAATTTGGAGTTCAGCGATTTTGGATTAACCACCGAGGTAATGGATGGTGTCCAGTCTCTGGGATTTAAAAACCCTACACCCATTCAGCAACAAGCTATTCCAGTAATTTTGGAAGGCCGTGATCTGATTGGAAACGCCCAAACCGGAACAGGCAAAACAGCTGCTTTTTTGCTTCCTGTTTTGGATTTTATAGTTAAAAACGAACGTGATGGCGTTAAATGTTTGATTTTAGCACCTACCCGGGAGCTCGTTAAACAGATTGATGAGCAGATTGATGGACTTGGATATTTTACGGGTGTTAAATCTATAACCATTTATGGTGGAGGCATTGGCGGAGATATCTGGGACAAACAAAAAAATGCATTTCAGGAAGGTGTAGATATAGTGGTTGCCACCCCCGGCAGGCTTATGGCCCACATGAAAATGGGTTATGTTGATTTTAGTAAATTGGGAATTCTGGTTCTGGATGAAGCGGACAAAATGCTTGATATGGGATTTTTACCCGATATTGAAGAAATCCTGCGAAGCCTTCCACCAGTAAGACAAAATCTGATGTTTTCGGCCACTATGCCTCCCAAGATTGAAGGCCTGGCCAGAAAAATGCTGAATGATCCTTTTCAAATCAAAATTCAGGTTTCAAAGCCAGCAGAAAGGATTACGCAAAGAGTTTTCCTGATTAATGATAGAAACAAGGTTGCTCTTCTGACTTTGATCCTAAAAAAGTTGGATTTCACCACTTTGGTTATTTTCACTTCTACCAAATCGGCTGTCAACGAAATAGTTAAAAGCCTGAAAAGGGAATCTTTGCCTGCGGAAGGAATAAGCAGTGATCTGGAACAAAACCAAAGGGAGGAACTGGTCCGGGATTTTAAGAACAACAAATTTACCATTCTGGTTGCTACAGATGTAATGAGTAGGGGCATAGATATTGACGGCATTAGTCATGTGGTTAACTTTGATATGCCGCCCGACCCCGAAGATTATGTGCATAGAATAGGCAGAACAGCCCGTGGATCAACAGCATCTGGTGTGGGTATCAGTTTTGTAAATGAGCAGGATATGGGTAGGTTAATCAATGTTGAAAAGTTGATTGAAAGGCAAATCACCCAACTACCTGTTCCTCCGCAGTTTGGTCCATTTCCCGTATATGGAGAAAGGAAATTTAGAAATCCCAATGAAAGGGGAGATGGAAAAAAGGGTGGACAAAAATCCAGAAACTTTAAAAAACCTGCACCGAGACCAATTGGTGGCAGGTAGAAAATCTTAATCAACAAAAAAGCCTTTGGAAATCCAGAGGCTTTTTTGTTGACTTGTTATGTTAAAAGGACTTACAAAGGTTCTCCATTCCAAACACATCGTATGGAATGGCCGTTCTTTTTATGAGACTCCACCTTGTAAATTTTAGAATCATTGTCTTTTATCGAAAAACTATATGCAGTGGAATCATTAATTAAAGTTGACGTCCAGTAGGTACCTTCAATTCCACCTACACCTCCTGAACCTGGTCCGTTTGAAAAGACTCCATTTTTGTCTCTTAGTCCACCCGGTATTGCACTAAAGTTGTCTCTTGGATTGGGTTTTGTGGGCCAAAGGTCTGAATAGTTTGGACTATTAAGGGCTTGACCCTTTAGGTTTTTACCTGCTTGATCAACCATTCCTGAATATTTAATCAATGTATCCCATTCCGAAACTGAGGGCACATGCCAACCTGTAGGACAAACATTTAAGGGATTCTCAACAACGTAATAATTGTATAACAAGCCAAAAAAGTTAATATTAATATTCCTATCATTATAAAAACAAGACAAACCTGACAATGCATTTTTCCAGACGATAGTATTTGCTGGGGTCGCATTATTTGGTAAATTTCGAATAGCTATTATGTTGCCTGCAGAATCATTTCCATATAATGAGGTTCTCAAATTATGTCTTGACCAAACCTGATTACCAATCAAATTTGTAAAATACTCAAAACCAGATTTATCTACCATTCTGGTCGGTTTTGTAACAATACTATCGTTTAGGCCATAAGATACACCTGCTTTGTTTACTGCATACGCCCTGATATAATATTTGGTTTGGCCTTTGGCCAATTTAGGATAATGTTTGAATTCAAATGGAAGAGGTAGGTTAATATCAATATCAATTCTCGTTTTGGTACTTAGCTCAACGGTTGGGTTAGGCGATGTTCCCCAACAAATACCGTAATAAAGAATGCGGGAACCACCGTTTGCGGTGATTTTGCCTCCACTTTTTGCCATAATAAATTCTACACTATCAGCTTTGTTGGTTTCCACAGTCGGTACTAAAGGGTTCGGGATAGGTGAATTGTCAACGACAACATCGTCCGGATCCTCCTCACAGCCAAAAGTAAAACTAAGAGATGCAAACAATAAAATGGATGTAAAGTGCCTGAATGCGTGTTTTTTCATAGGTGAACTAAAAATATACCAAGGTTCAAATAAAGCTTGGACAATGGTATTATCAAAATGGTTGTAAAAAAAACAAAAAAAGAGGAAAAGAAATTCATGATTCCGGCAGGTTCAAATTGAAATCAAGTTGATATCAATACTGAAAAGCTACCTGACTTTTACCCCTTTAATGGCTTCAAATACCAGTTCAGCAATTTTTTTTGCCCCTTTGGCATTTGGGTGGATTTTATCCGGAAACATTTCTCCTGCATTAATCAGGGGATTGTAAAGGTCGATCAAAGTGGCTTTTTCTTCAGTCGCTATGATCTTTACTAAAGGTAATATTTCTTCTTTAATAATTTTATCCCGTATGCCCCAGGCCTCCCCAAATGCTGGAACTGGAAGGCATACAAAGACTTTTACATCTGGATTTGAATTTCTGAAGCTGGCAATCAGCGATTTGTAATCTCTTACATAGTAGGATTTATATTCATCCCAATTCTGGGGTTTGCTGTCGTTGGTGCCAAGTTTGATAATCACTATTTCAGGCTTAAACTGAAGTGATTCTTTATACGCTTGCTCCTTCATATAGGGCTTGTCACCAAGGTTTAATAAGGTTGCACCACTTACGCCAAAGTTTTGAACTTCGTATTTTTCACCCAACAATCGTTGCATTTGGTTGGGGTAGCAATTCGCTGGTCTGTTTTCAACTCCTGAACCAAACGTTATACTGTTTCCAATACAGGCTACTCTTATCGGATCTCTTTGGTCCTGACATTGTACTGAAAAGGACAATACAAGGACAAACCAAATATTGAATACACCAGAAAAGAATCTGTTATAAGGAACCATTCGATATTAATTATTTTTCTAAACCTTTGAAATTTTTAGCAATAAAACACCATGAAAAGGAATTTCGGTTGATATTTTTTCCTTTCCCTTTGCTATATCTTTTTGTCTCCAAACATCCCTTATGGTATATTTTCCTTCCAGGCCCAATTGCTTTATAACCAGGTTATACTTTTTAGGGTTTAGGGACAAGTTGAACAGGCCAATTGCTTTGGATCCATCTTCCATATCTTTCATCCAGATTTGAAAATAATCATCACCCAAAACCTTTTTAGCCTGATTGCCCAATGGATCCTGGTTGATATCGATTACTTCATCGTTGGTAAGCAAGTTTAAAGTAAAATCATCCAAAGCCGATAAATCGCAACCCAACAAAAGGGGAGAAGAAAGCAAAGACCAAAGGCTGATATGGGTGTATTGTTCATTGGGTGTCAAATGTGTTGGATGAAGATTTGGGCCCCAACCCACATTTCCAACGACAAGCATATCAGGATCATTCCATCTGCCTGGTTTGGCATAGCCACTGTTTTTATCCTGGTCAAAGCCAATAACACGCATGCTGTTCCATGTATCAATAATGTCGCCGGTTGTTCGCCAAACATTGCCATCTACTTCATGGCCCCATTTCCAGACATCACCCATTCCGTATTGGCAAAGGCTATATACAATATCTCTTTTTTGGCTTCTCAGGGCCTTTTTCATAATTTGATAGGGCAGTTTCATTTCATAAAGACCTGGTTTTTTGTAAACCTCATTGTAGCTGCACCAATCGTGTTTCAGATAATCTACACCCCATTTTGCATAGGTTGTGGCATCCAATTCCTCATGTTGCAAACTTCCCAATCTTCCACCACAGGTTTTTATTCCAGGGGAAGAATAAATGCCAAACTTTAAACCTTTACTATGTACATAATCTGAAAGACCTTTCATATCAGGAAATTTTTCCTGATCAGTAAGTATCTCACCAGTTGTGGTATCCCTTTTTGGTCCTTGCCAGCCATCGTCTATGTTGATGTACGTCCAGCCATGCTCCACCAAACCTTTAGAAACCATGAAATCTACGGAGCTCTTTACCTTATTGGCATCTACTGCCATGCCCCAGCAATTCCAGCTATTCCATCCCATAGGAGGCGTTAATGAAAGTAAATCACCACATTTAATTGTGAATTTTCTTTCTGTTTTTCCAAGGGCATTGCTAGCCACAATGGTAGTTACATAATCACCTATTTGGTTTAAGGAACCAGTGATCATTCCAGTGGAAGCATCGAGGTTCAAACCTGAGGGCAAATTTTTCACCTCATAAATAATAGGTTTTTGGCCACTTGCAGCAATTTGAAAAATGAATGGAGAGCCAGGCCGCACACCAAAAACTTTGGCTCCATTAATCCTGGGAATTGGTGAAGATTTTGGCGTCAAAATAACAGCGGGTTCAGTTGGTCTGGTGTACATCACTGGTTTTTCGCCCGTTACATCAAAATAAGCCTCGCCCCATGTAAAATGGGAATGGTGTGTTCCACCAACTCCTTTTACTACCAATTCTAATAAATTGATACCGCTGACATCCAGATCCACAACTTTGGAATGGTCGGTTGGCTGCATTATTCCAACACTTAATAATTTTTTTTCGTCTCCAATTATTTCTACTTCAACTGCATTGCCGCCTAATCTTGACTGGGTATCTTCAATGCCAATAACTGCATGAAATCGCTTGCTTCCTTTTTTTAGCAGAACCTGGGCTGTACTGTATGCATGGACACAAACTCCTCTTTTCATCAACACGCCACTTAGCTTTAAGGGGCCATTTCTGTAGTTCTTATTGATTCTGGGATAAGACCAACCATTTTCGACATGGGTCCAATCGAGTTCATCCAGGAAGTTTTTTTTAGCATCCTGGCAAAAACCATCCAATGCCAAAGTAGCTATTATTAGTATGGCGAAAAATTTATTCATTTTTGTTTTGGTTAACGTAGGGCCAAACCAAAAGAAATTCCCTGGAAATAAAAAGCCAAACCAAGCCATTTGCAGGCCAAACTGTTTTTTGGATTATCCATTTCTTTTCCATTCAGGTTTTTGAGAAAGAGAAGGCCATCATTTAATTCAAACAATCTGAATTTTAATAATTTCAAACTGTAATAAGATATGTAAGCAATTATATTTTTAGGGGTTTTTTTCAAATATACTGGCTCTTAAAATTTGTTTAGGATTGGTTAGTATTTTAACTTCTTGATCTCTTACAAACTATTCAGAATAAATAATACTCATTTTTATGCCAAGAATTTTTTCCTGCCTTTTTCTTTTTATTGTTTTTCTATCCTGCTCTAAAAAAGAAACCAATAATCCCGGACCTGGTCAAACGCCAATGGTTATTACAGATTCCATTGGAGGTATTTCAAAAACCTCTGCAAAGGCTTATTTCACCATTTCAAACCAGGGAAGTATTATACTTTTAGAAGCAGGTGTTGTTTGGGGCGAATCACCCAATCCAACAATAAGCAATAATAAAGTGGTAGGGTCGGATTTTATAAAAGGCAGTTATAATGTTGGTATGTCCAAACTAAACGCTGGAAGCCCTTATTATTTTAGAGCGTATGTGACAAATAAAAATGGAACCTTTTATGGCAATGAAGTAATGTTTGTTACCCAAAGTTCACCCGATTTGCCAACTATAGAATTGGATTCAATAATTGAGGTAACCAATAATTCTGCAACAGTAGTATCAACCATTTTGAGTACAGGTAAATCTCCTGGAATGGAAGCTGGGATAGCCTGGAGTTTGAATCCAAACCCCAGTATTACAGACAATAAAATTACCACAACGAGCTATGGAGTAGGAATTTTTTACATTGCTGTAAAGGGACTTGGAAAAGGTGTTACTTATTATGTCAGATCATACTCTAAAACAGCATTAGGTATTTCTTACAGTGCTGAGAAGTCTTTTACCACTTCTCCTTTTGATATTCCGGAAGTGAGTAAGCCAACTATTTTTAACATACTTTCAAATGTAGCTTTTGGTTCATTTACGATAACCAGTTATGGAGGTACGATTTTATCTGATAGTGGCCTTTGCTGGAGTTCCAGCCCTAATCCAACTATTTTAAATTCTATCAGTAAAGGAAGAGAGAATGTGTCTATCAATACATTAAATCCACAAACAAAATATTATGTAAGAGCCTATGCCATTAATAACAGTGGAATAGGATATTCCGAGCAGGTTGAGTTTACAACCAAGGCGCCACCTTCTCCGCTTGAACAAGCCAAGCTATTTTTAACAAATGGATCCAGAAAAACCTGGATTTTAGATATTGCCGAAGGCGCTAAACCAATCGTAGCTGGAACTGAATCTAACCCTGTTCAATATTATGCAGGTGGACCATTGGCAGATTGTCAAAAAAATGATGAATACACATTTACTTCCACTGACAGTATGTATTGTAATTTTAACGCTGATGCTTTGGTATTTGGAGGGCCTGGAGATTATAATTGCAATCCCTATCAGGTACAAGGAGGCACGACTTTTACCTTTGACCCAGTTGCAGGATCGGTAACTGGTCTGGCTCAAATAACCCTTGCAAATGCCCGGGTAGGTGTAAACGTAAGTGCTGGTAAGTTTTTTATCGGAGTTATGGATAACGTGCAAAATTTGTATAGAATTCTGGAGATTTCAGAATCAAAGATGCTTTTAAGAGTAGGTGATGGGTTAAATGGTGGGGCAGTTCAAACTATAAAGTTTGTAAAAAAGTAGGGTAAAATGGTCTGATTATTTATAAAGTCATTTCCTTATCTGATTGATTTTTATTGTCCCCAGAATCGAATCGTAGTAAGAAATGGGTATAAATTAAATCTTAAATTTTAAGTTTTAATTTCAGAACTCCTGACCCCATATCAGATTATGAGGTAGTTATGTGAATGCGTTCGCAAACTGGAATTTAATTAATTTTGGGCCTATGCAGCTTCAACTACCTATTTTCCCAGCAGAGACCACATTGGCCAGCAATTGTGTTGGGGTTTATGAGCGAAATGGCTTGGTTCAATATATTGTCAATGGAATGCCAGTTTACAGCCACAGCAAAGAAGACTTTCAAGCGTTTCGATTTATTTTTGCAATCTTATTGGTCAGGATTGGATGGTAAGCACGAGGCCCATGATCAACCCTGTAATGGAAATGAGCGGCATGGACTTATTACCCACCTGATAACATTGCCGCAAAAATTCTTTAAACTCAAAGTCAAGCGAAAATGCTTCTCTGAAAGTGTGGAGAATAAATATAGTAACCGATGCTACATCTTCAAAAAAGGTTTTGACCATAGATTTGATTTTCAGAAAGGCAATATTGCGCCCATCCAAATCCTGAAGTCCAGGCCTTTTCCAATGGCTTAGATTTTATTTTACAGGCTTGTAAAGATTTGAAAATCAGCATGAAATTGCTTACAGAATTTAATGGAAAGGTTATGAATTTTTTGGAAAAGGGTTTGGGGGCTATTCCAGATAAATCAGGAAAAGTTATAGTTTGGAGAGCGCCAACCCCGCTAACTCTCAGAACAATAGAGTCAAAAAAGCTACAATCACACTGGTGCTAAATTTGTTGCAGTGCAAAATAAAAAACTGGTTTACAATCAAATATTTAAAATACAATGTTTACTGGCGCCCATAAAAAATACAATTCTGACACGAAAACACCTATTTCCAACGAATAATATATGCTGATTTTGTATTAATCGCTTGGGTTGTATTTAAAACAGACTTAATCCAGACTTTTGTCAATTACCAAATCAACAAGGCTTGATTAATTCGCTTTTGTTCATTCATGTACTTCGATATTTTCTTTAGTTTCTCTAAAATGAACCTTGGTCAGGGACCACCCTCTGACCGATTGTTGTATGACAACCTTTTCCGGCAAATTTGCGAGGCAGATACACTAGGATTCGACACTGCCTGGATTGGAGAAGCACATTTCTCCATTAAGACAGAGCAAGTAAAACCAGAGCCGCTTTTGCCACATTTCAATGGCGAATTGTGCATCAATACCGATATTTTACAAATCGCAGCAAAGGCCATTTATCAAACCAAACGCATTGGAATTGGGTCAGCCATTCGAAATATTCTGGTCAACGGAGGGCCTGTTGCGCATGCAGAAGCTATCCGAACATTTTTAACGATTCATGGAACTGAACTGGAAAATTCACACCGAAAGCTCCACATTGGTTTTGGCATTGGTCGTTTTGCATATGCCAACGAAGTGTATGGAATAAAAGCACGCAATGAATTGGAGCGATTGCTCTGGCCCCAGGTACGAAATTGCATTTTGCTCGAAGCGTCAACGTTGTTTTTGCGCCTACTGAAAGGAGAAACGCTCGGTTCAACTGACATTTCTCCTGCCGTACTTTTCAAAAGCGAAGCACCGGCAGAAACATGGCAAAAGGCCTTGGAAGTTGCTGGCTTGCCGGACAAAACTGAATCAATTACCATCCCTCCACGCTGGCCTTTCGACCGCATCAAACTACTTCCGGAAGACATTGGCCTAAACAATCTTGAACTGGTGCTGGGGTCACATGATCCAAAATTGCAGCAGCACGTCAATACGATCCATCCCGTTAAAGTGTTTAATCTTTCCGTTACTCCGGCGGCTACGATTGATGCCACACACGAGCGAATGACCACCGCTTTCCATGCAGCCGGAGGTCCATGGCAACGCTCCTATATGCCACGCACGGTGATGATTTTCACCTGTGCCGATGCACATCTTTCGGAAGCAGAACAGAATGAAAAAGCATCTATTGAAGCAAGAGAAGCAATGGAAGCTTATTGGCGTGCCATGGAAGGAACCGTTGATCAGAAAAAAGTGGAAGAAGGAATGGAAAATGCTGTATATGGCTGTCCTTCAAAGGTTTTTCGTGACCTTAAGGAACGCTTCCATTCCGAAGACCGCCTGATGACATGGTTCGATTTTAACACAAATGATGCCGAGGTTGTCATTCACCGCATGCGGGCATTCGTAGATAATGTTATTCCACTTTTTCGATCCTGATTTATGGAACATGCTCCTTTATTAATTTCCGGAGGCGGGCTGGTAGGTTTATCGGCTGCCCTTCTTTATGCAAATCGGTTCGACGCCGTGCATTTGTTGGAGAAGCGGGAAGATCCGGAATACCAATTTTCACGAGAGGCCCGTTCACTGCAATTGGTCATCTCTGCCCGAGGGTGGAGAACCCTGAGAAAAATAGGCCTTGGGCAACAGATTCAAGATAATTCCATTGCGCTTCGCGGAAGAACCCGACACAGTGATGGCGAGACTTTTTTCGAGCCTTACTCGGCGAATGGCGATACAATCAGTTGTGTTTCACGAAATACATTGCACCGGTTACTCACCGAAAGCGTACTGAAGCATGAAAAAATTTCGATTCATTACAATCAGCAGGTGAGCGAAGTATTCTTCGACCGCAAGGCTTTGAATTCATTCAGGAATGATAAAAAAACACATTGGCGTTATAGTTTTCTGATCGGTGCCGATGGTGTACGTTCCCGCGTAGCCCAGGCTTTGAATGGCAATGGGGAGTGGACACGCAATCTTGAAAAGAATCATTACCGTGAAATTGCCATCACACATGCACCCTGGATTCGCGACACATTTCATTACTGGCATAGTACACATGCCATGATTGGTGCCTTTCCTGTTCATGAAGGTGGGTTCAGCGTATTTTTAGTACACCGAAACGAGCACATGGAAAAGCTTTTGAATGATTCAGATTCAAGCTGGTTTGAATCGCTGTTTCCTGGTTTTCTCGGTGATGTTCCGGATGCCAGGTCGCTTTTTGCAGAAGCCGTTGGCGGATTTTTAGGTTCCATCGATTGCCGGCACTGGCATCATGAAGAGCACACCGTTTTGGTGGGTGATGCAGCCCATGCCATGCTTCCATTTATGGGACAAGGATTGAATACAGGCCTGGAAGACATATTCGATCTTGATATACAATTGAAAGAGGGAGGTGCCATTGCGGGAGGCGATCTGCACAGCTACATTGCTTCCCGACAGTCGCAGGCAAAAGCCATTCGCGAAATATCTGAACAACAATTCAGATACCTCACCGGAAAATTCACTGCCCGCGATTATGCTTTGAAACACCTGCTCGATGATTTTGTTGCGAAAGAAAACATACCTTCCACCTATATGGCGTGTGCATTCAGCCTGGAGCCGTTTTCGAGCATTTGGGAACGTGAAAAACAAATTTCTGCTTACTTTTCTGAAAGCCAGATCGAGCATCAGATTCAGGTTGACCGGTTGACTGCGCATTAATCGTTGCTGAAACGCAAAAGCCGTCTTGAAATGAACCATCTCATACGCAATTTCCTGATTCCAGGACTGGGTTAGTGTCCTTTTCCATGGCAGTTCTTTTCATTTTCACCAAAACTTTCATACTTCAGATATTGGAAAATGCATTTCATCTTGTGTAGCCACCAACCCAGATGGGAGAGTAAAAAATTGATTTACAGCCGACCCAAATAAATAAGGACAAATAGCGGCGTATACAGAAAAAGAGCAATAATCAATCCACTGAGCATCATGGGTAATTTTAAAGCGAGGCGGCAGTCTTCCGGATAATAGAACAGAATTCTCAACTTTACCTTTTTTAATAAAATTACCAGAATAACAGCAGCAGCAACTAGAAGTAGCATTAAAACAGAATCAAAATGAATCAATGGAAAAACCAGAATAACCAGAGAAGCCACTGCAAAACTTACAGAAAGATTATACAAATTTGCCACCAGATGATCGTAAAAACTCAAACCTAATTTTCGGGTAAAAAGGCTGAGCACGATGCAGCCAATCACAATATAAAGCGAAATCAGGATAGGTAAATTGGTCCAGATTTCCGAAAAAATTTCAGCTAAAAAAGGATAACCTATCGATTTTGAAAACGAAGTCGTAAATTGGAATACCCTTTCCTCCAACCCAATCAAATTGGCAATGATCAGGAAGAAACCCGACATCAAAGCAATCAGGCTGAAGGGCGTACAAATTTTAAGGTCCTCCTTTTGCTTGTAAGCCTCCACCACCGCATATGGGTCAAAGAGCAATAATTTGAGTGTGTAAAAAACACCCCGCTCAAATCCGATAAAATCGGCAAAAAAATCTCTTCCTATCTCTACAATTCCCTTGTTCATAATGGTATACTTTTGATCTGAAACCAATTGGGATCACCAGTTCGTAGCCTTGGTTCGCAGATACAATCCAATTTCTGAAAATCCACTTTCCTTAAATAGAAATGAACTGCCAAAGAATCCCGATGCCAAAATTCATATTTTTTATTGGTTGCATCTACATAAAATGGTGAGAGGCCAAGCGTTTTTTCAAGTTCCTTTTTAAATTTCGTTAGCCTGGGCTGTCTGACTTTCAGCGAAGCGAATGTCAGACGAAAGATTAGGCCGATTTGTAATCGGCGAACAGGCTACTTCATTTCCTACATTTTGGAGAATCCAATTTGAAACTACAAATACAGCCAATTTAAATTGCCCTTTATCAAATAGTATTAAATTTACAGAATGAAACCAAGGTTATATTTTGACACTTCTGTTTTTGGTGGTGTTTACGACAAAGAATTTCAAGCTGAGACTGAACAACTTTTTGAAATGGTAAAAACAGGAGAAATTACATGTGTATATTCTGATTTAACTGAATTTGAGTTGGAAAATGCCCCTGAAAAGGTGAAAGAGCATTTCCTGAATTTACCAATACAACATATTGAATTTATTGAAATAACCGAAGAAATGAACCAACTTGCAATTGAATACATAAAAGAAAAAGTTGTTGGAGAAACAAGTGTGGACGATTGCAGGCACATTGCTTGTGCAACCATAAAGAAAGTTGATTATTTGGTAAGCTGGAATTTCAAACACATTGTAAATATTTTTAGAATCAGGGGCTACAACTCAGTAAATATAAAAAGCGGTTACTCACAATTAGACATACGTTCACCCAAAGACATTATTAGAAATGAACAATAGCGAACAATTAAAAGAGAAAGAGTTTGACACAGTTAAATTTTTTAGAGCGGTAAAAGAAAAAATTGCAGCTGATACCAAAGAGATGACTTTTGCAGAATTCAAGCAATACATAAATAACAGGAAAATTAAATCTGTAAGATAATTTTGCTTAATCAAGTCATTCGCCGTTGACAGTACATTGACAATCAGGATAAAACAACCAATATTCAGGCACGCATTTTTAATAATTAATCCCAATGGAATTAAAAATTATTTCCTCTGTTCTTCTCAATAACTTTTTATCAGAATTACCTGAAGGTTTACAGGAAGCATTGGAGGCTTTAGAGGATGCCGAATTATCAACATCAAATTTCAGCTTTTACACTTCAGTTGCGTCTGTTTTTAGCAGCAAGATCGAAGGGGAGGACATTGAGTTAGACAGTTATATTAAACATAAACGAGATGGAATTTCCTTTCAGCCTGATTACACAAAAAAAATAGATGATTTGTATGAAGCATATCTGTTTGCTCAAGGCAATAAACTGTCTGAACATAATGTAAAAGCCGTCCATAAAATATTGAGTAAGCATTTTGTTGCAACAACCTGGCAAGGAAAATATCGTAAACAAAATATGTACGTAGCTACCGATGATGGCAAAATAGAATATGTGGCTGCTTCTCCCTACATATTGGAGCAGGAAATGACAAAATTATTTGAGGACATCGCTCAACTTTTAAAGGAGCCATTATCCGTAGAGGAAGTATTTTACTATTCTGAAATGATACATTTGGTATTTGTCAAAATTCATCCCTGGAATGATGGCAACGGAAGGAGTGCCCGATTACTTGAAAAATGGTTTCTGGCAGAAAAACTTGGCAGTAAAGCCTGGTTTATCCAAAGTGAGAAAATGTATTATCAACAGCATCAAACCTACTACAGAAACTTAAGGATATTAGGTTTGGAATACAACGAATTGAACTACGAAAAGGCTTTATCATTCCTTTTAATGCTGCCTAAGACGAAGCTAAAAATCTAAAAGGGTTAAATCTATATCAACCTATCCGCTATCTGACATTTCAGCGAATCGGACTTCATACCAAAGATAAATCCGAATTATCATCAGCGAAAAAATTGGATATTTTTTCAATCTTACTTTCTACAACTCTACCTTTTTCCTCATTTTAATGACTAATTCGTTTTTCTTCTTTAAGGAAAATTTCGGTATATATCCTTTCGATGGGCCATGGTAATGATTCTGATGGTTTGCGTATCTATTTTCTCCAATCCAATACGGTAGTCCCCCATTCTGATTCGGTAATAGTTTTCGAATCCACTTAATTTTTTACAGTTTTTAATCTCTTCAATATTTTGGGATGATTCACAGTTTAGAACAACATCCTTGACTTTTGAAAGCAAATTGGCGTCTTTCACCTTTTTCAGCACCTTTAGAAAGGCGGCATCAAATTCAGTTTTCAAGATTTATCCAGTACTTTAAAAATTGCTTCTCTGGAAGCCAGTTTTCCAGTCTTTTGGGCTTGAATATGGGCGCCAAAAAGCATATCCTCAATTTCCTGATTTTTTAAATTAACAGCTTTTGAACCAATCTTTTTTGCAAGGGCCAGAATCAGTTTTTGGTTGCTTTCTGTACCCTGAATTACCAATACACTCATTTCAATTTTTTTGCAATTTGTAAATTCAAATGGAATTGACAAAAAATTGGTGCTTAGAAATACATTGCTTTTTCAAATGTACAAACTCTGGAATGCAGCCGGACTCACCTCTCCCCAAAAACCGCCTTCTCCAAGGCTCCATCCCGTTTATACACGTCATTCCTCAGGTTTAGTTCGCCCTTGGCATTTACCCATGCGGTGAGATAAACAATGAAAACTGGCACCGTTGGTTTTAGCGAAATGCCATAATCGCTCACCTTTGCAAGCAGTTTATCAAGCCTTTTGGGGTTCCAGACTTTTTGCCTACGCAACAGGTATTCAGCCAATTCCCTTGCCTTTTCTACCCGGATGCAGCCGTGGCTTAATGCCCTCTTGTTGGCATCAAACAGATATTTTTCATTGGAATCGTGGAGATAAATCCAAAAGGAATTCGAGAGATAAAACTTAAACTGCCCAAGAGGATTGTCTTTTCCAGCTTTTTGCCTGAAATTGTAAGGAATGTGCTCCCCGATTTTATCCCAATTGATGCGCATTGGATTAACCTTTGTGTTGCCGGAATAGACCTCCATGTCGTGCTTTTTCAGGTACGAAATATTGCGCTTTATGCCAGGCAAAACCTCCTTTTTTGCGATGCCAGGCGGAATGCCCCAACTTGGATTGAGCACAATCTGCGATAGGTTTCCTCTGAAAATCTGGGTTCGGCCAGCTGCTTTTCCCACCACCGCATTGGATTGCCATGCGGGTTTGCCATCTTCAAACACGTGAAGTTTAAATTCCGGAATATTCACCAAAAGAAAATCTCCGGAAATGGTATCTGGCAGCCAGCGCAGGCGTTCTAAATTAACAAGCATCTTTCTGATTATTTTTTGAATTGGAACCTGAAAAGCTGCAATTGTAGCCTTGTCTAATTT
This sequence comes from Catalimonadaceae bacterium, assembly GCA_044379485.1. Lineage (GTDB taxonomy): Bacteria > Bacteroidota > Bacteroidia > Cytophagales > Flexibacteraceae > CAMDMI01. The sequence goes on from JBIPOE010000040.1 coordinate 34,990, forward strand.
ACCGTTTTCTTCCAGGCCCATCCGATTTTGAAAGTGGATCACAGCCTTTTTGAATACTTCTGAATAGACCATACTGCTGTCCTTTTCTGCCCAATCATTTCCAAGGAGTAAGACTTTTTTTATCTGAATAATGGAGGAATCATTTGGATTTGCTTCATGATTGATTTGCCGGTTTGAAAATTTTGGCCACAAACCAGAATGCTCCATTTTGATATACCTTTTCAGTTCCTGTTTTAAGGAAAGGAAGTATGGATTGGATGGCTCAGGAAGCTTTTCCTCCTTTTCCTCCTCCAATAAGCTGTTCAGCAATTCTTCAAAATTTATTTTCTTTTTGGGTATGTACCAATCCAGTTTTCGGATGTTTTGGACCCTGCCTGTAAACTCATTCTTGGCATAGCGGAAATAGGAAACGGTTAGCTTCATTTCAAGCATTTCCTGGATGGGTTTACTCTGGCTTAGTTTTTCCAATTCATCAAAATCGAGCGACATGATAGAATCCAGTTTCAGGTCCAACAAAGTGCTGTCGCCAAAATCATGCATATAGTTCTGCAGCTGGTTATAGAAATTGGGTCCCGATTCATTGAGCTTACCTTCTGAAAACCAGACATATTGAAAGTCCCTGTTCCGGTAAAACTGTAAGACTTCCTCAGAAACATAATTTTGGCATGAATCTAAAGCCAAAAACTGCTTTAAGAGATTAGAATCCAGTTGAATTTCCGAAAAATTCTTTTCTATTCTTACAGCTTTTCCCTTTTCAGATGTTTGGCATGAAAGCTGAATGATACAGGAAATCAAAAAAAGAAAATGCCATTTCAGAATTTTGGCAGGCAAGATTGAGTGGGTTTTTGTCAACATTTTGGGCTTTTTTATCTGCATTTTTAGAGACGTGTATATACAAAAGGCTGCCATTGGAAAGCAATTGAACAGCTTTTGGTATTACTTCAATTGGCAAGGCCGGACATCCAAAACTGCGTCCACATCTGCCGTATTGCTTGATAAAATCCTCGCTTACATATTTTGCCCCATGGATGATGATTTCCCTTTTCTGTGCGTTGTGGTTTATTCCCTTTTCGAGGCCAAACAATTCAAGGGCAAGTCCATGTTTAGGACTTTGAAGAGGCTGCCCAACCTTGTAAAAACCAGGACTACTTTGGTTGGAATTCAATTTGTTTGAAAACGAAAGAGCCATTTCCACTCCAGATTTTTTTCCGTGGGCAACCCAGGTGGAAAGGAGCATTTTTTTTGCTTGAAGGTCTATGACAAAAAATCGTTTCTTACTGGAGGGAAGTGTAAAATCGATGATGGTCACGATCGGTTTTTGTGGCTTATATGTTTTTATGCCTTCCATCGTTTTTTGAAAAACCGAAAAAGAAATCACATCCCGAAGTTTACAGGATTCATAAAGAACAAATGTAGAATCCTCCGCCGGAGAAAATCGGTTCTCTTTTGCTTCAGGTGAAAGACCTGTGAAAGGCAGGTACAAAAACCAGATTAACAAAATTTGCATACAATTTTTGGTTGGTTTGAATTGTAAATCTACACAAACCATGCCCCAATTCTATTAACCTTTGGCTAGATTTTTCCAGTTGGGGAAAAAACAAAAAGTTTTTCTTGAATCCGGATTTCGTCTGGTTTGGAATCAGGCCGATATCAAGAGTTTATTTCATTTTAGCCAAAAATGCCTCAAAGCCAATGAAATATTCCAATCTCTACCTAGCGTTTTCTCTTTTCTCTCCAACCAAAAAGTTCATCAGTGGTATAAAAATTGGTGAATCCTTTTTCAAAAAGACCTTTCACCAAGGCTTTATCACCGCTCCAGATTTTAGAACGAAAATGTTTTGAATAAGCGATATAATGCGTGTCGTTTGGGTCAATATCTGAAACCAGTTTTTCAGCAATTTTCCATAATCCTGGTCGAATCTGTTCTTCAGAAATGAATCTAATATTTCTACATACTTGATATTCAGCTTCTTTAACCTGCTGAAGTTCCATTCCAGAAATTTTACAAATTCGTTCATAGTGATTTTGAATCTCTGTTTTTAAAAATGATGGGGCGATAAACTGAATCAGTTTTCCAGAATTTAGCAAAAGGTCTCCAATTTTTCCGTTGGAGTTGAGAATGCCACTAAAAACTATATTGGCATCAACTATTATCTTCACTTTATAAATCGGTCACGGTTTTTTAACCACCAACTTGCGTTAACCTCATCAGCAAGTTTATCAACATCTGATTGTTTCGCTTTGCTATTTTCTGTAGCTTCCAGATATTTACTGTAATCTATAAGCCTTTGCAAACCAAAACTATCAACTTTTGAAGAAAGTGTAATGGTAATCTGGTTTTTAGATGTGTGTGTAATGGTCATAGAAATGAAAACAAGAGTAACAAAATTAATGAAACTTTTCAGCATTTATTGACCTTGGGCCTCTATTTTTCCTTAAACTACTTCAACTGCTTTTCCAGTTTAAGTGAATGTATCCAAACCATTCCTCGCTTCTATTATCCATAAATTAGATTTTTCAGCTGAGGAAAAAAGCAAAAACTTTACCTGCTCGATTGCTCTGAATTGTTTTTGTAGCCCCAAATCTCCACCTCAGCTTCGTTTTGATAGTTTCCAATTCCTGATTTGTAATTAAAAATTATCTTTTTCAGGCTTCTTTCACCTCCATTCAGATTAAGAGGAGCTGATTCCATCCCAGCCACCATCTCTTTGTTAAGCAAGATGTATTGGGCATCTCCGCTTTCAAACTGAAATTCCACATCTATCAGATTTACGGCCCCATTAGTAATTCTGAATTTGACTATCGCAAACCTGTCAGCCCCTAAAACGGTGACTTCATCTCTGCCAATTTTTAAATCCAGCAC
>JBIPOE010000041.1:0-37756 GCA_044379485.1 Catalimonadaceae bacterium
ATGCCGGCTATGGAAGCGAAGAAAACTATACGTATTTGGAAGTGGAAAATATTGAGCCTTATGTGAAGTACAATCAGTTCTACCAGGAGCAAAAAGGTAATAAGAAAAACTCATTTCAGGCTGCAGACCTGTTTTACAATGCGGAAGGCGACTTTTTTGTATGTCCGATGGGCCAACGGATGGAGAAAATAAGGACTGCAAAAACAAAATCGGAAAGAGGATTTGAATCGGAAGTAACTATATATCAATCAATTAGGTGCGAAGGGTGTCCACTACGTGGAGTTTGCCACGATTCAAAAGAGAATCGTCAGATCAAAGTAAACCACAATCTCAACAGACTCAGATCCAAAGCCAGAGACTTACTTTTATCTGAACAAGGAATCCAATATAGAAAGCTTCGATCTATTGAACCTGAATCTGTATTTGGCCAACTAAAAAGCAACAACAGATTTAACAGAATGAAAATGAGAGGGATACCTAAAGTAGAGATCGACCTTGGCTTGGCAATAATTGGACACAACCTCAGGAAAATTGTAGCCAAAAAGACCACATCCATAACTGGTGGCCTAAAAACACAACTAAAACCTATCCTCAAGGCCGTTCTAAATCCAATTCGGGTCCTTATAGGCAACTTTTGTGAACTTCAAATCAATCTATTGGTTTTCCAACCCAAATCCTCTTTGAATATGGCCAGTTTCTAAAAAAGAAAGGCTGCCCTTTTTGGACAGCCCCTTTTTAAATTGACCAACTACTCCCTTCTCAATCTCCAGCTTTCCTGCACCCTTTGGTTGTATAACCGGATATTGTATATGCCTGCTGCAATGCCAGAAATACGCTCGTTAAGCAGTGATTCTAATCTTTGTATGGGGGCGTGGTTGCTGTATAAGAGTTTGCCATCTATGCCCAACAATTCCAGTTGAAAAACTTCTTCTCCACCCAAATTTTGGTTTGAAAGGAAATGAACCTCTCCCCTGGTTGGATTTGGATAAAGCGATATTACCAAACGATTTTCACAACCGCAGTCCAGAAATATTACTTTAGAAATTTCCTCAATTCCATCCTGATTGATTTGCACCAGTTTGTAAAAATAGCTTCTATCAAAGTCATGGTCTGTCAATTGATAGCTTTGGGTGGAAACACTGGAACCAGCGCCTTTTACAAAACCAATTTGCGCATAGGTTTGACCGTCGGCAGAGCGTAAAATCTTAAATCCGGCATTGTCTTTTTCTGAAGCTGTACTCCAGAATAGGTCCGCCTTTCCTTTACTTGTCTTTCCTGAGAAAGAAATAAGCGAAACCGGAAGTGGCGTATTGACATCACCTGCTGTCCAATCTGAGAAAGAATTTATGCCGGTTTTGGTAATGGTATTCAATATCGGGTCAGCCGTTGCGGTTTGTTCTGACCAAACAATACCACCATCGGTTGAGCGATATAATTGGAAATTGTTTTCATCCAGGCCATTGATTTCGGTATCCCAATATCCAAACACAAGCTTGGCATTCAAAGCTGTGTTGGTAGCGGGCACAATGCTGAATTTTCGGGTTATACCTTGATTACCTGCTCCGGCAATGGTGGCTCCTGTGTATCGGTTTACAACTGTTACACCAGGTAAGGCACCATTTGCATCTATTTCTAAACCCAATCCGCCAAAAGTATGACTGGCAAGTGTTAAGGTTCTTGTGGTTTCAACCCTGCCCAAAACATGGTAGTTTTCATCTTCTGAAATGGTTGCAGTTGCACCTAACGTTACTTTGTTTGAACCTGTTTGAATTTTTCCGTTGGTCACTGTAAGATTGGTTACTACCTCTATTTTAGAACTCATAACCAGGTTATTGGTATTATTCCACGTAAGATTAGCAAACTTCTCTTTCGTTGGAACTGTAATGGTTTGTGCAGAAGTTCCATTGAAAACAACAGTTGAAGTAGTACCTTCATTAAAGGCATTTTCATCGTAACTGGTCCAGTTTCCTTTCAGATTTAAGGTATTTCCATTCAAATCAAACTCAGAACTGTTGGCTCCCTGAATGATTTCAAAGTTTCCTTTGAAAGTAAGTGACTGACCTCCAGCTGCAGGGTAAACTTCCAATTGGTCAACTGTGGCATTTTCTCCAGCTCTTACAATTACATTGTTCAATTCTGCTTTGGCGTTTCCTGTTCCGGCAAAATCTGATAAGTGAATATCGGAGGCTGCCCCAATGCCATTAAACTGCATCAGCCCTGAAAAAGCAAAGTTTGAAGTAGTGGAAGAACCAGAACCCAATTCGGCATCATCACCTACATTTATGGTATTGGCATTGTCGGTAAAAACTGCCGTTCCAGTGTAATTCAACGCAAAATCATTTTTCAGATTTACTGTAGTCTGATCAACTGCACCTCCGGTTAAACTGATTCCTCCGGCAGTTTTTGTTGATTTAAGGTTGAATGCTTTCAGGTTTTTCGTGTTGGTATTGAAAACCTGTGAAGTATTTCCAGTGGTAACAATGTCCTGGTTATCGCGACAGTTGTCGTTCATGGTTGCACCTGAGTTCAAAAGGAAATTTCCACCAAGTGTTAATATTCTTCCAGCCACCGGAGCAGAAATAATTAGGTCAGGCGTTTCTGCGGTGAAGTTGGTATTCACTGTCAAATTATTAGAAATAACTTTATTGCCTTTTCCGGTAAGTAAAATGTTGCCATAGTTGAATCCGGTTAATACATTTTGGTCATCGGCACTTCCGGCAAAATCTTCATCCCTGTTGTAGATAATGGTAGAAGTTGTTCCAGCGGTCAATGTTCCCGTAAAACCAGGATCAGGGCAGCCAATCGTCAATTCATGCTCGGCAGTGCTCATGTCAACCGTTGCCGTTCCAGAACCTTTGAAAGTGTTGGAACCGGCAGTCATTTTACTCAATACAAGTTTATGTGGTGTGGCACCAAAAACAAGTTTTCCGTTGGTCAACAAATCCAGGTCATTTGAAATGGCAAGGTCTGTATTCAATTCAACACCAGCCACAGAGGAATTGGTAATGTCCATATTGTAAAACTGCTCTCCATCCACACATTGAATGGTTTGCTTAGCCGTTCCGCTGAATGTAACCTTTTGAGTTCCTTCAATGAAACTGGCTTTAGAATAGTTTTCCCAGTTTCCTTTCAGGTCAATGTTGTTGGTTTGAATATCCAGAACACCACCTGTGATGGTAAGGTCACCACCCACATTCAAGGTTCCTGCTGTTTGTAGTTGCTTGGTGGATGGACCAGAAAGCAAGAGGTTTTTATAAGGAAAGCCTGCATTGATGAAAATCTTTTGAGAACCCGTTACATCGGTAGAAGAGTATTCTACAATTCCACCATCTGCAAAAGTGAAGGTATTGTTGGTAGTACTAAAGTTGATAATCGGATCTACAGTATTGTCATTGTTGTTGTTGATGTTCAGCTTTCCACCTTGTTTAATTTCAATGTTGTGTCCTGCTGCCCCGGAAGCACTCAGATCCAATTGCCTGCAATTGATTACACCGGTGGAACCAATTACCCATTTGCAGAAAAAGCCTCCTGTTGCATCGTTGTCGGTGGTTGCATAAATAACACCGGGAATATTCATGGTTCCGTTTATAGTGAATGTACCTGCTGCCCTATCAGTAGCAGAATTACCGCCATCTACTCCGTCAATTGCTGCATTTCCTGATGTTCCACCTGCTGAAAGAATGCAACTTAGGGTAGAGTTTTCGTTTACAGTTACATTAAATCTTGCCCCGGCTGTTCCTCCGACATTGTTGTAAATGGCTGTTCCTGAAGAAGAATTCCATCTTAAATTAATGTTCATGGCCAAAATCAAATCGGTGGTGGCGTTGGGTGTACGGGTACTTTTACGCATCCTGCTGCAATCGAAAGTCCCTATTCCTGAAACCGTCGTTTTTAAACCTTCAAAATTGAAACTGATTCCATCGAATGTACTGCCATTACCGATTATTCCGTTGCAAATAATGTCACTGTAAACAGAAAGATAACGATTGCCGGTAGTGAGGTTTGCATACAATTTACCACCAGTAGCCACAATCAAACTACCTGCATCATATGGATCAGAAGAACCATCCACAGTTATGGTATGCCCATTTTGTATGGTTACAGTGGTGGTGATGTTGTCAGGAAATTGTCCTGAAGTTGCATTTACCCAGCTTGTTCCATTGAATCTTTCCCAACTCGCAAAGTTGGACCAATTGCCTGTTGCTACCCTCGAGCGGAAATCACCTGTAATATCTGGAGAAGGCACCACAGAAACTTCAATACCTTCCGACCATTGGGTGCCTTTTCGGACAAATACTTTAATGAAATACGTAGTAGAATTGGTAAAACCTGTAACGGTTACTGTTGTGCTTGTTCCTTTAAAAACAACTGAACCACCTGTACCGAAAGCTGTACCTGAACCAAAGGTTGAATTGGCTGTGTAAGCAGTTCCATCACCAGTTGGCAAGGCTGTAAAAGCATTGGTTGGTTGGGCCACTACCAGAATCTGGTCCCAGCAAACGGTTCCTGATGGATTTGTCCAGTTTACAATGGCTCCTCCATTTTGCCTCAAAGCTGATAATGTTGAAGCATCCGGAGTATTCAAAAATACAGTTAGATTGGTTATATTTTGAAGTCCATCGGCTTCAGGGTCAGAGGAAACTACACGAACCCTGTAGCCAGTTCCATTTACCGTTCCGGCAGGAATGGTAGCAGCTATTGGGGAAACGATTCCAGTTCCAATGTTTGTTGGAATCGCAAATGAGCCACTGGCATCTGAAAGCTGAGCCGTAAACACATTTCCTGTTTCAAAAGTTCCACCCGTTGTGTAAGGAATGGAAATACTGGTTCCTAGGGTATTGCTTACACAATAGCTTGTGGGTGTAATGGTTCCGGTAGTGATGGTAACGTTACCAATGGTAAAACTCCACGGGGTTGGCCAGGTTTGGGTAGTATTGCTTCTGGTCCAGTTTGCTGGATTGTTGATGGCTGAACGGAGGGTGGCAACTGTTCCGTAAGTTTCTCCGCTGTAATATCCATTGTCAGAATGGCTGGCGAATGAAATGGTATTGTCTCCATTTACCAAAGGCGAAGGCAAACAAGTTGCATTGGTGTTGACTCCACAAGCCTGGCAAACACCTAACAAAGTGGTTGAACTCAAACCTGCTATAAATGATGGACTTGCAGATGTTCCTGTGTAGGCAAAAATCTGGTCTGCAGTTGCACTTAAATTACTCAGATTGCCAGAAACGATGCTTCCAAGATTGGCTGTTGCACCCTGAATTCTGACAACATTTCCTTTTGCCAAACCAGTGGCCGGGGCTCTCCATCTAACGGTTTCTTCATTGGTACAAAGTGCTGAACCAGAACTCCAGGCATTGTCAGTAAAGGCAATTTCAGCATTGGCTGCAATGTCCGCCAAAGCAACAAATGCAAATCTATCGGGTGCATCCGTTGCATACGCTACAAAAGCGATATCACCCAAAACCGGATTAGAAGCGGCACTGGTTGTGGCGTTGGCTGGTTTTAAAGGAGAAATGTAATAGTTGCGGGTTTCGTTGTTTGTTCCATTCCAGGTATAAGGCACCAAAGCAAAATGATAATTGGTATTTGCACTCAATCCAGTTACTGAAAATGAAGTGGCTGTCGTTATCAAACCTACAACATTGGCATCTCCGATGGCATCGTTTAATGCATAGTTGGTGGCATCGTTCGGCGTTCCTGTAACTGCAGAGCCAGATTTCATTAAAATAATATACCCCGCAGCAGGAATTGTAGAAGCAGCAGAAAAAGACAGATTTATTTGGGTTGCTGAGGCAGCAGTGGCTGTAAATGTGACCGCATTTCCTACAGGCTCATTGCTCAAAGTAAAAAAGTTAGATTCCGGACTAAGACCCGTTCCTACTGAGTTGGTGGCATAGCCTCTGTAATAAATCCTCGTTCCTGATGGAAGTCCTGTTCTGGAATGTGTAAATGCAGAAACCGAAGTTCCACCTTCAACTAAAGCATTGTCTGAAGCTATAACCGGACTGGTTGTTTTCCAAACTGTGCCTCTAGCCGAAATGGTTGCATTTCCATCATTGGTAATTGTGGCTCCTAAGGTTGCACTGGTATTTAGTATGGCTGACACAGTTGGGCTTGTTAATGTTGGAATGACAGGTGAGGCATCACCTTCTCCATAAAGATTGATGGTACAGGTTCCTTCATCAGAATCTGAACTGCTGATGGTTACCACCGCAACTTTTGAACCGCCTGAGGTTGGCGTGAATCGAATTGTAAAATCCTCAAAATCTACTGCATTAATGGTTGATGAAGGTGTACTTAAAAATGAAAATTCAGAAGCGTCCAATCCGGATAAAACCACACCAACACCATCTAGTTGACCATCTCCCGTATTTCTTACCCTTACGATTATATCGGTATTGGTTGAAAGTAATCTTGATCCAAAGTCATAGTTAAAACCACAGGCCTGGTTGGTTGCAATTGGTTGTTCTAACTGAATTTCCGGCACCAAACCAGTTCCCTGAATGTTGAAATTGTAAGGATTTTCGTCAGAATCGTTGTTGTCTATGCTGATGCTTGCCGTTCTGTTTCCCGCAGCCGATGGATTAAAAGTAACCTGAAAAGTAATGCTTCCGGCAGCTGCAACAGGTGAAGTTGGAACAGTAGTAACCGAAAAGTCAGCGGCATGGGTTCCTGAAATGGCAACCAGTGGCGCACCTGTCAGATTCAAGTTGGCAGAACCTGTATTTTGGATTGTGAATGTTCTTACAATCGTTCCAGCAGAAACCAGAACGCCTCCAAAATCGGTGTGGTCTGCTGTTGCCGGTGAAACATCTCCATCTGCAATGTTTGTAGAATTTCCCTGAATATTGATTTCGGGCGTTGGGGCAAGTGTGGTAGCATTGGTTGCTGGAATGGTTGCTGCAGTTCTATAATTATAAGTAGCAGTAATTGAACCATTCCAATTGTAAGGAACCAAAATATAATGATAGGCTGTGGAGCTACTTAATCCTGTATTGTTTACAAAACTGGTTGTGGCTGTACTGGAAATATTTGCAACCAAAACAGCATCTCCATACGTATTCCCAACCGTATAAGCTGTAGCGTCTGTTGGTGTAAACGTAGGTGCAGCAATTGCCCTTCTGAAAATAAGATAACCATCCGCGTTTGTAATGGTTGAAGCTGCTGAAAAGGTCAACGTTATTTGTGTTGGCGAATCAGGCGTGGAGGTAAAGCTGGCTGCATGGGCCGCTGGCTCATTGCTCAATGTATAAAAGGTGTTACTTGCCGGACTGGTTAGTTGGTAGCAATTGCCAGTATTATTATAGTTGTAAGCAGTGGCTGTATATTGCGTTTCTGCTGTTAAACCAGAAAGACCGGTTACTGAAGAACCCGATGCCCTGAAAACAACCCGGTTGTTTGTATTAATCTGACCTGCACTAGCCCAGGCTATATTTGCCGTATAACTGGTTCCACTTGTTGGAGTGATGTTTCCATTGGCAGTCGCTCTGATAACAAGCATAGTTCCATCACCAGAACTTCCGGTCCATGAAACATCTGCCCCGCCCGAAGTAGTATTGGATGGCGTTACAGTGGTTGTTGTGGTTGGAGCAGTACAAGCAGGGGTACAATTCACCGAAATATCGTCAAAAGCAAGGTTACCGGCACTTTTTGTATAGGTAAATCTGAATTTTGTAAACCCGGAAATCAAAGCTGGACTTGAGCCTGAATTATAGGTGAAAGTTGTCCCTGTTGTAGGAATGGAATTGGTGATGTTTTCAACGGTTGACCAAACACTTCCATCAAATCCTTCTACCAATAATGCCGATGTTGCATTCGTGCCCTGCCCTTTAATCCAGATGGAAAGTTCGGTTGCTGTACCGGATAAAGTCGGAGTTTCTACCCGATCGTTTGTATTGTCAAATTGAAGTGAAGGCGAGGATGCACCGAAGTTTCCTGCAGAAGTATAGGTTCCCCCAATCGCAGTAAACGTCCAGGAGCCTGAAGGAGGAGTTGTTCCACCTGCAAATCCCTCACTTAAACATGGCCCGGTTAAAGTTGCGCAACTTGTTTGAGGCTCTCCCACCAATTTGTAATTGATGTTGGTGCCACTATTGCTATATGACCAGATTTTGAAATAGAAAGTGGTTCCGGATGCAAGCCCGGTTACAGTGTAAGGTGAACCCGTTACATTTTGTACGCCTGCACCATTGGCTTCTGCAGTTCCATCTGCTGGGTCGCTTATAGCTGCATACGAAGTGGAACTCCACTTAATTAAATATCCATCAGGCAAAACAGAACCTGTTGCAGCTGTAAAACTGAGTGGAATGTTGGCTGTAGTTGTAGTTCCGCAGGCAAACAGGGTTGGATAATTACTTGGTTCCGCCTTGATAAATGTTCTTACATTTCCGGCAGCAATTGGATCTGTGCCCGATTTATTGCCTAAAGAAAAAGTCAGATTTGAAAATAGGGTAGAACCCAGGCTGATGGTATTTCCGGAAGTAGCAGTTGCAGAAATATCGGCAGTAATAAAAATATACCCGGTACTTCCTGAATTTATAACCTGAGAAGTAAAAGAAGGGAAGGTTTTGGAACCAGCAGTTCCCGGAGTGGTGAAGGTACTCAAAGTGGCATCTGCTCCATCCAAAGTAGCATCTGTGGAATATCGTACTTTTATATTGGTAACATCGGCAGAAATATAAGAACCTGCTGTGGTTACGGTGATACCAGTCAGGGTTGCGCTGGAAGAGGTAACTGCGAAATCAAAACGGTGCAAAACAACCGCAGAGCTACCTTGTAAATGACTGCTTGCCACAGGGGAAGTCCCTGATATGGCAATGGCAGGATTCACAAAAGTTCTTGAATTTCCTGCTGCTACCGGATCTGTTCCAGACTTGGTTCCTGTCGCAAATGTTATGTTTGAAAAAACAGTACTGGCAAGATTGATCGCATTGCCACCTGTTGCCGTGGAAGCAATATCAGCTGTAATAAACAGATAACCCGTAGAGCCAGATGTTATGGTTTGGCTGCTAAAGGATGGGAAAACATGTGATCCAGCTCCCAAAACTGTTGATTTTGTGGATAAAGTGGCATCGCCACCATCCAGCGTTGCATCGGTAGAATAGCGTACTTTCAGATTTGTTAAATCTGCAGCGGCATAGGTTCCTGCTGTGGTTACGGTTAAACCTGTCAGGCTGGCATCGGTTACAGTCACCGCTAAATCTATTCGTTGTAAAACCACGTTGGTGCTTCCCGCATTGTGGTTACTTGCTGCAGGTGAGGAATTTGTAATGGCTATAGAAGGAACCAGATTGGTAAAAGTTTTTGTTCCTCCGGCAGTTATGGTTCCTGTAGGAGTTCCGGAAGCAAAAGTGAGTGTTGGATTCGCTGAAACCGTCAAAGTTCTGCTTCCGCCTGCAGTGGCTGATGAGTTGGCTACAATCCAGAAATAACCTGTGGTTCCACTTGTAATGGATTGTGTTAATCCGGTAAAAGTATAAGTACCGGCAGCTCCAACAGCCACCGTTCCAATGCTGCTTGCCGAAGCGAAGGTGGACGTAGTGTGGTAGAATAAACTAAAATTTCCACTTAAATCTGTGGCATTGTAGGTGCCTGTTGTGGTGAAAGCCAGGGAATTTAAAGTGGCATTCGCACTTGTAACCGCTGCCTGAAAATGCGAAAGGATGTTATTAGAAGTGCTTGGGTTGATGTTTGAAGTTCCTGTTTGAGATGGGGATGACAGGGTAATTGTAGGAGTTGCAGGTGGACCCGTGAAAGAAATATTATCAAGGCCGATACTTGTATTTGTACTTCCGGAAGCATGATTCCTCCAGGTAATCCAACGGAATTGGTAATTGGTACTAGCCGTTAATCCTGTAACAGAAAGCGATTTGCTGATAACGGAGTTCAGGGTTGGACTTGCAGCATAACTTGTTGGACTAGAAGCAACCGTTGTCCAGGAACCAGAGGTTCCGGCTCTGTATTGTAAAGCTATACCCATAGTTCTACTGCCTGAAAACCGAACAATCTGGTCATAAGAAATAGTGATGGAGGTGTTCGCTCCTGTATTTATGGCGGTTACAGCTTGATTCAAACCATCAGTTGCATTATTTGAGGAAGCTAAAACTAAATTTGCATCCGCAGAAACCACTTGACCAAAAAGCCCTCCTGATGGTTCAGCACCAAAAGCATTTGTTTGACTTGTAATCGTGGTATTCCAACTTGGAATTGTTGCTTCGGCCAAAGCTTGCGTGTTTATTGTAGAACCATCATGTCCACTCCAACCCACAAAACCTGTTGGATTTGCTGAGAATGCAGTGGTTCCAAAGTTTTGAGTAAAAGGAAGCGATTGGGCTGTCGGATTTGCAGGTGTAAGTGTAACGGTTACATTGTCAAAATAGGCTGGTTGGGTAGCCCCTGTTGAGCCTTGCCAGTATCCACCCATACTTGTTAATGCAGAGCCAACATATGTGTTGTTCACAATTGTTCCCTGTGAAACTAGAGTTCCTGTAGTTGGATCGGCAAAGGCTGAAGCACCATCGTTTCGGAGAAACAATTCCCAGGTATTTGTTGCCTGTGTGTATGTGACCCGTACACTCAGATAGTCAGCGCCAAAATCGGTTAGTCCTGTTGTATTTGAAGTGATCATATTGGTCACTGTTCCTTGAAGTCCTGTTGCATATCGTACAAGTCTTATTGGATCCGTAGCTCCGGTTTGACCAAGCACAACAGCATATCCATTTCCAGCGGTAGCCGCAGTAGTAGAAGTACCACCCAGAATAAAAGCAACTCCATAAGAACCTGCCCCAAACCCGGCTGGATCGGTTCGGATTTGCCTCATATTAAAATTCCAGGTAATAACGCTTGGATTGGAAGAAGGTGTGGTCGAAAACGGTGCTGTAAAAGAAACTGTACTTGCTGAACCGTAAACCCAACCATTTACATTTGCTGTTGCACTCCCATCATTTGTAACATCTAATCGGCCTCCATCAATTCTGGCCCCAAAGTCAACCCCACTTCTGGTCAGCGACCAGACTGTACTCGTTCCAATCGCTCCTGTAAGATCATAGGTAGCTCCGGTGGAAGTCCCAAAGGCATCTGTAAAGACAGTTTTTTGAGCAAATGACTCGGAAATGGATGTCAAAAAGAATACAGCCGTAAGAATCCTGAAAATCGCTTTCATTTGTTTTGATTTTTGTATTAGGTCCTGTTTGGAAAATCTATGAAAACTTACCTTACTTCCTTCCACACACTGAGCCACCCTTGAAGGGTTCACATTTTAAAAAGTCTTGAAAATCAGACTTAAACAAATCATAGGATGGAAAGGAAAGGTGTTTCGATAAATTCTCATCTAACAGGAATACAAAAGAAACGCATTTAATATTACCTCTCTGTTATGAGTGAAATGATAACTTTGGGGTAACACGGGGGTAAGGATTTGGTGAAATATCATCTTTAATTTCAATAGCTTGAGGAAACAAAAAGCGGGTAAAATTCTATTTCAAAGTTCGAAAGGTCTCGTACATTTTTAATCCAAAGCTTAGTGCAAAAATCGAAAAAGTAATGACCGAAAAAACTACACTTAATGCAGGGCCAGCCACTTTGCTGAGTTCTTTTTTCGCTTCATAAATCACATTTGAGTCCTTTACATACTCAAATATGGCCTTTCGAAATGGCACCAAAAGAAAATAGCTAAGCAAGCCAAAAAGGACCAGAAAAAACATGAGCCCTTCTCTGCTTTGTAATTTTGGGCAGACCAGACTGTAAAGTGCCATAAAAATAAAATAAATCTGCTTGCTGGAAATGCCAACTGCAGTAGGTAGAATTCTTTCGGTTCTCCAATCATTGGCCTTTTCAGCCCTTACATAATTAGAAAGGATGAAGATTCTTAAAAAATTGAGAACCATAGGAATATGTCGAAAAAATAAAATTTTGCAGTAATTGTTGGCAGCTTGAATTTGCAGCTACAAAACTATGCAGGCTCATTTTGGAATCTGTTCTTTGGTTGTTATTTCTATGTAAAGTTTAGTTACCTGCAATTCTGCTTTTGAAAAGATTTCTTAACAAAGGAATCTCTGCCTGGGTTCGTGTCCCACGAATCAATACAATGGCTGCAGGAATAGCTGCTTTGGCCATATAATCTCAGCCTGGGTTCAGCGATATAAAACAAAAGCAGTATTGATTCGTGAAGACACGAATCCGGGCGGGTGATTGTAAAGACTTAAAATCAATGGTCATTTCAATTGGTAATCAGCACACTAAACCTCTGCTTGGATTCGTGTCCCACGAATCAATACAATGGTTGCAGAAATATTTACTTTGACCATTTATATGAGCTATGCCTGGGTTCAGTAAAAAAACCTGTAAGCGCTTCGAAGAGCTTATAGGTTAGGCCTACATCGTAAATAAAAACCTATAAAGTTGTGAATCATATTGCAGAATTCCGCTAAGCCCACCATTGGAACGGACAACTTGTCCCGCTCCTTCGGGAGCCTGAATTGCCGCCCAAAAAATATCGGTTATGAATTGAAATTTGTGAGGCTTTATGCCCTTCAGATTCCAATCAATTCTTTTCTGATATCAAGTCCTTTACATATAAAACAATGGCCTGACTGGCACCTTTTTGTCTTTCAAAATATAGTTGAGAAGCATTGAATATTTTTAATTTTTCTTCCTCATTTTCAGTACTTTGCTGGAAGAACTCCCAATCTGAAATGGTGTTGGGAAAACATTTTGCTACACCGATTTCAATTAAATCTCTTGCCTCCTGAAACTTCTCGAACTTTGGTCCAAAACCGACTGGTATTCCAAAAACTGCAGCCTCTAAAGTATTATGCAATCCCGTTTTAAATCCACCGCCAATCCAGGCCGCATCGGCATAGCGATAGGCTCTGGAAAGTAAACCAAGGGTATTCAAAACCAAAATATCTGTATCTTCCTGATTCTCTTTCCAATCGGTGTATAAATCAAAAGGAAGCTGGAGGGAATGGGTTAAATTATTGAGGTGTTTGTCATCAATTTCATGGGGTGCAATCAAAACTTTCCAAAGGCCATGTGCCTCAACAACGGCATGCTTAAGAAATTCCCTAAGGAAAAGTAAGTCTTCGATCCAGGCGGAGCCAATTACCAGAAGTTTAGAATCACCTTTCCATGTTTCCAGCCAGGGAATTTCAGCACCCAATTCTTTAATTTCCAATACTCTATCTACACGGGTATCGCCATTGATACTAAAATTTTGTAGGCCTAAAGTTCTGAGCACCTGGGACGTTTCAATATTTTGTACAAAAAAGTGAGATACTAATGGCAAAGTATTTTTTAAAATGGCAGCTGGACCAAATTTTTCAAGTTTTGCATTTTTAAGGATGCAACAAATGGAAATAACAGGCACTCCAAGCCGCTTACAGGTAAATATCAGGTTATACCAAAACTCATATTTAACCAAAACAAGAGCTTTGGGCTTCAAAATCTTTATAATTTTAGATGCATTCCAGGTTCTGTCCCCAGGCAAATAAAAAGAGACATCCACCAAAGGATGTTTGTGTCTAAGTTCAAAACCCGAGGGTGAATAAAAGGAAACAGCAATACAAACTTCAGGGAAGTTTTCTTTTAAAATTTTGATGACTGGAAGCGCCTGCTCAAACTCCCCAACAGAGGCAGCATGAAACCAAAAAACCTGATCATCAGGATGTTCTGTCCTAAACTTACGAAGCCTTTCAATGGCAATTGACCGGCCAATGAGCATCCTTCTTATTTTTGAAGAAAACGCGGCCATAAGCCAGATTCCTAGCTCAAAAACCCCGATTCCGATTTCATAAACAATTTTAAACCGCATTTTTTGAGGCTAAATATTTGATTTTCAAAAAGATACTATTATTTATGCATGCAATATGCTGCAAAAATCTAAAGTATAATTAAAAAATCATCATTTTTGCCGCTCAAAATATTCTTCATTATATCATGTCAACACCCACACTGGGTACAAGCCAGATAGAACAACTTCTGGGTTCCGATGCACAAAGCCTGCTTACTCATCAATCGAAAACGATCAGCAAAGATCAGTTGCACCTTCCAGGTCCTGACTTTATGGAAAGGGTTTGGTTGCACAGTAATCGTAGTCCGCAGGTAATGAGAAGTTTGGGTCAATTGTATAACTCCGGACGTTTGGCTGGAACTGGTTATACATCCATATTGCCAATGGATCAGGGCATTGAACATTCAGGAGGCGCTTCCTTTGCGAAAAATCCTATTTATTTTGACCCTGAAAATATTGTAAAACTGGCTATTGAAGGTGGTTGCAATGCAGTTGCCACTACTTTTGGGAATCTGGCAATGGTTTCCAGAAAATTTGCGCACAAAATTCCATTGATTGTAAAAATCAATCACAATGAATTACTTACCTATCCAAATCAAGCTGATCAAGTGATGTACGGTTCTGTGGTGGATGCATGGAATCTTGGTGCTGTAGCAGTTGGTGCCACTATTTATTTTGGTTCTGATAACTCTACCAGACAAATTCAGGAGGTTGCCAAAGCATTTGAAGTAGCAAGAGAACTGGGCATGGCTACCATTTTATGGTGTTATGTCCGAAACAGTGCTTTCAAAAAGGATGGTGTGGATTATCACCAATCAGCTGATTTAACAGGACAGGCCAACCATTTGGGTGTGACTATTCAGGCAGATATTATCAAACAAAAACTTGCCATTAACAATGGTGGCTACAAAGCCTTAAACATGGGTGGCAGCAGCTATGGCAAGTTGGATGAAAAAATGTACACCGATCTTTCTTCAGACCATCCTATTGACCTTTGCAGATATCAAATTGTGAATTGCTACATGGGCCGTGCAGGTTTGATCAATTCCGGTGGAGATTCTCAAGGAGCTACCGATATGGCGGACGCAGTAAAAACAGCAGTAATCAACAAAAGAGCTGGTGGCATGGGATTAATCTCAGGTAGAAAAGCATTCCAAAAGCCTATGAAAGAGGGTATTGCCCTTTTGAACGGTATTCAGGATGTATATTTGAACAACGATATAACAATAGCTTAATTGAGCGAAATGCCTTGGTTTGTAAGAGAAAATAAAGGGATTGTAACGCCCACCGAGTTCAAAAGGGAAACTCCTGACGGACTATGGTATCAGTGCCCGGAGTGTAAAACGGTTATTTTGACCAAAGCACACCGCGACAATGCTTACACCTGCCCATCCTGCAACCACCATGAGCAAATTGGTTCAGCTGAGTATTTTGATTTACTTTTTGATGAAAACCAATTTGAAGAGCTTTTTCCAAATTTAATTTCTGGCGATCCTCTCGAATTTGTGGATACCAAAAAATATCCGGATAGGTTGAAAGCCAGCATTGCCAAAACCGGTATGAAAGATGCCGTTCGGGTTGGTGTGGGAAATATTGAAGAAAAGGAAACCGTTGTGGCTTGTATGGATTTTAAATTCATAGGCGGCTCTATGGGATCGGTAGTTGGAGAGAAAATCAGCAGAGGTATTGCCGAAGCCAGAAAAAGAGGCGTTCCTTTTATCATGATTTCCAAATCAGGTGGAGCAAGAATGATGGAGGCAGGATTTAGTTTGATGCAAATGGCAAAAACTTCCGCTCAATTGGCCCTACTTTCTGAAGCCAAACTTCCGTATATCAGCGTTTTAACAGATCCAACTACAGGAGGTGTAACCGCCAGTTTTGCCATGTTGGGAGATTTTAACATATCAGAACCAAAAGCATTGATTGGATTTGCCGGACCAAGAGTTGTGAGAGAAACGATAGGAAAAGATCTTCCTGAAGGCTTCCAAAGTGCAGAATTCGTTTTGGAACATGGTTTTCTGGACACCATAGTGGACCGGAAAGATTTGAAACAAACAATCGCAGATTTATTGAGAATGGTGGCCTAGCCACCATTCTTTTTTACAATGAAAGCAGACGTTCTCGTATTTGCTGCCCATCCCGACGACGCTGAAATGTCTTGTGGAGGAACCATAGCCAGCCTGACCGCAAAAGGAAAGAAAGTGGTTATTGTGGATTTAACACAAGGCGAAATGGGTACTCGTGGTACCATAGAAACCAGAAAAACTGAGGCAGAGGCATCTGGAAAAATATTGGGTATTAGCGAACGTGTTCAGCTGAAGTTTCCAGATACCGATTTTGGGACTGATAGAAAATATCAAATACCGTTAATTGAACAGATTCGAAGATTTCAACCCGAAATTGTTATTTGTAATGCCATTGAAGACCGACACCCAGACCATGGGCGTGCCTCCAAACTGGAATCTGATGCTTGCTTTTACTCCGGCCTTTCCAAAATTGAAACTTTATGGGATGGCGAAAAACAGGTCCACTGGCGACCAAGACTCGTTTTTCATTATATTCAGGACAGATTTATCAAACCAGACTTTGTAATAGACATTAGCAAATACTGGGAAACGAAAATCGAAGCCATTAAAGCATTTAAAACTCAGTTTTTTGATCCCAACAGCAAAGAACCTGAAACGTATATTTCTACTTCTGTTTTTTGGGACTTTCTCGAATCAAGAGGCAGAGAAATGGGGCATATTATTGAAGTTTCCCATGGTGAAGGTTTTACGGTTGAACGGCCTTTAGGAATTGGGGATTTAATGGGGCTGGGATAAAATAATAGTAATTCTATTTTATTCTATCCCTATGTTAAAAAATTTGAGGTAATTTTCAAAACTGATAAAAATACCAGGTCATCATCGTTCAAAAACTATATCAGGGCATCAATTGTCAGGACTTTTGCAGAATGGTGTATCGTAAGTAGGGCTTGCTGAAAAAGTCAAAAGCTTTAAGTAATCAGTCAAAAGTAGTCAGTATTCAGTTTTTAGTTCAAAAGTAGTTGTAGCTAAAGTATTCAATTTTAAGCCACTAAAATATTTTCATCTAAAAATTCAATTTGTGGTTGTCTTGTACATTTTTAAATTTCTCTCAATTTTGAAATGGCAATATTTTTAAGTGCACGACTTTTACGTGTTTTTCAAGAAAACCCGTGCACTTAATTTCTGAAAATGATTGATAAACTCTTGAAAATGAACCAGTAATGACTTTTTCAGCAGCCACTAAGTATGTCAATGATTTTATTCTCCTTTATCAAATAGATGATCCGATAGTTTTTGTGAATTATTTCCCTAATCAGATCATCGTTCATTTCGGGCACCTTCCTTCCAATTTTTGGAAAAAACTTCAAATTGTTGGTGTCTTGCCTTATTTCTCTAATTGTGATTTTGGCGTATTTAACTGAATATTAGGCAATAAACTCAGTAATAGATACTAAATCATTTTTTGAATTTTCAGTCCAATTTATACCAACCATGTCGGTAAATGATTATCCAATTGATCATCTGAAATAACTTTTCCATCTATGCTATCTTTGAGGCCTTTATCTATTTTTTCTAAAAGCAAGAGATTTTCGTAAACTTCCTCCATTGAAAAATTAGCTGGCAAATGTTGAATAGTTTCTATCAACTTTTCTTTGGAGATCATTTAATTAATAAATTATTTCGAAGTGAATTCTTTAAATTTCCTAAAGCAATTTGGTGAATAATTTTCAACCTTAAAAAACAAAAAAAAATTAAAAGGTTTGGCTTGTTTAATTTAGGCTTATTTTTATTTTAAAATGCCTACGCATCTTAAATACCACAACATTCACAATATTAATGTTTAGAGAATTTTCCTTAACCAAAGCAAGAAACTAAAAGTTTCTCATGGAGAGGGCTTTACGGAGGAGAGGCCTTTGGAAATAGGGGATTTGATGGGGTTAGGGTAAAAGCCTTCCAATTCTGTTCAATTTCATTCTTTGCTAAAAAACTCCAAGTGAAAAAAGTCGGTTTCTGATTTCTTTCCCAATTTCGCCCCATGAAAAAAATCAAGTTTGGTATCATTGGCGGTGGATTGATGGGAAAAGAAGCTGCCTCTGCGTTTGCAAGATGGTTTATGTTACAGGATTTTCCGGATCAGCCCGTATTGACCGCTGTGGCCGACCTCTCCCCTACCGTGCTGGAATGGTATAAACAAGTTCCAGATATCAAACTGATTACTACAGATTATAAAGAACTTCTGGCATCAGATGTCGATGTGGTGTATGTGGCAGTTCCACACAATTTGCATGAGCAGATTTATATTGATGTGTTAAGGGCTGGAAAAGATTTATTGGCTGAAAAACCTTTTGGTATAGATCTCAAAGCTGCTGAAAATATATTGAAGGTGATAAATGAAACCGGTCGGTTTGTTCGTTGTTCTTCGGAGTTTCCTTTTTTGCCAGGTGTTCAACGCGTTATTAAAACGGTTCAGGAAGGTATTATCGGGCAACTGTTGGAAATAAAAGCAGGTTTTCATCATTCCAGCGATCTGGATCCGACCAAAACCATCAATTGGAAACGCCAGACGCAGTTTTGTGGCTTGATTGGTGTAATGGGTGATTTGGGTATGCATGTGGCCCATGTGCCGCTTCGTTTGGGTTGGAAACCCCGAAAAGTGAATGCCCACTTACAAAAAATATACACAGAAAGGCCGGATGGAAAAGGCGGAATGGCTGCCTGCGATACCTGGGACAATGCCATTTTGCATTTAAGATTAGATCTGGACAATCAAAAAGATATTCCAATGACCTGGGAGATGAAACGTATGGCTCCCACAGAAACCAACACCTGGTATATTGAAGTTCTTGGTACAGATGGTGGATGCAGATTTAGTACAAAGGAGCCCAAAACATTTTGGCAATACACCAGAGGAAAGGAACAATGGTGGCAAAAAACTGATTTGGGTTTCCAGGGACCATACGCAACAGTAACTGGTGGTATTTTTGAGCCGGGCTTCCCAGATTGTTTTATGCAAATGTTTGCAGGATACATTGCTGAAAGGGAAGGATTTTCTAATGGCCGATTTACTTGCGCCACGCCGGAAGAGGCAGTAGAGAGTCATAGAATTTTTGCAGAGGCACTTCGGTCTAATGGATAGATAAGCTCAGAATTCACAAGGAACTTATAACCTTCAATTTGGCATAAGGAACCATTGGGTTTTACTTTATTTTCTTGGCAAAAGCCAAATCAAAACCTTGGAATGAACTGGTTTTCTTTATTCGAATTAACTTAGTTTCAAATCAGATGAATAAAGCTGGTACTATTGCCATGGCTTTTCATCTGAATCATTGCGAAAAGAAGAATTTAATTCGGGAAAAATAACAGGCAGCAAAGAAGTCTATAGATTCCATTTTCTGGATTCTGTAAGGGGTATTGCGGCTATACTGGTTTTGTTGCAACATACTTGTGGTATTTTCTTTCCATTGATTACCAAAGAATTAACGTATTCAACTTTAGCTCTTGGCCAGATGGGTGTAGTTGCTTTTTTTCTTGTAAGTGGTTTTATCATTCCCTTTTCGTTGGAAAATTCAAAATCAATAAAGAACTTTGTTGTGGGTAGAATATTCAGAATTTATCCCCTATATCTTTTGGTAATATGCATCCAAATGGGGATGACATTTTTACCCATTCAAGACGGCATTACGAATTTCTCAATGCTTAAAATTTTGGCCACTCACCTCATTTTTATTCAGGAATATTTTCCCTATTCAAGCACCTGGTCAGTTAATTTTGTTTTGGGATCCTGGACCCTTTTTATTGAAGCCATTTGGTATTTCCTGGTTGTGAGCCTGTTTTATTTCAGGATAAGCCACTTCAGGTTTATGACAATTACCTTGGCTTTGTTTTCCGCACTAATTTTGGCAAGTTTAATTGTTGATATCAGGTTTCCGTTTGGGAGAATGGCAATGTTGTACAATTGCATTTTAGGACTTCACATATACCGCTGGAAGACAGGTTCTATCTCAGATAAGACTTTTATGAAGCTGCTTATTCTCAGTGTTGTAATTATAAGCATCAGTCTATGGATGGCATATGCGTATTTCAAAAGCGATCATTTTACATTTCCTTGCATCCTACTTTCATGGGCAAGTGCTTATGCCGTTTTTGGATTGTACTTTCTGTTTCAAAAAAACAAGCATGGATTTTTCCCTGGTATCCTCAGCTTTTTGGGTAAAATTAGTTATTCAATTTATTTAACCCATTTCACTATTCTCACACTTTTACTTCATTTCTTTGGCAATTCCATTCTGACATTTTGCCTTGTTTTAATCGGCACTTTCTTCTTTTCATGTTGTACATTTTATTGGATTGAAAAACCTGGAATCAGGTTTGGAAAAAGTCTCAGATCCAAATTCTAAAAACATCCAGGGAAGCAAAAAAAATTGAAAAAAAGTATTTAAGTTTGCTTTAAGTTTTTCATGGAACTCAATTGTTTTCAAGCAAAAACATTAGAATTGCCATATTTTCAAATTTAGTTGTAAACCGTATCCATGATAAAAAAGCCTTCAGCCCTTAGATTTTTACCCTTTAAATCGCTGGTTCTAATTTCAATACTTGCATTTCAATCTGCATTTGGCCAATCACCTTTGGTTCTGGATCCAAGCCTTGGTAATCAGGGTGTTGTTTTGAATTCTGTAATTGAAAATTTTGAGGATATGGCCCTTCAATCAGATGGAAAAATTCTTCTTTCCGGATTTAATGTAAATGTAAACCGCAGTTATAATGCGGCCAGATTTCTAAGTAATGGATTGATAGATCAAAGTTTTGCTTCAAGTGGAATTTGGACAAGATCAACCTCAGATGGTTTTGCTACTCCAGGTGTTTCTGTTCTTTCAAATGGAAAGGTTTTGGTTTTAGGGACTGGAAATATTGGTGATTCAGACTATAATGGTTTTTCAAATATTTATGGATTGACCGCATTGGGTCAAACAGATAATGCCTTTGGTTCAAATGGGAGGCGGCAAATTTTGTTTGAGCCAGATAGTACAATTCTAGGCAATAGAATCAGATCACAACCAGATGGTAAATTGTTATTGGCTGGTACTTTTAATAAGAATGTAACTGAAGATTCGAGTTCATTCATTATTTATCGTTTTCTGGCAAATGGGCAAAATGATGGATCTTTTGGACAAAATTTTGGCTCTACAATCATTTCATTTACAGGGGTAATTTCAATTCTTTCAGATATAGAAGTTTTGAGTGATGGAAAAATTTTACTCGCCGGGCTGGGTTTAAATTCAAGCTCCGGGAACGGTAACACATCTTTTATAATGGCTAGATTACTGCCAACAGGTCAGCTTGATCCAACTTTTGGAACTGGTGGAAAGGTTACGTTTTCTTTAGGTGCATTGAACCAAACTGAACAAATGGACCTGGCCGTTCAGGCAGATGGAAAAATTCTTTGTTTTACGAATCATTCAAGCGGCATATCTGGTGCAAGATTTTTAAGTAACGGCGTATTAGACAGCAACTTCGGCACCTCTGGAAAAATCACAATAAACAAACAGATCACTTTTCAAGTAGGTAAAATCGGGGTTGTGCCATTAAGTAATGGAAAAATATTTTTTGCTGCTTCCAGATTTGATGATTCATACAAAACACTTACATATAGACTTTTAAGTAATGGACAACGAGATGGTACATTTGGAACAAATGGAGAATCTTTACTTTCAATTCCAAATACAATCAGAACAGATGTGAGTAGTTTACTACTTCAGGCTGATGGTAAAATTTTACTTTCAGGCAGTGCTCAGGATTCTAACAATGAAAATTCAGGAATGATCGTAAGGATTCCAGACCAAACCGTTATTTCAAATCTTGGAGTAAGCAAAGGAATAGAGTCTGATTTCCTGGTTTTCCCAAATCCAAATACTGGCAAAATTCTAAATTTCAAATACTTAGGGGATTTTCAAAATCAAAATCTGGAAATTTCCTTAACTGAGATTAGTGGAAAGAAAGTGTTTGAACAATTCATTAACGGATCAGAGCCAAATCAATCAAATCAGGTTTCAATTCCACAAATAAAGGCGGGCATTTATTGGGTTTCAGTTCAGAATAATAAGAAAAATAATAAAGTCTCTAAACTGATATCCATCCAATAGATACTGGCTAATAATCGTTAGAATAATATACGTCAGGACTTAAAACTCGAAATCATCTCTTTCCTTTTCATAGCTTTTTGCCTTTATGCCAAAGTCAAAAGCTCCTCCTATCATAAAACGCCATTCCCCTTTGGTGTTTTCCCATTGAGAGCGAACAACTTCCACATGCAAAAATCTGAATAGTTTGTCAATTCCATAACCGACCTCCCAAAACATAGGTTGGTTGGCATTGGCCATTCCGTTTATCAGAATTAACTCCTGCCAGTTTTTCTTTTTCATGGCCAACCAGCCCAATATCAATTCTCCTCTATACAAATGCAGGTGTACACTTGCTGTGGTTTTTTGGCTTGAAAAGTTGTAATAAGGAAGGTTCCTGAACTGCTCTACTTTGTTGTCACCCAATACAAATGTTTGATTGCCATACAAATGCAAGGCATCCATTTGACCAAAACTTGAAGAACGAAGCATTTGACCAACTTGTCCATAGATTTCAAGATTGGACTTTGGTGAAAGTGAAATCGATTGCCTGTAAGATGCAACGGCGGAAGTAAAATCGGCACTTGAATTGAATATTGTAGGGATGGCGTGGTTTACTTTTAAGCGAAATCTCGGAGAACTGGTAGCTCTGAAAAACTGATTGCCATTATATAAACTGGATTGCAAATTTGGATACCAATCCACCTGAGCACTGGTTATGGTGGCGACTGATCTTTCAAAAACTGCATCCTGTGCAAATGGAAGCAATATTTGGTTGGGTTCAAACGATTTACTTTTTCCATAATTTCCTTTTTCGCGGGTGTTTGAAACAGGTATCCTGTTGGTCCATTCCACACTTCCTTCAAACTCGAAGCGGCCATCCAATTTCTTTAATACCTGAACTTTTCCAAAATCTGCCTCGTAAAGTTTTAAAAAACTTCTGGTATCAAACCATGCATAAGATGAATTTATTGAGGCCGAAACGGGATTTTCACCGCTTAATTGTCGCATTTCGGTTCCACCTGACAGTTGAATTGCCCAATCTGTATTTACATATTGAAAAACACCTGAGCCAATCACCTTATCTCTGCCGAATGAATATCTTACAGAAGGCCCAAATTGGATAAACGGCCGATCATCTTTTTGCTTGAATTTACTTTGCCGCAAATATTGTTTGAGCCAAATGGTAGTTTCAAATGCAAAACTTTCAACCGGATTGAAGGTCAAATCTTTTAAAGGAGAAAAGTAATTGATTCTCATTGGCCTTCTGCCTAAACTGTCTTTTTTACCGAAGTAAAATTCTCTTCCGGTTATCAAATCAAAAACAGATAAAGCACCTTCTTTCCTCTTCCTTTTGGCCTTGGCACTATCCTCTTTTTCATCCTTTATGCGTATGCTATCAAGCTTATGGAAGCTTTTTACTTCCATTTCTGTTAAGGGTACAGCCCTGTTCTCCAGCCAAAAAATCGAGTCTTTTTTATATGCGGCGGTATCTACTTCATAGTTGTATTCTGAAACCACGGCAGCCGATACTTTCGGTTTGTCTTTTTCCTTTCTTCTTAGTCCATACTTTTCTTTTACATATTCTCTGGCCAATTTCCGCAACACTTTTTTATCCGCCTTTTCAAGACTTTTATAGTCCACTTTTAATGGATCGGTTTTTATTGCATTATTTACATTTTCATCCAATTCCTGTTCAAGTTTTTGAAAATCAGCATATAGTTTTTCATTCTTTTTGATTTTGTATTTGCTGATAGAGGCATTGTATTTGGCTTCGATCTTGATTTGTAAAACCGTTCCTCTGATCTCTTCCTGCATTTGGACAGGCAACCAAATTCCCTCCAGTGGTGAATACGTATGGGTTAATATCAAATCAAATCCTTCCACATTACCGGAAAGATGTGCTGAGTGGATATTCCATATCTTATCTATCAAATATAACTCACCCGCCCAAAGGTTCTGACCGTTTGTTCTTGGCACAACTTTGATTTTGAAAATATCGTGACCCCTATCAGTAAAAGCGCCCAGATATTGAAACTTATAATATCGAAATGAAGCCGGTGAAAGTGGAGAAATGGTAGAACCGAAATTGGGTGAATACAAATCAGCAGTAACAAAACGCTGACTCACTTTTACGTTTCCAAATGTACTTCTGGCTGCAATTACTTTTTCCTTGTATTGGCCTGGTTGTTTAAATTCAAGTTGTTCAAGCGTTTCGGTAAAAAAAACCGTATTTTCATCAAACCCGTTTGCCTTGGCCATTGGCTTAAGTAAAAAGGGCAAATCCAAAATTCTTGCACTTCCTTTTATATAAACCTGAGCCGTATAGGCGTCCAAAAGCAGCTTGTTTATTTTGGCTCTGGCAATTGCCTTCCGCATAATGGAGTATGCTGGATCTTCTCCCCGTGAACCAATGGTTACTTCCTTGGTTTGAATGGCAACTTCTTCCATGGTAATATCAAGGTCAGTAAATCCACTTGAAATCTCTACTTCCTTTTTTAAGGTTTTAAAGCCAAGGCACTGAAAATAAATGGTATATGAACCAGATGGAATGGCAAGTTTGTAATCTCCATTTTCATTTGCCATAGTACCAAGGGCAACTTTTTCAACTCCGATACTGGCAAAAGGAATTGCTTTGCCTTCCTTATCTTTTATAGTTCCTTTAAGGCCAGATTTTTGGGCAAAAGAATAGTTTCCAGCAAAAAGTAAAAAAAGAAAAAGGCATAAAAACTGTTTAGCAATTGGCATAAAAAGGAACCTGAATTTACTTTGTTCATTCATAGAATATGTTCAAATCAGCTTCAGATTTGCTGGCTTAGTTTAGGATTTTTGATTGATGGTTCAATAGAAGGATGAAAGAACTGTAAACATTTCAAACTGGAGTCTTATACTTTCCAACCTTTTCTAATTGTCCCACATTTTCATCTTTCCTTGCATGAATCTGAATATTGATTAAGATTTCTTTGGCTTCATCTTGAAAAACACGATTTTTTATTTTCAAAACCAGGTTTAAAATTTCCTCCAGGCTTGCCTCTACACTTGTTGAAAAGGGTCCAACTTCATAAGGAAAGCCAGTTTTTTGAATTTCATCAATGGCGAGGTCAACAATCTGATAGGAATCTGCCACACCAAGTGGTACAAGTTGTAAAGCCGCATTTACCTTAAAAGGCTCGTTCACCTCAAGCATTGGTTGTAGAATAGAAACTAAACCAAAAACTCCTTTAAATCTTTGATATGAATTCGGTCTTCATATAAAGACCTTGCCATGATTACAGCAAAAAGACCCATTTCGTTTAGTTTTCTAACATCATCAACAGATCTGACACCTCCACTTGCAACCAACTGTATTTCAGGAAACTTTGTCCGTACTTCCTCATACATTTTAAAATTTGGTCCTTCTAAAAGTCCGTCTCTTGCTACATCGGTTACTTTCACAAATTGAATTCCTCTATCAGAATAGTATTCTAATTTCTCAAGATAAAGAAAAGCTGTTTGATTTTGCCAGCCTCTGGTGGTGATAAATCCCTCTCTTTGATCAATTCCAAGAATGAGCTTACCAACACCATAAGTAATCATCCAATTCATAAAAGTATCAGGAGAGGTAGCAGCAACAGAAGCAGCAGTAATGGTTTTGGCACCACAATCCAACGCAGTTTGGATGTCTCCATCAGTCCTGATTCCACCACTATAATTTATTTTCAGATTTGTGTAATTGGCAATTATTTCCAAAACATGATAGTTTACCATTTTCTCCTTCTGGGCACCATCCAAATCCACAAAATGAACCCACTTAACTCCATGATCCTCAAAATAGTTAGCAAGATCCAGGGGAGACTTATCATACCACTTTTCTTCGGTTGAAGGCGAGGACAATTTGGCCATTTTTCCACCTGAAATGGAGATTGAAGGTATTATTCTAATCATCTGTTGTTTTTGTTAAAGTGGGAATCCGATGCAATTATATAATTTCGTCCCTGAAATGAAGTAAAAAGACTGCTGATTTGGAACAATATTTTGAATTGGTACTCGTAAAAATTATTTTTTTGAATCCTTTTCGTTTTTCTATCCACACGAGAATTCTGCCATTATGTTTGGCATTATGTTTTTTTATTGCCTTTTCTATTGATTTATCAGCTCAAAAATCTAAGAAACAGCTTGAAAAAGAAAAGAAGGAAAACCTGAGAAAGCTTCAACAAAACGCAGAAATTTTAAAGGAAGTAAAAAAGGAAAAGAAGGTTTCTCTTTCACAGCTTTCACTTTTGAAACAACAGGCCAAATTGAAAGAAAGATCGATCAATGGCATTCAGGAAGAATTGGGTTTTATACAATCCGATATTCAAAATTTACAATCTGAGGAACAAAAATTAGCGCTAAACCTGGTAAACATAAAAAAGGAATATGCCGCTATGATTTATGCAGCATCAAAGGCAAGTGTAAGAGATCAGCTTATGTTTTTATTTGCTTCTGAAACCTTCAATCAGTTTTTATTAAGGCTTCAATATTTACGGTTTTACGCCAAGGCCAGAAGGCAGCAAGCTGATAAAATCAGAGAAGTAAGTTTATCCATAGTTTCTAAAAAAGTAAAACTGGCAGAGGTAAAACAAGGTAAGGAGGTATTATTAACCCATGAGGAACAGGAAAAAAAACAACTTGAAAATCTGAAGGAAGACCAGAAAAAAGTTGTGAATGAATTGGCCCAACGAGAGGAAGACCTGAAAGAAAAAATTAACAATCAAAAAGCGGCAGTTGCCAGATTGGAACGATTGATTTCAGATTTGGTTAAAGCAGCAATCAAGAAATCAAGGGTAACGGTTGGACCGCCAAATCCAAAAGAGGATGATGAGGATATTGAACAGAAAATGGTTCTGACTCCTGAAGGTAAGTTGATTTCCAAATCATTTGCAGGTAACAAAAACAGATTGGCCTGGCCGGTGCAAAATGGTTTTATTTCGGGTGGATTTGGCCGACATGAACATCCGGTTTTAAAGCGAATTTATGTTGACAATCTGGGAGTTGATATATCCACAAAGGTTGGTGAAAAAGTACGTTCCGTTTTTGAAGGTACTGTTGGCCTTGTGGGTCAGGTTCCAGGTATGGATGGTCAGATCATAATGGTCAGACATGGCGAATATTTTACAGTATATAGCGGCTTGAAGAATATTATGGTTTCTACTGGAGATAAGGTAAAAATGAAGCAGGTTTTAGGTGAGGTGGTTAAGGATGATGAATCTGGTGCAGTGCTTCAGTTTCAGATCTGGAAAAACAACAGACGAATGGATCCTGAGGATTGGTTGGCAAAGGATTGATGGCTAGAATAGTAAAAAATCAAGAAGAAAATCCGGCTCCCAGAAGGAAAAAGAGCATAGCCAGGACGAGTCCTTTCTTGTTAAGGCTCAATATGTTGCTTTGTTTTTTCACACTTGTCGTTTATTATTCATCAACGGTGAGGCCTGAAACATTTTGGATTTCCGGATTTACAGTTTTCCTGATACCAGTTCTTCAGTTCCTCTTATTTCTTTTTTTACTATTTTGGTTATCCCGAAAGCCATTCTTTGCTATCTTTTCAATTCTTACTTTGCTTCTTGGATTCCGGTTTATTGAATCAACTTTTGGTTGGCACTGGTTGAAAACTGAACCTTGCAAACAATTTAAAGTTATGAGCTTCAACGCAAAATCTTTCGGAGGCATGGAAAAAAAAGCAAATAGTGAAATTTGCGACCATATGATTCAAGCTTTTATAAATTCCAAGGCTGATATTTTATGCATTCAGGAGATGTTTAACAACCCCAATTCGAAAAAATTCAATGTTGTAGGCAGATTAAAAAGTAGCGGATTTAAGTATGTGTATTATTCCAAAGCAGGAACTATGAAATGGGGTGCATCAGTGGGAATGGCAATTTGTTCCAAATACCCAATTTTAAGTAGAAAAATTATTAGAAAGAAGGATGGGAGCAATAACCAAATTATCAAGGCGAAAATTGATGTAGAAGGTCAGACTTTAGTAGTGGTAAATATGCATTTACAATCTTTCTTTATTAAAGAAGATGAGCTCAATCCCAAAAAGATAAAAGAGAATTTTTGGCAATCCATTTCAACCATAGCTTCAAAACTTAAATACGCCTTTAAGGCAAGAACCCAGCAAATTGATCTTTTACTTGCCAGTACATTGGATGAAGAATTACCGGTTATTATTGCAGGAGATATGAACGACACCCCTTACAGCAATGCCTACCTGCGTTTAAGAGATTCATTTCAAAACGGTTTTGAAGAAAAGGGTTCAGGATTTGGGATTACCTACAATGGAAGGTTACCTTTTCTAAGAATTGACAACCAATTTGCCAACAAAAGGCTGAGATTTACAAGATTTAAGGTAGATCGAAATATTTCGGGTTCTGACCACTTCCCCACTGAAGCTTGTTATGATTTTGTCAAAGCAGATTGATCCATTTTTTCAACGGCTAATTTGATTTGCTCCAGGTGGTTTTTGGCTAAAATAAGATTGTCATATACAGATCTAATTACACCATTTTGATCAATGAAATAGGTGATTCGTTTTTGGAGTAATCCAAAAGGATAAACTGCTTCATACGCATGGGATACCTTTTTCTTTGGATCTGAAAGTAAAATATATGGAAGCCTGTATTTTTCCTGAAATCGCTTTTGAGTTTCTTCTGCATCGTGAGATATCCCAACAACTTCTATATTCCTTTCAATAAAAAAAGCGTAGTCGTTTCTGAAATCACAAGCCTCCATGGTACAACCTGATGTGAAAGACTTTGGATAAAAGAATAGAACAACCGGCTTGTTTATCAGTGTTTTAGCCAAACAAAATTTTTCTCCTCCAGCTGTATTTAGCGTAAAATCCGGGGCCTTAGAATGTATTTTTAGTGCCATGTATGTGTTTTTAACTATTAACAAGCAAAATGGCCAAAGGTTTTTTTTCTTTAATTGGTACCAAAAGTCGCAAGTAATTTTCAATTACCTCTTTAACCTTTTGATTTTCTATTCTTTATGGCCTTCACGCTTTGGCGGGATAAACTATTCCAGTTTCTTTCGCCTTTGGCGAACACAGCCGGGAGAAATGTTTCAAGTTGAAAATCAAAAAGTTAACTACTATTTGCGACTTTTGGGTTGGTTTGAAAGGCAATTACATATACGAACAAAATGCAGTTTGAGGATTGATCTTTAATTAATCAATTTCATTGATTTTTGCCAGATCAGAAAACGAGCTATTTTCCAGAATCGAAAGGTTGGCATCCCTTATTTTTTCCATCAGTTTTCGAAATCTACAATTGATTTCCGATTCACAATCCTCGCACTTTTGATAGAAATTCAAGGAAACACACCCCAATGGCGCAATTGGGCCTTCAATAGTCCTAAAAACCTTTGCCAATGATATCTGAGAGGGCGGAATCTTCAAAAAATAGCCTCCGCCTTTTCCTTTTTTACTATCCACATATCCTGCATGGCGTAGCTCCAAAAGAATCACCTCCAGGAACTTTTTAGGAATATTGGCTTTTTCAGAAATGGTTGATATTAGTATAGGGCCTCTGCCATATTCATCCACAAGGATTAACATGGCTTTGTAAGCATATTTAGATTTTTTGGTAATCACTGGTGTATTTTAAATTTGGTGGCTCAAATTAATTAAAATTATCCATGAAGGCCCAAATTTAGAATTGAAATAAAAAAATTACGGCCAAAAAATCCGAGTAGTTAATTCTACTTTGTCCAAAGAGAACGGATGATAAAAACCACTCTTTGCAGATCAGCAGCAGATAAATTGCTACCTGAAGGAAGGCACAATCCATCTTCAAATAACTTTTCAGAAATGCCATTTACCCAGCAAGGGTAATCCTTGAAAATAGGTTGTTTATGCATAGGTTTCCATAGTGGCCTGGCTTCAATATTTTCCTTTTCCAATGCCAAACGTATATCTTCCCGGGTGATGCCATCTGACTTTTTGGGGTTGATGGTAATGCATGAAAGCCATCGATTGGAAAAATAACCATCAGGTTCCAACAAAAATTCAATCCCTTTCAAATCTGCCAGTGCCTTTTGGTAATAGCTGAAATTTGCCCTTCTATTCACAATCCGATCTGGCAAAACCTGCATTTGTCCTTTGCCAATTCCGGCCAAAACATTACTCATTCTGTAATTAAATCCAATCTGAG
This sequence comes from Catalimonadaceae bacterium, assembly GCA_044379485.1. Lineage (GTDB taxonomy): Bacteria > Bacteroidota > Bacteroidia > Cytophagales > Flexibacteraceae > CAMDMI01. Next base: position 30,110 of record JBIPOE010000041.1, read on the forward strand.
AATGCTGATAGTGCGGTGCCGGATCTCGTGCCTGAGTTGAAAGAAACCTTGCTTTTTGAATCCATTCAGAATTGCTGGAAACCAAAGCACCACCACTGGAGGTTGTTATGATTTTATTTCCATTAAAAGAAAGAATACCCATACTGCCAAAAGTACCAATCATTTTTCCATTGATATGGCTTCCAAGGGCTTCTGCAGCATCTTCAATAATTATTATGTTGTATTTTCTGGCAATTTCCTGATAGCGTTTCATTTGTGCAGGCATTCCATACAAATGGACCAAAACCATGGCCTTTGGCATTTGACCTTTGGCAGACAACATTTTGATCGCCTCCTCCGCCAAATCAGGATCCATGTTCCAGGTTAGTTTTTCGGAATCTACAAAAATTGGTGTAGCCCCCTGATATACAATCGGATTGGCCGAAGCAGAAAATGTGAAAGAAGAACACAAAACCAAATCACCTTCTTTTATGCCAGCAATAATAAGTGCCAAATGCAAAGCAGAAGTGCCTGAGCTTAAGGCTGCTGCATTTTCAATATTCAAATACGATTGCAAATCTTTTTCAAATCCATCTACGTGGGGTCCAAGCGGAGCAATCCAATTGGTTTCAAAAGCATTTTTTACATATTCAAACTCCATGCCTCCCATGTGGGGGGATGACAACCATATTTTGGGGGGTAAAGCTTTTGGCATAGATGTTCTTATCTAATTTGGAGTTGCAAGATTAGGAAAATCCAATTTACAATTAGGTTGTAGATTTTCCGATTTTATCACACCAGTTTTTCTGATTTTTCAGATAGCTGAGAGCCAAAATTAAAATGATCAATTCCTGAAAATCAACGTTAAATAATAGCCTCGACCATCTGATGGAATAATACCCGGACCTGGGTAAGCTTCTGCCCTTCTGGTAAAGTAGGCCTGATTTAAAAGATTATTCAAACTGGCTTCAATCGCGAATTTCCTGTAAGAATATCTGGCGGACAAATCTATAACGGAATATGCTGGAATAATGCCTTCTACGGCAGTGGAGGTTCGTTTGGCATTGGTGGCATCGGAAAAGTGCTGGCTTGAATAGGAATACTGTAAAGAACCTGCAAACCTCCCTTTTCGCAAAGTGGTACCAGAACGTAACATAACAGGAGGCACCATTTCAACCATTTTATTTCTGATACCAGGGTCCTGAGTATTGATATATTGGGCATCAACAAGGGCAAGATTTGTAAAAACTGAAAGTTTCCAGGCTTTGTCAGGATGTACAGGTTGATTTCGCCAGTTGAGCAATTCCAACTCCCCAAACATCTCAAGGCCAAGGTTTCTGGCATCGGCAATATTACCCCGAAAACGATAATCTATAAACAAAGTAGGACGGTCAGCTCTTAAAACCTGCCCTATTTTTCCTTTGTAATAAATGTAAAAAGCGGTGACTTCATAAATAAGCCGCCCATTTTTCTTTCCCTTTGTTCCGATATCAGCGGTAAAACCGCTTTCATCCTGGATGTTTGGATCCACAATAAAATTGGGGTTTACAATGCGTAAATCGCTGAAATTGATGGCTCTGTAATTTTGAGAAAAATTTGCATAAAACTCAAATGGCAAATCGGGTTTATAACTTAGTCCAAGACCTGCAATCACAAACTGTCGGGCCCGACTTAGATTTTCGGATACTTTTTGCTGAACTACCAGGTTTCCGGCAGCGTCAAATGTTTGAATGTTATAAAACCCGTTTGAGGCGGTATTGATGTATTCAAAACGTACGCCTGGAGTAATACTAAACTGGTCAGAGATGTTAAAAATATTCTCTGTAAAGGCCGCAAAATTGAGATTTGGGAATTTGTAATCAGAGTTTTCTAAATTGTCTGGATTCAAAAATCGGAAGTCCGCATCACTTCCTGAAGAAGCATTCCCCTGTTTGGCTACCGTAGTTCCTTTGTAAAGTCTGGTGCCTACCAAAAACGTATGTCGTTGATTTTTAAATAGTTTATAATTGTGAAGCAACCGAGTTTCGTTGGCAACATTGGCAAATTGCCCATCAATCATGCTGCGGTTGCCACCAAAATCTATAACGTTAATTCTCTCCAGATTACCCAAGGCCTGGCGACTGGCCATCAAACCAAAATTTCTTATGTTGATTTTTGTATTTTGGCCGATTTGATAATTAGCACTGAGGGAAAGCATGTTCCAATCCACCAAAAACCAATTCCTGCCTCGAACAGATTGCCTTGGATTGTCCTCAAAATTCTTGTCAGTCAACCCTCCCGCCTGCTTTGCCTGATATTGCATTTTTGTAATTTCCAATTGAACACTCAAACGCTTATTTACTTTGTAATTAAAACCAGAATAGGTATTAAAATACTGAAAACCAGAATTTTGCCTGTAACCATCACCACGTTTGTATTGCACATAGGCATAATAATTCATTTTGCCATTTGCAACGGTTCCTCCAATGGCATTAAATGAATTGAAAAATCCCCAGGAACCAACTGTTTGTCTGGTGTTTAGCTCAAGTTTTTTATCGACTGGACCCTTTTGGAATTTAAAATTTAGCATTCCACCAAATTGAGTTCCATATTGAAGGGAAGCAGCACCACGTACAATTTCAATACGCTCAAGTGCCTCTGTTGGTGGTGTATAGTAGCTTTCCGGATAGCCCAAAGCATCTGCAGAAATATCGTATCCGTTTTGGCGTACATTAAAATTTGCAGTCCGGTTTGGGCTCAATCCGCGTCCACCTATGCCAAGCTGAAGACCTGCACCATCGCTTTCCCAAATGTTTAAACCTGTTACTTTTCCATACACCTGCCGGGGATTGTTGGTAGCAAGGTTGGCTGTAAGATCTTTTAAAACAACTACTTCAGTCTTCTTTCCTTCATAAATTCCGAAGTTTTCAACCGATTTCATTCGGGTCAGGCCAAAGGTTTCTTCTCTTTCTGCCTGAACTTCCACAGGATTGAGGTCCTTGCTGATTTCCATAAGATTAAATCCAAAATTGGTTTCACCGGAAATCATAATATCAAAGCGAAAAACCTTGGTGCCCAGGGCAAAAGATATTAATTCATATTTCCCCTCAGGGATTTCGGGAAGGATAAAACTTCCGGTTGAGTCGGTTTTGGTGTTAAATTTTGTTTTGTTTAATAGCACCGTGGCCTGATTTATCGGCTTTCCATTTTGGTCCGTTACCACACCTTTCAAAATTCCGGATTGGGCAAATAGGGAACCTGAAATCCACAAAATTCCAGCCAGAAGAAATAAAACAAGTCGTAATTGTCTAATTTTCATACGGTTTTATCCAGGTTTTAGGCCCCCAGGATTCCTCAATCTGCATCAGGTCGATTTGGTCATCAATCAAAAGCTGACTTGGTTTTCCATTTAAGGTTACATACACTTCTGCCCGAACTTTTGGATTTTGCAAACCCAGAGCCGCATAATGTTTGCCTAAAAAGTGCGCAAATTGTAAAATCAAATCCGGTTGCATGGCCATTTGTTTTTCCTGATGGGCGTTGAGGAATTCCCTGTTTTCAACCAAACCTTCTCTTCCCGTTTTACTGTCCATTACATAAAACTGTGCAGTGCCTGCTTTTTCCATTAGCATTACCCGCCAGGAAAAACGGTATCCTTCTTCAGTCCAGAAAAGATTGCCGGGATACAAAAGATACCGCCAGGGAAAAAGAATTTGGAAGGTAAAAAAAACAAATAAAAAATATAAAGTAGGATTATAAGTCTTTGCAGTTAAGCCTTTGGTTATAAGCCTGAAGTCAACAACTGTTTCACCTAAAATTGGTTTTAGTTTTAATAGAATATTTTCGTGCCATTTTGGAGAAAAGAAGATAAGGGTAGCCCCAATCATTACCGCCGGAAAAACCCCTATTTGAAACATCCATCCAGTGATCAGGTGAAAGAATATTACAGCAAAATAAGCCAGCAAACGTGTTGGTTTCCATGCCAGAAATAAGATAATTGTACAATCGTATAGCATGCCGGCCCAACTAAAAAAATAAGGCGTAAACTTTGAGGCCAGAAATGAACCAACGATTGGCAACTTATCCTGTGCAGGCAACCAGATTTTTAAAGGCAAGGCTTCAAGTAACCATGTTTCATTTATTTTAGCAAGCCCTGCATAAAAATAAACAAGTGCTAACAGACACTTAAACATCCAGATACCCCAGGCCGGAATTTCACCAAAGGCACCATGTTTTTCCGATTTTGAAATATCAGGCGCAAGGCAGAAAAGCAAACAAGCCAGACTTACAAAATAGTAATGGTTGAGGTAGTATGTTAAATCGATGAGTTCCGTGTAGGTGAAACAAAGAAATAGGACGATCGCCGACAAACGAAAATAGTAGCCTGAAACAAAAACTAAAGAGGCCACAAGCATCAAATAATGAACCGCATACAACCAAAAAGCAGGCAAAGGTTCAATCCATGAAAAGCCAAAATAGTGAAAATGAAAAATAGGTTTGAGGTAGTGGTCATCCACCCAACCCAAAACTAAAAATCGAATGGTTCCAATGAACATCAAAGTTCCAAAAACCATTCTCAAAACAATAGACGGCGCAGCAGATACTGATTTTTTACTTTGAAAAAAGAAGGATTTTAATGAAGTTAATGTGTTTATTTCCAAAAATTTAAATATTAAAAATCGAAAATAAATCACTTATCTAATCCCCATCCCCACTGGAATATGTAATGGCTATACCCAAAACAGACGACATATCCGATTTGAAAAATCGGGTCTGTTTTTGAAGTTCTGTATGAAGTGTTTCAATTTTGAAAGGTTCAGCGGTCAACAATTCCGAAAATCTGGCAGTAGTTGGAATTTCATTAACAGCTTTGGTTACATTCATCATTTGGCTTTCACTGAGAATGATAAGCTCCCTTCCACCTTCCACACTTTCCAGATATTCTTTAAATCCAACTCCATCTACATCTGAATTGTAAGGCTTTCCTTTCCATATTTGGTCTAGATTTTGAATATGTAATTTTAAGAATTCCAGAGACTTACCACTGTACCGGGCCTCAACAAGTTCTGGCATTACATTTGTTTGGCCAGGTCTTTTTCCCAAAGGCAAACCCACTTTAAAGTTTTTCAGAGCTTCAAAGCTTTTTACAAATTCGTTGTAAAAAGTAGAGGTACTGCTGCCACTTTCAGTTCCGTTGGCATTTAAAAACTGGCTTTTGTAATTTCCATTCCATGCATCAGCCACAAATTTTACCCGCTCCTGAATATGGTTGGTTAAAGCTTTTAAATACGTTTTCCGACTATCTGTTTTGAAGGTATTTAGAATTTTTTCGTTGTCATCCTTAGCATCAAAAATCAAATATTCAATTGCTAAAAAACCCCGTGCATCTCTGTTAAAGTCGTTGATGTTAAAGGAATTGGATTCTAAAATCGAATTTATTTTAGATTCACTTACAGGAAATAGTGCTATTTCCTCAAGCAAGGTTTTTCTGGTTCCCTCCTCTCCTGCCGGACCAAAGTTAAAAGAGTTGGCTTTTTGCCAGGTTGAATAAGCTGAGATCCATGCAGTTTGAAGGGCTGTTAAATTTTCCTGATTAGAACTTTGATTGAAGGCTTCTGCTTTCGAATCTAAAGTTTGAGTTTCTTTAAGTAGTTGATTATAAGCCGGAATGATAAATCCATCGGCCATATTGCTCAGAAAAATATTTCTATCAAAAGTGTTGGGTCTTGCTTTTTCTTCTTGCTGGCAAGAAAATGAAAGCCCTCCAAGCAAAAACAAAAAAACTAAACTTATCCGGCTGGTATTCATGCTAATGATTTTCAATTATCTGCCTTGTTCAGTAATCCAGTTTTTTGAGAAGTCTGAGATTTCCTGGTCTGTAAATCCATAAATACCTTTAATCATATTGATTAATGTGTTGAGTTTTGGAAGCTCAGTCCCCGGATCTGTTACATATTTATAACAGGTAGGTATTCCATTTGCCGGAGCATTCAATAAAACAAGTATTTCATCGATTTGAGCATCGGTTATTTTCTTATTTAAGATGGTCTTATAGCCATGTGTAAAACCAATACATTCTCCCAAAGCATGTAAAGCGATCGACTTATCATTATCTGTGGTAGTAGTTTTGGACATTGTTGATGTAACTGATTGGCAGTAATTTACAATCGTAGCTGCGTTTATTTTTTCCAAAATCAATCGAATGGAGGCTACAGCATCATTTCTATCTTTTACATATTTATCACCGGTATTTACAGCAGCTTGTAATTTTATAAATTGTGCTTTTAGTTGACTATATAATCCATTACCATCATTCTTATCTCTTCTGGCTGCATAAACCGCAAAGAACTTATCAGGCTGAGCTGCCTTGTTGGTAGAAGTATTGGGGAACGTTGGATTGCAACCTATAATGGCTAAAACCTGATCGACAGTTTGGCTTGTTATTGTTCCATTCAATAGGTCGTTTGCATGCTTATATAAAACGGATCCAAACTGCCCCTTTTCAATGAGTTGTTCAATTTCCAATCCATTTTCATCAAAAAGATAGGCACTGGACCCTGTGCCAAATACGCCTCCTTCGCCCATTGGAGGGCCTGGAACATAAGTACCTGAACTTGCTTTAGCGATTTCGTTTAGCCAAACCGGATTTATTTTTTGGCTTAAATAGCTTGTTCCAACTGTTGGAAGATTAGGATTCCCCGCTTCATACAAGGTTTTTAATGTACTTTCAACCAAGGCATCACCTTTTCTTCCTTTTTTCACCTCATCAACCAAGTCTTTTAGCTGGGCAAGTACGGCTACCTGCGTACTTACATTTGCCTTAAAATTAGTACTGTCGTAAGTAGATGGAATCGATAAAGCCGGAACTTCATCCTTACCTTTGCATGAAGCCAAATAAACTAAAACGAATAATGCTACTGTAAACCAAAGGTTTATAACTTGAGCGCTTTTCATAAATTTCTTTTTGATTTTTAAGACGCTGCAAACTTAAGTCGTTATTTAGAATAATTCCAAATAAGAAGACTTCAAAAGCATATTTTTTTGAAAAAGCCTAAAATATTTCGCAAAAGCATCATTCGCAAATTGGCTTTAAGTAATTTTACATGAGGCCCATTTCTTTAAAAAGAACCAACAATCTGAAAAGATATTAAAACTAAATAGGGCTTGCTGAAAAAGTCAAAAGCTTTAAGTAATCAGTCAAAAGTATTCAGTTTTTAGTTTTTAGTTCAAAAGTAGTTGTAGCTAAAGTATTCAATTTTAAGCCACTAAAATATTTTCATCTAAAAATTCAATTTGTGGTTGTCTTGTACATTTTTAAATTTCTCTCAATTTTGAAATGACAATATTTTTAAGTGCACGACTTTTACGTTTTTTTCAAGAAAACCCGTGCACTTAATTTCTAAAAATGATTGATAAACTCTTGAAAATGAACCAGTAATGGATTTTTCAGCAGCCCCTAAATAACTATAAACCAATCATTTAAACTAAACCCTTGGAATTATTTAAACCTGCAATGGTTTTAGGAAATGAACAAAAGATTCTCAAATTGAATCTAAATCATTGGGTACGTGGCCGGCAATTCAGGACAAGTTAAAAGTATAGGATTGGTCCAAAAAGAGTCAATTTTACAATAACAAATGTCCAAATGAAAAAGAACAAATTCAGCGAAACACAGATTCTTGAAACGCT
>JBIPOE010000150.1:0-3156 GCA_044379485.1 Catalimonadaceae bacterium
GCATCCTGACATTGAAATCAGGATTAGGCCAAAAAGTAATAATAGGTTTTTCATTGTTACGCTATTAAAAAAGATCCTGAAATTACAAATTCATAAGCCCCGATTGTAGGAGTTGCGAATTCTGCTTTTATTTGAATTAGGCCCGACGCTTGTTCGACAAGGATATCACTAAATAAAGCTACAACTCCGATATTTCTTAGCGAAACAGTTGCAACAGTAACACCAGCAGTAAGCCCTAATGGGGGTTCTATACCTATAATTCCTGCGCTTGGTAATCCAGAGTTTACTGCCTCAACCCTGCATTGAAATAAACAATAGTTTCCAACAATTTGATATTGAGAAGCAATATTTGAAGCAGAGTCAAATCCAGAAAGTGTTAATGTTGGTGTCCAATCGCCTGAATTCGAAGCTGGAGAATAATTAGTGCACCTCCAATTACCACTTCCCTCGGAAACAAATTCAACTATATCGCCCGCCAAAACATTAAGGTTTGCGGAATTTGGCAAAACCAAAGCTGACGAATGAGTCAATGTCAAGGCTGCGACAAAATACAGCTTCATTGTTGTTCCATGCTGTTTTGTGGATAATCCGGTAATTGTAGTCGTTCCTGTTACATGATGGTAGTTTCCTGTTGCACCAAGTGCCAATGTACTAGCAGATGCTAAATCTGCCCCTTTATGCCATCGAACTTCTTTTGCATGGGTTTGAACGCCTGTGAAATCGTTGTCATCGTCCACAAAAGCATAAGCGGAAACCCCTGCATTATCAACTTCTCTGACCTTTGCAGGAGTAACTAACTTTTCATTATTGTCAGGAATATTTGCTGATATTAGCGTCGTTTGTTGCGCTCTGGTATTTGCCATTTTATTTGAAGTTTTTATTTATTGTTTAACCAAATCCATCTGAAAACCCTTCTGAGAATCCAGGTACATAAGGCACATTATTTGCCAAAAGTAATTTAAAATTACTAATTCCTGATTTTGGATCTACTGGTTTATTTGTTGCGTTTTGCAAAAATCCATAAAATGACTGGTTTCCGCTTGTCATTTTAATAATCCCGATTCCATTATTTGCCATGTCAATAAATGAACAAAGGCTTTGAGGAACGCTAAAATCTAAACCAATCGGTTTAAAAAGGTATGCGTTTATATCCGATTGTAAAATAGCCTTTGAAATATTGGTTTTTTCGGAAACCATGCCTGTAATTTCCTGATTTGCAACTGGAAAATAAGCACTGTCAATTTCCGATTCTAAAGCTGTATAATATTCACCTGATTGAAAGAATAAAGCCGCTTTTGCAGTTGGTAAACCAAAGGTATTCATACCAAGGTATTTCCACCATCTTGCCGCTATTCTTGCAGGTGTATGTAGGATATTGTAAATCTCACCAATCGGGGCGTTTGTTGAACCAGCCAAATCGGAACCAACTGAAACCGTGCCAGCTAAAAATGTTACTGAGCCTGTTTCACCAGGGAATTCGTAGCCAGTATTTGCAATTGATGGAATTGTAACACTAGCCCGATTCAACCAGATTATAAACAAGTTGTAGTCGTTTGGCCTATCTGAGGATCCTGAATCGTCCCGTAAATATTGCAGCCGCCTTGAAAATTCAATGGCATAACCTGAGCCGATAATATCGGACCTTAAATCCAACACTTTCTTTTCCGCTGACCTTGACTTATTTGGAGTAAAATAAGACCTGTAAGTATGAGGCTCAAACATACCAGAAACAGCAATGTTTTTCCAGTCATCAGTAAATCCAAGTTGAAAAGAATTAACCAAATCCTCTACTTGTGCATATTGGGTAATATTGGAAACCTTATTAAATTCTGCAATTTGAATACCTGCATTGTAAAAGTATTCCATTGGCTCAATTCTGATTTGCCAGACAGACAATGTTTCATTGTATTCAAAGCCCCATCCTAAATTGAAAATATTGCTTAAGTCCTCAAAAAACCCTTTGAATGAAGTTGTAATCTGTGGATTGGCCTCTTCCAGTAGCTGACCGTTACGAATGTATAAACCCGTTGTGATTAGGTTGTTCCACATTAGCCCTGCATTATCAACTGAAAAATAATCTGAAACTAATGGAGTGGCATTTCCTGTGATTATATGAAGGATTCTTTTTAGGAAGTTGAAAATGTAAAGTCCTTTGCAGTTTGAGGCTGTCGACTGGTTTAATTCAATCCAGTTTAAATAGTTTTCGTTTGGGTAATCAAAAGTGACCTTCCTAATTAATGCAGTTGTTAAATAATGTAAAACTTGAAATGATTCACCTGGAGCCAAAGTGAACGTAAGATTGGTTACAGCCGATTCCATTGTTTGAACAACAATACCGGGAGGAAGAGTTGTGGTGGCATAATCTGCAATTACAGTAGCCGTTCCGCCTCCACTTGGGTATTTTATCATCCTGATTTTCATCTCAATTTCAGGGCTAAAAGCAAGCTTACTAACCAAACATTTTAAATAACCGTTTACAACAAATGTTCTACTAAAATCGGAATTGTTAATAAAAACAACATTTGTAGTTGTAAATCCTAATCCAGTAACATTCAGGGAGCTGCCAAAAGAGCCTTTAAAGTCTGAATTATCCCAATATAAGGGCCAAACAATATCTACATCAGTAAACACTGTTCCTGTCGCCACTAATTGCTTACTTAACCCCTGTAAATATAATTCCTGACTATGCAACCTAACATCCGTAAAAGTCAAGGCAGGTATTGTATTCTCATCCAAGTCTTTTAACGTCAATAAATCAATTTCAACGTCTTGCCTTGCCATAAACACCTCCTTAAAATCATTCTCAATTATTCCAACGGTTATTTGCCAGCCTTGTGTATCGCAAGTGTTTTGCTCAGAATACAAGGCCATATTAATAAACCCATTGAAGTCATAAGTTGAACCATCAATCTTTTGGTTACTGGTTATCTGGAAAGGGATTTCATCATTTATAAAACCATTTTCAAAATACTCTTTTAGGATTTTCGCACCATTAGCGTATCTGCCAGGTTTTCCAGAAAAACTTATCTCAGTTGAAAACGGTTGATCTATTCCATGCGATTCAAGTCGTATGGCAGTGAATTCTATTGCATCAAAGCCAATAGGCTCATTTACCTGAATATTGTTTATAAAGAATTTCCAACCTGCCATGTCGGC
>JBIPOE010000042.1:0-37701 GCA_044379485.1 Catalimonadaceae bacterium
GAGCAATTATTGGGGCATCGAGCCCCAATAATGCTCTGCAAACAAGGCCTCAGAATCCTAGTCTATTTTCTACAATAACAACGGATGAAAGTGGTCAATAACGGTCAACAATTTTTAGGCATTGACACCTCAAAACTTTAAACTCATAACTCTAAACTCTTAACCCCGCTGCGGTAACAATCAAATACAAACAGAAATTATGAAAACATATACAAAAGCAAACAAACTAAACACCCTCACCATCCTGACCCTGCTTTGGCTGGGGAGTTTTGGGGTTTTTGGACAGGTAAATCAGGAGGCGGATTGGAAGTGGCAGAATCCGTTGCCGACAGGGAATACCCTTTATGATGTTCAGTTTTTGGATTCACAAATCGGCTGGGCCGTGGGTGCATCTGGCACCATCCTGAAAACCACCAACGGTGGCAGCCAATGGTTCAACCAAGGCTTTGGTAACACAAAAAATCTTTATTCCGAACACTTCAGCGATCCCCAAACTGGGTGGGCGGTGGGTGATGCCGGCACCATTATCAAAACCAGTAATGGTGGCAGCAACTGGATAAGTCAAAACAGCGGAACGACACAAATGCTTCGTTCTATCCACTTCAGCGATTCACAAATGGGGTGGGCTGTGGGTTTGTCTGGTACTATTATGAAAACCACAAATGGAGGCAGCAGTTGGATCAACCAAAGCAGCGGAACAGCACAAATGCTTAGTTCCGTCCAATTCATCGATGCCCAAACTGGCTGGGTAGTGGGTCAAAATGGCATCATCTTAAAAACGATCAATGGTGGAAGCGACTGGCTAAGCCAAAATAGCGGAACGTCAAATTTACTTTCTTCTATACACTTCAACGATGCTCAAACGGGGTGGGCAGTGGGAGATTCTGGCACTATTATAAAAACCAGCAATGGCGGCAGCAATTGGATAATTCAAAGCAGTGGGATAACTAATAATCTTACGTCTGTCCACTTCGCCGATGCCCAAACAGGCAGTTCTGTGGGTCCTAGTTACAGTATTCTGAAAACCACCAATGGCGGGAGCAGCTGGCAAAGCCGATTCATCGGAACATATCTTCGATCCGTCCACTTCACTGATGCTCAAAACGGCTGGGCAGTAGGTGATGGTGGCGCCATTATGTATACCAATAATGGCGGCAACAGTTGGTTAAGACAAACAAGCGGAACAACTAATGTCCTTAGTTCCGTCTACTTCACCGATACCCAAAACGGCTGGGCAGTAGGTGATGGTGGCGCCATTATGTATACCAACAATGGCGGCAATAGCTGGTCAAGACAAACAAGCGGAACAACCAAATGGCTTTTTTCTGTCCACTTCATCGATACCCAAAATGCATGGGCCGTAGGAAGTTCTGGCGCCATCCTGAAAACCAGCAATGCTGGCAGCAACTGGCAAAGCCAAAGCAGCGGAACGACAAATAACCTTTATTCCGTCCACTTCAACGATGCCCAAAGCGGCTGGGCAGTTGGTTATGGTAACACCATCCTAAAAACGATCAATGGTGGCAGCACTTGGCAAATTCAAAGCAGCGGAACAACAAATTACTTGCAATCCGTCCACTTTGCCGATTCCCAAAACGGGTGGGCGGTGGGTCAATTGGGAACCATCCTGAAAACCAGTAATGGCGGCAGCAACTGGATAAGCCAAAGCAGTGGAACGTCAGAATGGCTTCGTTCCGTTCACTTCATAGATTCTCAAACTGGTTGGGCGGTGGGTAGGAATGGCATCATCTTAAAAACGAGTAATGGCGGCAGCAACTGGCAAAGCCAAAGCAGTGGAACATCAGAATGGCTTCGTTGCGTCTATTTCACTGATGCCCAATACGGCTGGGCAGTAGGAGGCGTTGGTACTATCCTGAAAACCAGCAATGGCGGCAGCAACTGGAAAAGCCTAAGCAGCGGAACTTCAAATACCCTTTATTCCGTCTATTTCACCGATGCCCAATACGGGTGGGCAGTGGGTGAGTATGGCACCATTTTAACCAAAAATGGCCTCAGTGCGGATGTTCCTTCTTCCCTTCTTTCAGGCACCATTTCTCAAAAAAAAAATACCAATTGCAATCCAAACCCTCTGGCCCCAAAAATGCAAGGCATGGTGGTAAAGGCTATGCCTGGTCCGTATTATGGGGTAAGCAATGACGATGGAATGTATAGTCTTAGGTTGCCCATCGATACCCAGTCAGTTTCAAATATTTCAATTTCAGCTTTGCCAATACAGTACCCAACATTTTCAGCAGAGCCGGTTTGTCCGCTTGGCAATGCTTACACAGTCACACTTGATTCTATTCCTGATACACTAAGTGGTAGAGATTTTTCCTACACAGTTACCCCATGCCACCATCTTGATGTGCAACTCGCCTCCAACCGAAGAAGACGTTGCTTTCAAAACACCACCAGCATTTCTTACCAAAACCAGGGCAGCCTTTCCGCACCAGATGCATATCTTTTGGTAGAGTTTCCACACTGGGTTCGGCCAGTTTCGGCTTCCAGGAACCATGTGGCTGTTAATGATTCCGTCTGGAGATTCAATCTCGATACCGTTTCGGCTGGAGAATCTGGTAGTTTCACCATCACAGATTCAGTCATTTGTGGCAATCTGGGTATTCTCGGTTTGAGCCAATGTACCAAGGCCACTATCTTTCCGGCACCCGATTGTCCGCCTCCTCCAGGTTATAATGGTGCAGAAGTTACAGTTTCTGGTAAGTGTAATAATGGTTTCGTAAGCCTTGGCATTTATAACAAAAGTAATACCGATATGGTCGATTCTGTAAACTATTGGGTCTATCTGGATTCCATTCAGGTAAAACAAGCAAAAGTAAAACTGGCCGCTGGCGATAGCCTCAAACTTTGGGTAGAAACTCAAGGTTTGGCAGTGCATCTAACAGTCAATCAGGTACAGAACCATCCAACAGAATTGTTTGTAAGCACAACGGTAGAAAGCTGTGGAGATACTTTTATATTTTATCCAAGACAAACTGTTAACCGCTTTGCCAAACAACAAAGGCCAAACTCCAAGACCCATTGTTTGCCAGTTATAGGAGCTTACGATCCCAACGACAAACAAGCCTTTCCAATAGGTTTCACTAACCAAAACATCATTCCACCCAATACACAGCTGGAATATTTGGTCCGGTTTCAAAACACAGGAAACGATACAGCTTTTACAGTCTATGTAATCGATACTTTGGACAACAATCTGAACCCCGAAACCATAGAATTGGGTGCCGCCAGCCATAACTACCAGCTTAGTATGCAAACGGTAAAGTCCGGCAAAACCTTCCTGCGATGGCAATTCAACAACATCCAGTTGCCAGACAGCAACGTAAACGAACCTGCTTCCAATGGATTTATCCAATTCAGAATTTCTCCAAAATCAGGACTGGCTCTTGGTTCTAAAGTGAGAAACCACGCCGAAATCTACTTCGATTTCAACCCACCGATTATCACCAACCAAACGATGACAACCTACAATCTCATCACCTTCAGAGACACATCTTTGAACAACAATGTGCAGATTGTAACAGCAGCAAAGGGCAAACTGAGTCCGAAACAAATTGGTGTAAATCTTTATCCAAACCCGGTAACCGAACATTCGCTCACTGCAGATTTCAGCACCAAAGGCAGTTTTACTCTTTTCAATGCACAAGGCCAATTGGTGTTTGAAAAGTCAAACATAGAAGGCAAACAAGTGCTGCCGATTCAACTGAGAACAGGCTTTTACATGGCGCAGTTGCGGACGGAGAAGGGTGTTTCGGTGGTGAAAGTGGTGGTGGAGGCCCCCTAACCCCCAAAGGGGGAACCAGTTAATGATGAATCTTTAACAGTTATTGATCCTTTTGGCATTTTTTTTCTTTCTTCCTGGAAACCAAAGCTAAATTCTACAAAGAATCTATCATATTGATCAGCATCTGAATTGCCGCTGGGTCTTTTCTGGGTGCATATACATTTTGGTTTTGCCAAATGGGTGCAAGCCTGTTTTCCATCAATAGCTGAGAAACCAAAATTTTTCCCTGACCGGCTCCAAATTCAATTTGAACCACGGGGGTCTTGCTCAGGTTTTTCCCGCAAACGGCCAAAACCTGAATTTCTTTTCCTTCTGCTTTTACTGAATTTTGCAATTGAGTTTTGAGGTTAATCTCCTGAATAGGGGCATTCGGATTTACAGAAGCTTGCAAAGCAGGTGCATCTTCAACCAAAAAAGCTACCTTTTCCCTGAGCTTTTTTATTACCGATTTATCATTGGCAGCCATTGAAAATTCATAAAATCCCTGAAGCTCATAAGCAATTAATCCTTTGTCAATCTGGCTTATGTCAGCCCCTCGTTTTTGCCAAAGTTCCTTTTGTGCCATTGGGCCCAATCCTGAAATTTCCATTTGGGCAGCAGGCACAACCAGGCCACCCCGGTATCCATTCCAAAGCCAGGCATAGTCTTTTTTTAGCCCTTTCCAAAGTCCTTCATTTTGTGGATTTGCATGTAAATGACTTTCTGGTTCAGCAGCTTGGACAAATTTCAACTTCACACCCAAAGGCAAATCCAAAGAATCCAGTTTTGGAATTTTCACCACAGGTTGGGCCTGAAATGGATTCTCATCGCCCTTTTCCGGATAACCAGCGCCAAGCCATTGCGGTCCGGCATCCAATAAGACCAGTTGTAAGCCCAACCTGATTTTGGTTTGAATGGAGTCCTTTTTAATTGGGCTTAATTTCTGAAAAGAAGTGGCTTTGCAAACCAAAACTTCTTTTGGCTTTACACCTGATTTTTCATTTTTTGGAAAATATATTTGTAAGCAACGCTTTATTTCCAGGTCATCAAATAAAGTTGAAACCCTGATTTTCTCATTGGAGGATCGCTTTGGTTTGATTATCCGAATAGGCCAAACCGATTCAGCTTTTTTGCCTTTTGGTGAAACGAGGATGGCCTTCAGTGTAAAATTCCCAAACAAATCAGGCATCATAAATTCAACTGGAAATTGCTCATGTCCATAAGGCCCAACTTTTTGGCGAATGGTATCGGCCCAGATTCGGTTCCCGGTCGAATCAAAAAGGCAAAGCAAAGCCTTCATTTTGAGCGTTTCAGGACCGTCATTTAAAAAATGTAGCGGGCAGGAAAACTCCTGATAGGGTTCAAAATTCCGGTCCCAGATTTCCAGACTGACCGATTGGGCTGCATAAGCGGATGAAAGTCCATCCCAAACCAGTTTTGGTTTTTCCTGTTTCAAACTATCTAAAAACCAATGGTTTCCATCCTCCCAACTACCCAAAGCACAAAATGGAGAAAATCCAGCCACGTCTAGTCTTCGCCAATATTCGGCCACTTTTGTATTGGAAAGAAAATGCAATTGGGTTCTATCAGCCTCAGTTTGCTTGGGTCCACAAAATCGCAAAAAGCTTTCTTTTAAAGTTTTATAACCCCCTGGTTGATTTTTTCCATCCAGATAATTGCCTCCAAACTCGTCAGCCATCACAGCCATTGGAAATTGCTGGTAGTCATCATAATACAAACCCAGATTTTCAAACATGGACCACCAGTATTTATGTAAATGTAACACGTCCTTTTCTGCGATTACCAGGGGTGGATATTCTGGCAAAATGGTATTTAAGGCAGCCCAGGCAGTTTCCAAGTCCTTGCCTTCGGTTTCGTTCCATGGGTGAATAAGGCAAACTGAAGGATGCCGAACTGATAAATCCAGCCAGCTACGCCACTGGTTTTCAAGGCTTTTTCCGCTGGCCTTCATGCCATGAAAAAACAGCCATTCAAACTGAACAGCCATTCCATAACGATCGCATAGGTCCAAAAATGATTTTGGCGGACTGCCCAAATGGAAACGTAAAGTATTTGCCCCTAAGTCTTTCGCTCGAAGGAGAATGTTTTTTTTAAACCATGAAGTGTCCCAGCCAAGGGCTTGCCCTTCAGGATCTCTTAACCAACGATGCCAGACCACCGTAACTGCTTTTGCCTGAAAAGGTCTTCCATTCAATTCAAATTGTTTGTTTTTAACTTTAAATTCCTTTGGGGACCAAGACATTGATTTTGATTCCAATACCTCATTTTTTCTGTAAATTTTAAAAGTAAGTTGATATAGATTTGGATTGTCAGGTGACCAAAAAAGCAAGTCTTTTGGTTTAGCAAAAGTTAAAATCTGTGATGTTGAATTTCTCGAAATATTAGCGAAAACCGGTTTGGAATGTAAGCCAGTCAATTCAATTTTCTCAGCCGTTTTTATATTTGGGTTTTGATTCCAATTCATAAAAAATGAAATAGAATCTTTGTTGGGATGTGGTTTTGGAATAATCCTTTCCAAATACACATCGGTAGAAGTATGCAAAAACACTTTGTCCCATAAACAGGACGAAATATTGCTCCTCCAACGGTCGGCCTCGGGAATTCTGGAAGCGTTTGAGTCTGAAATGTCAGACAAAGATTTCAGCCTGATTTCAATTTCTACAGTTTGACCTGGTTTAATTTTGGGCGAATTTAAAGGTAGAAATACTGGTGCCATTCCTCCTTCTGCTTCGGAAATTTTCTGGTTGTTTAGCCAAACCGAAGGGTCAAATCTGGCCCCATTTAATTCCAAAACAACCCGGTTCCATTTTCCTTTGGGTAGTTGCACCGACTTTTTATAAATGACAGATTCTGATTTTTTGGCATCACCAGCAAGTCCCGGAACTGATACTTGTTTTTCTTTTTGGTTTCCTACTTTCACTTTCCAGTTTCCAGAAAGGTCTATGGATTCCTGGGCAATAAGAAGATTTAAACTTACGATAAAGTAAAAGCCAATTGCAATCCAACTTCTCATAAGTCTTTTTTAATCAGCGTTGTAAAACTGTCCTTCAAACTTATAAGATGCTTTTTAGAAATTCGTTTGGCCAGCACAAGCGTATCGAATCTGTCCTGGACAAAGAGTTCATTTTCAGGATTAAGCGAGTTTTGTCTGGTCCATTCTGAAGCATGAAAATATAAATGACCACCGTTTGAAATGGCAACATGGTGGATTTTTTTGTCTGGTCTTTGGAAGAATAACAGGTCACCTGCCTGGAATTCAGGTTTGTTTTTGTCAAATTCAATGGTAACCCCAATTTCGGCTTGTTGCCAGGCATCTCTTGGAAACGAAAAACCCAATTGTTGAAATAGAAATTGGACCAATCCGCTACAATCCAGACCAGAAAATGTTTTTCCACCCCACACATATGGAATTCCCGAAACTGAGGAGCAAAGGGCCTCCATTTGTGTTAGATCAAAATCCCCAGGTTTAATAATATTTTTCCATGCCAATTCATTAGAAACCTGGTTTGGGATAACCATTGGGGAATAAGTAAAACCAAAAATCCCTGGCTGAAATTGGTGTATTGATTTAGGAAATCTGGTATCCATTACTGATTTTGTTGAAATAGAAAATTCACCAGAAATCATATTCAAAGCTTCAGATTTAGAAAGCACATGCAATTGATTCAACCTTGTAAAGCCATAATAACCATGCTCGGTTTCAATTTTACACCAGTCCTCCATAACTTCATATATCAAAATCAACTCTCCAAAAACCAATTGGGAAATGAGCTCAGTACTATGTTTTGGTTCTGGCCGGATTTGGGCAAAAGTAGTTTGACAAATTCCAATCATGGTGCAAATAAGTGGAAAATAAAAAGGCGAAGATTTTCACCCTCGCCTTTCCTTCAAAATTTCTTTATTTGATCTAACTTTTGGTTGATTCTTCAACAGGAGCAAGTCCCTTTTTTTTCTTTTTGCTTACAATTTCTTTTACATCTGATTTTACTTTTCCCTTCACTTTCATGTTTTTAGCAAACTTTTTGGTGAGTTTTTCCGAAGCTCGGTCCACAGATTTGGCAATTTTTGAGGCCGCCTTTTCGTCAATCGAGTTCAATGTGATGTTGATGCTGGTGGTCAGCATGCTTTTAATTTCTTTTTTAAGTGCTTTTTTCATACTTGATTTCAATTTAACGCAATGTTATGAATTTGCTCAACATTAAAAATTAAAGGCAAAAAATATTTTGAATTTATTTCATAGGGCAAATTTTGTTTGCAAGAAATATATCAAGAATCAAAGCTAAATTATTGTGGTTAAAAGAATTATGGATTTAAGCCAGACTAGAAATCCGTTTTTTAATCCAATGAACCAGGATAAAAAAAAGTATTTCTAGAAAGTAATAACAAATTATAAAATCTTTAGTTGTTTTGACTTATTTATACTGAGCAAATATGGGTGATCGTTCGAAGAATTTTAGATCGGAATTATGAAGGAATCGGAGTCTATAAATTTGTATTTGAAAGAAATTGAAAGGCTTAAGCTTGAAAATGAAAAGCTTTTGGACAAAATATCTACCTTAGAAAGCGTTAATAAGCCAGTTCAAGATTCGGGCAATTATGAAAAGTATAATGCCATTATAGAAAATGCGCCCTGGGGAATTTATATTTCCAAGCCTGGTCAGAATATTCACGAAGCAAATATGATAGCTTGTGATATATTCGGTTATACATTAGATGAGTTAAGGACCAAAACCAGATTAGATTTAATACTTGAGGATGAAGCTTTTGAAAGAGTTCTAAAACAAAGACACATAATAGGAAGGGGAAAAGGTGAAGTAACCGGAATTCGTAAATCAGGCGAAAAGTTTCCTATGGAGTATTCCTCTTTGATATTTAAAGACCCAATATCAGGTGAACTTTGGAATAGTTCAATTATAATTGATATTTCAGAGCGAAAGAAAACGGAAAGGCTTATTCAGGAAACAAATGAGGTGGCCAGAATTGGTGGTTGGGAACTGGATTTGATTCGAAATGAATTGACGTGGTCCCGGATAACGAAAGAGATTCATGAGTTGGATCCCGATTATAAACCTGATCTGGAAACTGCTATTAACTTTTTTAAAGATGGCTGGAGTAGAAATTTGATTTCTTATTCAGTATCGAAATTAATATCTGATGGCTCTGCCATTGAATTAGAAGTTATTTTGGTTACGGCTAAAGGAAATGAAATTTGGGTAAAAGCTCAGGGAAAAGGGGAATTTGAAGATGGAAAATGCAGGCGCATATACGGTTGTTTTCAAGACATAAACGCACAAAAACTGCTCCAGTTAAGGGAAGAAAGGCAAAGGGCAAATTTAAAGGCACTGTTAGAAAACATTCCAGATCGGGTTTGTACTACGGATATGGAATTTAATTTGACATCGTTTAATACTGGTTTTTATACCGATTCTTTACGATTTACTGGGATAGAGCCTCAGATTGGTATAAATTTGATGGTCTTTAGTCTTGGATTAGACTGGGACGAACTTGAATCTTTCCTAAAGCCAGTTTTGAAAGGATATCATTGTTCAAAAGAAGCAGCAGTTTCATTAGGTAAAGAAGTATATTATTTTGAAATAAGTGCTAGTCCAATTTTTGATGATAGTCAGACACAAATTGGAATATCTGTATTTTCAAGAGACATAACCAGCCGAAAACAAAAAGAAGTCCTGTTGCTGGAAAGCAGGGAGTTTTATAAGTCTTTATTTGAAAACAATCCGGATGCAGCTTATTCTTTGAGCATGGATGGAAATATTCTCACGGGTAATTCCGGTTTGATTAAGCTTTTGGAAATTGATCCAGAACAGCTGTCAGATTTGCACTTTTCAAAATTTTTTCCTCCCGAAGAGCTTGAGCGGATTGGGGGTTATTTTCAAAATCTTTTAAAAGGCATTCCAAACGAATTCAGATCCAGAATTATAACAGCCAATGGAACCGTTAAAACTGTTGACAATAGAACTATTCCTGTTATGCTTAATGGGGAGGTTATTTCTATTTTTGGCATTGCAAGAGATATAACTTTAAACCTGAAAAAAGAAGAAGAAAGGAAATTGGTCCTTGAGACTATTCTCGACTATTTTTATGTGGTGGATAATGAATTCAATTTCACATACGTGAATGAGGCCGCTGAAAAGATAATGGACAAAGGTCCACTGGTTGGCAAAAATTTGTTGGAAACCTTTCCTGTTTTGGGTCAGGGATTATTTTTTGAAAATCTTAAAAAAGCACAACAAACCAATAAACCTGTTCAGTTTGACTATTATTCACTGGAGACTAAAACCTGGTTTGATGAAAATTTTTATCCCCATGAGGATGGTATATCAATTTTCTTTAGATCTGTTAACGATAAAAAGAATGCTGAACAGGAACTTCAGGATCAGAAGTATTTCTTTGAGCAGACCTTTATGCAATCCGCAGTGAGCACAATCTTATTAGACAAAGATGGTTATTGTTTAAAAATCAATCCAAAACTCAGCTCTATTTTTGGCCTTCCAGCTGAAATGGTAGAAAACAAAAAGTATAATGTTTTTGAGGATCCGGAAATAAGCAGGCAGGAAATTGATAAAAAGATCAGGTCTATTATTGATCAAAAGGTTTCAGTTTCATGGGAGACAAAGGTTGATTTAAGTGAACTTCAAAGTACTGCGCCCATTCCTGAAAATTTAAATAGTGTCTTTTATTTAAATGTTATTGGCTTTCCTATTTTGGACTCTGAAGGCAATGTTAGCCATGTGATTATGCAACATAATGACATTACCGAAAGCAAAAAGGCGGAGGCCAACCTGTTAGAAAGCGAAAGGAAATACAGGAAACTTATTGAAAATATGGGACTTGGCCTCATGGAGGTAGATAATGACCAAATCATTTTAAGAGCATACCCGCAATTCTGTAAAATGACCGGATATTCTGAGCAAGAATTGCTTGGACAAAATGCCTTTGAAATTTTGAGCAAGCAAGTTGTGAATTCTTATATTGTAGATAAAAAAATTGAGGATAGAAAAATTGGCATATCTGACAATTATGAATTAAGGGTTAAAACCAAAGATGGGCGGGTATTGGATTTTCTTATTAATGGCTCTCCAATTACCAATTCCAAAGGTGAAGTAACAGGTTCCTTGGGTGTTCATTTTGACATAACAGAAAGAATAAAAGCAATTGAAGAGCTGAAACAACAAAAAGAGCTGGCAGAATCCATTGTTTCCAATATTCCGATAATGATCAGCATTATTTCAAAAGAGGGCCGGTTTATCTCCGTGAATAAAACATGGGAGAAAGAGTTGGGCTGGTCAGAGTATGAAACCTTGAATTCACCCGAGTTTTTGCCATCTCTTATTCCAAATGAAGAGGTAAGAAATGATGTCATAAATTTTATTTCCATGGCTGATGGTATATGGATGGATTTTGATTTGGTCATTAGAGATGGTAGTATTATTCATTCCAGTTGGACATGTATTAGGCTTTCAGATGGTAGAACAATTGGTATAGGACAAAATATTACCGATCGTAAACGATTTGAAGAAAATCTTAGGCTGAGCAATGAACGCTTTCAGTATGTAACCAAAGCTACTTTTGATGCCATTTGGGATTCGGATTTGATAAAAAGTGATGTTTATTGGGGAGAAGGTTTTTCAGCTTTGTTTGGGTATGGTTTAGATGAATTGAAATTGAGTGGGCTTTCATTTAAGGAGTTTCTCCACCCATCTGATGCCAATAGAATTAATGAATCTTTTCAAACAGCCATTTCAGGTTCAGAAACCAATTGGAATGGAGAATATCAATTCCGAAAAGCAGATGGAAAGTATGCTTTTGTTCAGGATCGGGCAATCATAATTCGGGATGAAACTGGCAATGCTGTTAGGGCAATCGGGGCCATGCAGGATATTTCAAGACAAAAGGAGGAAGAACAAAGGTTGAAGCTTTTGGAATCGGTTGTAACCAATTCAACAGATAGTATTTTGATACTCGAAGTGAATCAAAAAGATGGGATTCAATCAAAAATTGTGTATTCAAACGAAGCCTTTAACAAAATGACGGGCTATGATAGGGTAGAAGTTATAGGTAAAACTATACATTTTTTTGAAGGTAGGAGTTCAGATGAAAATGAGTTTGCAAAACTGAACCATGCGCTTTTGAGTTTTAGTCAGGTTGAAGTTGAAACTGTTCATTATAAAAAAGGAGGAGAAGCCTATTGGGTCTATATTTCTTTAATTCCTATTTCAAACGCCGCTGGGCAATTTACACATTGGATTTCTATCCAAAGGGATACAACCGGAAGAAAAAAACGTGAGCTGGAGCGGGAGGAATTAGTAAAAGAACTGACAAAGAGCAATAAAGAGCTGAAGCAGTTTTCATACATTACTTCTCACAATATGCGGTCTCCGTTAACCAACTTAATGGCCATAGCAGATTTGATTGATACATCTTTAATACCCGATGAAACTACTGTACAGCTGATCGAAGGTTTCAAAAGCTCCACTATAAGTTTGAATGAAACTTTGGAGGATCTTATAAAGATTCTTATAATTAAAGAGAATACAGGTCTAGAAAGAGAAAAGATTAAGTTTGAAGAAATATACCAACAAGTTATTAGTTCTATTGATTCCATTATTAAGGAATCTTCTGCTGTGATTCAAACAAATTTTTCGGGAGCAGATTCGGTGGTTTTCAATAAGAGTTACATGGAAAGTATATTTATGAATCTGATTACCAATTCAATTAAGTATTCAAAAAGGGGGATAAAACCAGTTATTTTTATTTATTCTATTTTGACAGAAGATACAGTAAAACTGGTTTTTGAAGATGATGGGCTTGGATTTAATTTGGATAAGGTGAAAAACAAAATATTCGGTTTGTATCAAAAATTTCATAATCATCCGGATAGTAAAGGAATAGGCTTATATTTGGTCCATTCACAGGTAACTAGTCTTGGTGGATCCATCGAAGTGGAAAGTGAAGTAAATCAAGGTGCTAAGTTTACAATAACCTTTATGAGAAAATATGATTGATTTGGTATTTGGAATAGACGATGACGAAACAGCAAGTTTTATTGCTGGAATTACAATCAAAAGAGCTGCATTTGCTCAGTCCTTTAAGGCATTTAATTTCCCAACTGAGGTGATTAATTACTTTGAAAATCAGAGGAGTTTACCTGAATCCGAGCAAAAGGCCCCAAAGCTTATTTTTCTGGACCTTCAAATGCCATTGATAGATGGTTGGGAATTCCTGGATATATTTCAAAAAGACTTTGCCATTAATTTTCCAGATGTAAAATTTATTATTCTATCCTCGTCTGTGGATCCCGATGACAGTGCCAAGGCTAAATCAAGTCCCTCCGTTATTGGGTTTTATCAAAAGCCGGTCAAGGTTGAACTTTTAAATGGATTTAAGCAATCAGATCATTTTAAGCGTTTTTTCGAATAGATTTTCGCATTAACACCCCCATCAGATACATTTTTTAAAACACGGCTTTTTGCTGAACTTTGCAAGCTAAAATCTGCAATGGCAACAAGCGTAGAAATTAAAAACTGGATTAGGGCAGTTCGGGAAAAAAAGAGCTTCTCTGATGCCTCCATACTGATTCAAAAAGAAGGAATTGCCAAAACGAAGATTACTCTTTTGGATATCGCATGTTGTTCGCCAATAATCATCATTGACAAAATGCCTAAGGACATCGATCAAAATGATATTTTAGAAATTAGCGGCTTGATTAATCACCAGCATTAGGAATAATGAAACTGCACAACGCCATCAACAAAAAGGAGCTTAAGCTTAAAGTGGAGTTGAATCCAATTCCAAGAAAGACAGTCTCTTTTTATAAATATTACCAACTACCAAACCCCCAAATATTTAGAGATCACCTATACCTTTTATTAGAACCCATTGGCGTTTTAGGTAGAATTTATATAGCCTCAGAAGGGATAAATGCCCAAATATCTGTTCCTTTGGAAAACTGGGATCTGTTTATTTCTGCCACAAACCAAATTACTTTTTTGGAAGGAAATCGTTTGAATCTGGCTGTAGAAGACAATCCAAAATCATTTGTGGTTTTAAAAATAAAACTGCGTAAAAAGATTGTAGCTGATGGTTTGGATGACAGTACTTTCAATCCTTCCAATACAGGTATTCACCTGAAAGCCAGGGAGTTTAATGACTTGGCTTCCAGACCGGATACAGTTTTGGTAGATATGCGAAACCACTATGAAAGTGAAGTCGGGCATTTCGAAGGTGCAATTCTTCCGGATGTGGATACCTTTCGGGATTCATTACCGGTAGTAGAAGATATGTTGAAGCCTCATGCCGAAAAGAATATCATCATGTATTGTACGGGTGGCATTCGTTGCGAAAAGGCTTCTGCCTGGTTCAAGCACAGAGGTTTTAAAAATGTATTTCAATTAGAAGGAGGTATTATTAAATATGCTAATGATGCGCATGAACAAGGTTTGGAAAACAGGTTTCATGGTAAAAACTTTGTTTTTGACGAGCGCCTTGGTGAAAGAATCAGCGATGAAATAGTTAGCCATTGTCACCAATGTGGAACACTGGCTGATACCCACACCAATTGCAAAAATGAAGGTTGCCACTTACTCTTTATCCAATGCGAATCTTGTGCTCAAAAATTTGACGGGTGTTGTTGTGTAGAATGTCAACAAATAGCTGCAATGCCGGAGGATGAACAAAAACTACTTCGAGCTGGAAAAGACCCTGGTAGAAAAGTATTTCGAAAAGGCCGCATTGAGGGAAAAATAAAACCCGTTCTGGAAAATGAGATTTAAATCTGAAAAAGGAGTTCTGTTTGGATTGGTTTGCCTCGCCTTTGTGGTTTTTATGATTTCCATTTCAACAATTAAAATAACTTATGATGGTTTTGAAGCCTACGATCTCATTATTCTGGCGCCAGTCTTTCTTTTAGCGTGGTTTTGGTTTGGAACTTCATATACCATTGATAATGAATATATTCGCTTCAAAAGTGGATTCATATTCGGTAAAATTCCAATTCAGGAGATAAAAAAAATAGAAATGAATAAAACGCTTTGGATTGGCCTTCGTCCTGCTTTAGCGAAAAATGGACTTATTATCAAATATAGAAAGTATGATGAGATTTACTTTTCTCCTGTTGATAAAGAAAAATTTGTCGGACTATTGCAGGAAATTAATCCTTCTATTGAAGTGAAGGATGCAAGCATAATTTAGTAAACATATTCTCTCAGCATTTATATGATACTTTCTGGAAAAGAAATAGAAAACCGCTTAGGTAAGGACATAATTATTGAGCCATTTGATCCAAAGTTGGTTAATCCAAATAGTTACAATTTGCGCTTACATCATGAACTGATGGTGTATGAGAAAAATGAACTGGATATGAAAACCCCAAATGCAGTTCAATCAATCACCATTCCAGAAGAAGGCTTGTTGTTAGAAACCAATAAGTTATATCTAGGTAGGACCATTGAATACACCAAAACAGACAACTACGTTCCAATGCTGGAAGGACGTTCTTCCATTGGTCGATTGGGTCTTTTTATTCACGTAACAGCTGGTTTTGGTGATGTTGGATTTGCTGGTTTCTGGACTTTGGAGATATTTTGTGTGCAACCCATCCGGATTTATGCTGGTGTAGAAATATGCCAGATTTATTACCATGCCATTGAAGGAGAGTATGACCAATACAAAAGCGGTAAGTATCAGAATAATACGGGTATCCAGCCGAGTTTATTATACAAGGACTTTGAGTAAGTTTAGTTTTTTACAAACTGAAATCTTGCCTGATAAGGAGTTTTAGAAACATAACGGACCATTTGCCCAAGGTTTACTGAAAACTGGCCTCCGGTTCGCAGTATTCCAGTATTCCAGATTACTCTTGCGCATTTGTTCCAAAGTAGATTTTCGGTTTTTTCAGCTTGATCTGTTTTCCACAAAGCTTCCAGAACGCAATAGGCCACATCTCTAAACCCAGGCCCAACAGGCGGCATTCCTCGCAGCACAATTTCAGTGCATATATTGTTGATTACAACCAATGCAAATGGTTTTATTTTGTTGGCGGTAATAAAATCACCCCGGTCCCTCAATGCAGCATAGGCATTTATTAGGCCCCAGCCAACAATTGCAGTATTCCAAATACTTGCATTTTGCGGATCCCAAACTCTTCCTGGAATTTTCGAATAAGCAACCAAACTGTCAAAACTGATTTCTGTGCCATCTATTATTCTGTTTTGATCCATATCCATTAGAATAGAGGGCATTAAGTTGATTTTCAGAAGTTTTAGCATCTGATTTTTATACTTTTCATCCCCAGAAAAATCATACAAGGCGGCCAAAGCCCAAACCAATTTTGCAACCAGATGATGATTTAAAACTGCCTTTTCCTTTAAACACCATTCTCCAGCCAATATTGCTGATTTGTAGAAAGTTGAATCTTTGGCAACTAAAAAGGCATGGATCATTTCCTCCACAGCCCAACCCTGGTGGTATGCCAATGGTGCATCCCATTTTTCGAAAATACTTCCTTGATCTGCCACCATAAAAGTTCTTCCGGCAAATTTTCCTTCTGAATAAGTAAGGCAAACTTCAGGATATTTTTTTTCGGTAGTAGTTACTATTCTGTCGATTTGGATGGAAGTGCTGCAAGGCTCATCAGCCATCTTTTTTAGATAACCAAAGCTTCCAAAAGCAAAACCATTTGGATTGCCGCACCTTTTCGAATTAAATTGTTGTGCCTCCAGATTAAAAGCGATGGTTTGTAAATGGTCTTTGGGTACAGTTTGGTTTTTTGAAAATTGCGCAAAACAAACACCCAGCAAACCGGAAGCACTTTCTGTTGCATTTTCCGGGCAGTCGCCTTGAAAAACCATAAGCTGGTCCAAAGCCAGATTCCAGATTTTATCAACATTTTCTATATTGATTACGCTAGTATCTACTTTTCCCGGATCTGATTCGGAAGTAGCTTGTCCAAGTAAGTGAGCTCTTTGGCTTTTTGATTTGTTGAATAATTGCCAGCTTTGGGCGGAATCGCCTTTTAAAAGAGCGGCCTGAATTTCTGCTTTCCAAGCCTCAGAATCGGTTTGCGCCCATACCCTTAGAGACCAAACGTGGAAAACTCCATACAAAATCCATATTAAAAATGTTTTATTAAAAATCGGCTTCATTGCTTGGGATCAATTCCAATAATACTGATAAAATCTAAAATGTTCATATCCTTATGGCCGTTTCAAAGCCTTGGCCAACATTTTCATTAAACTGTCCCATTCCACACCACCTTCTGATTTTCCTAATCTTACCATGATGACATCCGATTGTGGGCTCACATAAATAAACTGACCCAGAATGCCTTCAGCGTAGTAATCTGCTTTGTCGCCAAAATCCAACCACCATTGGTACTTGTAATTGTAACTTAAACCATTAATGCTAACTGGAGTTTTTGTACTAATACTCACCCAATTTTCCGGTACTATTTGTTTGCCATTCCAATTGCCATTCTTCAGGTACAGACGGCCAAATTTTGCATAATCGTGGGCAGTAGAATTGAGGCAACAAAAGGTTTTTTCCATTCCGTTTTTCTTTTTGTCTATACTCCAGCTGGCATTAAGTTCCATGCCAATGGGCGTCCAGATTTTTTCCTGAAGGTATGTGGTTATGGTTTTTCCTTTTAAAACCCTGTCTAATATGGCTCCTAAAAGTTGGGTATTGCCACTTCGGTACGAAAATTGAATACCCGGCGCCTTTTCTGGTTTCATTTTGGAGACATATTTTCTTAGATTCCGACCATAATAAAACTTCGCTGCATCGCCAAAAGGATTGATATAGCTTTCATTAAACCTGATACCTGAAGTCATTTGAAGCAAATGTTTGATGGTAACGCCATCCAGATTCCTGTCCTTTAATTCTGGAAGATATTGAATGATGGGGTCATTTTCAGAGCCTATAATTCCATCGGCAATGGCGCAACCTATCAAGGCGGAGGTAAAAGATTTTGCTATGGAAAAGGAGGGCACCACAGATTCCTTTTTATATCCAGAATAATAGTGCTCAAACAGTATGGTATCCCGCCTGATGATTAAAAATGCAACTGTTTTGGTTTTCTCCAGGTATTTGGAAAGTTTGGTGCCTGGATCTGTATCGGTAAATCGCAAAGTAGGATCTATGGGATCTTCAGAAATATGGAATTTAAAGGGTTCGCTGGATGCCTGCAAAGGCCTGGATGGGAATTTTTTATGGTCCTTTATATCTGCGAAGTTGTAAACAGCAAACCTCCAAACTGTGCAACCATTGAGAAGGAAAGTGATACATAGAATTGAAAGAATTCTAGTCATATTTGGTTTTGGCGTTGGTTATCCTGCTTTTTTCAATCCGTTTTTTAAGAAAAGGTTTTCGTTAAAATTTCATGCCAAAATAAGGTGTTCAATTTGGTTGATGTAGGAAATTTTTAGGGATTGATCATTTTACGGCCTTAACAAATGAAATAGGATTTGAGAGATGGACTTTAGGGAAGCGGGTTGACAAAAATTCTCAATTTTACTAATATTCATACAAGAATAGATGTCATTTCTTTGAGAGTGTTCACTAATGTACCCTTTTGCACTTCCCCAAATTGGTAGAAGATTAACTATTGCTAAAAGTGCTAAGTTGGTAATTCAGTGATTTTCCAGTGGCTATATATAATTATGGAAAACCATAACCTTCTCACTTTCTTATTTCAGTTTTCTAATTCTCCAAATCTGCAGAGCCATAAAATACGCCATACTGTTTGCACCAAATTACTGCATATTTATATTGGTTAATGCTTATTCCCGAAGGCACATTCCAAAACCGGGCACCATATTGTTTGTTAAGAGCTGCAATTTCAACTCCACCGTTAACATTCTCTTTATTATTACTCAAATACATGCGAAGGTCTGGTGGGCTTGTGGCTGCAGTAAAGTCAGCTAAAGTTTCAAGCTTTAAGATATTATTTTCAATTTTCAGTTTTACCCCACCACCGCTGCCTTTGCCAGAAAAGGTTGATATCTTGTTTACCTGGACCATTAAATGGGCACTTTCGATTCCGGAAGCAGAAACTGAAATCGATGCAGTTCCATTCCCCTTGGCTGTAACCAGGCCGGTTTGGCTAACTTCAAAAAGTGAGGTGCTATTACTTTTCCACCTAAATGTTAAATCTGGAATTGTATTTCCTGAAATTGATTTTCCAGTTGCGGTTAGCTGAATTGTGCCATTAAGATTTAAAACCTGGGTGCCATAAGGGGAAATAACAAGGCTTGCCAATTGCTTGTCATCCTCCACAACTGAAAGAAATGCTGTAGCTGAGGCATCATTGAGGCTTGCTTTAATTTGAGTTTGTCCGGTCGAAATTCCTGAAACCTAGCCTGATTTGTCAACTTTTGCTACATTTTCATGGCTACTGGTCCAGATTATTCCCGATGGTAAACTGGCAGCAATGCCCACATTGTTAAAGTATTTGAGGGTAAATTGGAAATTCTGAGCTTTCAGAATACTATTGCTTGCCGGCGAAATTTCAAGCCTTTCAACTACAATGGCAAGTGGAGTGTCTTCAGATTTCTTTTTGCAGGAAGCCCCGATAATCAAAATGAGTGCAGAGAGTAAAAGCTGGTTTTTTAACATGATCGAGATGAATTTTATTTT
Source organism: Catalimonadaceae bacterium (assembly GCA_044379485.1). Classification (GTDB taxonomy): domain Bacteria; phylum Bacteroidota; class Bacteroidia; order Cytophagales; family Flexibacteraceae; genus CAMDMI01. The sequence goes on from JBIPOE010000042.1 coordinate 19,454, forward strand.
CCCAAGAGTCGGTTTCTAACCAAATCCCTTACAAAAAATAAAGAAAATTCACGCTAAAGCCAGCCTGGTAGATTGGTCAGAGATCCGCCGATTTTCTACATCCTCGCCATTTTAAACAAGGCCAAATCTTTATATTTAAGATTTAATCTTCTGGCAACATTTTTTTGAGTTACTGCCCCCTTAAAACAATACACACCTTTCATAAACCACTCTTTTGTAAAAATCATGTCTTCCATACCTCCAAGTTCTGCAGCCCGTAAAACCATGGGCGTAAGTATGTTGCTAAGTGCGGTTGTTGCAGTATGCGCTACTCTTGAAGCTATATTTGGTACTCCATAATGAATTACACCATATTTCTTAAAAACCGGATCGGCATGGTTTGTCATTCTTGAGGTTTCAAAACAACCACCCTGATCGATGCTAACATCTATTATTATGGAATCTGGTTTCATGGAAGAAACCATTTCTTCGGTAACCACACAAGGTGTTAACCCTTCTTCCGCTCTAATAGCCCCAATTACCACATCGGCTCGTTTAAGTGCATCACTCAGATTTGCAAAATCAATGGTTGAGGTAAAAAGCTGGTTGCCAAGGCGCTGTTTCATCCTTCTAAGTTTGTACAAATGGTTGTCAAATACTTTTACTTCAGCGCCTAAACCCAAAGCGTTTCTGGCAGCATATTCTCCAACTGTTCCTGCACCAATAATCACAATTTTTGTTGGTGGTACACCTGTAACACCGCCCATAATGATGCCACGGCCATTATTTCTACTGTTAAGATATTCAGCGGCAATCAATAGAACTGTGTTGCCCGCTATTTCACTCATTGCCCGTACTATGGGCATGGAACCGACAACGTCTTCAATCATTTCGAAAGCAATGGCAGTCATTTTCTTTCGGTTGATTGCATGAAAATAGTCTGCATTCAATTGGGATAAATGCAAAGCAGAAATTAAAGTGGTGCCTTGCTGCATCATTTCAATTTCTTCTAAGGTTGGCGGAGTTACTTTCATAACCACATCCCCACTTTTGTACAATTCTTCTTTGGAATAGCAGATTTGTGCCCCAGCTTCAGAATATAAATTGTCATGAAATTTAGCTCCTGTTCCAGCGGATGCCTCCAGAAAAACTTCGTGGCCATTGTTTACCAAAAGTGCTGCTGCCTCAGGAGTAAGTGCAAGCCGGTTTTCCTGCATGTACTCTTCTTTTGGTACCAAAATGGCAAATCCCTTTTTACGGGTGCTCACTTCAAGAAGTTGTTCTTTTGGCTTCATTGCCTCAGATGTGAGGGCTTTAATTTCAGGTGAAATTTCAATTTTCATGAATCCTTACACGCAGGTAGCGATTTTCTTGGTTCAAATGTTCTATGTCAATTTGAATATAAGGCTCTGCCGGTCTGAATCCAATGGCGGAGGCCCATTCTATCAGACAAAAATAGCCAGAATCTATCAATTCGAAGAGACCAATTTCAAGGCCATCTTCCAAAGATTTCAAACGGTATAAATCTAAGTGGTAAATTTTTTCAAAAACGTTTGATTTATATTCATTTACAAGTGAAAAGGTTGGACTATTTACCTCTTCAGTAACCTGCATTTGTTTGGTCAAATGTTGAATAAAAGTTGTTTTCCCGGCACCAAGTTGGCCTTCAAATAGCCAGATTTTAATGTGACCAAACCTTTTTAGAAGATCTCCGGAAATGGAATCTACTTCATTTAAAGCATAAGATTTTTCCAAATCTGGTTTACTTTCTTCCATTGTAATTTGATGCAGAACTATGATTAAACTGGTTCTTATGACGAAATTTTTCCTTCGTCCTCAAATTTTAAACTTACAGAATTGATGCAATACCGCATTCCTGTTGGATTGGGACCATCATCAAACAAATGCCCAAGGTGTCCACCACATTTTGCGCAAGTGGCTTCAATTCTGGTCATGAAATGGCTTTTATCTGTATGCAATTCAACTGCTTCGGGATTTACCACATCAAAAAAACTTGGCCAGCCTGAACCTGAATCATATTTGGTTTCGGATTTAAAAAGTGGATTTCCACATGCTGCACAGGCATAAATTCCTTTACCTTTATGCTTTTCAAATGATCCACTAAAAGCAAATTCTGTCCCCTTTTTTCTTAAAATCCTGAATTGTTCCGGACTCAGAATGGCTTTCCATTCTTCTTCAGTTTTGGTAAGTTTTTCCATTTTTGAAAATTTAAAACAGGTTAAAACGACCTCGTAATCGCATAACTCAAAATATTGGCTCCCATTTGAAGGGCTTGTTGACGAATGGTTTCCGGGTCATTGTAAACTGCCTGGTCTTCCCAGCCGTTTCCTAAATCACACTCATAGGTGTAAAAACAAACGAGTTTTCCTTGAGAAAAGAGACCAAAACCTTGAGGAGGTTTGCCGTCGTGTTGGTGCACTTTTGGGAGACCTTTATCAAAGTTAAACTTCTGGTGGTAAATGGGATGTGAAAAGGGAACTTCTACAAAATCAAGTTCAGGAAATACTTTTTTCATTTCTCTGCGAATGAATTTATCCATGCCAAAGTTATCATCAAGATGTAAAAATCCACCTGAGAGCAAATACTTTCTTAGGTTCTGCACTTCATCCGAATTGAAGACTACATTTCCATGACCAGTCAGGTGCACAAATGGGTATTGAAAAATTTCAACACTTCCTGGTTCGACCACGGCCTCTTCTGGCGAAATATTCAGTTTTAAATTTCGATTACAAAATTCTATCAGGTTGGGCAAAGATGTTTTGTTTGCATACCAATCGCCACCGCCACCATACTTCATTTTAGCCATTTGATAGCTGTATGACGAACTTCTTTGGGCTTTTACAAAACTTGAAACGAAAATTAGAATCCCAAAAAGGAGTTTGAACTTCATTCTGCAAAGATCAAAAAAAGTAAGAAAGGATTCGTTGTTTTTTGAAAATTTAGAAACGGTATCTTTATGAGCATATGTGATTAGAAAAAAAGGCACATTCCAGGAATGAAATTTTTGGGGCAAAAAAAAAGTCCTTTACAGGACTTTAATTTCATGAAATTAATTAAGATGAGGCGTTAATTTTTTGACCAAATCTGCCTTTCCAACAACTCCTACTTGCTTGTCAACCAATTCTCCATTGTTGAAAAATAATAAAGTCGGGATGGAACGGATTCCGAATTTTGCAGAAACTTCAGGATTGAAATCCACATTTAATTTGCCAATCACAGCTTTGCCTTCGTAATCGCCGGCTAGCTCTTCAACCACTGGTCCAATCATTTTGCAAGGTCCACACCATTCGGCCCAAAAATCAACCAAAACTGGTTTTCCAGAAGCCAGAATTTCCTCGAAATTGCTATCTGTTATTTCTATTGCTTTACCCATTATTTTTATTTTTTAAGATTCTAAACTTTGTCTCAATTTTAGTGCTTATCTGACAAAGCATCAATTATTTTTTTTATTTTAGTAATTCTGGCAGTTATTCTTTGGTTACAATTGTTAGTCCATCCCTTATTGGTAAAATTGTCACAAATCCCTCTGTGGCCAGTTTGGGCAGAATTTTATTGAAAGCGGCTATGGATTTTTCAAATTCTTTTTGCTCTGACTCCAATTTAAATACACCTCCTCTTCCGAAAATATTATCAATCAAAACCAAACCTGCAGGGTTTACATTTGGCCAAACCAATTCAAAATACGACTGGTTGTTTTTTTTGTCGGCATCTATATAAACAAGGTCCCATTTTTGATTTAGTGTTTTTATGGTTTCCAGTGCATTTCCATAAATCAGTTCAATTTGGTGGCCAAATGGGCTGATTTTGAAATATTTTTCTGCCAACCAACCGTTTTCAGGAGAAACTTCTAAAGTGTAAAGTTTACCGTCTTTTTGCAAACCTTCCGCCAAACATAAACTGCCATAGCCTGTAAATGTGCCAAGCTCCAGGATGTTTTGAGGCTTTTTGAATTTGGAAAAGAAAGATAGAATTCTGCCCTGAGAATAGCCAGTAAGCATTTGGGGTTTTGTAATTTTCAGATGCGTTTCCCTTTCCAGTTCTTTGAGGTAAGTAGGGGAGGGCGAAGCTATTGTTTCAATATATGAATCGAGGTCTTCCAACATTTTATTTAGCAAAAATGGCAGAAATTGGCCACCAAAACCAAACGATATTCAAAATGAGGATTTTGAATATCGTGTACCAGATTAAATTCTAAGATTTACTTTTCATGCAAAACCCGAATAAGAGATTCAGTCGCCGTTCCTGAAATTTGGGCTAATTCCTCTCTGGAAAATACTTTATCTGATTCGCTGAATCCATTTTCTGCCAATAGTTTATGAACTTCATTGGTTTCAAAAAGGACCCGATCACGCATTGGTGTATAAGCCAATTGCAGCATTTTTTCTGACAATTTATTGTTTTCCTCTGCCTGAAGTTGTAGAGCATACATCAACATAGGGCCATTTTCCGAAAGGGCTTTTATAAGTTTCTCCCTTGGAATAGTCCGAATTTCCAAAGGTGTGGATGCTTCGCAAAATGATTGATAAGGATTTTGAAGAAGTGCTTCAGTAAGGCCTAATAGTTCAGGGCCATTGCAAATTTTACCTATCAAAGTTTTACCAAATGAATTGGTTCGGTATTTTTTTACAATTCCCTTTTCTAACCAAAATATGGATTGCGGGTATTGTCCAACCGAATACAGAACATGCTTCTTTCCTACCTTAATTATTTCTGATCTCTCTTCATTAAAAACACCTTTTACAAAGTTATGCAGCTGGTTTTTAGCATCTTCCAGCCTTCTTGGGGAAGCAGAAGGAGAAGGGCCTGAACTTCCTTTTTGAATCCTTGTTTCTATGGCGGCCAATAATTCAAGTTCGGTAAAAGGTTTTGTTAAATAATCATCTGCCCCAAGTTCCATCGCTTTTCGATGGTCCGATCGCTCAGATTTTGCTGTCATAAAGACAAATGGAATCTGGCTTAAAACTTCATCTCTTCTGAAAAGATGCAATACACCGTACCCATCCAAAACAGGCATCATGATATCACACAAAACCAAATCGGGAGTTCCATTCCTTGCCATTTCAATACCAATTTTGCCATTTTCAGCTGTTTTTACTTGATAGCCAGCCAGTTCAAGAATTTCAGCTGTGTTTTCCCTGATTTCCTGATGATCTTCTATTACTAAGATTTTTTTCATGTATTGGGTATTATAAGTTTGATAGTTGTTCCATTATCAAGTGCACTTTCAACAAATATTTCACCTTCCAATAAGGAAACATAGCGTTGCACAATATGCAATCCTAGCCCCGTTCCCTGAATATTAACTGCATTTTTTCCTCTGAAAAACCGCTCAAACAGGTGCTCCTGATCTTCCTTGGAAATTCCGATTCCCTGGTCCTTTACAAAAATTTCTACTTTGCTTTGATCCTGATCCTGCTTTTTTACTGCAACTTGAATCAGGCCCTGTGGCGATGAAAACTTGAGCGCATTGGATAAAAGGTTGATCATCACATTTCTCAACATCTCTTTATCCATGTTAACAGTGGAAACCCCATCCGGCGTATAAAGAATTTGTTTGCCATCATTGGCATGATTCTGCATTTCAGAAATCACTTCTTTCATGAGTTCAGGTAAATGAAAGATTTCTTTTTTCGGATTTATTTTTCCCTCCTCCAATTTGCCGATGGAAAGAAATTCGTTCAATAAAGTTGTGAGGTTTTGAACCGTATCCGAAATTCTTTTTAAATGCTTCTCCCGTTGGGCTTGTTCCTCGGTTTTGATGTATTTTCCAGCCAGGGTTGCCGAGGTCATTATTGTAGCTAGAGGGGTTTTAAATTCATGGCTTGCCATAGTTACAAACCTGCTTTTTAATTCTCCCAATTGTTTTTCCCTATCCAAAGCAAGTTGCAGGTCTTTTTGAGATGCTTCCAATTGTGTTAAAGTTTGTCTAAGAGCATCTGTCCTTTTTTCAACCTCTTCTTCTAGATTGGCATTCAGTTCTTTAACCTCTTTTGTTACGGTTTCCAGATCGGCTTTCTGTTTTAAAAGAATTGCTTCGCTTTCTTTCCTTAAAGTAATATCCAAAATAAAAGCAATAACAAAGAGACCTTCTTCTGTATTAAAATAGCTTAAACTAATTTCTACAGGAAACTTGCTTTGGTCTTTTCTTACGGCAATCAGATCCCTACCTGATCCCATTGGTCTTACCTTTGGATGAATGGTGTAATGCTGCCTGTCCAACTGATGTTGATGACGCTTGCCTTCAGGAAGTAAAATGTCAACCTTTTTACCAGTCAACTCTTCGCCTTTATAGCCAAAAATACTCTCGGCTTGTTGGTTAACCAATGTAATTTCACCTTTGCTGTTGGCAATTACAATACCAATTGTGGCAAAACTGAAAAGCGCCTCAAATTTTTGCTTTTCCTTTAATAATAGATCTATTGCCTTGGTGGTCATTAACTAACTTAATATTGAAGCAAATTAGCTTTGTTGGCCATATTGATAATATGATAAGAAGTAATCTGAAACCTGATATTTATCAGGCCTCACAATGCCCGGCCAAAAGACATCTAATTGCTGCTTTGGGTATGCAAAAATCAAATAATATATATTGAATGTTAAATAGCGTTAGGTCAATCAACATAGGACATTATGACCATTTTTTTTGAATATTTTGCAGACCAGATCCCTATGGTATCACCAATTTTGCCCTGCAAAAATGGATTTTTAATTTTTGCATGACAACTTAAACATTTGTTTTGGTTCAATACCAAAGCTTTGTTGAAAATAAAGTCTTTTTCGCCGTCTTTCTGATAATTCGGTGAAATTGGAATTTTATTGTTGTGGCTATATAAATAGGCGTCAAGAACTTCAATTTCTTTTTTTGAAGAGTTGTTTGCCCATTTTTTTCTCTCGAAGGGGTATCTGGATATTTTAGATTTGTATTCGTCCTGCATTGCTATTGCCATGGAATCAAATGCTGGAATACAAGAGGAATCTTTTGCCATTTGCAGTTCGGATAAAAACAAGCTTTCTGCTTCTGTTAAAATGGTATCTCCCAGTTCAAAAGCACGTTCAGCGATCTGATTTTGTGTGAGATGAATCACTTCTCTACTCCTCATTTCCTCTCTTACAAGGCTGGAATTGTTGTTGTTTTTTTCATGGCAGGAGCAAGTTGCTACAATGAGAATAGCGAAAAATGAAAACTTGAAGTATTGGAACACCTTGTATTTTTTCTTTTGAAATGATCAGCAAATTTAAAAATAGAAACCCATGCTTAAGGAAATTGATTTGTAATTCCTTCAAATTTTGAATCTAATTTTGCCCCATGGAGAAACTGATCATAGCTACCAGATCCAGTCCTTTGGCCCTTTGGCAGGCTAATGAAATAGCAAATAAGTTAAATGAGGCCGGCTTTTCAACTGAATTAAAGGCAATTGAAACCATAGGTGACAAAAAGCTGGATGTAACTTTGTCAAAAATTGGTGACAAGGGCGTTTTTACCCAGGAGTTAGAAGAAATGTTGTTGAAAGGGGAGGCTCACCTTGCAGTTCACTCTGCAAAAGATATGCCTTCCAAACTACCTGAAGGTCTTGAAATAGTGGCGTTTACGGAAAGAGAAAATCCGATTGATGTTTTGGTGAGTGATAAAACAGGCTTCCAACTGGAGAATAAAAAACTAGTAATCGGAACCGCTTCCACCAGACGGGTGGCAACATTAAAAAGATATTTTCCAGAAATTGAAACGGTTACCATCAGAGGCAATTTACAAACCCGAATTCGTAAAATGAAAGAAGGTCAATGTGATGCTCTTCTGCTTGCCTATGCTGGAATGTTTAGAATGGGTTTTGCAGATTTAATTACGCAACAACTTGATATTAAAGTTTTTACTCCGGCTGTTGGGCAAGGATCCATGGCGATTGAAATTTCATCAGATTTACCCCCCGCTATAAAAATACGACTTCAGAAAATTCTTCAGGAGCCAAAAACAGCATTGTCAATCAACGCTGAAAGGGCTTTTTTAAGACAAATGGATGGAGGTTGCAGCATTCCCGTTTTTGGCTATTCAAGTTATGAAAACGGTATCCTGAAGATTACAGGCGGAATAATTTCATTGGATGGTATGGAAGAAATTCGCCAAACAATGGAGCTGGAAATGGAAGTAAACCAAATAGAAAATGCCATTTTGTTGGGTAGAAAATTGGGGCAAAACATATTAAATAGTGGTGGAGATTCCATTCTTTCAAAAATTAAGCAAAATTTGCAGCGTTAAAATCGAAATTTATAAAATGAAAAAAACACTTACCGGGCTATTTCTAGGTTTTAGTCTGTTCTTATCTCTCTCATCATCAGCAACTTCGTTTAAAAAGGCTGAAAAAGATACTTTGGTTGTTATTGCTACTGCCTTTGGTGAAATCACAGTTGTTCTTTATCAGGAAACTCCTGAGCATAGGAAAAATTTTCTCAAACTTGCCAATGAAAAGTTTTTTGACTCCACAACTTTTCACAGAATTATAAAAGGTTTCATGATTCAAGGAGGAGACCCGAATAGTAAGGATAGTTTACCCTACAACGATGGTCAGGGAGGTCCGGGATATACCATACCTGGAGAGTTCAATCCGGCTTTTACTCACGTTTTTGGAGCCATTGCAGCAGCAAGAATGGGCGATCAGGTTAATCCGGAAAAGCGGTCAAGCGGATCCCAATTCTATTTGGTAGAAAATCCGGAAGGTACACCTTTTCTAAACCAAAATTATTCGGTTTACGGCCTTACTATTAAAGGTTTGGATGTGATTCAAAAAATTGCGGAGCAACCCAAAGGAGGTTCTGACAGGCCAATGAAAGATATAAAAATGTGGGTAAAACTGCTTCCGTTGAAAAAGGAAAAAGTAACGGAAATGTATGGTTATGACTATGTAAGCCATACAGTTAAGCCCGAGCTGATTAAAAAATAAACGCCGGCTATTTCCATGAATCCAACACGAATAACAGTTGTCATTCCAAGTTATAATCATGGGAAATATCTTCAGGATGCGGTTGAGAGTGTCGAAAATTCTGGTTTTCAGGATTATGAAATCATCATCGTAGATGACGGATCGACAGATTCGAATTCAACAAAAGTTGCCCGGGAATTTAAAAACAAGGGCTACAATGTTATTTTACAGAACAACCAGGGTGTAGCCGCATCCAGAAACAATGCGATCAGAATGGCCAAAGGCGATTATATTATTCCTTTGGATGCTGATAACAGGCTGCTAAAGCCCTACTTTTTTGAGGGTTTAAAAATCCTTGAACAAAATCCGGAAATTGGAGTGGTCTATGGCGATGCTCAGGTAATTGGTGAAAAATCAGGAACATGGGTCAACCATCAGATGCAATTGGAGGAAATTATTTTCGAGAACTACATCGATAACTGTACAATAATTCGAAAGTCGGCCTGGGAAAGCATTGGTGGTTACGATGAAAATGCACCATTTCACACCCGGGAGGATTGGTATTTTTGGTTAGGTCTAATTGGAAAAGGTTGGAAATTTCATCACCTGAATGAGTTTTGTTTTGAATACCGGTTTCTGGCTGATTCCAAAGTTCGGTCAAGGTTTGCAGATCCCAAAAATCGCCTTGTCATTTATAAATACATTTATCCTCTTCAGGAGAAGTTAGCCTGGCAATACAAGGATACGGCTGAACTTAGTGAAAGTCAGGCCAATTTTATTGTTGGCAAATTGAGAATGCAACTGGCATATTATCATCTTGGAAATGGAAGCATTGTTCAAGGCTATTTTTGGTTATTTCAATCACTTGTAGGTAGTAATGGATTAATTGTTTTTCTGAAAACCGGACTTGGCTGGCCAGTCAGAAGATTGAGAACCATTTTTTCTTGAAGATAATCAAGTTTCATATGGTTTTAATCAAAATTTTCAAGGTGAAGTTGTTTTGTCCGATATTTTATTGATTATTCAATTTACCATTTTTGGTCTTTTATTTCCAGATAGATTAGCTAAATTTTGAAACGCCAAATTTTCCCATCAATTTTAAAAAAATATAAACCTTTTGGTAAACCATAAACTGATATGATTTGATCATTTTTAGAAACCCTACCATTCTTAATTTTCCTACCGTAAAGATCTTTTACATAATATTCAATAAAATCTAAGGAAGTTGGAATATTTATTTCCAGCTCCTGAACTCCTGGATTAGGTCGAAATATAACTTTGATTTGGGTTGAATCTAAATTATTATGTGAAATAATTTCAGGCTCCTTAAAGGCCGAATCGCTTTTAATAGGTTCTATAGCTTCTAATGGAATGGGATTTGGGTTTATAGGAACCGAGTCAATTTTGATCGAGTCTTTAATTAAAATAAAACTAGAATCAATATTATTTTTAAGTGAATCAATACGAATTGTGTCTATTGGTTCTTTGATTATTATTGGATTTATTATGCAAAATTCGTATATACTGTAATTTTTGATATTTTCACTTTCTAAAATAAGGCTATCCATAAATATTGATCTTTTATATATCCAATCTTTGATAGGGTTAAAATTGGAAGAAGTACTACTATAATTTTTCCATAGTTTATTTTCTCTTGAGTAAACTCCATTAGAACTTAAGAAATTATAATTTTTTGTTAAGCCTGATATAAGAGTATCAGGATTTAGAATTCTATTTTTTAAATTTTTCCATCTTGATTTAAGCTTCGAATTAAAACCATTTATAGTATTATCCTTCAGTAGCTTTTTGTAAAGTCCATTAACGAAATAATCGTTGGTTATACCTTGGTTCACTCCTAAATGGTCATATCCCAATACAGCATCCAGGTCCCAAGGAAGAAAAAAATATTTCTCATCCGAATTGTATTTGCCAAGGAATAGATTTTTCCCCATGTTATCAGTTGCTCTTATGATATTTGTAAAAATAAAGTAATCAACCAAATTATCCATCTCAAGTCTTTGTGATATCCCACTTAAAAATAATGAACTATCACTTCTAACAATAAAATTTACAAGATTTCCCAGATTATTCCAATTTGTAGCTTCCGATGCATCTGGATATTCATATTCAAACCCATGGCTTACCCTTTCAGGGTTGGTAAATAGATTAGTATCACAAAATGTAGTAGATCCAGTCCAATCTATTGATTTGTACAATTCTCCTCTTATATTATTATTAAAGTTTTTAAGCTTAAGTTGTTTTCTATCAATTCTTTCCGTAATTATATATATTCCTTGGTATTTTTCATTGATAAAAAGTTCAGCATATTTTGTTCTTACTCCACCTATGGCATTTGGTTCTTTATTTAGATAGTGAAGTTTATGAATTTTTAACCAAAGATCATGAGAAAATTGATTCATAAATTTAAACTCTTCATTATACATGGCTAACAAATTCCAATCATCGTCGCTTCTCAATCCTGGAAACGATATATCTTTGGTATTTTCTGGAGATCCTTGCCAAAATTCGATTCTGTAAGATTTTTTTGGAAACAAAATAGAGCTGGCTCCTCTTATTTCAATTCCAATAGGGTTGCTTATATACGTATTTTCCTGATCTGAGTAATCGAATAATGCATTTACTCTAGGCTCATCCACGATAGAATCATTGGAATTTATCCGGATTATTGGTATTTGAGTAAAAAATATAGAATAAATTGTGTTGTCTCTTTCTATGTGATATTCAACTCCTATTTTTAAGGTGTCCACCTTTGGTAAAAAACGATATACGGAATCCAATAGAATAGAATCCCCAACTTGACCGAAATTTATTTTTTGATTTACTAAAATTAATTTGGAGTAAGGGTCAATTTGATAATGACGGTTATTAACGATAATTTTATTTGCAGATGAAATAAAAATGGTTAAAAATTGAAAGACTATAAACAGGCTCCAAATTAGAGATTTGTAACTGATTTTTATATACATGCGATTGAGCATTGAGGTTTCCATTTTCTGATGGGTATTAGGAATTTATATTAATCAGATATAACACGGATGTTACAAAACTACCGATTTTATAAATTTCTATATGTGTTTTATATAGGTAGCTTTCTTATTAGGATTTATTTTTTTTCTTGAAATAGTTAAATTTTTTTTTCGAATTTTTGATTTTTTAAGATTGAACTAAAAGTTTGGTTTCCGACTTTTATACATGGAACAGAGCCGAATTGCCTTGTGAGAGTAGTTGAAATTATTTAATTGTGGTTTAGATGTTGTTTGGTTTTTTTGCTCAGGCTTAAGGATGTTTTTTCTCTTCAGTTCGCTTTAAATTTCTACATGATAGTTATAGGCTCCAAATTGTCAATAATTTATGGAAATTATCTTAACTATTTTTCAAAAATCTCAAAGTTATTTTGAACTCCGGATTTCAATATTTTCAGCTTTGAAAACTTGAATTTGTCTCTAATTGTTTGATTATTAATGTTTTGAAAATTTTTGAAATTATTACTTCGAATTTATTAATCAGTCCCATTTTTAATTCAAGTTCGTGCTTTCTTAGATTCAGATAGTTTTATCTTCATTTGTTGCCAATTATTTTTTGTTTTAACCAATGCGATTATTTTTCATATTATTAATCATTTCGTTTTCAGTCCGGTTTGCGAATGCCCAGGATGTGTATTCAGTTTTAGAAAAGGCTGGAATAAAATTAAAGGCCAGAATTAGCCAGCATGATTTTGACCGGTTTAGCATTTTAACAAATGAAGAATCACAACTTTTAACAGCAAGTCAAAGTAAAATTCAATTCAAGGGTTCAGAATGGAGTGTAAAATTAAGTTCAGTTCCAGGATCAGGCAGAATAGTTAGCTCAGATATAAAGGTGGTTTTTAGGCTTTTAAAAGGAAATAGTCCGCAATCCAGAATTGCCATTGATTTTGAAGATCAAAACTGGACTAAGGAAAACTATCTTTTAATGCCTTCTGCTGCTTACAACGGCAATAGGTTTGATTACAGAAGAATTTCTTATTCTCCCAAATTGTTGGATCCCAGAGATATAGGAGTGGATAAACCAACCATAGTTACTGATATTCCAAAACTGAATTTTGGGGATGGTCCATCTAAAATTCAGGAAAGATCGGGTGGAATGGCAACGCCTTCTATGGGATATTTCAATAAAAAATCGGGCAAAGGCGTTTGGATTTTATTTGAGCAGGGAAATGCCTGGGGTGACTATGGGGTAAATGTTGAAGAAAACCGAAACAGAGACAAAGCAACTTTTTCTTTGACTTCTCCTTTGGTTAGGGAAGGGTATAAATATCGGATCACAGACAATCGATTTCCAAGTCCTGACAAGGGTGCAGATTTTGTAGCGGGCGATTCTGTAGTTTTTAAAATCAGGCTTTTTACCCAGCCTTGTCAAAGTATCCAGCAGCTTTACGATCAATTTTTTCTGATCCGAAAAGAAGTTGGCTCTGATATTCTTTGCAAAAATGAAGTCACTTTTAGTCAGGCATTTAAGGAGCAGGAGTTAAAGTTCAATACCCAAAATTTTGTGAAAGATTATGGCTATTATTCAGTTGGTATGCGTGAAAATTTTCTTCAGGATTGGCAAATCGGTTGGACAGGAGGGATGATTTCAACGTATCCACTTTTGGTGTTGGGCGCAGATTCTACCCGTCAAAATGTAGTTCGGAATTTCAATTGGTTGTTTGATGGGGGCATTTCTCCTTCGGGTTTTTTCTGGGATTCAGGCGAAAAAGGAAATAAATGGTATGGAGGTGACATTCGTAAACCCCACACCAAAAACTGGCATTTGGTCAGAAAGAGCGGAGACGGTTTGTTTTTTGTGCTCAAACAGCTTATGGCTATGCCTTTCCTTAATATCCAACCAGAAAAAAAATGGCTTGAAAAAACCAAAGGCGTTGCTGATGCTTTTGTGAAACTTTGGAAAAAGAATAAGCAACTGGGCCAGTTTATTGACAATGTAAATGGTGAAATTCAGGTGGGTGGATCGGCTTCAGGGGCGATTGTGCCAGCTGCGCTTGTTTTAGCTTCCAGATATTATAAAGATTCAGTCTATCTGGCTGTTGCTAAGGAAATTGGACAGGATTATTATGAAAAAAATCTAAAAACTGGAGTCATTACAGGAGGGCCAGGAGATGCCATGCAAAACCCGGATTCGGAATCTTCTTATGCTTTGATAGAGAGCTACATGTATTTGTTTGAAGCGACTAAGGACAGGAAATGGCTGGTATATGCAAATGATGCTGCCAAACAATTTTCTACCTGGGTTTCGAGTTATAATTACAAATTTCCTGCAAGTTCACTATTTGGAAAACTGGATATTAAAAGTACCGGTGCGGTTTGGGCAAATACCCAGAATAAACATGGTGCTCCTGCCATTTGTACCCATTCAGGTTTGGGCCTTTTAAAGCTTTATCTGGCAACTCATGATACTTTGATTTTGAGCTTGATACAAGACATAGCCCATAATTTACCTCAATACATGGGCACAAAAGAAAGGCCCATTCCCGGCGTAAAAAATGGATGGGTTTGTGAAAGGGTAAGTACTACGGATTGGCTTGAGGGAATAGGAGAAATTACCTATCAAAGCACATGGGCAGAAACAGGATTGATGCTTACAAATTTGGAGATACCAGGATTGCTTATTGAACCAGAAAAAGGAAAATTGACATGTTTTGACCAAATTGAAGCAAACCCAATTCTTTCGAAAGGTAAAATTCAAAAGATAAAGTTAAAAAACCCAACCGGAATTTCAGCCAGTGTAAGGTATTGGATTTCAGATAAAAACAACTCTATTGAAGAAGGGAAATTCCAGGTCAAAATGAAGTCCTTTGAGTTAAAAGCAGGTGAAGAAAAGATTTTTTCAATCAAAAGTCTTTAAGATTCAAGGCCTCAGACTTCGAAAATTGAATTTAATTGCAACTTTATTTCATTAGAAATTTTACAGTCAAGAAAATATACCGATGTACACCATTCAAGCAGATTTAAAAACGACTTTAGAAGGTATAAAAAATGATGGTCTTTATAAAAAGGAACGCATTATAACTACACCACAAAGCGTTGAAATAGAAGCATCTCCAGGCGGAGAAGTACTTAACTTTTGTGCCAATAATTATCTGGGGCTGAGTTCACATCCAAAAGTTACTCAGGCAGCCAAAGATGCCATTGATACCCACGGATTTGGCATGAGTTCAGTGCGTTTCATTTGTGGTACACAAGATATTCACAAAGAACTGGAGGAAAAAATCTCAAAGTTTCTGGGAACGGAAGATACCATTTTGTACTGTGCTGCATTCGATGCCAACGGTGGACTTTTTGAACCACTTTTGGGTGCAGAAGATGCAATAGTTTCGGACGAGTTAAACCACGCATCTATTATCGACGGTATCAGGCTTTGCAAGGCCAAACGATTCCGGTACAAAAATAATGATATGCAGGATCTTGAAAATCAATTAATTGAAGCAAGAAATGCAGGTGCTAAGCAAATTCTGATATTTACAGATGGGGTATTTTCTATGGATGGCACCATTGCCAAACTGGATGAAATCTGTGATCTGGCTGATAAATACAAGGCCATGGTAGGAATTGATGAATGCCATTCCACAGGATTTATGGGAGCAACCGGAAGAGGTGTTCATGAGCTGAAAAACGTAATGGGCAGGGTTGACATTATTACAGGAACACTGGGTAAGGCCCTTGGTGGTGCTTCTGGGGGATTTACCGCTGCAAGAAAAGAAATTGTAGAGCTATTAAGACAACGCTCAAGGCCTTATTTGTTTAGCAATGCCCTGGCACCTTCAATTGTGGGAGCAAGTATTGCCGTGATGGATATGCTGACAGAAACGACTGCTTTAAGGGATAAGTTGGAGGAAAATACTCAATACTTCCGCAAAGAAATGACCGATGCAGGGTTTGACATCAGAGAAGGTACGCATCCGATCTGTCCTGTTATGTTATATGACGCAGTTCTGGCTCAACAATTTGCAGAAAAACTTTTGGCCGAAGGTATTTATGTTATTGGGTTTTACTATCCGGTTGTGCCTCACGGTAAGGCCCGAATCCGTGTTCAGATTTCTGCAGCCCATGAAAAATATCATTTGGACAAATGCATAGAAGCATTTATCAAAGTTGGAAAGGAATTGGGTGTTTTGAATGCCCAGACTGTTTAAATAGAAATCCGGTTCTTTATATTTAAGGTAGATTTAAGTTTAGACTTGATCTTTTTGTTTTTTGGCCGTAAACAATGTTTGCGGCCTTTTTTATAAATTACCCAATCAAAATCCAGTATTTTTAAGATAAAAAGCACATTTTTTTCGGAACTGAGGTCTGAATGAAGAGATTAGTAAACAACATATGTTTTCATTTTTTTGTAATCTTGCCTTTAGTAATATAAACAGGTCTTTTGGTCGGATCTGATTATCAATATATTAAATCAAAAAATACGTGTCAGTATCAAATTTACATCCTTACAAAATCAACAAAAAATATGAGAAAAAGGTGGCTTACTTCTCTATGGAGTTTGCCATTGCTCAAAGCTTAAAAACCTATTCTGGTGGCCTGGGCTATTTGGCCGGCTCTCACATGCGCTCTGCTTATGATCTGAAGCAGAACATGATAGGTATTGGAATCCTTTGGAAATATGGTTACTACGATCAGGTTCGTAGGCCTGACAACGGAATGGATGTGCTCTTTCAGGAAAAGTATTATACCTTTTTAAAGGATACGGGTATCATGGTGCCCATTTACATCAACAAACATCAGGTCTATGTGAAGGCGATGTACCTGGAGCCTGAAATATTCGGGACCGTTCCCATGTATTTTCTTACAACCGATATTCCGGAGAATGATTACCTGGCCAGAACCATAACCCACCGTTTGTATGACAGCGATATGGCTGCAAAAATTGCGCAATGCATAGTTTTGGGAATGGGTGGAGCAAAAGTGGTGGAAGCCCTGGATCCAACAATTGAAATTTACCACATGAATGAGGCCCACGCCTTGCCATTGGTTTTCCATTTATATGATAAATTCAAAAGTGTTGAGGAAGTTCAAAAGCGGGTTGTGTTTACAACGCATACCCCGGAAAAGGCTGGAAATGAAGAACATCCGATTGCACTGTTAGAAAAACTCAGTTTTTTTGGACACCTATCTTTTGAAGAAGCCAGAATGGTATCCGGGGAACAGGGTGATAATTTTAGCCATAGTTTGGTGGCCTTGCGTTTGGCAAAAGTTGCTAACGGCGTTTCAAAATTGCATGGAGAAGTAAGCCGTGATATGTGGAAGGATTTTTCCGGAATTTGTGAAATCAAAAGCATAACCAATGCGCAGAATATGAAGTATTGGGGTGATGTTGCTTTGCGGAAAGCACTTGACGAAAAGGATGATGAGGCATTGAAGCACAGAAAGATGCATCTTAAGAAACGTTTGATCGAACACGTTGCGAACCAAACCGGAAAGTTGTTTGATAAGGATGCCATCATCATTGTTTGGGCCCGTCGGTTTGCAGAATACAAGCGTTCTACCTTGTTGATGCACGACATCGTTCGTTTTCAAAAGTTGATGAGCAGGACAGATAAAAAGGTTCAGGTAATTTGGGCTGGAAAACCCTATCCGGGAGATCATGGTGCTATTTCTGTTTTCAACCATCTTGTTGAAGTGACCAAACACATGCCCAATGCAACCGTTTTAACACCTTATGAATTAGAGCTTTCCAAACTTCTAAAGGTTGGTTCAGATGTATGGTTAAACACTCCGAGAAGACCTAGAGAAGCTTCCGGTACCTCAGGAATGACCGCTGCAATGAATGGTTCTATCAATTTTTCAATTCAGGATGGTTGGGTTTGCGAATACTCAAAACATGATGTCAATTCCTTCATTTTGCCAGTTGTGGATGAAACCAGGCCTATTGAATATCAGGATTTGGAAGACAACAAAAACCTGATGGATATGCTTGAAAATGAGATTCTTCCAAAGTATTATGACAGGCCAAAAGAATGGTTTAAAATGGTAAAAACTACCATGACCGATGTGGTTCCATTTTTTGATGCAGATAGAATGGCTGATGAATATTATCAGCTGTATAATGGAAAGTTAAAGTAAGAAGTTTACAAGTCCTGAATCACTATTTGATTTTTGAGTAGTTCATAAAGTTAAAAAGGGTTGGCTAAAGCTGACCCTTTTTTATTTGCGATTCCTTGTTGATGAGAAAGTTAAGCTCTAACTCCGCCAATGGTTACGTAATATGTACGCCCATTGACTTTAGTATTTTGAGTGATTGTAAAGTTGCTTCAGCTGGAATCCATTTGTCTTCAAT
>JBIPOE010000217.1:0-3141 GCA_044379485.1 Catalimonadaceae bacterium
GGTGCCACAGTACTGAGTCTGGGTTGCCAGCATGCCCAGATAAGCTGGTTTCAAGAAATCCAGAAAGAACTGTACCCAAAGGTGCAGAAGCCTGTCATCTTTTTGGAGCAGCAAAAACTCCTTTCCGAAGAAAAATTAATCACTGAGGCAATCGATCAGACGATCGATCAACTCGTGATTGTCAATAAAATCAAAAGACAGCCCGCCGGGCTGGACAAGTTGGTGGTTGGTTTGGAGTGCGGTGGATCAGATGGTTTTTCCGGCATTTCAGCCAATCCCGCGGTGGGGCATGTTTCAGATTTGATTCTAGCCTTAGGCGGTGCTTCTATTCTGAGTGAATTTCCGGAGCTCAACGGCGTGGAGCAAAACATCGTAGACCGCTGTGTTTCAAAGGAAATCGCTGAGAAATTTTTGAGTATACAGCGGGCCTACGAGGAGCGTGCAAAAGCTGTGGGATCGGGTTTCGATATGAATCCTTCTCCGGGAAATATTAAGGATGGCTTGATTACCGATGCCATCAAATCGGCCGGAGCAGCCAAAAAAGGCGGCAAAGCACCTGTCAGTGCCATTTTGGATTATACGGAGCCGTTGACTGAATCCGGCCTCAATTTGCTGTGCACCCCTGGCAATGACGTGGAGTCGACCACCGGGCTAGCCGGATCCGGGGCCAATGTGATCCTCTTTACGACAGGCCTTGGCACACCTACCGGCAACCCCATCACACCAGTCATCAAGATCTCCAGCAACACAGAGCTGTTTGACCGAATGAATGATTTGATCGATTTGGATGCAGGCGGTATTATCCGTGGAGAAGTTACCATTGAACAAGTCGGTGAGGCATTTTTAGAAAAAATCATTGCTGTAGCAAGTGGAGAGCAAACCAAAGCGATGAAGTTAGAACAAAACGATTTTATACCATGGAAAAGGGGAGTATCACTATGATGAACGGATTTGATTTGACTGGCAAAATAGCGGTGGTCACAGGTGGTGGCAGTGGAATAGGCAGGGCGATATCCATCGCTTTGGCAAAAAACGGAGCCAAGGTTTCCATCTTTGATTTGAATGAAAGTAACGCTCAGGATGTCGCTCTCGAAATCACAAATGCCGGTGGGGACGCCACCGCAGTGAAATGTGATGTCTCTGATGAGCAAAGTGTAAAACAAGCGATGGATCGTAGATCTATAGACATATTGATTAACAATGCCGGTATAGCTCATATCGGAAACGTGAGCAATACGACTTCTGAAGACATGGACAGGATCTACAAGATCAATGTAAAAGGTGTCTATTACTGCCTCAAGGAAGGAGTGGATCTCATGAAAGTCAAAGGAGGCACGATCATCAACGTCTCCTCTATCGCTGCACATGTGGGAATTTCAGACAGATTTGCCTACTCCATGAGCAAGGGGGCTATCCATGCGATGACCTTGTCCGTGGCCAGAGATTTTTTGGCAAATAATATCCGGTGCAACAGCATCTCTCCGGCCCGTGTTCACACGCCGTTTGTAGATGGGTTTTTGGCAAAAAATTATCCCGGAAACGAAAAGGAAATGTTTCAGGCGCTCTCCCGATCCCAGCCGATCGGACGCATGGGCAAGCCGGAAGAAATCGGGTCCTTGGTGCTTTATCTGTGTTCGGATGAGGCGTCTTTTATCACAGGAAGTGACTTTCCGATAGACGGAGGATTTATGACGCTAAATAATTGATTCAAAAAAGATAAGCAATGAAGTTAATACGATTTGGAGAGTTCGGTTTTGAAAAGCCAGGGCTGGAACTAGACGGAGTTCGCTATGACGTGAGTGGCCTGGTCAATGATTTTGACGAGGATTTTTTCGCAGGTGATGGATTGGCGCAGCTTGAGGCAGTATTCGACAAGGAGACCGCTCCGGTAGTTTCCCCAAATACCCGATTGGGTGCACCGGTCAAGCGTCCGGGTAAGATTATCTGCATCGGTCTCAACTACCGCAAGCATGCCGCCGAAACCGGCATGGCCGAACCTTCTGAGCCGGTAGTATTCTTCAAGGCGACCTCTTCGATGGCCGGCCCCAATGATACGATCATCATCCCCAAAAACAGCAAGAAAACCGACTGGGAAGTGGAGTTGGCCGTGGTGATCGGCAAGCGTGCAAATTATATCAGTGAGGCAGAAGCCCTCGATCACGTAGCCGGCTATATGCTGCATAACGACGTGAGCGAGCGCGAATTTCAGATCGAACGTGGAGGACAATGGGTCAAAGGAAAGAGTTGCGATACTTTTGCTCCCTTGGGTCCCTACTTGGTTACCAAAGATGAGGTGGCAGATCCTAACAATCTGAGACTTTGGTTGACGCTGAACGGGACAAAAATGCAGGACGGAAATACCAGCGACTTTATCTTCAACGTCCAGCATGTGGTGTCATACCTGTCACAATTTATGAGTTTAATGCCCGGAGACATCATCTCCACCGGTACTCCTGAGGGAGTTGGTTTTGGACAAAAACCTCCTTTTTACCTTAAAGAAGGAGATTTGATCGAACTCGGAATCGATGGATTGGGCAGTGCCAGGCAAGAGGCGAAAGCTTACGCCGGATGACATTTGAATCCTGTCGGCTTTTCGGAAAGCCTGATCTGATCGCTGATCTGGTCGCCTTAAAGCGGATAGGAACAACTTCATCAATCTTTTTCAGCTCTTCCGGGCCTCTGTTCGGTTTTGGAAGGGACGGATTGTAGGGGAGGGTTTACCCCTAAATTCCCCCTTGCCTTTACCAAAATTTTTATGTGTTGTATGCAGATGAGGCTAATCATGGTATTACAGCTTTAATAACTCAACCAATTGACCTTAAGATGGATTTAAAATTAGACGGAAAAGTATTTATCATAACCGGTGGTGCAAAGGGTATTGGTGAGGCCATTACCCTGGAATTGGCCAATGAAGGCGCGATCCCCGTCATCGTTGGCCGCTCGGCAAATGAAGCCAACCGGCTGGCTGAGCGCATTAAAGAGGAGGGCGGTCAGTCCCTGGTCATCGTGACCGAGTTGGGTGACGAGGATGTCTGCAAGGGAATCATTGATCAGACGATCCTAGCTTTTGGGAGATTGGACGGAGTGGTAAACAATGCCGGCGCCAACGACGGTGTCGGTCTGATCGAGGGTAGTTCTGCT
>JBIPOE010000183.1:0-2850 GCA_044379485.1 Catalimonadaceae bacterium
ATGGTTTGGCACTTAAATACATTGATGAAAATTTAAAAGCTAATCGTAACATTGTTCTTGCTGCGGTCAGGAATAATGGATTAGCATTACAATTTGCTCCTGAAGAATTGAAGTCTGATGAAGATATCGTTTATGAAGCGGCGTATCAGAATGGAAAAGCATTAAAATTTGCCAGTGAGGAATTACGAAATAATCGAGAGTTTTTGAATAGAATTCACAATATCTAAATCAGGTGTAAAAATTTAATTTTAATGTAGTGATTTATTTAAATATATTGGCATTAATAATATAAATGCGTAATTATTTACGACTTGTATTTTGTCGTTATTTAGATACTTGTCTTATATAGCCACTATTAAAAATTATCAATTTAGAAATTAGTCACTAATGATTTAACTTACGAGTCAAGTGATAGATAAAATGTTGAATAATTGACTTATAAGAAAATAAAAAATCATTTAACTCAATTTAGAAATCTTTAAATATGAAACAAAGATTTATATACCTCACGAGCATTAGGCCAAAGAACTATTTTACATTTACACAAATAATTACAATCAACAATAGTATTTATGGGGAATTAAAGAATAATTTTATGGCGTTATTAAAGCCAAAACCAATACTTACAATTTTCTTCCATGCAAACGCTAAAAATCAATCTTCACGGGGAAAGCTGGACACTCAAAAAGTTTGATTGCAGCGAGGAAGATTTAATTGAATGTTTGAAAGTGGCGGCTAAAATGAAACTTTCATTAAAAGAGGCGTTGTTGAATCCATTTTTTTATTACAATCTACGATTGCCCAAAATACCTTCATTAGAAAATTTGCCTGGAAAAAAAATTAGTGGTTTATTAAATTCCCCTAAAAACCACATAGAAATTTTAGTAGATGGCAAGAAAATCAGAAAACATCATTTTGCTGATTTATTACTCTTATTTCCAATTTTTGAAGTAGACCGTGTTACAATGCCTCTGGATTATACCCCCGGAATTTATGTCGAACAAAAAGCTATTGGATTTATTGCAAGCTATGAGCTAAAAGTAGAAGATGTTAACCTTGATGATTTACAATTTAAATTACTAGAATTTAAGGATAAAATTCTATTACAGAAACCTACTTATCAAAATAAAAATATGATTTTCAGAAGAAAGGAAACTTTGTTGATATACCAAAATAGCTTTGAGGTGTAAATTGTTATCAATAAAAAACTGATTTAGATTCATAATCAAACTAACACTTCATATACTCCATACCCTATAAATTCCATTAAGAATTATAGCAATGAAAGATTTTGAATTTCAAATTAATCTGAAAAAATTTTTATCAAATCCAGCTCGATTCAAAAGGAAAACTAATATATAAAGTCAATCTAAAGGATGATTTTATATTATGATGAACATTTAATTAACTTAGTTTTTTAACAAAGAAATGTTTTTATCATTCTATCTTGATTTTTTAGAGTAAATATATACATGTCAAGTTTACGAATTGTTTTGTGTAGCAACATAAGATTTATTTGTTGTTATTTTATAAATCATTCAAGCTGAAAAACTATTGCTGAATAATTGTCATTTGAAAATATTTTGCAGTTTTTATTGAGCTCATTAATAATACATTGAGAAGATTTCAATTCAGAAAACAAAGATTCCAAATCAGAATCAATCCACGATTCAATTATACCATCTGTACATACAAGAAAATAGTCGTTTTCTCTTTTATCTTCTATTAAAATTTGGTCTAATGTTACTGGTTTTCGAGTACCTTTTATTGATTTAGTCAACTCATTAGCATCAGGATGAAATAAAGCCTCTACAGCGGACAAAACACCATTATTGACAGCTTCATTAACAAATGTATGATCTTTGGTTTTATATATAATTTTTCCGTCTCTAAATTGATAAACTCTACTGTCTCCGGCCCATGAAATTAAAACATTATTTTCTATGATTTGAGCTAAAGCCAAAGTACTTGACATACGCTCCGTATTAGGATACTTCTTTTTATAATTTTGTAATAATTTCTCAGCCTCTTTCACTGCTATTAAAGCACTTGAATTATGAGATTTAGATAATAAGTTGTAAATAGATTCAGCTAGTAATTTTGAGGCTATCAGTCCATTACCATTACCTCCAACACCATCACAAACTAAATAAAATTTACCTGATAGATATTTAATGTAATCTTCATTCTCCTCATTTTTGCCTTTGTCAGAAATAAAAGCTTCGGGTTTAATTATAATCATTCTTTGTCGTGAAATCTAAATAACTGTTTTTAAACTTTTTACTTTTATCTAATTTGGTTCCAACATTTAGAACAAAACCATATTTTCTCTCTATCAACCTGCTTTACAGTTCCACTAGCACTTGTCATCATACATTCTTGATCATTAGTACAATGTTCTAATCCGAGATTATGACCTATTTCGTGAAGAGCAACCTTTTTCAATCTTTCTAAAAACTTTGTCTTAGACACGTTCTTTTTTAGTCTGAAAGTAGAAATAACACATGTTTTCCCTGGTCTAAATCCCAAGCCAAAAACGCCCCATTCTGGAAAATAGCTACTTTTTCTATGAGCAATATCTTTTTCTGTTATTATTAAGACATTTTCTTTTGAATTGTATTTTTTTAATATTTTTCCCGCTTCGTATCTTGTTCCGCTTCCAGCCAAAACATCATTAGTTAAATTTAGTTTTGACTTAACTACACAATCATATCCATAGAAATTTTTAACAGACGTTTTTATATAATCAATATACTCCTGATTTACATTGCCCAGCGGTTGAATATAAATTATTTTCGGTTTTGTATTTACAAAGGAAGATGCTAAAAAAAGTAACACTAATATAAAGGA
>JBIPOE010000209.1:0-3134 GCA_044379485.1 Catalimonadaceae bacterium
ATTCGAGAAAGAGGTGGTCTTGAATACCGGTAGTGCCGGGGCTGTTGTGGTCAATACATTCAACAGCAGTGGTGGCGTCACGGGAACGACAAGTTTTAATGTGAATGAATACAGCCAGCGTTCCATAGCAATATCCACCATCAATGCCAGTGCCGATTATTTTTATGATTTTTTCATCCCATACTCTGCTTTAGGACTATCCACAGAGCCCGTGCGGATCGCTACCGCCACAATTATTTCTGCTGGAAGTGGTATCACCGGTACCAAGGCTGATTATAATGGCATCAATGACAAGACCTACGGGAATAATCCGGCTGCGATCGGTCAGGCTTTAATGAACGCCTTCCCCGCAACATCCCTAACATCCCTGACGGAGGGTGCCAGCTTTGCCAATCCCAGGACCCTTGTACCGGTGGTGAACGCAGGCATCACGACGGCCAGCAATAGCATCAGTGGTACCAGTACAGAAGCTGCCGGTACGGTCATCACCGTGTACAAGGGTGGTTCATCCATCGGCACGACGACGGTGGATGCGAATGCCAGCTGGACGCTGACAGGAGTATCAGGACTTGCGGCAGGTAACCTGATCACGGCTGATGCCCTGGCAGGAGGGAAAACGATCTCAGGCCAATCCAGTGCGGTGGAAGTGACCACTGCACAATCCTGCTTTACCAATGCCCCGACCTTATCCAACCCAACTGCTTCCGGTTCCAAGACAATCGATGTATCATGGTCATGGCCTACCGGCGTGACACCGACAGCAAACTCGGTTGTGATCAAGGTCTTTCAGATAACGGAAAGCTCAACTGGTACCAACTATACACTCCAGAATGGAGGTGTAACGCAATATATGCCCACAACGGGGGTGTTGCGTTATTCATTGAGCGGGGCCGGAGTAGTATCAGGTAGTTTTGTCGCGACGGCCACATATAATACTTGCACATCAGGATATGGCAATACACTTGTTGCAAGCAGCCCATCCACAACGACCACTGCCGCCCCGACCATTGAAACCACGCCCCTGTATGCTAGTATTGGCTCGAGGGACATCACGGTGAAGAACAACCATACATCCACGGCAAAACTCATTTTATATGTTAATGGTGAGCAAAAATCCATATCTGGCCTCATCGCAGCAGGGGCCTCCCATACTTTCAGCTATAGTGGGCTTATTGATGGAGACATCGTACAGGCCAAGGCCGAGGGATCCGTTTCCACAAATGTGATTTCCGTTTATTCCAATACGGTCACTGTCAGCGCTTCCTCCACTCAAACAGCAGCGCCCGTTATAGGTGGGACTTATGTTGCCGGTGCTACAGCAGTTGAAGGGACGAGTACCGAGGCAGCCGGAACCACGATCACTTTGTACAAAGCCGGAACAACATTGTTGGGGACCACCACCGTCACGGCCTATGGTGTATGGTCGGTCAGTGCTATATCACTCTCCGGTGCTGATGTGCTGACCGCTTATGCGAAGGCAGGGGGGAAGATCCTAAGTGCCGTTTCCAACAGTAAGACCGTGGCTTCATCAGCCCCCTCAAAACCTGTCATCACACCCGGTACCTATACCAGTCAAACAACCAGTATTTCCGGTACAGGTGGCAGCGGAACGATCACTATTTACGTGGATGGGAGTCCGATCGGGACAACCTCCACGGGCACTGCATGGACGTTATCCTCCATAGCTGCAGGGCAACTGTATCGCGGTGCCATAATTACTGCTACCAATACCGTAGCTGGTGTGGAAGGTCCGGCCTCTGATCCGGTCACGGTAACCGGGGTGACCAGTTTCCTCATCACCAACACGAGTGATGGGAGCATCGGCACACAAGTGGCGGGCATTCCGTTCAATATCAAAATCGCTGGCAAGGACGGGTCCTCTGGTTCCGGTAATACTTTCACTGCTTTTGTTGGGAATGTGACCATCTCCAGTTCGGCGAATATGGTCTCCGGCGGTGGGGAGACGAGTTCTTTTGCCGCGGGGGTCTTGTCATCCCATAGTTTGTCTTTGCAGACATCCGGATCAGGTAAGACCATCACCGCTGTGAGTGTGGATGATCCAAGTGCCACGGGAACGGCTAACATTGCATTGATCAACCCGAACGTTCAATACAAACTGGTTTTGTCAGCGCCTGCGAATTTTCTGGTTGGCAGCCGGGCATCCTATACGATCACCCGCAAGGATTATTATGATAACCCCACAACGAGTGGTGCCATGACCATTTATTTGTCTGCATCCGGATCGACCGGTCAGTTCTACGATGCAGCCAGCGGAGGAAGTACGATCACATCATTGACGATTCCGGATGGACAGTCAGCGGTATTCTTCTGGTTCATGGCAACCTCAGCAAGCAACTATACGATCACGGCTTCCGATGCTTCGCCAGCCGATGGGAATAATGGACTTCATGATGCGACCGACGCCATATCGGCTACAGCGGCTGTAGCCAACAAATTCCTGGTGACCACATCTTCGTATGTTTCCCTTAATGGTAACTTATCTGTCACGGCCCAACTGTCAGATGCTTACGACAATCCGGTTCCCACGGCAGGTGTATCGGTGAATTGGGCATCGAATAAGGCCGGTACGTTTTCTTCTGGTGCTGTGAGCAATACAAACGCGTCGGGTCTGGCATCCATAAATTTCAATCAGTCTGCAGTTGTCGGAACCGTACATACCATCACTGCCACTGCGGGGTCCATCACGGGTAGTGCAACAACGACCGTAGTGTCCGGAAAGGTTTGGACCGGCAGGACGGGGAACCAGTCGAATCAAAATGGAAACTGGCAGGATAATGCTGCGCCCGTTGGGGATGAACCATTGTATTTCGACGCCAACCCGGATAATCCATTGACACTTGACGGAGACCAGTCATTCTCTGACATCTTTTTCAATGGGACTGGCCCCAATCACCGGGTGATACTGAATGGAAAGAAACTCACCATCAAGGGGAACATCAACCTTGTTGGTTCCGGAAGGATAAAGGCTAATGCCACTGGTGATGAGATCGAGTTGGCAGGCAGCAGCGCTCAGACGATACCTGCAAGCACCTTTGAAAATGATGAAGTCACTAATCTGAAGATCAACAATGGTAATGGCGTCACGCTGGGAGGACCGACCATCATCAAGGGCA
>JBIPOE010000187.1:0-3132 GCA_044379485.1 Catalimonadaceae bacterium
CTCCGGGAACGCGACCCCGGGCATGCGCAGCTCCCACAGCCGCCGCCGCAGCTCGGGGTCGACGTCGTCGACCGTGTGCGTCACGCTGCGCGAGGCCGCCTTGTGGTGGTTGTACTCGCGCACCGTCTGCGCGCCGTTCTGCACCCGCTGCATCCCGCGCTTCCCGCGCACGAACGGCTCCGTGTACAGCGTGCACACGCTCGGCCAGAGCTCGTCGCCCTGCGTGCCCTGCAGCCCCTCGCTGATGAGCTCGACCAGGTTCAGGATGTCCTCGCTTGTGTTGCTCACCTCGTCGCCGTGCCGCATGTTCCAGAGCACAACGTCGGCCTTGCCCTGGATGCCGCCGAAGGGGCCGCTGTGCATCGCGAGCGCGAGCTCGCGCGAGGTGTGCTGCAGCCCGACGAACACGTTCTGGATGAACTTGCCGTTGATGAGGTCGAGCTCCGTCTGCTTGTGCGTCGTCTTGATCGTGTGCAGGATCTTCGCCGTCGAGTTCGAGCTGCACGCGAGCGGGTCCACGACCGTGTCCGCAAGGTCCGTCGACACCGCGCGCAGCGGGATCTTCTCGTGCCACGGCGCGTGGAAGCGCATCGCAAACTCGCCATGCCCGCTGCGGTCGTTGCACCACGCGCGCTGCATGTCGCTCCCGAACGCGCCGTTGAGCAGCTGGCTGTTGTTCCGCTCATGCCCCTGCTGCAGCCAGTACGGAGTCACGAGCCGGTTCGGCGTCGGCAGCCCGTACGGCGCCTTGTGGTAGTACTCGCAGACGTTGCGGTCGGCCTCCGCCATGCCCCGCTCCAGCAGCGGCAGCAGCGCGCGCCGCTCCGAGCGCGTCTTCTTCTTGTCGCTCCACGGCTCCGGCTCCTCGAGCGCCGGCGCGCGCTCGGGACGCTCGTCGGCGTAGCGCTCACCGGAGCGCTCTTCGAAGCGGTGCGCGAAGGCCGCGTGCAGACCTGGCTCGTCCTCCTGTGAGGAGTTGTCGATGAACTGCTGGTCCTCGGCCGTCTCCTCGTCATGTGACTCCTGCTCGTTGTCTGTGTTGTCGATATCCTCCTCGTCCAGGGACGTTCGCTTCCGCTTCTCGGCGCCGGCCCGCGCGCTCGCGTTTTTCTTCCCGAGCCCCTCCTGCGCCGCGCCGCGTCCTGCGCCGCGCCCTGCGCCGCGCCCTGCCCCACGCCCCGCCCCACGCCCTGTCCCGCGCCCTGCCCCGCGCCCGACGCCGCGCCCTGCCCCGCGCCCTGCCCCGCGCCCTGCCCCGCCGCGCCCGACGCCCCAGGCGGAGTCCTGCGTGGCGTACGCCTCGCTGCGCGCGGCGTGTGCTTCCTCGTGTGCATGCGCGACGTGCGCTCCGCCGCGTGCCTCGTCGCGAGGCCGTGCGGCGCGCTCCGATGCCGGCTCTCTAAAAGGACGATCGATCAAGGCCACCTCTGCGCGCTCCGCGGGCGTCCGGAGCTGCGCCACGGCGTTGCGGATGGGGTTCAGGTTCGTGCTCCAGATGTCCGTCAGGGTGCGCTGCGCCGACGGGGAATCGCTTGCGTCCTCGCGCGGCATTGCGCACGGGCGTACTCGCGCGCTCGCAAAGCCTCGACTGAACTACTCGACGGGCAGAGAGCCGGGAAGCGCGAGATTCCACAGAATTCGCAAGATCTCAGGATCTCTTCTTCGAAACAGTTGCATTTTTTTGTATGTTTCGTTTTTTTTAACGATTTACACTTTCGTTTGCTTCGCTGTGAATTGTTCCCGGGCGCCTTTGAGCCCGCAAGGCCCGCCAGCGTGCCCGCCCCCATGCACCTGCGCCGCGCGTACGACAGAGATCGCTCCGAAGAAGGATCATCATCAGACGCGCCGTCGCGCCGCGCGGCCGAGCACCTCTCGCCCGCGCCGCTCAGCAGGAGGCTCCGGTTCTTCTTCGGCATGCTGGTCCTGCACAGCGCGGTCGTGCTGATGCTGCACTGGGGCATCCTCTGGTACCGCGCGCCCGAGCGCCCGTTGTCGGTGCCGCTTTCCGTGCACGCGCTCCGGCTCTTCCACCAGACACGCTCAGAAAAGCTCTCGGTGGACGTGCGCCGAAGCGGTCCAGAGCGCCGCGCGTGCGCCGAGCGCCTCGCGCTGTACTACGCCCCGCGCGCGACACAGCCGCGGCTCGAGGACTTCGACTTCATGGTGAACGCCTTGCGGGTCTGGAAGGCGACGCAGCACGACGCGTTGCTCTTTGTGTTCACAGAGCCCGACGGCCCGTCGCACAAGCCGCTTGCCAAAGCCTGCCAGGCGCTATCGCACTGTCTCGCGCGCCGCGCGCCGCGCGACCTGGCGCCCAACGCGACAGTCGCGCAGCTTGTGAGCACCGCGGTGCAGACTCTGTCGATGGCCCCCGCCGCAAAGTGCGTGCCTACAGCCGGCGTGGTCCTCTACGCCCCGGCCGCAGGCGGGCTGGGCGCCTCGCTTGATTCAAGAGCGCTCTTCCAGTACAACACTCGGAACAGCAGCCGATGCATCGACACGCAGCAGCACGCGTGCATGGCGTTTGCATGGGGCTGATTCATGCGATTTATCATAATCATTAAACACCGGATACGTGCGTTCTGCGTCACACTCTCTCTAGAGCTCAGACCGCAGCGCGGAAACGGCCGTCCTGATCTCCCGTTTCGCGGCCTCTCTGTCGGCGGCACTTGCGCGCGCGCCGACGGCGGCTTCGATCTGTGCGTCCATGAAGTCTTCGAACTCCGGCCAGACGCTCGCCTGCCCGGTGCGCGTGCGCTCGACCTCGAGCTCCAGCACGCAGAGTCCGAATTCCACAAAGTCCTCCTGACGCTGTAAGATCACGCTTCGGCGCAGCTTTGGGTTCAACAGCAGCGCGAGAGGATCGCCGAATGCGCGCGCCGGCTCGCGGACGCTGCTGTCTGTCATCCCCCTATGCGAGCGTCTGCGCCGTGCACCAGCTCAATTGATTATTTGCAGTAAACACGCTTATTTTTTTACAAAACAAAATATTTAAAAAAAAAATGAAATATTTTAAAAAAAATGAAATATTTTAAAAAAAATGAAATATTTTAAAAAAATGAAATATTTTAAAAAAAATGAAATATTTTAAAAAATGAAATATTTTAAAAAAAATTAAATATTTTAAAAAAA
>JBIPOE010000104.1:0-10251 GCA_044379485.1 Catalimonadaceae bacterium
TCAAGGAACTTTGAAAAAGACTTGATTTGAATTTCGCCACATTTCTGGCAGATTTTTTTCTTTGGTCTATGAATCACAGACCAGGGTGAAAAATGCCCAGGCTCAGTTTTGATTCGTGAAGACACTCACCCAGGCGGAGACCAAATTTTAGCTCTTTTTACACTGCAACAATCTCTATTCATCTAATCGGTATTGTTTCTTTTCACCGGGACTTGAGTACCTCAAATCTTTGTTGAACTTATAAAGAACTTTTTATGCAGAAAAATCATTTGAGTGGCTCCCAATCATAGTAACCGCTAGTGAAAAAGATAATGCTGGAGGCATCGAGCCTTCGGCTAGATCCGTCTCTCTTTCTGGAAAGGGAGTCAACACCGATTATGTATTTTGAAGAAATGACCGTAAACCTCCCTGATTCACAGAGTTCAACAATGCTTTTGATGCCTTTCTTCATGACTCTGGCCGAAGCTGATGGCTTCAGTTTAAAAATAATCATTCTGGAGTCACTGACCTGGTCATCAAAGAAAACAGGATCATAAACCCTAGCTTGGAAAATGATTTTTTCTGCACCTGCGGGAATGGTAACATCTGTAAGCAACCGCAGCAGAAACCTTTTGCAATTTCCCACGCTGTTCATGATTTCAGGGTCTGCATTAATAGGTTCTGTTTGAGCAGAAAAACAAGTATCCCCCTTCACGCAAAGACTATCTGCATGCATAAATCCTGAAGAATCCGGTACCACCAAAGGCCTTGCCTGTATTGTACCCATAAGATTCCCGACGACATCCCCATCATTCAATCCGCCAGTAGCACCTGCAACATTATAAACCTTGTAATACAATTGCTTTTGAATAGCCGGCTTTGCCAGCAAAAACTGCGCAATCAATAACAATACAATGATTGTAGAAAAAGCGACTTTAAACATTCTTAACATCATAA
Organism: Catalimonadaceae bacterium; assembly: GCA_044379485.1. GTDB lineage: Bacteria > Bacteroidota > Bacteroidia > Cytophagales > Flexibacteraceae > CAMDMI01. Next base: position 937 of record JBIPOE010000104.1, read on the forward strand.
ATTCTCATTCAAATCCTTCTTCAAAATTCATCTCTTAAATCCTTTAAAAACTTGAAATCTTCTTTTCCAGCTTCATAAAAACTTGCCGAAGAAAAGTTATAATCCTCTGGCCTTGTGCAAAGATTCCACCTTTCACTCAATGGATTTCTATGGATGTAATCCAATTTCTGAAATGCCACTTTCTTTGTATACAAATGAACTGCCAAAGAATCCCGTTGCCAAAATTCATATTTTTTATTGGTTGCATCTACATAAAATGGTTCAAGTCCCTGCGTTTTTTCAAGTTGCTTTCTAAAATTATGTGCAGTGAACTTCAGCAAGGACGAATTTGGCATTTCCTTCCCGTTTAAAGCATTTAACCTCCAAATCAGATGAAGGTGGTTTGGCATTATTACAAAGGCAAAGATTTCTATTTTTCCTGCATTCAACAAATGTTCCAGTGAACCAATTATCAATTCCTTCATTTCATCAGGTTTAAGCAAATGAATCCCTTTATGAATTGTTGCTGTCCAAAAATAAATTTCACCTAGTTCTATATTTGACTTTCGATTAATCTTAAACAAACCATCTTCCATCGGTCAAATATACTGTATGTCAGGTATATAACATAAAAGTAGTTTTGATTCGTGAAGACACGAAACCAGGCGGAGAGAAGGAATTGGCAGCCATTGAAAAATAAAGTATGAAAAGGCCTTTAATGATCAGAAAGGTTTTTTTTATCCCAAACGTTACTGTGCTTTATGAAGGTGTGGAGTTTTAGCACTGAATCTCATACGTTGCACTGAACTTTCTATAAGTGACTCTTTTACTGCGATGTGATACTGCTCAGCTTTTAGAAATAAAATTTTATGCCCTGTGCGATAGTTGGTTATGTCCGTACTTGGCTCCTTATTGTGCTTGTCTGCGTCTTTTTATTCCTTTTGGACGTTGTCGATGTAGAAGCCGATTTTCGTTCTTTGAAAAACTCGCTTAAGGCTTTCTCTTCGTTGGCAGTCAAGCCTTTTTGGTCACCTATGATGTCCACGTCTAATTCCATTTTGTTTGTTTTCATACTATTTGTTTGGAAAATATTTATTGATAAGTCGTAAAGCCGATTGTGTTGTGTATTCCGGCCAAAGTGAGCCACTGAATCCGGTTCAAAGTGAGCCAGTGATTCCGGCCCAAAGTGAGCCACCGTTTAGGGTATGATTTTTAGTCTCTGGCAAAGGTATCAGAATTGTTTATTTGTATTGTTTTTTCTTAGTGATTCTCCCATCAGTTCTATGCGGTTTGCTTTTAAGTGTGGCACTTGTTATTCTTTTATTACTTTCTTGGTTAAAACTCTTTTTTTCTCTTTAAGAAATACAATATAATACATCCCTTTCTCCAAATTAATTAAGCTTAATGAATTCTTTTCAGATTTAATAACTTTAAAGACTACTTGTCCTTTTGAACTATAAATAATAATTTCATCTGATACAATATTTTTATCCCAATAAAGCATAGACGATGTCGGTTTTGGGAAAATCAATGTTTTATAGTTTTCAGAATTATAATCAACAGAAGATAAGGTACCTGTTCTTGTAATATCTACCTCAATACCATGAAAGATATCATCAATGTTATCTGTATTTACCAACATAAAATCAGAACCCAAAACTCCGGTTTGGTTAATAAGTGGATTGTATATTGTTACGTTAGTTGTTTTCCACTGATTATCACCAATTCCTGTTATAGTTAATGCATTTTGTAAGCCTAATAAATTATAATATTTTAATGCCCAGGTCGAATTTGGATTTTTATCTAGCCACGTAATTTTAAATGTTAAACTGTCTGGATCTGAAAGTGAAAACACATCCGAATCGAATTTAAAATACATAGTGTCTTTACCACTGCTGTTTTCAAAAGAACGAGCAAAACGGTCGTACTTTGATGAGTTTGAATTTAAAACACCCCTTACCCTAAAAAGACCAATTGAGGTTAAATCTGGATTTATTTGAGTTATCCATCTTTCGTAATTCCCTTCTTCAATTTTCCATCCGGCATCATTATACCCTGTTTGCTGATCCCGTTGCCAAACTTGACCTTTAGTGGCTGCAAATACATGATCCATTTGTGCACCTCTGGCTGAATAAGCATTACATATTGCAGTATAACGAGCTTGATTTGATTGGTTGGCTTGACCGTATATATTTTCTGGAAATTTAACAGTGTTTTGAGAATTTAATCCTTCGTGGAAAATGGAATAGGCAGCATCTGCAGTGCCTGGATATACTTGCTTGGAATACTTATTAAACAGCTTAAAAACATCATGTAATTCTGGTTTTGACTGTGCTTCTTGCAAAGCACTTTGGGTAACGAGCCAAACGGAAAGACCCGTATTAAGCCCACTTAATGCACCCCAGTAAAAGCCTAATGGCACATTAATTTGGTACAATGGTTTAGTCCATGTTTGGTCCATTTCTGCTGCAGAAAATAAATGCAAACCTTGTGGATTAACAAGATAAGGTGTCCAAGTGGTCTTAAAATCTAATTCATCTGAAAGATGATGCCCCCTTGCATAAGCTCCACCCTTTGTTCCAAATCCAAAAATAACATTATTAGTTACCCATTGCCATTCCAAAGGTTCGTCAACAGGATCAATATTATTAAAAAGTAGTCCAATTTGGGTGTTGTTATTCCCTGTGTTAAATGTTAGTCTAAATTTTTCAAATACTTCTAAACGGAATTCACGCCATTGATTATCGGAAATAGTAAATGATGAATTAATAGGAGCTCCCTTATAGGCAACTTCATCACCTGTGCATCCAGTTTTTACTTGAACATATGCAATATGATTGAATAGATTTGCTGGTTGTGATCGCAGGAAATTGCCGAAACTTTCTATCATATTGAAATAATACGTTTTATAGTCGTTATCCAAATAATACGGATATTGTGTCCAATTTGGATGTTGTGTATCATTAGTAGTGACACTCGGCACACCATTAGAATAAACCCAAACCGGTGCATCGGGACCTACTCCTACACTTATGTTAACCATCTGATTGTTAGTGTAAGCTGCTTGTAATATAGTTTGAATTTCAGACCAATCGTATTGATTTGAATTATTTGGTTGCACATCTTCCCAGTTTACATCGGCGCTTTTGCCTTTTAAATAGTTGTAATCTGTATTAACTGAAATGTCATAGGCATTTGATCTATCCCAAACACCATAGGAATTGACTGGTAAAATGGTCGATTGAGCATTTACAGAAAGTGAATACAAAATAAATGTAATCGTATTCAATAAATAGTTTTTAACCTGGTTATTCATTTGCGTTTAATTTTTAGACAACCTATTTTAAGAATTTTCAGCTCTTAAGCTTGCAGGTAACGACGTTTTGCAGATTGGCGATGGGCGGGCTTTTCAGCACTAAACTTCATTCGGAGAACTGAACTTTCGGCTCCCACAAAACTGTCAAGCGGAGACGAAACCATGCCTAGTGCGGTTTCTCTTTCCAATCCTACAATATTGTTAGCGTTATTTTTCGTCCAAGTCCATACTCCAACAACTTGTAAAGTGTCGAAAGTTGGATGTCGCTGTGTCCATTTTCAATCCTTGAAATAAAACTTTTTTTAGTTCCTGTCTTTTCCGCTAATTGCTCTTGTGTCATTGAGGCAAGTCGTCTTTCTTCTTTAATAACTTCTCCAATAGCAAATGCTTTTGCTTTTATTTCAAAGTCAGTCCGTTTAGCAGTTCCAACTTGTCCATAACGATTGTCTAAATGTTCGTCAAAAGTTGTGATGGTTTTACTTTTTTGATTTTTTGCTTTCATTTTGTTTCTGTTTTAATTTTTCGTCAAAATATTCGTTCATTATTTTTACTGCTTTGTCAAGTTCTCCAGAAGGTGTCTTTTGAGATTTTTTCTGAAATCCATTAAACAAAACAACCACTTGTCCCTCGTCAAAACAGCAGAAGATACGGTAAATATTCCCTTGAAATTCTACTCTAATTTCGTAAAGTCCGTTCGTCCCTTCTAAATGCTGAAAAAATTTCTGAGGAATTCTGTCTGCAACTGTCACGACAAACAAAACATGGTCAATTTTTCTTTCACTTTTTCAGTCTGCTGGTCGAAAAAGTTAAGGAAGTAGTCTTTGAAATATATGATTTGTCTGTGTCGTTCCATTTTTTGCCCTCACAAAGTTAACGAATAATGGAACAAGTCGAAATAAAAGTTTAATTTTTTCTAGTGTCTGTCGTTGTTAGTGCGGTCAGCTAAAATGTAAGCCTCCGGTCATCTACGTACCTTTTGTTTCTGAATTATTTATAAGAGTTGCCTTTTTCCAATTCATTGGAAGTAGATCCTGGATTTTGTTGATGGGCTGATTCTGGATATTGCCAAGTACATATTGGATCCAATCTGTTGGATTTACCTCTGCTACCCGGCACATGGCAAGGAAGGAGTAAATCATCCCGGCTCGTTCTGCCGCATTATGGCTTCCAGCAAACAAATAATTCTTTCTTCCAATAGCCAATGGTCTGATTTTGTTTTCAATCCAGTTATTGTCGATTTCCAGTCGGCCATCCAACAAATAGTTTTCCAGCCGTGGCCAAAGGTGGAGCGCATATTGAATCGCCTGTCCAATCGCACTTTTGGGCAACACAGTTGGGTAGTTCTCAAGAAGCCAGGTTTTAAGTTGATCTAATACTGGTCTTGATTCTTGTTGTCGAAGCGTATGGCGTTCTTCCCAAATCAAGTCAGATTCCCGTGCTTTCTTTTCAACCCCATACAAGATTGCAATCTGACCCAATACGTATTCTGCCCGATCCTTGTCGTTTGAAATCGCTTCATGGAATTTACGTCGGATATGAGCCAGGCAGGCCACTTGTATGATGTCCCTATTTTGCTCAAACTGATTATAACCGGCATAACCATCGGTTTGAAGATATCCTTTAAAGTCTTCCAGAAATTCTCTGGGGGCATCACTGGCTCTGCTCTTGTGATACTGAAAGGCAATCAAATGGCTTACCGGATCGTAGTAGACCCAGTAATAGCCTTTGTGGGTTGAACCTGGTTTGTTTGACTCTAATACGGCAATCGGAGATTCATCCACCATCAAATAGGAGGCATTCTTTATCTTCTTAACAGAGTGCTCATAAAGAACTTCCAGAAGATTGAGGCCCTGTTTGACCCAGTCGCCGATGGTTGATTCAGCAATGTCGATCTTATCACGAAGAAACATTTTCCCAAGTCTGTATAAGGGAAGATGATCCTCAAACTTGGAGATCAGAATATAAGCCAGCAGACCTGGGCCAACATTGCTTTTGGCAATAGGTTGCAGCGATGCCGGAATGGGAGCCACCTGGATCTCCACATTCCCAGACACATTTATTACTGTTTTGTATTTGGGGCGGATGATTTGGTTGACAAAGAATTTACCTGGCTTGTACTCGAGAACTTCAGTTATTTCCTGTCCGATTATTTGAGCGGACTCCGTATCAATGCCTTCTGGAATAATCGTGGTTATTTCTCGCTCCAGATGTGCTGGAAGCAATTTTCGGATGGGCTGCTGCTTGTCCTTGGGGTAAGGCACACGACGGGTGATGGTCTGGGTCTGTGGTTCGGGTTGTGAAGCCACAGCTACATCTCCAAATAAAGAAAGCTGATCGGATGGGGGAGTAAATCGTTCGGTTCTTGAACCCTTGAATAGCTTTCGAAGTTTCTCAAACTCGAAACGTAGCGACTCTATTTCGGCACGCAATGCAGCATTAACCCTATCCTTCTCAGCAAGGATTTCGTGCCAGTTTTCAGGGGGTGGAATTGCCGTTTGCATAAAGCAAAAAACGCATTTCAGAGGCTAAAAACCAAGTATTTAGCAAAGAAAAGTGAAATATTTTTGCGCCTTTTATACAGACTTGTAACGTGTGTTTTGCCTATACTTCTCAACCTTTATCCCCTCTATGAGCAGCACCAGTGAGGGTCATGAAAAGGGTAAGGAACCACTCCCTGACGTGCTTTTACTAATCTCAAATGTGCCTTTTTCAAGTCGCTTATAATAGAGCACAAAGCCGCCACTCTCCCAGTGAAGAAGCTTAATGGCATCTTTTCGGGTCCCAATGAAGATAAATACTTCTCCAGAAGTTGGATTCCGGTTCATCTTTGAGGAAACCAAGCCACAAAGTCCATCAAAGCTCTTACGCATATCGGTGGGCTCGGTGAAAAGGAAATATTGCTGGGAGCTGGAGAGTGAAAACATAGTTTAGCCAATTACCAAAGGAAACCATTGACCATCCAGCTCTACCAATCGCAAGGAAACAAAACTGCCTTCTAACCCCTGAGCCGAACCAGGTTCCTTAAGCCAATTCCGAAACCGAGATTGAGAAATGCTTTCCTCAAAACAGAACCGACTTAGAGCCAATCCACTTCGATGATATCTTTTGAGAAGAATCTGTTTGTCTTTGTCTGAAAACGATCGCTCTTTCATCAAACAAAGGTCTGGCAAAATCAATCATGACCAGAACGCAGTTTACCGGAGGCTTACTTTTAATTGATAATGAATTCAAGAAAAGTTGATTTGCATCAGTTCCTGAACAAAAGAAAAACAGAATGATTTTTTGGAGGAGTATTTATTCATCATTGGGTGTTCTTCAAAGGTGGCGTTTCCGGTTATTTTATGCTATCTATGCCATTCTTTGTTTATCTTCATTACTGATTAACCTTCTTACTAAGCAAAACACCAATCAAAATACTGATTGTAGGAATTGAGGAATAGCTCATCCCGATGGATATAAAATATTCAGTAAAACTGGTCTTCATCATTGGAATAAGAATAATTGAGTCCAGGATAATGTTGATAGCAAACCAGGAGAAACCAACCACGACGCCATTCAAAATGTAGTTTCCATCTACGAACAAGAAATAGCGAAACAGAAGATAGCAACCCGAAATTACCCCAACCAACATAATGGTTGATTTAAATGTGGCGTAAGGCACCAACAACTGTCCGCCTGGCTTATAAAATAGAAATGAAACCAAAAAGGGTATAAGCCAGGATAAAAAGCCGGGTAAAAGGTTTTTAGCTAGTATTTTATTAATCATGGTTTTAAGTTTTAATTGTTGTTGAAAAAAAATATCTGATTCAAAATTTGTATCCGATTCCAAGCCCCAAATGGGAGCTGTGTGTATATTTTTTTGAGTCTGAGGTTGGCTCCAAAGTATAAATATCTCCTATGTAGACTTGCCATATCAGCCCAAAACCGGCAGTACCCTTATAGCCAATAATGAAAGAAGCACCTGGTAATTGATTCTTTTTTACTTCAACAGAGCGGCCTGAAAGCTGTTGATAAACAAACTGGGGACCAAATATAAATCTGTGTTTTTTGCCATATTCCATGGTTAGACCTGTAGAAAATCCAAGCCAACTGTTCTTGTGAGAAATGGAGTCGGTTTCCCCTTCGGCCCAACCAACAGCACAGAAGGGCGATAGGCTGAATTTGCCTTTCACATGAATTTGCCTTTCACCAAGCAGCCCAATATTGCCGCCGTAAATAAATCCTGCTCCCAAATGGATTGCCCAACCATCCTTTAAACTTTTGTTGTTGTTTTCCTGACCAATAGCCAGATTGGGGAAGAAGAACAGGAGGTAAATTGCGACTCTCAAAATCATACTTTTTGAACATATTTTCATTTTCAACAATTGATTTTAGTGCCTGCCCATTCTGATTCCAAACGGGTTACTTTTCCTGTAACAGGGGCGAAATTTTTTGGGGTTGACCAATCCACGCCGGCCTTTGGTTCAAAATAGTGTTTCATGCTGCTGCAATGTTCAAAAGCATCTGAATAATCATGCCCGAACGAAGATCTGAATATAGAAATACGCTGGATTTTAGGCAGTTCGATGTAGTTGGTTTCTATAAATTGGGGTAATCCATCTTTGTCAATGTCCCATAAATCAATCGCCTTACGGGTTTTTTCCGAATCTTTTTTACAACCAAAAGTAAATATGGTCCAAAGGAAAAGCAGTAAGAGAAACGATCTCATTTGAAAGAATCTTATCGTTTGGGGTCAGCATTAAAGTAAATGCTAGAAGGTTTCTTTTAGATTTGGAAAAAATGATTCTCATCATTAGAGTCCATGATATTCGGGGCTATTTGTCATAAACCCTGAATTGCCTTAAGAAATCCTCGTCTGCCAACAGGCAGTTATTCCCATTCTAAACTGTTTCAAATCAGAGGCTTTGCCACCTTTTCTTCTGTATTCGTAGCGAGGCTGCGAATTTCAAATAAAAGGTGCTGATTTTTTGCAAACCTGTCCCGCACAGCTCTGCTGTCGGGGTTAGCCTCTCACAACTATGTCCTGATAACGAATCCGGGTTCCCGCTTTCAGTTCATCATTATTTTGAAATTTCATTAGCTTTCAGCCTTCATATGGAATTAGAATCAATTCAGGTGACCAAAGCAAATGGCTTTCTGGAACCATTTTCTGTCAAAAAGTTAAGGGCCTCACTTTCAAGGTCCGGTGCGGATGAAGATGCCGTTAATCACGTGCTTTTGGTTTTAGAATCGAAATTGTATCCCGGCATAAAAACCAGGGAAATTTACAAATTGGCTCATCAGCTTTTGAAAAGAAAAGTACCTGGCCAGGCAGCCAGATTTGGACTAAAAAAGGCAATCATGGAATTGGGGCCGTCGGGTTTTCCTTTCGAACATTTGATTGGAGAACTATTTGTTAACCAAGGATTTAAAACAGAAGTTGGGGTTATAATTTCTGGAAAATGTGTAAGCCATGAAATTGATGTCGTTGCCACCCGTGGAAATGAGTTGGCATTGGTAGAATGCAAGTACCGCAACCACCCAGGCTTTACAATTGATGTCAAAATTCCGCTTTATATCAATTCCCGGTTCCAGGATTTACTGGACAATGGCATTCTTTCCGGCACACTCTCAAAATTCACCGGTTGGTTGGCAACCAATGCCAGATTTTCTGATGATGCCATCGCATTTTCAAATTGCAAAGGCATTCAGCTCCTGGGTTGGAACTATCCGGAAGGCAATGCCTTGAAAGATTGGATTGACAAATCAGGTTTATACCCAATCACTTGTCTGACAACTTTAACAAATAGTGAAAAAGGCTTTTTGCTCGAAAAAAACGTGGTTCTGGTTAAAAATTTATCCCGGAACAGGAATCTGTTGGAAAAGGCTGGCGTTGCCCAAAATCGAATCCAAAAGGTAATGATGGAAATCGAGCATCTTTTGAATCAAGTGTAGCATTCAAGGAACTTTGAAAAAGACTTGATTTGAATTTCGCCACATTTCTGGCAGATTTTTCTCTTTGGTCTATGAATCACAGACCA
>JBIPOE010000105.1:0-10249 GCA_044379485.1 Catalimonadaceae bacterium
TTCAAAACAGAAAAGGGCGCAGACATATTCGCAGTCCTCAGATCAGTAATTGACACCCTCATCAAAAATGATAAGGATGTTTTCCAGGCTTTAGTAACTTTGTCGAATTGCTAACCTGAGTAATTACAAAAGATTTTTATTGATGTTTACACAGATTGGTGTGGCTGGTGCAAAAAAATGGACAAAAGCACTTTTATGGATCCCTCAGTTGTGAAATATGTAAAGGAGGAATTTTATGCGGTCAAACTGGATGCGGAAGATAAAAACAACATTATTTTCAAAAATAAAGTCTTTAAACATAACGATCAGCAAAAGGCAAATGAACTGGCTGTTTTATTCTTAAATGGTGAAATGAGCTATCCTTCAATTGTTTACCTGGACGAGAAGTTAAATGTTATTCAAACAATGGGCGGATATGTGGATGGAAACCAATTCAATATGGTGCTTCACTATTTTGGACAAAACGCCTATAAAAAGAAAAAGAGTCTTGAAGAATTTAAAAAGGATTTTAAGGCTGAGATGTAAAATAGATTAGGTTCAGCATTAAATAGTTCAATCCATTTTTACTTTTTCTAAAACCCAATTCCAGATTTTACCTTTTTGGTCTTTTTGGAATGGGAGCCAAATTTCACCGTTAAGAAGCCAAAACCAACCCTTTCTTTTTGGCAATTGATATAAATCTTCTGAGGTAGCTTCCATTTCAATCCAGGATTGTATTTCTTTTTGGGAATCGGTCCATTCCAGGCCTTTAAACTCTTTTTTCTCCCCTTTTAATATTTCGGCTATGGCCATCCTTTCTGGAAAAAGCCAAACAACCCGTGCCTGTTCGAAAAAATTATTCTTCTCAAGTCTCCCCAAAACTAATTCCATCGCTTGCTCTCTACCAGATTGTTCCAAACAAGCCTGAATTAATTCTTCAGAAAACCGGACCCAATCGTCTTCTGGAATTGGGTTTTGTGCTTCTTCAGTTTGTCCTTTTTGGATTGTTACTCTTTCACCTTGCCCTTGTTTAAAATCCGTTTTATTCAATAATAATAGAATACTGTCCGACCAAATACCAGGCAATTTCCCTTCCCATATAAAATCATCGTTAAGGGAAAATCCTTCTGCCTCAATCTCTTCCTTTGGAATCTCTTCCCTATCTGTAAATATCTGCTCAACAGATACTTGAAATGAACTATTCTTTGAAAACAAAATATCAGCCTTTACAGAAAAGCAATGTGGAGCTGGAATATCTGCAGCAGTGTGGTAGAATAATGTGCGTTTTTCCATTTTCAAAACATGAATTTATTTTTCCCAAATGGGTCTGGAATCCTTTATTAACAGCCTTAATTTAGGTTTATCAAATTTCATATTGTCTGTTTTTGGAAGTTGATGTAGGCCAAAAACGGAACGTGGCAGAAGTCTTGAATCAATTTGTTCGGCCAATTTTTCAAAGACCAGAGGCCAGAACTGCTCTGATTGAAATTCCGGATTTCCGTTGATTTCGAAAGCGAGAACCACTTTTTCACCCAGATTTTGGTCTGCAATTCCTAGAATTTGAAACTCCAATACTTGTTTAAATAGAACTGTTTCTAGTAAAGACTTAATTTCAATTGGGTTTATCTTAAGTCCACCAGAATTGATAACATCATCCACTCTTCCCAAAAAGAAGAAGGATTTTTCATCTAAAATTTTAACCAGATCGTTGGTTTGAATCCATTCCTGGTTTGTAACAGCGCCCTTCACTTTCAGGCAATTCTGCTCATTTTGTCTGATCTCAATTCCTGGTAAAATCACAAACGGTTGAGATTTGATATCAATAACATTTTTAGGTTTATAAATATTCCGGATTGCAATGTGAGATACTGTTTCTGTCATACCATACGATTGATAGACTGGGCATTGCAATGATTTTAAATTTAATTCATTTGAATCCTGAATCGGTGCGCCACCTAACAATATTCCTTTAAAAGATGAAATGATATTTTCTTGTTCTTTGATAAAAGAGGCAAACTGCAAAGGGACCATTGAAACAAACCACTTCCGCTTTTTAAGAATTTCTGATGAGAAAGGTATCGGTTTTGATGAAGGTTCTAAGATCCATAAATCCAAATCACCCAAAATTGCTCTGACCAAAACCATAAACCCACCCACATGGGATGCGGATAAACATAAAATTAGTCCATCATTTTTTTTTTCAAAATCAAAAAATAGAAGGCTGGCCTTTGCACTTGCCTCCATTTGATTTTTTGAAATTTCAATGTTTTTAGGAATTCCAGTACTTCCAGAGGTTTTGGCTACCCATATCTGAGTTTCTGAGAACCAGAAATTGGTAAACTCGAAAAGAGGTTTTAAAAAATAAAATTTTTGAACCAGGTCTTTGTTCTTGAAGAAATCTGATCCTTCATATTTTTTATTATTAAACCAAACCTTCATTCTAAATTTTGCTTTGAACCAATTTTAAGAAAAACCGGGTCAAAAATTAACAGGAAGTAAATCTCCTAAAGGAAATTCAACTTGGCAAAAAGGCTGTCCTGGTATGTTTTGGAAATAGGAATATGCTTTCCGCTAACGATAACAGTATTCCCTTCAATAAACTGAATTTTTCTAAGATTTATGATATATGATCTATGAACCCTTACAAAAGTAACACCTTTCAACTTCTCTTCTATTGCTTTCATTGTGCTATATACTATGTACCTGGTATTTTCTGTATACACCAATACATAGTCCGCAAGTGCCTCTACAAAATAGATATCATCATAAGCCAATTTGTAGAATTTAGAATTTGACTTTACATAAATCTCTTTTAAAGACTCATCAGGGCCAGTGGTTCTTTTGGTAAAATAAATAAAATCTACCGCCTTATGAATCGCAATGGCAAACCGCTCAAATTGAACAGGCTTTACCAAATAATCCTGTGCTTTTAACTCGAAAGCTTCAACGGCAAAACTGGATTCTGTTGTAATCAAAATGGTTTCAGGCAAAATGGGAACCGCTTTCATCAAGTCCATACCGCTCATTTCCGGCATATTGATATCCAATAAAAGGATATCAATGTTGGGGTTATTGATTAAAAAATTATACCCTTCTGTCCCGCTTGTAAGGGATGCCTTTAATTCCAGAAATTCAATTCTACTAATGTAATTCTCAAGTATTAATCTTGATGCTTCATCGTCTTCAACAATTACACAGGTGTATTTTCGAGAGGTTTTTGCGCTCATTTTTTATGGAGACAGGTAAACGGCTTAAATTTTGTTTTAAACCAATTTTGAACCGGCAAATGTGAATTAAAATTAAAAAAAAACAAATCTATTTTTATTTTAATAAAAAAGCGAAATCATTGACGATTGTTTAACTATTTTCCAAAGCAGTTTTGTAAACCTATTTATAGATATAGGTTTCCGGTATCGCATTTTCCAGAATTTGGCCTCTGTACATTCCAGGCGTATTAAATTCAAAACAAAAGTTTCCCAATGCATCCATTCCAATAACTCCGCCACATTCCGGATCCTGTAAATGAATTTTATCAATAACTTCTTTACAAGCTTCTTTTAAGCTTAGGCCTTTATAAGCCATCAGACATGAAATGTCATATGCAACTACATTACGAATGAATGTTTCACCCTGACCTGTGGCCGAAATGGCACAAGTTAAATTGTTTGCATATGTGCCAGCTCCAATAATTGGGGAATCGCCAACTCGTCCGAAACGTTTGTTTGTCAGTCCTCCCGTCGATGTGGCGGCCGCAAGATTCCCGTCCATATCAAGTGCCACTGCTCCTACTGTACCATACTTTTTGTTATTTTCTTGACCTGCCGGAACTTCCACATTATGATCCAATTGGAATTTATCAGAGTCAATAATCTGGAGCAATTGCTGGTACCGGAAGTCGGTAAAATAATAGGATGATTCCACCTGTTTAACGCCGTGCTTTGCGGCAAATTTTTCAGCTCCTTCGCCTGAAAGAAGTACATAATCTGACTCTTTTAGAACTTTTAAAGCCAGATTAATTGGATTTTTGATATTTGTAACTCCGGCGATCGCTCCTGCTTTTAATGTTTTACCATCCATTATGGAAGCGTCTAATTCATGCTTCTTATCATGCGTAAAAACGGCACCTTTTCCAGCATTGAATAATGGATTGTCTTCCAAAGATTTTACTGCTGCCTCCACGGCAAGTAAACTACTTCCGCCTTTTGAAAGTATAGAATGGCCTATTTCAAGTGCAGATTTCAAGCCCTCCTTGTAGTCGTCTTCCAATTTGGGCGTCATAGCTGAAGGAAGAATGGTTCCTGCCCCACCATGAACAAGGAGTCTGAAAAATTTTTCCATTTCTAAAGTTTTTGTAGGTCGATAAGGGGGTAAAATTGGCCTTAAAAAGTTTCGGAAACCAAGTATTTTATTGCCTTTCAATTCAATAAGATACTATCATTTTCTTAGTCAAAGACTTATCGTTTAAGATTTTGGATAAGCCGAAACCCATTTATTTTCTTTGATGTAAAACCGCCAGGGAAGTTTGGCATCCTCACCTGCATAATCCACACCCACTCTCGTTGTTGCAGCTATTTCACCCAGGATCAAATTGCTTTCTTCAATCCAAATAGATTCTCCTGAACTTAAGTTATGGGCATTCAAAGATTTATTTATTCCCATAGCCTGGCTTAAACAAGCAGGTCCGGAAGAAATTTTTGTGGAAATTTTGCTCAGATTTCGCCGTTTCAACATTTCTTCAATTCCAAAAACTGGTTGCAATGCCCTGATTAATACAGCGTTTGGAACACCCCTTGAACTTGTAACCACATTAAACAAGTAATGCAATCCATAACATAAATATAGCTATGGCCTCCTTCTAAAAACATCGTTTTTGTCCGCTCTGTTTTTTTCATAGGAAAGGCATGGCTGGCCCTATCGTCCTCTCCCCGATAGGCTTCAGTTTCAACTATGATTCCAGAAGTTCTGATGCCTTCAAAATTAGTAACCAAAGTTTTACCAATCAAAGCTTTAGCAACTTTAAGTACATCCTCATTTTGATAAAATTGCTTTGAAAGAAGTGCCATGAAATATTTTCTACTCTATATTTTGAACCATTATTCAGAAAATAGTTACTTAAAAACTAATTTTAGTAGTTTGCTACCAATTTCACACGAATATCAAGCCTGATTTCAAAATTATGGAAAACTCAAATATCAGACCTACTCAGGCAGAAAACAGAATTTTTCTTTTGGATGCATTACGAGGATTTGCACTGCTGGGCATTTTGCTAATGAACATTCCATTTTTTGGCAAATCTTATCATCTGAATTACAACCTTGAAATTTTAGGTGAATACACTGGCCTAAATTATTGGTCCTGGTGGGCTGTAAATGGCCTTTTTGAAGGAACGATGCGAGCCATTTTTTCCATGCTATTTGGGGCTGGGGCTATTTTGCTTTTGGATAGAATAGAGAAAAAACCTTTAGATGGCTTGACCGCTGCTGACTTTTATTACCGCAGGCTGATCTGGCTTTTACTATTTGGTATGGTGAATGCTTTTGTATTTTTATGGCCAGGCGACATTTTATATACCTATGCCATTTGTGGCCTTTTTCTTTACCCATTCAGGAAATTGAAGCCTGGAAAGCTTATCATTTTTGCAAGTATTTTTTTATGCTTTTCTATCCTTCAATCTACTTCTAAAATAAGACAAGATGGTAGAAAAAGGATAAAAGCGGAGGCTGCTATGAAACTTGAAAAAGCCCATAAAAAACTAACTGAAAGCCAGAAAAATGAAATTAGTGAATGGAAAACCTTTCAACAAGAGCACAGCGTTGCCCATTATAAATCAGAAATAAAAGAAGCCAACAAAAATATGAGAAGTGGCTATTGGGTTGTTTTTGAGGAGATTGCAGGAGTTAATACCTATATTCAAACCAAGGATTTTTACTTTGAGCTATTCTTTGATGCCATGGCTTTTTTCTTTTTGGGAATGGCCCTTTTTAAACTAAGATTTTTAACCGGAGGCAGAAGTTTACAAGAATACGCTGCCCTTGCTTTTTTCGCTTATGGGCTTGGCTTGCCTCTTAGCTATTGGATCAACAGAACCGCATTGAATAACCACTTTGACCCAAGCCTTACCTGGCAAACTTTTACTTTTAACTTGTACCAGATCAAAAGATTGTTGCTTTCCCTTGGCCATATTTCATTTTTCATCCTTATTTTTAAGTTGGGCTTAACAAAATTTATTATGGGTTTACTTTCAAATGTTGGGCGGATGGCTTTTAGCAACTACCTGATGCAGAGTATTATTTGCACGCTTATTTTTAATGGCTATGGCCTTGGCCAGTTCGGTTATTTGGAAAGATATGAACTGTATGAAATAGTTGTAGGTGTCTGGATTTTTCAAATTGTATTTAGCTGGCTCTGGCTAAAATATTTCCTTTATGGTCCTTTTGAATGGCTTTGGAGAAGTTTGACTTATTGGAAAAAGCAGGAGTTTTATAAAAACAGGTAAATTATAGAAGCTTGAAATATTTCCTTACTCCACCCGCATCCAAAACCGCAACCTCGGCTGCTCCGAGTGGGAATACTTGCTCATAAAACTTTGTTGCCCCTGCGGACCCGTGCCTTCTGCCGGATGAAATTTATTTCCAATCGGGGGAATGCTGTGTAAAATGGACAAATCTCCAGTAGGAAAAGGCGGTTTGTGGGCGTGGCCCCAGGCTTTCTCTGGCCATTTGGGTGTACCCCAACGGATAAATAAATCCGGATCTTCCATTACCAGCAGTAGATTTCCGGCGGAGGTTTTGAAGCGACACCAGCGCACATCTTCATGGTAACCAGCCCATTCGGGGTAGTTCCAACTGAGACCGGTTTGGGTTTCATTGTATGCTTTTTTCCAGTAGCCGAAGTTCATGCCCCGGCGGCGGTTTTGCCAGACCCGGTAGGGGCCATTTCCTACCCATTCCACCGAGTCAATTTTTTCTGGTTTCCAATCGAAGGTAACGCCGGCGAAAGGGTGGGTGCCTTCGAGTTGGTAGGCCACATCAAAATAGATTTTGCCATCGGGATAGACTTCAATGGTTTGATTTCGCAGACTTCCGGCACCTTTCCAGTTCAACTCGTAGCAACCTTTTTCGGGTTTCCATTCTGAAGAGAACGATTTTACTTTTGATTTACCAGAAGCCATGGCCGGACCTTGATTCAGAGGAATGGTTTTGCCGTTTTGGTTCCAGGATAAAAGGATAGGTTCCTTTTTGGTGAATTTGAATTGTAGGGATTTTGCTTTGATTATCAAAAGATTGGAATCGGAGGAAATTTCAAATGGATTTTTATCAACCCTCTTTGGATTCCATGGTTCCTTTTTTCTCGAGATGGGCCAGGTTTTAGAATGAACCATATTTCCTCTTTCATCCATTACTTCCAATTGAAGATAATCGGCCAATTTCAAGCCTTCCAAAAGTTGCATGGAAAGATTCCATTTTGTCACATCCTGTGGTTTACCATTATATCGGTTTATGTTTTCCATCACCGAATCAGAGCCCGTCGTATGATTGGTTTTCAATTTTCTCAGCGTCCATTTCCATTGATAATCAGAAAGTTCTTTGAAGAAATTTCGATTTTCGATTTTAAACAGACCATTCCAATTTTCAGAAATAGAAGGCGGAATTCCCAATACATGCACCGGGCTCCAGATATCCCTTATCGTATAAAAACTAGCCTCCTTTTCATGGTAAGGCCCCACAATGCCATCAGGTGCCTGGTCTAGTTTTACGTCGATGCTGTCGTGTTTGTCCCGGCGCACCACACCTTCATCGGCCAGATCCCAGAGGAAACCACCGGCACAAAGTGGGTCGTTCCACATTTTAATCCAGTAATCTTCCAGACCTGCTCCGTGGCCGCCATCGTACAAACCGTGGAGAAACTCCGTAGGCATCCATACATTGGGGCCGTTCATGTGGGAGCCAATGCAGCAGCCAAATTCTTTGTAGTGCTGGGTGTCTACGCCATTGTGTAATGCCCAGGGATGAAGGACAATTCTATTTTGAGGATCGTATTTGGCAAATTCATTGTCCAGATCGAAGTTGAAACCGCCTTCGTTTCCGTTGTCCCAGGCCAGAATAGAAGGATGGTTTACATCCCGAAGCACCATTTCTTTCACCAGTTTTTTACCCACCTCGGTATCGTAGTGTTTTTGCCAGCCGGCCAGTTCATCAAGCACAAATAGTCCCAGCGAATCACATACATCCAGAAAGTGCTGATCCGGCGGATAGTGGCTCATGCGGACGGCGTTCATATTCATGCTTTTCATAAGCAAAACATCGGCAATGCTTCGCTCTTTACTGGAGCAGCGACCGGCATCCGGCCAGAAGGTGTGGCGGTTTACACCTTTGAATTTGACTTTGGTGCCGTTTAGGTAAAAGCCATCTTTTTCCCGGAATCCGACAGTTCGGAATCCAAATTGTTTTTTAACCTCATGAATTTTTCCAGATTTTGATTTTACCTGGACCTTAAATTGATAAAGCTCCGGCAATTCTGGAGTCCAAGGATACAACGGCTGAAATTTGTGCTTTCTTTCAAGAAGCCAACGGTTTTCTGAAATCCTTGTTGCCCGCATTTCATTGCAACTTGGATCCCAAACAAGCGCTGGTTTACGATTACCGGTTTTACTAATATGGGTGCCGCACCAATTGCCTCTGGAATTACGATCCATAATCCAACCTATAATGGAATCAACTTTTTCTTTCTTATCAATTTCAATCAGCGCTTTAAATTTTCCATTATGATCTGCATCTATGGAAATCTGTTCAATAAAAACCTCCGGCACGGCCTCCAGATACACCGGCCTGAAAATCCCACCAAAAACCCAGAAGTCGGCATCCCGCTCGGCCCGGTTCACCGAAGTGTCGGCTGATTTTTTGGCCACTTCCACCTCCAGCAGGTTCTTTCCTTTAAAGTTCAGGTGTTTGCCAATCTCATATTTGAATCTGTAAAACGCTCCCTGGTGAATGGGTCCGGCAAGTTTGCCGTTGATTTTTACTTTGGTGTCCGTCATCGAGCCTTCGAATACGATAAAAACCCGCTTCTTTTTCCATTCTGTTTTTACCTCGAACTGGTATTTGTAGAGGCCTTTTTCATCGCTTTTGTTTTTTTCTTTTCCGTAGTTGTAGGTGCCAAATCCTTTCAGTTCCCAGTTGGATGGCACCGGAATTTTGGTCCACTTTCCGCTGTTGCGGCCTCCGGTGCAATAGAAATCCCAGTCCACGGTGTGGTCTTTGTCTGTACCGGAAAGGTATTGGGTTTCGGTTTGCTGTGCAACTAAGTCAAGATTGCAAAATAAAAAGACGAAACAAACGATCGATAAAAAACGCATTTTGGTTATTCTGGAAATAATTGTCAAATATTGCCTTTCCATGGAAAAAAGAAAACCTGAAACTCAAACCATTAAGGAAAAGTATATTTCTTTGGTAAAAAAGCCAGAATCAATCTGGCTCATTCTTTTTGCAACGCTTCCACTTTTGGTGGGTTCTGCGATTGCCTTTTGGGCATTGGAAGAAAAAGAATTTTTGATGAAACTAGGTTTCTGGGGATGGTTTTTAATCTTTTCCCTGTTGTCCATTCCAATTGCTTTTTCGCTCATTCCCAATACTTTGGCTGGCTTATTGGCTGGTTATCTCATTGGAATGTGGGGTTTTCCAGGTATGGCCTGGTGTATTTTTCTGGCTTGTTTCATGGGTTACTATTTTGCTAAAAGCCTTGACTCAGGCCTTCAATCAGAAATATTTAAAATCTGGCCAGCAGCAGAAAAAGCAGCCAAAAAACTGGAAGCGAATTCCTTTTCCGTGGTTTTCTTGTTCAGATTGTTGCCTGCGCCGCCTTTTGCGATTGGCAATTTGCTCATGACCTGGTTTAATATTCCTTTCCTGCAATTTCTTTTAGGAAGTCTTGCCGGCATGACCATCCGTATGACCATTATCGTTTGGATAGGCGCAAAGGCAAAAGACATAATCCAAATGTTGAAACATCCACAACAAGTTCCCGAATTGCAATGGTTTACAGTTGGTGGAACAACAATCGGAATCATCCTTTTGTATTTTGTTCTTAGGAAATCCAAGGCATAAAAATTATTCAAAAAGAAAGTAGGCAGCAAATCAAAAACTGCACTGATTGAATTTCGACAATTTATTTTTGTTATTAACCCGACGGCAAAAGAACAATATTTGGTTATGCAGCATATTTTATGTCTTTGTGATGGAAATATTTTTTAACTCTTTCAGGCTTGCTCACC
>JBIPOE010000226.1:0-3119 GCA_044379485.1 Catalimonadaceae bacterium
CTTGGGACAATTGGGTTGTGGGTACTTTATACAACACTAATCTTTTGCCAGCTCCTTCTTTTAGAACTGACAATTGGAATGATGCTACAAAAAGCACCACCAGTAAAACTCCATAACTCACAATATATAGTTTCAGACTCATACGAAAAAATAAATCATAAAGCCATCCATCTTAAAAATAAATTAAAATATGAATACCCATTTTGAAAGCCGTTTTGCAGTGAGTCCAAATGAAGCAAAACAAATGAACACCGATAAATTAAGAAGTAATTTTTTAATCGAAAACCTTTTTGTTGCCAATGAAATTAAACTTATTCTTTCGCATTACGATAGGTTTATAACTGGAGGTGTAATGCCAACAGATAAAAAAATTGCCTTGTCTAATCCTGATAATCTAAAAGCAACTTACTTTCTCGAAAGAAGAGAAATCGGTATCATCAACGTGGGTGGAAAAGGAATTGTTACCGCTGATGGAGCATCATTTGAAATCGATTATAAAGAAGCGGTTTACATTGGCAAAAGCACTAAAGAAGTGTTTTTTGAATCAGTTGATGCCAGCAAACCAGCAAAATTCTATTTGAACTCCGCTCCTGCTCACCACAGCTATCCAACTAAAAAAATCACTCGTGCCGAAGCTGAAATTGTAGAATTGGGTTCGCCTGAAACTGCAAACCACCGAATGATTAATAAATTGATTGTTAATAGCGTGGTAGAAACCTGCCAAGTTCAAATGGGAATGACAGAACTAAAAACAGGAAGCGTTTGGAATACAATGCCAGCACACTCTCACGACCGACGAATGGAAGTCTATTTCTATTTTGAAGTTCCAGAAAACCAAAGCGTGTGCCATTTTATGGGTCAACCGCAAGAAACCAGACACCTCTGGATGCAAAACGAACAAGCTGTAATTTCACCAAATTGGTCTATACATTCAGGTGCAGGTACTTCAAACTACACTTTTATTTGGGGTATGGCTGGAGAAAATTTAGATTATGGTGATATGGACCATTGTGCCATTAATGATTTAAAATAATTGACTATGAAATGTATAAAACATTTTTTTGCACTCACTTTTTTATTGCCATCGTTTCTTTTGGCGCAAACTAAAGCAAATATTAGTATTGAAAACAAGTCAAATCTAGATTTTAAAGAGACTGTCGTATCGGTAAAATGGGAAGCTATTGTATCTAAATATCCTCAAATCGACACCACTGCATTTGTTGTGATTAATGATAAAACAAAAAAACAAATTCCCTTTCAACTAGAACATCTTGGTCTTAAAGCAATCCAAAATTTATTACTCCAAGTGGATGTAAAAGCGAATTCTTCTATTTCACTAACGGTACAAAAAGGGAAACCCGAAAATGTAGTTGTCAAAACCTACGGCCGATATGTTCCTGAACGCAAGGACGATTTTGCTTGGGAAAATGACAATATTGCTTTTCGTGCTTATGGCAAAGCTCTTGAGAAAACAAAAGAAGACGCTTATGGATTGGATGTTTGGGTGAAACGAACCAATAAAATGGTACTTAACGAACGTTACAAACTAGGCGATTACCACATTGATCACAGTAATGGTCTGGATTACTACCACGTTGGATTTTCTCTAGGAGCTGGAAATATGGCACCTTATGTAAACGATACCATTCGCTATTCGGGCAATTACCACCAATGGAAAGTCTTAGATAATGGTCCTTTACGAACTACTTTCCAATTGATTTTTGATACTTGGAACGCAGGCGGAATAAAAGTAAAAGCTACCAAAACGATTTCATTAGACGCAGGTTCACAACTCAATCGAATAGAAAACAACTATTCTTTTGACGGCGAAAAAGCAATGCCAGTAGTGGTAGGAATTATAAAAAGACCCGAAACAGGAATCCTAACCTTAAACGAAAAACAAGGAATGATGGCGTATTGGGAACCAACTCACGTCGAGCACGGAACTACCGCAATTGGTGTTCTTTTAACAACTCCAGTGA
This sequence comes from Catalimonadaceae bacterium, assembly GCA_044379485.1. Classification (GTDB taxonomy): domain Bacteria; phylum Bacteroidota; class Bacteroidia; order Cytophagales; family Flexibacteraceae; genus CAMDMI01. Next base: position 1,983 of record JBIPOE010000226.1, read on the forward strand.
ATACTATGCTGGTAAACGAAAAACAGATACTCGCCAAAACTATGGTTAAAAACAATGTACCAATCATTTATTACGCAGGTGCAGTTTGGGACAAAGCTGGAAAAATAGCCAATAGCAATCAGTGGAACAGCTATTTGGAAAATTTTCAAAAAGGAATACAATCCCCTTTAATTATAAACTTGAAATAAATATAAAATATAAAAATTATGTCAATTAACTTATTTGATTTAACAGGAAAAACAGCTCTTATTACCGGAGGAGTACACGGATTAGGAATGGCGATGGCAAAAGGATTAGGTCAGGCTGGAGCTAAAATTGTAGTAAACGATCTTTCGCAAGAAGCATTGGATAAAGCAGTAGCCGAATACAAATCAGTTGGACTTGAAGCCTACGGTTATGTGTTTAATGTTTGCGATGAACAAGCAGTAATAGCTAGCATTGCCAAGATAGAAGCGGAAGTGGGACCAATCGATATTTTAATCAATAATGCTGGAATCATCAAAAGAACTCCAATAGTAGATATGACTGTAGAAGATTTTACGGCAGTGATTACAGTAGATTTAATCAGTCCTTTTATAGTTTCTAAAAATGTAGCCAAAGGAATGATTCAACGTGGTGGCGGAAAAATCATCAACATTTGCTCAATGATGAGCGAGTTAGGTAGAGATTCTGTAAGTGCTTATGCTGCTGCCAAAGGAGGCTTGAAAATGCTAACTAAAAATATGGCTACGGAATGGGCAAAATTTAATATTCAAACTAACGGAATTGGTCCTGGTTATTTTGCAACCACACAAACGGCTCCTATTAGAGTTGACGGACATCCATTTAATGATTTTATCATCAGTAGAACTCCAGCTGCTCGTGGGGGAGATCCAGAAGATTTGCAAGGTGCTGCAGTATTCTTGTCATCAAAAGCGAGTGATTTTGTAAACGGTCATATTCTTTATGTAGATGGTGGAATTTTAGCAACTATTGGTAAACCGTCAAACGAAGATTAGTAAATAATATTTAAAAAAAAACTTTGGATGCGCAGTAAACATCTATCCATTCTAATTCTTTGTGTTGCACCGTTTTTTGTAAGCTGTGCCACTAAAACTATATTGGCTGATGCTACTAAATCACCGTTAGTGGCGATTT
>JBIPOE010000106.1:0-10225 GCA_044379485.1 Catalimonadaceae bacterium
CAAAAGTGAAACTACTGATTCAATTTTGATACTTTTTCCAATGAAAAATCAGCCTCCAAAATGTCCATTAGAGCGCAAGTCCTCAAATCCAGCCTCCAAAATGTCCATTACTCCGAAAATCACTAATCTGGTCCCGATACCAGCGGTAAAGCGTTTTGGGTTTTAACTTTAATAGAAACGCAATTGTGGAAATATTGACTGGGTGGCTTTCAATAGATTCCTTTTAAAAAAGCGGCCATTTCATTGGTCATTTTGGCTGAGTGAGGTTCAAATTCATAGTTGTTGCTCAGGTGTTTATCTGTCCCGGCCTCTTTCCAACTCCTACGCCTCATGATCAGGAAAACTTTTTTGAGCGAAAAAGAATGACCTAAAATTGATACTGGATTACAAAACCCGTCCAAAGCAGTTTCTTTACCTGAAAGTCCAACAGGCACAAGACTATCTTTTTCATGTAGTTCAAATTCCCAACAGTCTTTTTTGTTGTATACTTTATACAAATCAAAAAACTCCAGATAACTCTCTGGTACATGGAACCGAATCAAATCGGCCAATAATTCGTCCTTATTTGGCGAGGGCTTTTTCATCCCGCAAATCTAATACAGCACCTCAAAAAAAGAATTAACCCTATTTCAGTATAACGTTCGATAAATACTTACGGCAATTAATGAAAAACCAACAAGGGCATTTCGATTTTCCCCTAAAGAACCTTAAATTCTATACGCCTGTTTATTAAGCGTTTATCCTCATCCGAATTGTCATTTAATGGTTTGGTTTCGCCAAGTCCAATGGCTTTCATTCTGGTTTTTACAATTCCTTGTTTGGCTAGATTTTCAATCACAGCGGAGGCTCTTTTCTGGCTCAAAATCTGGTTATCAGCATCTTTGCCAATATTATCTGTATGACCTGATATTTCAATTTGCATTACAGGATTTAAACTCATCAAGCGGCCCACCTTTCGCAGTTCCAAAATGGACGCCGGCAAAAGGTCAGACTTCCCACTTTCGAAAAACAGGTTATTGAGTACAATGCTTGCGCCTTTTCGAATTGGTTCCAGATACACATCCTTTTTTAAACCAACTTCTGGATTGGATATAGAATCCATATCCAAAACAAAACTTTGAAACAAATAACCTGGCCTGGAAACAAACATGGCATACTTGGTAGCTTGCTGAATAACAGCGGTATAGGTTCCAAATTCTTTATCAGCCTCAATTGAAAACTCAACTTTTCCAGTTTCCCTGTTTACCAATTCAATATTGGCCTGAATCCTTTGTTTGGTAACCGCATCAAAAATTGTTCCTGCTAAAAAAGTACAGGAAGGTCCATTCTTAAACGAAGATGGAATCCTAAACATTCTGATTTCACTTGAAAGTAATTCTCTCTCCCTTCGATCTTCCATACAAAAAAGACCTGTCTTTCCACTTGCTGTAATAAACAAACCAGACTCATCTTTATTGGTATTAATTACTTTTCCTAAATTTTTTGGCTTCTCCCAACTCTTACCAGATTTCACAGTATAGAAGAGATCAATCTTTCCAAAACCCGGATGTCCATCAGAAGCAAAATAAAGTGTTTGACCATTGGCATGAAGAAAAGGTGTTTCTTCATCAAAGGGAGTATTAATTTCGGGACCCAGATTATAGGGAACCTGCCATTTGCTATTTGTATCTTTTTCTGCGCACCATAAATCCATTTTACCCTGGCCCCCTGGTCTGGCAGACGTGAAAAAGATGCGTCTTCCATCTGCAGAAATTGAAGGGTGAGAGTCCCAATACGGTGAGTTAATTGCTGTTATTGGCTTTGGAGACATCCAATTATTTCCAACCCGTTCAGCCATGAAAATATCACAGCTACCCTGTCCTTCAGGAGATCCACATTTTGTAAATACCAGAAATCGGGCATCCGCATTTATGCTGCTGGTTCCTTCATTTTCACGACTATTGATCAAAGGGGAAATAGGTTGGGGACTCCCCCACTTTTGATTTTGCTTTTTACTCACATAAATATTTTCGTCATACATATCGTGAGTTCCTTGCCTGGCTGTAAAAATCAGGAAGTTCTCATCGGCTGTCATTGCAGGAAAATATTGCAGTTGGAACTTATTTAGCTCGGCATTCAAAGGTTCGAGTTCTAAATTTTCAGGAATCTTTCCAGCTTCACCCTTGACAAACTTTACATTTTGAAGCAATTGCAAGGCCTTCACTTTTAAAGCAATATCCTTTTGGTTTAGCCTGGCAGATTTCTCAACATTTTCTTCGGCAGCATTTAAGTCATTATTTTCAAATTGAATTTCTGCCATGTTTAAATACCCTTTGGCAGCCAATTGGCTTTCAGGAAGATATTTTATTATTTGGTCATAAAGCTTCTTTAGTTTTTCCTTAAAACCAAACATTTCATAATCCTTGATCAATAAATTGTAGGCTTCTTCGAACTTTTCGTCTTTTTTTAAGGCTTCTTCCAAACTTTGCATGGCCAAATCAAATCTTCGACCTCTTTGCATGTCTAAAGCTTTAAAAAACAGTTGTTTGGCCTTATCATTATCGGTATGAAGAATGGTCTGAGATTCTTGCGCATTGCAAAAGAAGCAAGAAAATAGAGTCAAAATGAAAAATGAAACCGCTTTGTAGAGCATGCAGGCAGATTATCAGAAATTCAAAATTTCAATTGCAAAGCGGCAATGAAAATTCTGTTCTGGTTTGAGCTGCAATATTGCTGGCTTTTTTGATATTTCACCAGATAAACCTACAAAGTCCGCATGGCCATACCACGGTTCAATACATACAAAAGGAGCACCAGGTTTTGCCCACAAGCCCAAATATGGAAAACCTTCAAAATGAACTTTCAAATTATGGTCCAGAGCTTCAGAACGAATTCCAACCCAGGTGGATCTTAACTGATCTAAAACCAATGCATCCTTTTCAAAAAGAGAATTGCTGATCAATAACTCATTGTTGGGTATTTCTACTTCGCTATCTTTCTGATTTTGAAGTAATCCATTGTTCAACAAATATGGATTTAAAATATCCGGCTCCTCAAAATTGATGTAATATTTCTGATGTGGCCAACCTGGAAGGGCAAAACCCGGATGTGCACCAACTGAAAAAAACATTTCTTCAGTTCCCGTATTAAGCACCTCATATTCAATCCAAAGCCAATTCTTTGCCAAATTGTAACCAACAAATAATTCAAAATCGAAGGGGTAAAATTTTCTGCTTTCATAGTCAGATACCAACTTGAATTTGGTATGTTCAGGATGACTTTCTACGTTTTCAAAAATTCGATCTCTGGCAAAACCATGTTGGGAAAGTGGATAAGGATGTTCATGGTGGAGATATTGATTATCAGCTAGTTTACCCACAATCGGAAATAGAATTGGCGCAGTTCTGGGCCAATATTCAGGATCGGCCTGCCACAACCATTCTTTATTGTCTTTTTTGGTAAGAAGGCTTTTCATTTCAGCCCCAAGATCAGAAATAGAGAGCTTTAAAAAATCGTTTTCAATCGTTTTGAGATTCATCCTTTTATCAAAATTTCCAAAAGCAATATGAATCACATTTTAAACTTAAAAAATTAAATTTTCGATGGATTAATGCCACAGTATAATTGGGTTTAAAAAAGAGCATTCTTTAAATGAATAGTCCTTCAGCTACATAGAAAAGGTTTAAGGAAGTTTATACCAATTCAACTTCCTTAAACTTTTAAGATTCCAGGTTAAAACACAGGAAAATCAGTTTTTAATCAATTTCATTTTGGATCTTCCATTCAGACTTACATGGTAAAAACCAGAGGGCAATTTTTCTGTGTTTAAGATTAGCCCATTATCAGTTTCTGTTTTATCCAGATTTACTTGTCTTCCTAATTGATCCACTATCGAAATGGTTTCTATTTTACCGGTTGAAACAATTTGCAATTGATTTTGGAATGGGTTTGGAAATGCCCTAAAAACAACATTTAAGCTAGACTCTTCAACATTGGTAAAAGGTGAATATTGGATCTCATCCAGACAAAAATATGCTGGTGTATTCATAAAGCCAGAAACTGTATTGTCTGTACTTTCAAGCTGGAAACCGATTGAATCGAAAGGACTTGAGAAATTAAAAGTTGCTGTCCTCCAATCTTTCACAATGTAATCCTGACTATTGTTTTGGCTACGGAAATCTGCCAGAAAAATTTCAGCACTGTCTGTCTTTTGTCCATTAAAATAATTGAAAACCAATAGTTTAAAATAATCCGGCTCGTTGCCAGTGGCACCACCAAATTTTTTAGAAAAACCATCCCCTGTTTTCATAACACGGGCACCTATCGTGGTATTTGAATATTTAAAAGTGCTAAGTTTTTTTAATTGAGCCCTGTTTGTATTAACCAAAAAAGATGGGGAATAACTGTAAGAAACTGCATATTTACTTCCATTTGATGCCCCTCCAGCGAAACTACTATATTGGTTGGAATATTCGGTTGTCACAGTATCTGTCGTAGATGATATGGCAAATCCTTCCCAAGAGGCAAATTGAACGCTGTAATTGTTTCTTAAAAGTAGTTCATTGGTTTGAAAACCTCCAGATAGATCAGAGCCATTGTTGTAACCAAGTGCTCCAAGGTTGAAGCCCTCAAAATCAACAGTTACCTGTGCTTTGGAAATACCAACCCAGATGAAAGATATGAAAAATGAAAATAGAAATTTGTTCATAAAAGATATAAATTATTGATTGTTAAAAAAATTGCAATTGAATACCAACAGAAAATTGACGAAAAGGCATGGCAAATCCAGCCACCATTTGATAATTGGTTTTGCTCAGATTTAAACCTTCTGCGAAAACTGAAAATGTAAAATTCTTTTCAAAACTGAGCTTTTGGCTAAGCCTTGCATTGATAATTCCAAAACCATAAAGCCAAAGAGAATTGGTCGGATCTACAAATCTTCTGTCAGTAAACTGGTATCGAAACTGGCCTTCCAAATTCCTCTTTTTGAAACCAAGGTTAATTTGGCTTTGCCATAAGGGAATATAAATCAACTGCTTGCCTTTACTTTCGTCACCTTCAAATCGTTTTTTTGCTTGTATAGACCTTGTAAATTGAAGATTCAAACAAGTATAGATTTGAAAATCGCCTTTTCTCCAGGAAATTTTTTCGGAAACTCCACTGCCAAGAATATGGATTTCAGCGATGTTAGATGGTTTCCAAATATTTCCTTCAGGTAGCCATTGGATGTAATTCTGAATTTGAGAACCAAACGCCTGCACATCTGATTCAAGCAAAACAGTCCCGGTTAATCGTTTTCCAATCTTCCATGATAGGTCTGAGGTCCAGCCAATTTCAGGTGCGAGATTTGGATTTCCACCTGGATGCCAATACAAATCGTTGAGTGTAGGCAAACGCATTTTCCTATGAATTCCAATTTGGAAAAGCCCTGATTTCCGGAGGTTCAAATCGACAGAAAATGAGGGTAAAAAAGCTAAGCCATTTATTTTCGAATTGTAATAGTTATAATGCTCCGCTCTCATTTGTCCTGAAAAGTTCAAAGGAATTACATCCAAATGATGAGAGGCACTTCCTGTGAATGCCAGTCTATTGGCTTCTGAAATTTCCTTGTAATTATTGGTTTCGGCTTTAGAAACTGATGACCAAACGTTTCCAGAAAAATCCCAATTTCTCAACTCCTTTTTGGTTTCCAACCAGGCCAGGTGATTAAAAACTTTGCTTTTGGAATTTATAGATGAAACCGGATCAACGTACTTCAAAACATCATTAGTAAAACCTTGTCCTACTTGTATTTGCACATTCTCAGTTACCCAATTCAATCGGTTTGAAATTCGAATGTTCTCATCTTTTTGTTTTGCTTCAGATTTTGATTGATGCATAGATGCAGGAATTTCGCTTTCATTTTCCTGGGCCCAAACAGCGGTTTCCAATTCCACATTTTGCCTGATGGGTAAAACCAAAGAAGTTTCCAAACCTCGGTTCAATCTAAATGCATTGGTTTGGCGTTTTTCAATTCCCTCTAGCTCATACTTAAAATTGTTGGCAGCAGATATATTCCAAAAGCTCAGCTTCAGATTTGCTTTTTGAATATTGGTTTGAATAGAAGCATGGTGTTGAAATGTTGAAAAACTACCAACAGAAAATCCAAGATTTGCCTTTTGGCTTCTGCTTTTTTCATTTAGCTCTTCACCCAAAATCAAAATTCCACCAAAATTTTCAGTAACAGCCATTTGGCTTTTTCCTCCTTCCTGCAGTTTGGCATTGGATAAAACAGGCCCATTAATTTGGCTTAAATCACTCATCCCCAACATACTGTTGTTTATTGGAATTCCTTTCCAAACAATGGCAGTATGTGCAGCAGCAGTTCCCCTTAAAGCTATAGAAGCTATATTTCCAGGACCATAGTTTTTAATATAAACTGAAGATCTGTTGGAAAGCAATGCTGTTAATGAATTTTGCCCATCAGCAAAATGGCTGCTGTCCAATAGATTGGCTTCAGAGTACTCCTGATATACTTTTTTTGAAGGAGCGGAAATAGAAACACTAGGAAGATCAAATGCCTTTTCCTGTGCCAGACTTATAAAGCCAGGCATCAAGCCAAAAAATACAATTGAAAACCAATTCCTTTTCATTTCTAATCCATTGGATCGGAAATAAAATGCATGTTCAAACCACGGCTGGTTGAAATTTAATAAATCGAAAACCGTAATTCAGCACAGGCACCTTTCTTCCCGAAAGCACAAGACTTTAACAGAATCTGGCAGGTCTCCTGGCTTGGATCATTTCTGACGGCCTTCCCATAACCTTTCAGCTACAGTGGCGATGGATGGTCAGAATGTTTTGATATCCATACAGTTGCGGGTACAGCTCAGGTTTTGCACCTGATTCCCTTTTCATTTCAAAAGCTGTTTTTTATATGCCCTTGAAAACCAAAATCGATGCAAAGGTGGGATAAGAATTGGAAAATGCAAGGGAAAAACTTGACAGATCAAACTTGCCGAAAGTCTGCGAACTTTCGCCAAGTACAAAACCTGGACTGCTGTATCTCCACTTCTGGAAAGTTCGAAGACTTTCAAGAAGTTTGAGAGGCCGGGAACCCCACTCCTACCAGATCAAACTTGCCGAAAGTCTGCGAACTTTCGCCATTTACAAAACCTGGACTGCTGTATTTCCACTTCTGGAAAGTTCGAAGACTTTCAAGAAGTTTCAAAGGCCCGGAAGTTTAAAAACAAAACGTCCCGACAGCTTCAAGCTGTCGGGACGTTGAAAAACCAAGAAAGGGAAAAGTTTTACTCCTTCACCAACCTTACCCCGCCTTTATAACCTTCACCTTGGATTTCCAACCAATACATCCCTTTAGGCACCTGATTTTGAAGTTCCAGATTTTGGCTACCGGCAAAAGACCAGTTAGAGATTTCTCTACCCAAAATATCTCTAAGAAAAGCCTGGTACTTTTGCCCCGCCTTGCCACCTTTTATGAAAAAGGTTTGGTTGTACGGATTGGGGTAAACTGCAAAATTATCCACTGGATTTTCCATTGCTGGAAAAACATCCTGGTAAATTGATTGGCTGTCTTGCGTCCTTTGGGTAATAGATTTGATGTTTGATTTAGATACCCTTGGTGGGGTTGCATTAATTCTGCCCCAAGGGAAATACAAATCTGTAGTAACTGCTTCTACTCTATAAAAATATACATCATTGGTTGGAGGCGCATCCGTGTAAGCAGTTATATTTCCGGCCACTGTGGTAAGCAAAAAGGTTGCCGTAGAGGCACTTAAACCTCTATATATTTTATATGAGCTAACGGTAAAGCCTTCGTAGGCAGTCCAAAGTAAATTATAAATATTGCCTGTTGGTGCCTTGCTTATTTGCAGGTGAATGGTTTTGTGTAGGGGGCTTGGGGCTGTTAAATAAGTGCCCCCTGATGGACAAATGGCTCTGGCCTGAATTTTATAAAAGTATGGCTGTGCCCAAGGTTGTGAAGACATATCTACAAAAGCAGTATCATTGAGACCATTGCCAACTGTGCCTATGGAATCAAATTGATTGGCAATATTGCTTTGCCTCAGGATTATAACCCTTTGGATATTGGCATTTGGTGGATCGTTTCGATACCATTCCACAGAACAGCGCAAGGTGTCTCCTGGAATACTTCGAATTGATGCCACATTAATTTGTGGACTGGTAAAAGCCTGAACCCCTTGAAGACTTACAGTAAATGGTGCAGAAATGCTGATGCAGGTATTGCCGGTATCTACCTGCAATTGATAGGTAGCGAGTTGGTCAGTAGTGTAGCTGGAAGAATTGGCCCCTTCAATTTCAACACCGTTTCTAAACCATTTGCGGATGTAGTTGCCATTGGCTGTGGAGTTGATGGTAAACTGTTGCAAACATGATGTTGGTGCCGGGCTTATACTTAACCTTGGCTTTCTGGGTTGAACAAAATTTGAAATTGTAATTTGGATGGTATCAGCAAATAAACTTCGGCAGGTCCCTTTGATATATACAAAATGATATTTGCCGGAAAGAGTGGCTTTATAGGTAGGATTGATAGCTCCTGCAATTATTGTATTGTTTCTAAACCATTGATAGCCTGCACCAGAAACTTTAAACGCTGCCTGAAGCAAGACTGTATCTTTATTGCAAGGATTTAAATTGGCTCTCGGAACCAGATTGGCTCTCGGCAAATATGGCACAGCAATATAAACTGATTTGGAAGAAATGCAGCCATTGGCTGCCGTTACTCTCACCGAATAAAAACCAGAATCTGCTGCTGTGAGTGTATCCCTGTTTGGATTTTGCAACGGAGAACCAAAACCTCTTGGCCCAGTCCATTGGTAGGTTCCATTGCCTCCTGTTACACCCAGGTTTAGGGTTTGCCCTGCACAAACTGTATTGGCAGAAAGGGTGAGATTACCGGCCCCAGGTAGGACGGTGATGGTTACCGTTTTTTGGATGGAGCAGCCGCCGGGGGTGTTTACAGTAACATTGTAAGTGCCAGATGCTGCGGTGGTAATGTTTTGGAGAAGTGGATTTGGAGACGTAGAATTGAAATTGTTAGGGCCAGACCAGGAGTATGAGAGACCTCCGGAAGAGGTGAGTTGGATGATTTCGTCCGAACAAGGATTAGGTGTTGGGCTGGATGCGAGGGCCGAACAAAGCGAAGAATACCAAATACCATGATTTTCTGGGGCTACAATCAAACTATCTCCTTTTACAACCATAGAACTAAATCCTTGATTTGAAGTAGCAAATGGAAGACCCGCTGAGAAATTTTGCCATGAACCTCCCCAATTCAAAGACTGGAAAACTCCATTTTCGGTCGCCAGATACAAGCCACCCTTATATTCGGCAAGGCGAAACAACAAGGCACCGTTTGCCCCTGCTCCACCCACAGAGGATATAGCTGACCAGGATTGCCCTCCATCGAAACTCCGAAAGGCGGGGGAAGAGGAATTCTCTACAATGACAAACAACGAATCTCCTTTTGCTACTGCATGTGTAATGGTTACTCCATTCATTGATCCAGGCAGAGTTATGGCGGACCACGAAATACCATTGTTAACAGACCGGATAAATCGCTTAGGTGAATTTTGAACGGGGGTAACAAAATAATACAACTTGTTACCAGAACCAGCGAAAGTCGAAACGCTATTTCCATCCCGAATATGGTTCGCAAACGCCGTATCCCAGGTAAGGCCCTTATTGGTGGAACGTCTCAGACAAGACAAACTGTTACCAATATTTATCTCCCGATTCATATACAATGCCCCATTATGGCCAAAAATTCCATAGGCTGCCCGAAATCCAGGGTCGGTCAGGGGCCGAACTGAACTCCAGTTTTGGCCGAAGTTGTTGGAGATGTAGTAAATATACCCATTATCTTCTGTAAAAAAACAGGTATCACCAAAGTTAAAACCCCTTGAATTAGTTAAGTTAAACGGTGCAGGATAGAAATTCCAGTTTTGTCCCCCATTTAGTGAAACAGTGGATTGATTGGAAATTCCCTGGGTAGCCAGTGAAATTTTATTTTTGTTGAAATAGGGAAAAACAACATCTTCTGGCTGAAACCCTTGGTTACCTTCTACCCAATCATTTCCCAAATTATCACTACTAAAAATCCCTTTGGTATTAACCAAGCGGTAAATTATTCATAAAAAGGAGTATATTTGCATCATGGTTAAAGAAGATTTCAGGAAAGTTGATGATGTGTCTCGAATGTCCTTTCGAAAAAAAGGTATCGCAC
>JBIPOE010000219.1:0-3111 GCA_044379485.1 Catalimonadaceae bacterium
GTAGCGCAAGTGAGTCTTCTAAACAACCGCACTGTGTCTGTACCCGCGAACACAACGTGCTACAGCATCGGGACGGGCCGGTGAGCGCGGGCGAAAGACGGCTGTGCTCCAGAGCTAGATGAGCTGTGTCTCGAGCGGGCGCGGCGGGCGACGAGTGTTCTGCATGATGGTTATGAAGACATTGCACCCCAGGAAAAGCAAGGTGAGGCTCAACAAAACAACTGCGGATATACCATAGCCAACACAATGGCACGTCTCGACGGCCACGCTACTCAGGGTCATGTCCGCCGCTCCCTGCAGCTCCCTACAGCTCGCGGCGCGACGGCGCGGCTGCAATGCTGTCGACAGACACGGGACAGTAGCAACTAGTGCGGTGCCCCACTACCTTCGGAAATTTGGGCGCGACTTTTCAGGTGGATTTAGACTTTTGACTTTTGGGGACTTTTCGAGGGAATTTGCCGGCAGTTACCTTGGACGGATAGCTGTTGATGATCCGCACGTCGGTTTTTCCGAGTGGACCCTGCAGGTATATCTCCTCTGAATTTTCTTTCAAAATCTTGCAGTTTATGGTGGACATGTCCTGGTCGGCTATCATCCCCGCAAACTTCATCACGTTGCGCAGAATTTTCTGTGAAATGCGCTTGCACGTCGAATAGATGCTGATCTCCACACACGGGCATGACAGCAGCAGCGCCGCGCAGAACATGCTGACACCTGGGGCACAACGGGTCAGTGGCATGTCAGCGGTCGTCAGCAGGCGGCGGTGCGCCAGCGCGAGCGGACGACGCGGCGCGCGGGCCGGGCTACTCACTGATGGTCTTGCCGAAGCGGCGCGGGGTGCTGATGAGGATCTCCTGGGCGATGCAGTCCCAATTGTTCTTCTGCAGTAGCTGCCCGTGCATGCGTGCGAAGGTGCCCGGCTTCTCCAGCTTGAAGAACGAGCGCGCGGTCGCGCGGATGAAGTCCTGGCGACACGCGGCACGGGCGGCGTTAGCGCGAGCAGGGCGCAAAGGCGGTGTTATTTGAAAATAAACGAAAATAAAAAAATGAAATTTACAAAAAAAATGAAAATATATAAAAAATGAAAAAATGGAAATACAACGTGCGTGGGCGCACACCGCGTGGAAGAGGTTCTGGTGGAAGCTGCGCTTCCAGCCGAGAGTGTCGAGCTTGCAGAGGAAGCGGTTGCAGCGGTCCATGTACTCCATCGGGCTCAGCTTTGCCTCCCTGGCCTCCGGCAGCCAGGCCTCCTTCTCGCCGCGCGTGCGCATGAGCTCCTCGGTCTTGCGCAGGCGGTGCAGCAGGCCGGGCACGAGGCGCGGCACCTCAGGGCCTGAGTCCTGCAGCGCCGCGCGCGCGCGCGCAAGCAGCCGCTCCATTAGCTCGAGCACGCCGTCGTGCGCCTGTGTCTCCATGCGCTGTGTGGTGGAAATACGCAGAGGGGCGCGCGCGCGGAATCAACGGCTTCGCGCGATGATACTGGCGTCAGAGTATTTAAGGCTGCTCGAATCAGAAATCAAAATGACAAAGGTCTGTGTGAAAGGTTTGATGCTTGGACGCTGCTTCGAAACGTACACGTCTACAGGGAGACCGGTACGTTTTTGTGCAATGTGTGGCCCCAAAGTCTGTAACAACAAAAATTGGACAAAACAAGCTGAGGGCTTGCTCAGGGCGATGTGGTCGTATCTGAATAAAACGAAATCCGTCGAGGACGAGGAGGAAGAATGGGTGCGAAGCCACGTAGATACCATGCGCCATCCATCTGCTGGTCATAGGTATTGGTTCTTGCTTGAGGAAGTCCAAGGCAACTTGTGCGTTGTCGCGTATGTGCATTTCGATTCCAAGAAAGGCATTGGAATGTACATTGTCCACATTCTTTGCCAGAGTTCTGGATGGAACGCAACGAGTGCTCTCACTGCCATTGCAGTAGAAAAGGCTGCTAGGAACAACATCCCAATGGTTTTCCTGAACTTCACGGGTGCCCACTTGGACAAGATCTACCGCAGGTGTGGATTCGTGGATGCGTCCGCAGAGCTTGCGCCAGTCGTCGATGGATTCAAGGACCCAGTGCACAACCAACTGCTAGTAAGGATCTTGGAGTCCAAGACCACAGTCGCGAAGGCCGCAGCGAATGGCACGTGCCTTGTGAAAACACGTGCGATCGGTCCCGAGCGTGTCGTGGTTGGGTACGCAGCCCCGGCGACGGCGGGGGACAGCGACGCGCTTTTGAGCGCGGCACCGACAGCGGCGTCCTCGCCGGCCGTCGCCGACCTCGCGAGTCTAGGGGACCTGGGCAGTGCTCATCGGAAGCGGGGCCGGGATTCGGAGCCGTCGGAGACGGCGTCGGAGACGGCGTCGGAGCCACAGGAAGCGGCTGCTTTGGAGCCGCCGGAGGCAGGCACGGTTCTGCACGCGGCGAAGCGTGTGTGGGGGGTCATGGTGCGCTTGCGCGCGCTCTGCGCGCAGGGCGCGCGGGGAGTGCTCTGAAGCCCGTGCTAGCGTCTTTTAATACACTCCGATAAACAAGTTCGCGTCACGCTGCGCAAGAGTTTCTTTCGTGTGATAATCCCGCGCAAGCGCGTCGTTGCCCGTGGGAATCCAGGGCGTCTGCATGCGCGCGCCCTGGCGCTGCCACTCCATGCGCTGCATGTAGCGCGTCAGCTTTTTTGTGGCAGCCTGCACGCGCGCGCGCAGCCTCCTAAGTCTGCTGATAATGCAGGCGGCGACGCTGCGCTGGGGCTGCGGCGTTTCCGCGCCGTGTCTGGTGTAGGGATGCTGCATCGCGCTCTGGAGGATTCTTTACTATGGATTCTTTTGTCCGTAGAAAAAACATTTGGACAGAAACACACGCAAAATTCAAAATCGTGGAAGTGCAAACTTTCGAGTGCGCATGTCATGAGCGCCGCTGTCGATATGAGCTTCGTCTCGCACATGGTGCTGGGCGCGCCGATACTGCTCACGCACCACGGCCTGCTGCAAGCCAGCAAAGCATTTCCGCTCATCCCGGAGACCTCGCGCAGGAAGTGCACGGTCGACCACGAGGGGAAGCACGACGCGTGCATGCTGCTGCCATGCGACGCGGAGTTCTTCTCGCTCGTCGTGGACAGGGTG
>JBIPOE010000151.1:0-3087 GCA_044379485.1 Catalimonadaceae bacterium
TCAGTACTTGAAAAAACAAGAGAAGTGATAAGACCTGGACGGAGTTTTGAAAGAAAACACAAACAGAAAAAACCTTACTCCATGAATTACAAGCCTTTATAACATTGGCTTAACTTAACGACATTGAAATATTTATGCCAAATGATTTCAATAATGAAAACGAAATTAACCTTTTTAAGGCATGAAATAAATTCCATTTTTTCAAACAAGAACAAACTTTTCCACTGGTATTTCCAGTTCATATTCCTGTTTAATTGCGAAAGCAAAAAGCAAACTCAGAGCAATTTGGATTCAAATTCCTGAAGTTTTGCCTTGGTTTCATCTATTTCAATAAGAAGCTAAAAGCCTTAAAAAAAGCCAAAAGTGGCCTTTAAAATTTTTGAGTTCATCTATTTCTTCCCTATCCAAGCCGTTCCCAACCAGGCCACCAAAACCACGGTTAAAGAACTAACGGGCATTAAAATGGCAGCCACAATGGGTTGAAGATTCCCCTGAACTGCGAACGAAAGACCAACCAAATTATAAACCACTGAAATGAAAAAGCAGAACCTTACCAAATGCAAAGTGCTTTTGGCCTGGCTTAATAAAAGTGCCAGGTCTGATAGCTTTTCGGCCAATAAAATAGCATCACTGCCTGGCGTAAACTGATGTGCAGAATTTGCAATAGCAATTCCGGAATCTGCTTGTCTTAAGGCTCCGGCATCGTTTAGCCCATCACCAACCATACAGATTTTTTGGCCTGAGTTTTGAAGATTTTTTATATAATCCAGCTTATTTTCAGGGCTTTGGGCAAATACAGTTTCTCCTTTAATTTTTGCAAAAAGGTCTTTCCAATATTTCTGACCATTCTTTTTGTCTCCACTTAAAAGACTAACTGAAAAGGTTTTAGAAAGTTGGGAGATTAATCCTTCAACGAATGGATGTGGAGCCGCCAATATTTCAAAATAGCCTTGAGTTGTTTCATTCAACGAAATGAAAACCACCGATCCTGAACTGGCAACTTCTTCCGCCTGAAGCCAAAGTGCAGATCCGGCTTTTACCCGAATTCCCTGAAAAGTTCCGGAAACACCTTTGCCTTTTTCTTCTAAAAAATCAGAAACTTCAGATTGATTTTTTGCCTGCATAAACTGGACAACGGTCTGACTTAAAGGATGTGAGGATCCCGATAAAACACTTAGCACAGCTTGTTTTTCCAGGGATGACAGTTGCTTGCCCACATAATCCACTTTTACACCAAGGTGGTGTGTAAGCGTGCCCGTTTTGTCAAAAACCAGATTTTGGGTTTGGGAAAGTCGTTCAACTACTTCAGCGTTTTTAAGGAAAAAGCCTTTTTTACCCCAAAGTCTCATGGTGTTTCCTACCGCAATGGGATAAGCCAGAGACAAAGTGCATGGGCAGGCAATAATCAAAACAGACAAGAAGGAAAATAAGCTTTTTGAGGGATCTGAATATGCCCAGAAACCAGCTACAATCAATGCAAAAACCAGAATTGTGGGTGTA
This sequence comes from Catalimonadaceae bacterium, assembly GCA_044379485.1. GTDB lineage: Bacteria > Bacteroidota > Bacteroidia > Cytophagales > Flexibacteraceae > CAMDMI01. The sequence goes on from JBIPOE010000151.1 coordinate 1,501, forward strand.
AAATAATAGGCAACTGTATCAGAAAATGAGCGCAATGCCGGTTTTCCTTCTTTTTGAAAAATAGGATTGTTCCAAAGTGTAGTTAGTTGGCTGCGAGACATTTCCTGATCAGATTTCATTTCCAAAATGCCTGAAGTCTGTTTGCCTCCTGCCAAAAGTTTCTCTCCAGGAAGCACTTTAACCGGATTTGACTCGCCTGTTACAAAACTATAGTCTATCCAGGCATTTCCTTTGGTTAAAAGACCATCACAAGGAATGATTTCACCATGTTTTATTTTTAAAACGTCACCTGGCTTGATATCGGTTGAAAGAATTTGCTCTTCTTTTTCTCCATGTATTCTGGTAATAGAAAGTGGAAAATAAGATCTGAAATCCCGCTCAAAAGATAGGAATTCGAATGTCCGGCTTTGCACCCATCTACCAATGAGCAAAAAGAATATAAGGCCTGTTAATGAATCAAAATACCCTGATCCTGTTTGACTTATGATTTCATAAAGACTCAAAGAAAGCGTGGCTATCATCCCCACGCCAATGGGCACATCGATATTTAATACCTGATTTTTGAGGGCATTGATTACAGATTTGATATACACCCAACCGCTAAAAAAAACAGCGGGCAAGGCAAGGACCAGGTTGATCCAACCAAAAAAGTGTCGGTATTGCGCATCATCTAATCCCAAATATTCGGGAAAACTGAGCAGCATAATATTGCCTGCACAAAACCCCGCAACGCCAAGGCGGATGGTCCACTCCTTAGATTCCGAAATGGTTTTTTTAGAACCAGAGGAAGGATCTGCAAGCGTTGGTTGATAGCCCAAACTGGTCAAGTATCCAACCAAGTCGCTGAATTTTAGCACATCAGGTTGAAAACTCAGCTCCAGTTCTTTTTTTAAAAAGTTGACCTGAGAACCAACAATACCGTGTTTTTTCAAATACAATCTTTCCAAAACCGACACACAGGAAGCACAATGAATATTTGGGATCTGTAAGCGAATCCGAACTGAATTTCCTTGTTTACCAACTATCCATTTTGCCAGAATCTCTGGTTTGTCGAGGAAGCTAAAATCCGTATTTGGTATTTGAAGTGCAGGATCTGGCAGCTGACAGCTGTTTTCAATATCGTTTAGAAATGAAAAAGCCGTTTTGCAACCATGGCAACAAAAATAGTTTTCTCCTTCAGAAATGTGTGCAGATGCCGGCAGACAGCAATGGGCGCAAACCAATGATTTTTTCTGTAAAGTTTGGGTGGCTTCTATCGTTTCCATCATGGCTTAAAATTCCCGCTCCCATTACTTCTATTTATTGATAAGCATGGGGCAATAAGTTGACATTTATCATCAGTTTGATTTATAAATAGTCGGCTCTGTTCATTGAATTCGGACAAACCTTTGGATAAAAAATCCTGCTTTTATTCCGAATCACCATAAAAAGGGAAGAACATACAAATTTCGATTAAAGTCTTTGGTTCTTCGCTACATTGAGTGGAAATGAAAATTGAGTTTACCCAGATGTAGGTAAATTGTAGTGATGAAATTGTCCTGGTTTCGGAAACCTTTTGCTGTTCGTTTTATTTCCTGAATTTTGAGG
>JBIPOE010000107.1:0-10059 GCA_044379485.1 Catalimonadaceae bacterium
GTGAGGAATCTACCTGACCAAACAAGGCCCTGAAGTCCTCTTTGATTTTCCAAGCCTGGGATACCATATAGTTACCTTGTGAAATCAGAGCAAATAAAGCAGCTTGTTTTAGATGCAAATTCTCAGGATTTTTCAAAAATACAAACCTTGATTCTTTTAAAATGGAGTGTTGCTTGACCTCAACAGCTTGGATTACAATGGAATGAAGCTCCGAATCACTCAGATTCAGTAGTTCCTTAAAAGTTAATGGATGAGATTCAAATACCAATAAGTACTTCTCAACCGTATTGCGGAACAACTCAGTTCGCTTACTGATCTCTCTTTTTGACTTGCCCTCGATATGATACCGAAGAACTTCTTTTAGCTTGTTCATAGACAGAATTTATTAGCCATTTTTTTAAGGTTTTACAACCTCAAAATTGACCTCAAATCATATCCTTAAAGTGGCTCACTTTGCTCCGGAATAGGTGGCTCACTTTACTCCGGAATACTCAGATGCAACACCTCGAACAGTTTTTCCATCAATAGCCAGGACATGACTATCTTTTTGAGCTAACTTTTGGGTAAAATCCATAAAAAAACTTGAAAAGGTTTTGCGGTCAAAGACTGCAAAAAATGCACCTAAGGTGTCATGAGAGGCTATTCCATGCCTTTAGGGTAGGAATTTTCGAAACCAATCAATCTTAAGATTGCCGTAACTCTTCAATGGTTTCCCATGTATTTCAACCGCTTACCACAGCGGCAAGGGTTAAAAAGAATATTTCAGGCAAGGAATGGCGAATATTACCTTTGCTAACCATCCTGTGATCTTTCAATAATAAAATTAAACCTAAAAATAATACTATTTTATCATTTTTGGCTTCAAAATTTTTCATTTTTTCTGAAGCCAGAATATTGTGCTAATATACTATCAATTAAATAATTAACAAAATTTTTAAATGCGAATTCCCTGGTTTTAAATCCCGCTATTTTTTAAAATTGAAACTTTTAGCAAATCTTGCACTAAGTTTATAAGAAATGTATTTCAACAACGACTGGGCAGTAATTGTCCCTATGGCAAACGAATCAGCCGATTTCAATGACCTGACATCAGTTTTAAGCTTTGTCTTAGATAAATTGGATAGTGGTAAAGTTTATTATATTGTTGACAATGCATCAAAAGATAATACCCGGGAACTTTGTGAAAATCTTTCCAAAAAGGACCCTCGATTTTCAACGGTTTACGCACCTGAAAACAGAAATGTAGTGGACGCTTATTTAGCGGGTTATAGAATTGCGCTTGCAAATAATCACAAGTTTATTATCGAAATGGATGCCGGGCTTTCCCATGACCCAAGGGCACTCCCCATGTTTTTAAGAGTACTAAACGAAGGTAATGAATGCGCCTTTGGTTCCAGAAATATTAATGGAGGCTCAAATGCAGATTCACCTTTTAAAAGAAGATTTATTTCCACTTTTGGAACCTATCTGGCGAATATATTTTTGGGGACCAGAATGAGTGATATGACTTCAGGATACCAGGGTTTTCACTCTAATGTGGTAAAAGCATTTTTAGAATATGGCTTAAAATCAAAGGCACACTTTTATCAAACTGAATTGAGATACTTATTGCGAAATACCAGATATAAAGAAGTTCCTATCCATTACAGGGCCCCATCACCTAGTGTTTCTGAAAAAGCAATGAAAAATAGCCTTGAAGTATTTCGATACTACATTTTAAAGCATTGGTTTGGCAATGCTCCTCACATTAAGATTAAATTCGACTACCACCTATAAATTGCGGAAGTATTCAATTCTTACTATAATTTAAAAAAAATTGACCATTTTAGAAGTAATTATCCTTTCAATTGTAGAAGGAATAACCGAATTCCTCCCAATCTCATCTACTGGCCACATGATCATCACTTCCACTCTTTTGGGAATCCAACAGGAACCCTTTGTGAAAGTATTTGAAGTTTGTATACAATTGGGGGCAATTTTAGCAGTTGTGGTATTGTATTTTAAACGTTTTTTTAAGGACCTCAAATTTTATAAAACCTTGATTGTGGGTTTCATTCCAACTGGTGTCTTAGGATTACTTTTAAAAAAGCGAATTGATTTATTATTGGAAAACGTGGAGGTGGTTGCTTTATCACTTTTGTTTGGAGGAATTGTGCTCGTTTTTATTGACAGACTTTTTTCAAGTGACGAAAAAGATGACAAAACTGAAGTAGATTACAAAACCGCCTTTTGGATTGGTGTTATTCAGTCTATTTCAATGATACCTGGCGTAAGTCGCTCTGCTGCAACTATTATAGGAGGATTAAGCCAAAAGCTAACCAGAAAAACTGCAGCAGAATTTTCATTTTTCCTTGCAGTTCCTACCATGTTTGCTGCAACAGCTAAAAGCTTGCTGGACGAAAGAGACTTGATTTTAAATTCCCTGGATCAAATCTGGCTACTGCTTTTGGGCAATGTTATTGCCTTTATTGTTGCCTATTTTGCAATGAATAGCTTTGTTACCTACCTAAACAAAAATGGCTTTAAAGTCTTTGGCTATTACCGAATAGTGTTGGGCTTAACCATTCTAATCCTTTTACAATTGGGAGTTCCTTTGAAACTTGTAGATTAAATCCATCAAATCAAAATTACTGTGATTGAAACCGAGGACGGTTATATCTTTCTGATCGACAAAGAACTCCATTGGACTTCCTTTGATGTTGTAAAAAAAATCAGGAATACGATAAAAATCAAAAAAGTAGGCCATGCTGGAACACTTGACCCGCTCGCTTCAGGCCTGATGATTGTTTGTGCAGGAAAAGCTACCAAAAAAATTGAAGGCTTTATGGGTGTGGAAAAGGAATACACAGGCACATTTCGTTTAGGGGCAACCACACCGAGCTACGATAGGGAAACTGAAGCAAATGAAATTTTCCCAATCGATCATATAAATGAGGAGTTGATTTATAAAACTGCAAGTCAATTTCTGGGAGCTCAAATGCAAATTCCACCCATATATTCAGCCTTAAAGGTTGAAGGCAAAAAATTATATGAATTGGCCAGACAAGGAAAGGAAGCAAAAATAGAACCTCGTCCAATAGAAATAAAAGAGTTCGAAATTACTGGAATAAGATTGCCAGATATCGATTTCAGACTTGTAGTAAGCAAAGGAACCTATATCAGAAGTATTGCATTTGATTTTGGAAAAGCCTGTGGATCAGGAGGTCACCTGGCGGCATTACGAAGAACGAGAGTTGGAGAGTTTAAAATTGAGGATGCACTAACAGTATCCAATTGGATGGATTGGTGGAAAAACAATTTGGTGGCAGCAAATACCAGCTCAGAAAGCAAAACCTCAATAGATTGATGGATATTTATCCTTAGACCGCATTCACTTTTTCCAAACACAAAATCATATCCTCCCAAAAAGCATCAACATTTACTGAAAGTGCCACAAAGCAATTAGCCGTCTTGGTTGATCGTCCATAAAAATCACAAACCGTTTGGCCTCTACTTAAACTTGAGGTTGTTTCTATATCGACCCTCATTTTTCGGCCTTCAAAATTTTGTTGGGCTATTAAAAAATAAACTGCTACCGGATCGTGCAAAGGAGGTGAATCCAAGAAAAAAACCTTTTGGTAGGTTTCCTTGAAAAAAGCCAGCAATTCCTGAACCTGTAGTTTAAAAGGTGTATCACTGCCAATACGTTTGGTAATTTCTGGTGTAACCAGCACTGAATGTGTCACTTCCAGGGGAACCATGGTTAAGGGAATTCCACTTTCAAATACAATTCTGGCTGCTTCCGGATCATTTTCAATATTAAACTCAGCAACAGGATTTGTATTTCCAATGCCAAGCGCACCACCCATAAGTGTAATTTCAATCATGGAGCATATTTCCGGATACAATAGAATTAACAAGGCCAGATTGGTTAGGCTACCTGTGGCCACAAATTGGACCTTTTTATCATGACTCTTGTAATACTCCGATATGAACTTGTGGATAAAAATCAGCCCTGGTTCTGAATTTTCAGGAACCATCATATTTGGGAAAACTGGTTCTCCTCTCCTATTGTCAAGCCCTGTGCTTCCATGAATTTCCTCACAAAATGGCAACTCACCAAACAGCGCTTTTGCCTGACCTTGGAATAATGGAATATCAGACTTTCCAATGGCAGCCAAAGTGTTGGCCGCATTTTGAAATGTTTTTTCCACCGATTGATTGCCAGCCACTGTACTAATGCCTAGTAGGTTTAGACTTGGATGAAAACATGCCATAATAATGGCCATCACATCATCATGACCTGGATCACAATCCAACCAAACTGGCTTTTGATTTAAATTATTCAAAACACTATTGTAAAAATTTCAAAAGCAAAGCTAATGGCCTGAAATAAGTTTTTGCGCATTTCTTAAGGGCACAAAAAAGCCGGTACTCTTTTAAAATACCGGCTTAAAGTGAAATGAAACGTTCTATTTTTTCACAAACCGCCTTCTGATGACACCGCTTTCTGTTCCTATTGTCAGAATATAGATACCAGTTGACAGGTCCTTAATCTGGATTTTTTGTCCTCCTTTTTCAGAGGCATAGGATTGAACTTTAACTTTCCTGCCTAGTTGATCCATAACGCCAATATTTTCAATCAAAAGATTATCAGCAGTTTCTACAAAAATTTCAGACTGTGCAGGATTTGGAAACAATTGAACCAATTCTTCAGATAAAACCTGATCCCGTATTGAAGTTACTAAATAGGTATTGGAGGTAAATGTGCCGCAATCATTCTGTAATACAGCGGTTATAGCCATTCCAGGAACTATTGCTGGTGTAACCTGAGAAAAGACGATTGTGGATGTTCTAATCGGCAATAAAGTTGTTGATCTTCTTGCGGTATCTCCATTTACAAACCAAACTGCTGAATTGGCGGGTTGATTGTAAGTTGCAGCTGTGGCGTTTGGATTTGCAGATATTGAAATAGATGTTGCCAAAGGTTTTGCCAATGTTATGCCCAAGGGAAGACTAAGTCCACAAGCTGATTTTTTAACCACTGAAATACTTCCTCCCAAAGCACCAGTTTTCACTTTTACTGTAATACTGGCAGTGTTTGCAGAATATGCTGAATCTGAACCAACCCAACCTTTAGGAAATGACCAAACAAAAGTATTTCCAGGAGAAACTGGCGTACTAAACGTATAAGTTGAACCCGCACAAGTTATAGCAGGGGCACCTGTAATGATTGTTGGGGTTTCAACCGTATCACAAAAACCAACCAATCTACCCAAAACTGCCATTTTTCTGGAACAAAGAGAGTCGCCGAAACTTGGGACATTTATTGTACCTAGTTTTCCTGAACTATTGTTTGAAAAACCAGCAATTACAATACCCTCCTGGGTTAAAACTGTTGCCTGAACATTTAGGTTTGCACTTGGGGTGGCAACATTTGGCTCGTAAACTAAACTTACAGCTGATGAATATTTTATGGAATCCAGTCCAGAATTATATACCCTTACAAAATGATTTATAGGCGCTAATCCTTGAGAAGGCTTAGGAATTCTCTGGTAGGCGTTTGCAGTAGTAATTGTTCTTGTAGCTTCTGCCCTTATTAACACATCACCGTTTGGGGCAACTTCTAATCCTCTGATTCTGGTATTGTTTAGATTTGCATTTCCTACATTTGGACTTGGCCAACCATTCATAATTGGATCAATAAAAACTGCCCCAGCCTGCCCTATATCATTGGCATACTCACCTACATAGGTTGCTGCTTTCATTTTTCCATCAGATAAATTCATTTTACCTATCCAGGAAAATGTAATACCTGAATTCTGTCCGGTAAACTGATTTTGAAAACCATTTCCTCCAGGGTTTAAAAGAATTTCGTTTCCCTTCCAGAAATTATTTCTACAAGTATCTTTTGAAGCGCCAGCCACATAAAGCTGATTTTGATTGTAATCCAAAGCCAAGCCATCCAACTCCTGAGCGGCAGGACTACCTTCATTTTTCGATTCAGCATGAAGGCGATTCCACCACTTTGTTTTTCCATTTACCTGCATGGCCAACACTACCGGCTCAACATCGTTTCCATTAAACTTCGACCTTGGATGTTTTGTTAACATGGAGTAAGCCAAATACATATCGTTATTTCGCCTATCAATTACAACATCTCCAAGCCTATGGGTAGCATTGTCGTTATTACCATAATTGGTTTCGTAAAGCGTATTAAGATTGGCTCCTTGATTTGGACAATCACCCGAAATACAAGCGACCGGGAACATAAAATCTTCAGGGTATTTACCAAATCTAATTGGGCCTCCATTTTCACTTGCCGAAACTGATTCAAAGTCAGTTGTTTTGGTAGATCTCAAATTAGAACCACCTCGATTTACCTTAAATACAAGGTTACTAGTCAATATAGAATCAATGGCCACATTTCCTGCAAAACCAAGACTATTGCTTATGAAAAATATTGAATCACCCAGCTGGTATCCATCATTGCCTCTCGTCTCTGTTCCTCTTCCTGTTACAGCGGCAACATTTGATTTAACACGCACATTATGCATTGGCCAATATTTTACAGTATCATTAGATTTTCCATCGGCCCTCAACCGATTAACCGCAGCCCAACTTGCTGAATATGCATGTCCTTGTCCATAAACAATTCTTCCATCCGATTGCACATCCCATGGCTGTATGGTTTTATACTGATTGACCCCATTCATTAAATCTAAAGCAAGAGTGTTGTTAGAAGCAATTCCTCTACAAGCTACATCATAAATAAAAACCAGACCTGTTGGAACTGCACCATTCAAAAAATTACCATTTAACTTGGCCAAATAATAACCTCCTACCTGGCCGTTTGCTGTTGACTCATTGTCACGCATTCCTGAAATGAAAATATCACCTGTGGTTTGTCCAGGAACTGAATTTGTTTTGATTTTAAAAACATTCTGAACCGTTGCGGAAGGAAACCGGACAGCCCTAACAATGGTGTTCAAGTCGGGTGAAAGATGCAAAATGAATGCAACTTTCGCAGAAGCAGAATTGGTCACACCTGGAAGCGTTAAAGTAGTCGGGACTACCCCAGCAGGCAACCAGGTTAAAGAATTCGCCTCTCCACCTATAAGAAAGGTGCCATCCGATATTCTAAAAAGCGAATGAAATTTGGTAGATGAATCGCCCGCCAGGCTCATCATGGTTTGTCCGCCTTGGGAAACTGCTGAAAAACTGACTGCAAGTCCACAAAAGGCCAATAAAAAAATACGAAGTATAGTGTTTAACATATAATGGTTAAAATGATTGAAGTTCAAAAAAAAAGAAATTTGGCTCAATTAAAAAACATACGAAACCGGAATTATAACAACTATCCAGCCTTCAGGAGTTTTAAATTAAGATTGCCCAAAGTAGTATATTATAAATTATTATAAATAAGCCTATTAGGGAGAAAGCCTTCCGGTTGCCCATTCCCCTCCATCTTTTGCCCAATAACAAAGCCGGTCATGTAATCTACTTTCACGCCCTTGCCAAAACTCAAAAGAATGTGGAATAAGTCTATAACCACCCCAATGTTCTGGTCTTTGAAATGAGGTTTCATCAGATAGAGCAAGCAACTTTTCATACCTTTCCTCCAGGTCTAAGCGCCCTTCAATAATTGAACTTTGAATAGAGGCAATGGCTCCAGCTTGCGAACCAACTGGTCTGCTAAAAAAATAATCATCAGATTCCTCTGGACTTGTTTTGGCCACAGTTCCCATGATCCGTACCTGGCGCTCCAGTTTTGGCCACCAAAAGGTTAATGATGCCTTTGGATGGGCATCCAGGTCTTTAGCTTTTTGGGATAAATAGTTTGTAAACCAAACAAAACCTGTATCAAAACCTTTCAACAAAACCACCCTGCTATTAGGCCAACCTTCTGCACTTACACTGGAAAGTACCATGGCATTCGCATCTTTGGAATCTACAGTTTTTGCCTCTTCAAACCACTTTTCAAACATTTCAAAAGGATTTTTCATTAAATCCGTTTCCAATAAAGTGGCATGCTTGTATTCTTCCCTCAGGTTTCCGTATTTCATTTTATCTTCAAATAAAGTTCAATACTAAGCTTGATAATTTTTAGAAAAAAGGATAAAAACCAAAGACTTTAAAATTTTAGGTTTGCAAAATGGAAAGTACGCTGGAGAAAAATTTTGGAGGCAGAATCAGAGTAAGGATTTGCGGCATTCTGATTGAAAATGACCATGTTTTATTGGCGAAACACCAGGGATTGGGAGAAGCAGGATTTTTATGGAACCCTCCAGGTGGAGGTGCCCACTTTGGGGAAACATATTCCGAGACACTGAAGCGTGAATTTTTAGAAGAAACCAACTTAACAATAGAAGTAGGTCAGTTTTTGATTTTCAATGAATATATCAAAAATGAAATCCATGCCTTGGAGCTGTTTTTTAAAGTTAAAAGAATAAGTGGTGAACTTAAACTGGGTGCCGACCCGGAACTATCATCCGAAGATCAAATGCTGGTTGACTTAAGATTCTGGTCCAAAGCAGAAATTCTACAATTCCCCAAAAATCAATTCCACATTCGGATATTCAATTACTTTTAAGCCTAGCCCTTTGGTTTTATTTCACCAACTTTCCTGAAATTCCTGCACTGAACCAGCCTACAGGACTTTTACCTGCTTCTAAAAAAATGCCAGTCCGGGACGTTGGCATCCATTTAACACCCAATACCAAACCCAATGAGCCGAAAGACCCATCTGAAAAATCCTGGGTATTGATGTATTTTGAATCCACATTCCATTTTATGGTATGCCAACCTGCAAAAGCTGTGGAATAAAAATCCCATTTCTTCACATTAACCACCTCATGAAACATGTTGTTGAAAATATCTGAAAAATGGAAAGTCAACCTTAAACCAATGTTGTTTCCACTGAATGTGGATTGATATTTGGAATCTCCAAAGTTGTCCGTGTAAGTAGCATTGTAATATCCAACATAAGCACCGAAGGCAAAATGAGTGTCAAATGAATGATCAACAGACAATTGCAAAGGTGGCAAACCAGTTCGGGTACCAAAAGTGGGATAATTAATAAAAGAATGGTGAGATTGTAAATTTACCCAAAGTGAACCAGGACGATAGGGCCATTTATATCCAACAACTGGCAAATTCATTCTTAAAAGATCTCTTTTGCCATAACCTAAATTTTGGTTTCCGGCGAAAGAAAAAGAGCTTTGAAATACAAGTAGCAAAGTGAATAAATGGATAACTAATCTCATTTGTTCAACACGATTATTAAAATTCATAATTGATAAATCCTAAGACCCAAAAGAAGATAATATAAAGATTTATCTGAAATCAGAATTCCTTTTAATATTCCGTATGTGCCTTTTGAGAAAAATTAAAGGCAAAATCCTTTCTGTTTACCTTTTTCGAACACCCAGAAATTATATTATTTGTAGGCCTGCCCTTGGGTAGGCACTATTGGTAGAAAATAGTACCAAATGAATTTTGAAAGTCCCTTTGGGGACGAAATATTTGTGCGAGCAAAAAAGCTAAAATTCTATGGGCAATACCTACACCCAAATCCATATTCAAACTGTTTTCTGTGTATCAAACAGAGACAACCTTATTAAAGCGGACTGGAAAGATGAATTGTACAAATACATCACTGCCATCGTTCAAAAAAATGGACATAAATTATTGATCATAAATGGGATGCCAGATCACGTTCATTTGTTTTTTGGGTTTAGAACTACACAGTCACTTGCAGACCTAATGCAAGAGGTGAAGGAGGATTCATCCAAATGGATAAATGAAAAGAAATTTACAAAGCAGAAGTTTTCATGGCAGGCAGGGTACGGAGGATTTTCTTATAGCAAATCACATGTGGAAAGGGTAATTCGATACATACAAAATCAGGAAAACCATCATCAAAAGAAAACATTCCTGCAGGAATACAAAGAAATGTTAATTCTACTTTAACAAACTTAAGCATCGGATTTAAAAGCATACCTATCAATGTCAGATTGTCTTTTTTTATGTCTTATTCTGATTTGTTCTTCAATGGGAATTTTGGAAAAGGAAGTTTCA
>JBIPOE010000043.1:0-36110 GCA_044379485.1 Catalimonadaceae bacterium
AAACAAGAGAAGTGATAAGACCTGGACGGAGTTTTGAAAGAAAACACAAACAGAAAAAACCTTACTCCATGAATTACAAGCCTTTATAACATTGGCTTAACTTAACGACATTGAATCAGCTACCTTCTGCGTTCAGGATAAAAGCCTCACCATCAAAATTCTGGCTTGGTTGGATTCCCAATTTTGCTGCAATCTGTAAACTTAAAAATAAACATTCTGGCAATGTATTTTTGATAACTCCTTCCAAAATAGCCTCCCGGATTTCTTCCTTTATGGCACCAACTTCTCTGCTTGGTTTTAGATTGAAGATTTCCATAATTTGTTCGCCAGTTAGCAAAGGTTGAAAAGTTCGCATGCGATCCGTTTCTTCCACAATCACCATTTTTTCTTCAACCTTGTCAAAGTTTTGAAGGTATCGTCTGGCCTTGTTGGGGTTTTTGGTTGTAACATCCGCCCTGCACAAAATCATAAGCGCCTCCAGATCCTGACCAGCCTCAAACATCAGACGCCTTACCGCTGAATCAGTTACGGCTTCATTGGTAAGCGAAATGGGTCGAAGGTGTAAACGCACCAATTTTTCCACAAACCGCATGTGCTCATTCAAAGGCAATTTCAATCGGGCAAATAATTTGGGAACCATCCTTGCCCCACGCTCCTCATGTCCATGAAAAGTCCAGCCATCTTTTGGCGAAAAGCGTTTGGTGAGTGGTTTTGCAATATCATGGAGAATTGCCGCCCAACGCAGCCACAAGTCATTGCTTCTTTCAGCCACGTTGTCCAATACTTCCAGGGTATGGAAAAAATTGTCTTTATGCGCTTTTCCATCCCGGTTTTCTACACCGGCAAGTTCAACCATTTCTGGCAATATTACACCAAGCAAACCGCTGTAATAAAGTAGTTTAAAGCCATAGGAGGGCTTTTTGCAAAGGATAATTTTATTAAGTTCATCAGAAATCCTTTCCTTGGAAATAATGGAAAGCCGATCCTTCATTTTTCCAAGACTTTCAAATGTATTTGCCTCAATATCAAATTCAAGTTGTGCCGCAAACCGAATGGCCCGCATCATCCGCAGAGGATCGTCAGAAAACGTGATTTCAGGTTCTAATGGGGTTTTGATGGTCATATTTCTGAGATCTTCCAATCCATTGAATGGATCCAGCCATTCCCCAAATGTCTTTTTGTTCAGGCTGATTGCCAGGGCATTGATGCTTAGATCCCGCCTGTTTTGATCATCTTCTAATGTACCGGATTCAACCGCTGGTTTTCTTGAATCGGAGGAATAGGATTCTTTCCTTGCAGATACAAACTCCAGAATCCAGTCTTTGTGTTTCACCTGAGCAGTGCCAAAGTTCTTAAAATAGCCAAAATCAGAATCTGGCCCCAGTTGTTTTGCAACTGCTTCGGCCAAAGCAATACAATCGCCAATAGTCACAAAATCAGCATCTTTGCTTTGCCTTTTTAAAACAAGATCTCTTACAAAGCCACCTATAACATAAATCTCTATACCAAATTCGTCTGCAATTTTCCCCACCAATTTAAAGTAGGGATTCTCATCAATCTGATCTTTTACCTTTTCGGCCTGGTACTTTAAAAAGCTATCGGTTTCCTGTTTCACTATTTGATTTTGTCCTGCAAAACTACCAAAGAAAGCGTAAACCAACTTAAAGGAAATCTAAAGTGAATTTTGAAGGGGACTAATTTTTTACTAAACAGCATTCAATTCAAATTCCAGATTTCATTTTATTTTATGTGGAAATTTCTTAAGGGCATTTTCAAAGCAGATTATGTGTATTGCACAATCACAGTTTTTGGTTTTATGTTGGCTTTTGCTGGATTGGCAGATCGGTTTGCATTTCTGAATCCAATAGAAATAGCTCTCTCCGATTTTGAAATGACTGATATTGTTTTTTCTCACGGCATTAGAGAATCTCCCAAACCGGATACCAACATTGTATTAGTAAATTTTGGAAGTCTTTCCAGGAGAGGAATTGCCAGACAGATTGAAATTATAGCTGCTCAAAAACCAAAAGTACTAGGCATTGATTGCAGTTTCAGAGTTTTAAAAAAGCCAGAAGAAGATTCACTCTTGGCATCTGCTTTAAGTAAAATCAAAAATCTGGTACTTTACAGCAAACTTGATTTTTCTTCAAAAGCAAAAGAAGATGTCTTTGACACTTTGTTGTATTGCAATCCTATGTTTGCAAAATATGGTAAATCAGGGTTTTGTAATTTAATTACTAAAGGTAGTGAGCAATATTTAGCATGCAGAACATTTCCTCCAAAAGACAAAGTTGGCAATCATACAGAACTTGCTTTTGGTCTTCAAATTGCAAATTTTGTGGATAGCAACAAGGTGAAGAGATTTTTAGCCAGGGAAAATAATGTTGAATTGATAAATTTCAAGGGAAATAAAGAATTGTTCTATAGCCTGGATGTTCAGGATATTTTGGGTTATGAAGATGAGTTTGGTTTTAAATCTCAGAACGAGCTTCCAGTAAATTTGAAAGATAAAATAGTAATAATGGGTTATATGGGGGATGATTTTGGCCCCAAATCAAAATTGACTCGAGAAGATAAATTCCATACCCCAATGAACGAAAATTATGCTGGAAAAGCATATCCTGATATGTTTGGAGTTGTTATACATGCCAATATTGTTAGTATGGTACTTGATGAAGTCCCCATAAATCAAATGGGAGATTGGTTAAAAATATTGTTGGCAATTTTCGTCTGTTACATCAATGTTGTTTTCTTTTTCTATATCCACGACTATTTCCCTTCCTGGTATGATTTGGTTGTTAAAACGGTTCAGGTGGTTGAGGTAGTTTTTATATTATTTATTGCGGTTAATGTTTATGGAAGTTATAGATATCAAATGGATGTAACCTATGGTGTAATTGCAGTTGGTCTATGTGGTGATATTTTGGAGGTTTATACAGGTGCTATGTATAATATTGTGGGTCGTTTCCGGGATAGAATTAAACTATTTTTGATTGGGAGAAAAAAATATAACCGAATAAAAGAGTGAATCTTTAAGAATTAATTGAAAATATTACTTGGGTAGATATACTTGTTTTGGCATCCGAAAATCACGTTTCATTTGCGGCTTCAAGTATTCCTTAGGTGAAAATTTCAAAAGAAGGCAGGATTCAAACGTTTAAAGGAACGAGGACCCAATTGGCTTCCTGGAAAACCAACTGGACAGAGTACGAAACGCTTGAGATAGAGGCAAATAGAGGAGATCGTTTCTATTTGTTTACCGATGGGGCTACAGATCAGTTTGGTGAAAAAACTGACAAGCGATTGGGAACAAAACAATTGATAGCCGCTTTGGATTCTAGTCAGAATATGGTTTTGATAGACCAAAGGGAGAAATTGGAGTCATTTTTTAAAGAGTGGCAAGGCAATCAAAGCTAAACGGACGACATCATTGTTCTTGGTTTTGAAACATAAAGAACCAGGTATTTTTAACCTGAAATTCAGAATGATTAGCTTAGTTTTGTTTTTTGAAATCAAATTCTGAAAAATGATTTTCCTGACAGGTTTTAACCTGAACAGTAAACCATATAGCCGATTCTTTTTTTATAGATTTTGAATCAGTAATCATTTCATTTTCAGTCCAAAAACTTGATTTCAAAACCAAATAATGAAAGTAATCTATCCAATTGTTTTTTTAAGTCTGATCGGTTTTAGTGTTTTTTCACAGAGTAAAAAGGAATGCACCATTGCCTTTTATAATTCAGAAAACCTATATGATACCATTAATGATCCCACAGTGGATGATGAAGAATTTTTACCAGCTGGAAAAAATAACTGGACTGGCGAGCGCTTTGAAAAAAAGATATACAACCTTGCTAAGGTTATTGATTCTTTAGGCGGTGGACCTTCAGTATTAGGCCTTTCTGAAATTGAAAACAGATTTGTATTGGAGGCTTTGGTCGCTCATAAAAAAATCGCCAAAAAGGATTACGGCATCGTTCACGAAAATTCAATTGACAAACGAGGAATAGATGTCGCTATGATTTATAAGAAATCAGATTTTAAACCTTTGTTTCATAAAATGGCCAGAGTTTCATTACCAGAAGATCCTGAGTTTATAACTCGGGATATTATGATTGTGAAGGGATTACTGTTTTCTAAGCCCATTTATTTCTTTATCAATCATTGGCCATCCAGAAGGGGAGGAGAGGAGGAGAGTCGCTCCAAAAGAATTGCAGCCGCCAAAACGGCTAGATTCAGTATTGATACCATATTAAAAGCGGATCCTAAAGCAAATATTGTTTTAATGGGTGATTTTAATGATTCACCCGTTGATAAATCAATTGTGGAATTTTTAGGTGCAAGCGACTCTCCTGAGGCCAAAGATTTGGTTTTGTTTAATGCCATGGCTCCTTTGGCAAAAGCAGGGGATGGAAGTCATTCATACAAAAACGAATGGAATATGTTGGATCAGATTATATTGAGCAAGAATCTCTTAAGTCCTAAATCAAAGCTGAAATACGAACCAAACTCTGCAGCCGTATATCGCCCTATCTGGATGCACGACAAGTATTCTAAACATCAAGGTGCTCCATATCGAACGTATTCCGGACCAAAATTTATTGGTGGGTATTCAGATCATTTTCCGGTGTTTGTGAAGTTAAGAATGTAATACAACCCTAACTTCTTCCATACTAAATAATGGTTTGACTTTTGACCTAAACAAATTCAGAAATCCAATCAAGTTTTTCAACCGGAACAAAAAAGAAATTTTCTATTTGCTCAACTGTAAAGTTTTTGTCTATCACAACTTCTCTCAACTTTTGGTTTTCAAAAATAAAGGATTGGTACTTCAAAGAAATGATTTGTTCCTGAATCTGAACCAACATTTCTGATGAAAAAACCTCGCAAACTATGATTGGTCTGAATCTTTCAATACTCGATTTGCTTCCTGCAAGAACCAAATGTTCAGCCTCTTCAACATCCAGTTTTATCAGATCCAGTTCATTTATTTTGTTTTCAATAATGAATGCATCTAATGTGTTGGTTTGAATATTTAGTTTAAAAGTTGTTGGATTTGCTCTTACATGAGATAGATGTCCACTACCGCCCAGGGTATTATGTTTTAAATAAGAATATTTCGAATGGTAAGGAATATGGAATGAAAATTCTCCCTTTGAGTCCGAAAGACCAATACCTTGCGCAAATACATTTTTCAATCCATTTAGGGTAATATTCTCTTTTAAAAAAGCCAATGGTCCCGGAGATGGGTCAAAAGCATAAACCTTTATTTTTGGATTGACTTTTCCAGCCATAACTGAATAATAACCAATATTTGCACCTACATCAAAAAAAACATGAACTCTGGGAAATAGGGCTAAAAAAATATCCGTGTATTCATAGGCGGAACTGCCGCTCCAAAAAACGAATTTTGAAACATGGTTGGTTTGATTTGTTTTCAGTTTGAACGATTCCCCTGTTTTTAAATTTACCTTTATTACACCGGAAGGTGGAATTTTTAAGTTTTCCGGAAGTCCAGGAATAAGTTTTAAAAAATTTCTAATCAGATTATTAACCCCTGAATTGTATAATATTGTATAGAATAATTGCAATTTTTTTCCTTTTTATTAAAGCCGTTTGAAGGCTCAAACTTACTGTTTATGAATTGAGATAAAAATCAGGTTTTTAAAAATATGCCCGAAAATGCATGAATGTATGAGTTTAGGTTTTTAGCAAATTCTAAACTTCGAAAATAAGAACCGTCGCATCATCGGTTTGCGCATTTTCCTTTTTCCAGTCTAAGAATTTTTCCTCAAGTAGTTTTCCCTGCACTTTTGTGGTTTCATTGGCTGTATTTTTAAACGAGTCCAGCCATGTTTTTTTACCTATTTTTTTGTAATTCGGGCCGCCAGATTGATCGGTAATTCCATCCGAAAAAATGCAGAATCTTTCTTCTCCCTTCAGCTCAAAACTGTGATTGGTGAACGGTTCTTTTATATGGTTGAAGTCTTTTCCCAGTCCCCGGCGGTCTCCTTTTATATCTTCTAATACCCCATTTCTGTAAATCAAAAGTCCTTGATGTGCACTTGAAAAACTCAGACTGGAATCATCCAAACTAAAGAAACAAACAGATAAGTCCAATCCATCCTGAAGTTGGCTTTCTTTTAAGGTATCGAAAATTTCGTTTTGAACTTCTGCCAGGAATTCACCTGGGGTTTCCAGATTTTGTAAGGCAATTTTATTCAGAATATTTATGAAGGTTATGGTCAAAAATGCGGCTGGCACACCATGACCAGTGCAATCGCCAAGGCAAATAATTTTAAATTGGCTTGTTTGCTTTGCCCAATAAAAATCCCCGCCAACCAAATCTTTAGGGGAATTCAAAATGTAGTATTCTGAAAATAAAGAATTTAATTGGACTGGTTCCGGCAAAAAGGCTTCCTGTACCGTCCTTGCGTACCGAATGCTGGCCAGAAGATTTTCATTTGAAGCCTTTATAATTTGTTTTTGTAGCTTGATTTTTTCGCCTTTTGCCAAAAGCTTTTTACCATATCTTTTCTGGGAAACGAAACCAAAAGCCACCAATCCCACAACAGAAGTCAATAGAAATAATGTGAAAAGATAGAAATTCCGGTGTGCTTCCTGTTAACATATTACCTGTTCCGGGTCATGTCCTACAAGGGCATGTTTGAAATCAACTACCAGATTTTCGTATGGAAGTGCTTGATTATGAGTTTTATGTAAATGGCAGCCGGCATGTTTAAATTCATATAGATAAAGTTAACTCCCAACAACTACAAGAATTGAAACCAATAAAACAATGATAAACCATTTCATAAATAATAATCCTCCTGAATAAAAGTATGCCTTGGAGACAACCTCAAAGGAAGCTTCAATTACAAACGGTTTTTATGGGAGTTTGGATTGCAAATACCGGCTGTTAGTTTTTCTTTCTAAAGAATTAGTGCTCAGTAAATACACGTTTCATCCTGGTTGCTTTTGGAGGTGCTATTACCAAAGGAACTTTTTCGATTTTGACAGAACTTGTATCCAAACCAAAAGCTTTATCTTCAGGTAAACTTAAATTGTCCAACATGAAATATCCATCCATTATAATATTCTCAAGAAATGGAAGTTCATTTTCGTAGCTTAAATGTCGTTTAATGACAATAAAACTAAAGTCCCCGACAATGTTTTTTTCTGCAAGTGAAGCATACCTCGAAGTGATGTCTATTTCTCCATTTGCAACCAATTCTTCAACCACTTTTCTGAAATATAAATTGATTTTTTGGTCAATTCTAAAGCCAAGCCTGAACTCTACTTTGATCACATCGTTGTTCGCCAGAATATCTACTTTGTACTCCTGGGTATAAGGTTTATCGTCAACATGAATATGCACAAACCAATATATATCAGCACGTTTGGGTTGTTTCTGAAAAATTGAATACATAATTTTAGATTCAATTTCATCCCGGTTATCGGCTGAAGTCAGATAAACCAAATGTGTCGCAAATTTTGGAACCGATTGATCTTTACTTAGTTCTTTGAGCATATTCAAATGTTCATTAATATGCGTAAAAGTGATGTATCGATTTTTGATTTTTCGCCCTTTAAACCAAACATACATTATGCCAACAATAACCACTCCTATTAGCATGGAAACCCAACCACCATGGGTAAACTTCCCGAGGTTTCCAACAAAAAATGAAAACTCAAGCGACAGGTAAACAACAAGTAAAATGATGACCCAACCTCCTTTTACCCGCTTGGATAATAAATAATGGCTAAGTAAAATGGTGTCCATAAACATGCCAACAGTGATTGCAAGTCCGTAGGCGGCCTCCATAGATTTAGATTCTTTAAAAAAGAAAACTACGGAAAGACAACCTGCCAAAAGTAACCAATTGATACTAGGTACATATAATTGACCCTTTAATTCAGAAGGAAATTTAATTTTAACCTTCGGCCAAAGGTTCAATCGAATGGCTTCTGAGATCAAAGTAAATGAACCGGAAATTAACGCCTGACTGGCTATAATGGCGGCCATAGATGCAATTACGATTCCTATTGGCAGAAACCAGGTTGGCATCATATTATAAAATGGATTTATTGTGTCATCATCAAACTGAGTTCCATTTAACGTTTTTAAAACCCAGGCACCCTGGCCCAGGTAGTTCAAGACCAGGCATGTTTTTACAAAACCCCAGCTAATTCTAATGTTGTTTTTTCCACAATGGCCAAGGTCGGAATAGAGTGCTTCAGCTCCAGTTGTGCACAGGAAAACTGCTCCAAGGAACCAAAATCCTTCAGGGAAGTTTACAAGCAAATTGTAGGCATACCAGGGGTTCAAAGCCTTGAAAACCATTGGATTCTGAGCCGCCCAATAGATTCCAAAAAAACCAAGCATCATAAACCAAACCAACATAACAGGTCCAAATGCTTTTCCAACAACTGATGTGCCCACCCTCTGCAATGCAAAAAGTAAAGTCAGAATTGTGACAACTATGGGTAATGTTGGAATATTGGGATTGAGAATCAACAAACCCTCAATGGCAGACGAAACCGAGATAGGAGGCGTAATCATACCATCGGCAAGAAGAGCAGCTCCGCCAATAATGGCTGGAATGATTAAAGGTCGTTTTATTCGTCTAACAAGGGCATATAGAGCAAAAATCCCGCCTTCACCATTGTTGTCTGCATTGAGAATAATGGTGACATATTTAACAGTAGTAACCAAAGTCAAAGTCCAGATGACGCAGGAAAGAGCGCCAAGAACAAGATCCTCTGAAACCATACGGTCACCAATTATTGCTTTCAGTACGTAAAGTGGTGAGGTGCCTATATCCCCGTAAATAATGCCCAGAGCTACCAGAAGTCCTGCAACGTTTGTGCGGTGCTGGTGTGCCGAATGTTCCATTAACTAATTTTTTAAGGCGGCAAATGTAACCGTAGCTTTTTATTATTGCTATGGTTTTGAGGCTTTTTACCTGCATCTGGTTTTTAGGTATAAAATTCTAAATTCTTTCCTGAAAATCATTTTTCAGTTTTATTTCTTGCATTTATTATAGAATTTTTTTTTGACAAATGTTTGGAGAATTAAAATTTGCTTAGATTTGTCACGCAAAAAGCTGGTCCCGTAGCTTAACTGGATAGAGCATCTGACTACGAATCAGAAGGTTGGGAGTTCGAATCTCTTCGGGATCACATTTTATTAACATTCTAAATCCTACATACGCAGAAGCACATTTACTTTATTAAGTAAAAAATACATGGCCTGGACATTTACGTTAACATATTAAACGTAATATTCATGAATACCCTCAAAGCTTCTACGGATTTAGATCTAATCGAATCCTTTCTTTCTGGCAATCAAAACGCATTCGCAACTTTAGTTCGAAGGCATCAACAAAGAATTTATTCCACAGCCATGCTGGTGGTTAGGGATAAATATATTGCAGATGATATATTGCAGGAAACTTTTCTGAAATTTTTTAAAGTATTAACTGAGGGGAAATATCAACATAGGGATAAGCTGTTGCCCTTTTTATTGAGAATTTCGCACAATTTGGCAATTGATTCCGTCAGAAGAACCAGAAGTTCGCCAGTCATTACAACTGCGGATGGAAAAAATATTTTCGATTTTTTAAATATTGGGGAAGAATTTTCGTTTGATGGATATGACAAAAATATCGAGAAGGAAAGATTGAAATGGGCCATTGCAAAACTGCCAGAACAACACAGAGAAATCCTGTTGCTTAGGTACTTTGCAGATATGTCCTTTAAAGATATCGCAGAGCTCATAAATGTCAATCAAAATACTTGCCTGGGGCGTATGCGCTATGCAATCAAAAATTTAAAAAAATACCTTGTTCCAAAAGTAAAACGTTATGATCAAAACCTTTACCCCAAATGATGTCCTGAAAAATCAAAGTGGTGAACTGCCACCCGAAGAATCAGCACATCTGGATGCCTCAATTTCGGAATCTCCTGAATTAGAGGATTTTGCTGAGTCAGCAGATGATTTGCAGACAAAAGTTGTTGATCTTTTGTCACAACCGAGTGAACGACCATTAAAAAATATAATGGCTTTTATTCAGAATGAATTGAAGGAAAATCAAAAGTATTAGTCTCCGTTTCTTTGCAATGACCCCGCCCCAAAAGCGGGGTTTTTGCGTTTCTATTGCTTTCTTGCGACCATGAAAATTCTTTTCCGATTTTTATTTTTAATCGTTGGATGGCAATACGCTTTTGGGCAGGTGCTTCAACAGGATTTGTCAGGTAAAAACTGGATTTTTAAAGAACTTGGTAATACAAACTGGAGGCCGGCAAATGTTCCAGGTACTGTTCATACAGATTTAATGGCCAACAAAGCGCTTTCCGATCCATTTTGGAGAGACAATGAAAAATGGGTGCAATGGGTGAGCAACCTGGATTGGGCCTACAAAACCGAATTCGAATTGGATACAAGTCTGGAAACAAAAACCAATATAAACTTGGTTTTTAAAGGATTGGATACCTATGCCGAAGTTTTTTTGAATGGGAAATCTCTTATAAAAACAGAGAATATGTTTCTGGAATATAGAATTGATGTAAAAAAGTTTTTAGTAAAAGGGAAAAATGAAATTTTGCTTGTTTTTACTTCGCCACTTAAAGCTGCATTACCAGATTTGGTAGCCAATCCTGAAACCTTGCCGGCAGTAAATGATGGAATGCCCTTGAAAACAAGCCCTTTTACCAGAAAGGCCGGTTATGCGTATGGTTGGGATTGGGGACCAAGACTGGTAACTTCAGGAATCTGGCGACCAGTTATGCTTGAGGCCTGGAATGAAACAAAAATTGAAAATATCTATCTTTATACTAAGAAACTGGATGGAAAAACAGCCACCATTTCAGGGACCATAAAACTTCAAAATGATAAAACCGGAAGCTATCAATTTGATCTTTTGATAGGTAAAGACAAAAAAAGTATAAGCCTGGTTGATTCTGGAAAAGGGAAAGCACATCCATTCGAGTTCAAAATCAGTGGTGCTGAACTTTGGTGGACTAATGGCCTTGGTAATCCACATTTGTATGATGTAACAGGTTCTTTGTCAATAGAAAAAAAGGTATTGGACCAAAAGAAATTTAAGTTTGGAATTCGGACCGTGGAATTGGTTCATGAAAAAGACTCGGATGGAAAATCTTTCTATTTTAAGCTGAATGGGAGGCCTGTATTTATGAAAGGGGCCAACTACATTCCTCAGGATAACTTTTTAACCAGGGTAGGGAAGGAGCGCTACCTTCAAACTATGATGTCTGCAAAATCTGCCAATATGAATATGCTCAGAGTTTGGGGAGGTGGTATTTATGAAAATGATATTTTTTATCAACTCTGCGACTCTTTGGGTATTTTGCTTTGGCAGGATTTTATGTTTGCCTGCACCATGTATCCAGGCACTTCTAAGTTTCAGAATTTGGTCAAACAGGAAGTGAGGCAAAATGTGCAAAGACTTAGAAACCATGCTTCTATCGGAATTTGGTGTGGCAACAATGAAAACGAAACCGGTTGGCTAAAACGATGGATGATGGGGGGCATTCCTTATGGTAAAGCTGATTCAGCTAAACTTTATCAGGACCATAAAGTTCTCTTTCACAATATAATACCTGAAATTGTAAAACAAGAAGATCCATCAAGATTTTATACAAGGAGCTCTCCATCGGCTAATGACGACGAAATCAGGCCAGACAAAATTGGATTTGGCGATATCCACGATTGGCATGTCTGGTTTGGAACTGGTGACTACAGAAAATACAAAAACAATGTTTCACGCTTTCAAAGTGAATATGGCTACCAATCGTTTCCAGCCATGGAAAGTATTAAAAAGTTTTCTGAATCACAGGATTGGTATGAAGACTCTGATGTGATGGATGTGCATCAAAAGCATCCCAATGGCAATTCGAAAATCAAAAAATTCTCGGCTCAATTTTATCAAAAACCTAAGGATTTTGAGAGTTTTACGTATGTAAGCCAATTGCAGCAGGCGGAGGCCATGAAGTTTGCTATAGAAACCCACCGGACAAAAATGCCTTATTGTATGGGTTCACTGTATTGGCAGCTAAACGATTGCTGGCCAGCTGCTTCCTGGAGTTCCATTGATTATTATGGAACATGGAAGGCAACCCAATATTTTGCCAAAAAGGCAAATGAACCATTGGCGCTTTTTTCGAAATTGGCCGGAGATTCTATTAAGATTTCAATAGTGAATGAAGCATTGAAACCATTTGCATTTCAAGGATTTGAGATTGTTTGGAAAGACTTTTTCGGCAAAGAATTGAGCCGACAGGAAATACTGATTCCTAAAGGAAATGTGGCTGACAATATGGTTTGGAATAAAACCTTTGCCTTAAAGAAAGCAAAATGGAGTCCTACAGATTCTGCCTCTATTTTTATCCAGATTAAGGCGATTTCAAAATCTGGAACCCAATCTATATCGGATGTTCAGTATTTGAAATTGCCTAAAGATTTGAAACTGGTTGAAACCGAATTGAATCCGGTTTTAGAAAAAACCAGTTCTGGTTATACCTTAAAATTGAAACCCAATTTGCTGGTTAAGAATCTGTCTGTCAGTTCAAAAAATGGAAACATTCATTTTTCAGACAATTATGTTGACTTATTACCAGGGGAGGAAAAATCTATTGAATTTGATTCTAAAGAACCGGTTTCGATTGCTGATTTACAGTTTAAGATGCTGGTGAATGAGTGAAAATAGTTGTTTCATTAAACCTGACAGGTCTAAGTTAAAGTTAAAAGGCCGGATGATTTAACGTTGGTTGTTGCACATTTATAAATTTTGGTTCTACAGGAAATTTAATGGAAAAATTTAGAAAAAAAATATTATAAGATTTAATCGAGTGTTTTACCAAAATATTTACTTTTCATAACACTATTTAAATCAATGAATTATAGCAGTTAGGGCCATATTGGTTTAATATTGAGGTTTTGGAAATAATCCCTATTTTTCAATCAATCTCATCCTGTTAATTTTTTTATTTCCATCACTAAATTCCCAGTAGAACCTTTTTTTTAAACCTATTCCATCCTTTTCAAACAATTTGGAGTTATCTCAATTTAGAAACTTCTATGAAAAAAATCTGCCTTTTTATTTCATTAATCACTTTGGTTAGCTGCGACAGGGAAAAAGATACTCCTGAGCCCTCCAATTTCAAAAATCTGGCTCTTAAAAAGCTCAATGTCCAATTTGACTTGTCAACTGGAACTGTTTTTAATTTGGCAGATAGTAACCTGTTTACTCAAGCAGTCCTTCTAAGGGTTGGAAATCCATTATTTGGGAGAATAACAAAGGGCTCAGATGCCGGACAATATGTTTACAAAGCTGATCGAAAATCTGTACTTATCGATTCTGCTGAATACCAGATTTGCGAAGGAAACAATTGCAAATCAGCATGGATAATTTTTAAAGTTTCCCCAGGCTCTTGTTTAATGGAACCCCATTCTGACAAGTTTACTTACAACTTAGAAGACACCCTTTTTCTGCCTATCATTTCAAATGACACCAGCTATTGTCCTGATGCCCAAGTTTCAAAATTGGAAAACCTTCCGGTGGGCCATGGCTTTGTTCACAACAATAAAGCGGCTCTTATCCTCCCCACTTTTTTTAAAGGTAATGTAAGCTTTACATACGATATTACCAATGGCCACCAAACCAAAACAACACCCGTAGAATTAACTGTTCAATTGGATCAAACCTATTGTGATGCCCATTTTAAATTGACTCCCGATACCATAAGGCAAGGATATAATCCATCCATTACTTTGTCTTTGGAAAGTCTATTGGCAAATGATTTTTTTGCGATAGATTTTGTAAATCTCCAAACCTTTGAGTTGATAGAAGATTCACAGAATTCTTACTTTACGGTAACAAAATATGGTAATGAGATCAGAATTAATCCTTTAGGTGCCTCAGGCTCAGGATCATTCTATTATAAACTTTGTACAAGTTCTGGTAAATGTGAAACCGCAAAAGTTTTACTCAAAATTCAATAATTATCTCTAAACCATTCATTCTTATGTGAATAAGAATTTCAGCTAGCATTTGAAACCTGCGCTTAATCAACTTCTGGCCGATTGCAAGGCTGGCAAATCAAAAGCTCAACGTATCTTGTTTGACATGTACGAAAGGAAGTTTTTTGCTATGATTTTGCGATATGTTAGAACAACAGCAGAAGCAGAAGATGTAGTAATTCAGGGGTTTACAAAGATATTTTCAAGAATAGATCAATATAAAGAAGGTAGTTTTGAAGGATGGATGAAAACCATTGTAATTCATGAAGCTTTAAGCCTTCATAGAAAAAACGCCAGGCAAACATGGTCAAATTCTTACCAGCCAAATGAATTGTTGGAAAGCCACGATCTCACTGTTTTGGATGCACTTTCAATGGAAGATCTAAACCAATTGATAAAAGAATTACCCGAAGGTTCTAAAATGGTATTTAACCTTTTTGCAATTGAGGGATACGGGCACAAAGAAATCGCAGAAATGTTAGACATAACAGAAGGTACGAGCAAAAGTCAATTTGCAAGGGCTAAAGCATTACTAAAGAACAAATTAACACCAACTGAATCATGAATGAACAAGGTGGTTTAAGCAATAAATTTCAAAATGAATCTGCCAAATCCAAAAGAGATCTTTGGGCAGAAGTGAACAAAAACCTACAACGAAAACGAAGACAGAGATTTCTTTTCTTTTGGTGGATTGGCCTGGGTGCAATTTTGGCTGTATCCAGTATTTTTTATGTGGCTCAAACCTGGATTGATATTAAGGATTTAAATGATAAAAAAGAACAAGCCAACCTGGATGAGGTTAAAAACTCTTCAAAGAAAGGTAAGCAGTTTATGACAAATAATGATGAACATCTAAAGAAATCAGATCCAATTGAAAAGGCTAAAAATCATGAATTTAGTAACGAAAAAGAGCCAGCTTTAAAACATCTGATGCTAAAATCCAGGAATCCTTTAATGGCAAATTCTCCAAAAACAATTGATAAGGATTTAACAGAAAATAAGGTTCCCGGTAAAAAAGAACTGATAATAGTAAAATCTAAAAAATCGAAAAATCTTCCTATTTCAAATGTTACCACGATGTTAGTGAATAAACAAAAAAACGCTGATAGAATACATGATAAAGCCAATACATCAAATAGTCAAATTCCTCTGGAAGAATCGAAAAGTAAAAATATTTCTCCAATTCAATCCATTGAGGCTGATAGAATTGGACTAGAAAAAGGAATAACCAACCCTGAAATAAATACAGTTTCAATCATAGATTCTATTACACAATTTAACCAGTTAAATTCTAAGGTTCTAGAAGTAAAAAAGGAGACCATCTTAGATTCAGCAAAAGAGGTTCCAAAAGTGAACATAGCCCAAAAAGATTCATCGAAAGTAAAGTCCAGCAAACGTATTAAACTTCAAGGATTTGCAGGTGTATATTATTCAGTTAAAAATCAGGCATTGAATGTAAATGGAGAAGAAAAAAGGGCAAAAAATCTTGCAATGAATCAGTTTTCGGCAAAGCGAATTTCATATAGCATTGACTTACTAATCCAGTATGAATTGGGAAAAAACTGGGCTTTGTTTACTTCTTTTTCAGCTAATTATTTGGCAGATAAAAGTAGATTTTCAATCAGGGGAAATTCCATAGAGGGATATTCAAGCATGCCAGACCAGAACGGTTTTGAGTTTATAAGTCCGGTTTTTGAAGAAACTGAGAAAAATGTAAACACACAGGTTTTTGGTCTGGAAACTCAGTTTGGTATTTGGATTAAAAAAATTATTTCAAATATGGGATTGAAGATTTCACCAGCTGTTTCAGTTCCAGTTTACACAAGTACCAAAATAGAGTTTAATGAAATAATTAAAAATGAAAATGACTTTTTTGGAGAAAACGTAAACTTTGGTATTCATTTTGGACTTCCCATTTCTTTACCAAATCGAAATAGGGAGATTTTTCTTGAACCACATTTTTCCGGATTTCTTAATCCAGCTTTTAAACCAACTAGTGGAGCCCGAAATTCACCACTTTTAGTTGGTGTAAAATTTGGGGCGACATTTTAAAACTATAATTTTTTGGTTTTTAGGTAGTTAAATTTTGAAGACTAATAGTTTTCAGGATTATTCAAATCCATTTGAAATTGGATTTTTTTCAGGACTATGTTTTTTTTTCAATATCAGGGTTTCTATAAACCGGCTACCTGGTTAGTTTGATTGAAAATTAAGTTTTATCTATATCAACCAATCCTATCCAAAACTTGCCAATTTTAACGCATTGGTAATATTAAATTGTTTTTTAAATGGTTTTTTTTGATTATTGCCATGTCTTAAAAATCGAAAGCCTGAGGGTAATCCTTTTTAAGTCGTAACCAATTTAACCAAAAAATTCAAACTAATATGAAGCACCTATACCGTGCCTCCTTTGCTGCTATATGTTTATTTTTTACAAGCAGCCAAATGATTGCCCAAAATATTCTGACTTACGCCGGAAATGCTGGAAAAGAGCGTTTTAATGATGTTGTTGAGCTTTCAAACGGCAAGGTTCTTGTAGCAGGGGAGGCAGAAAATCTGGCTTGGCTTCCCGGAGGAACTCCTGTAACAACGCTTACCGTAAATCTGGCTCCAGGCATTTCAAGCATCAATTCTTCGGATTCGAAGATAGCTTTTCTGATGTTGCTCAATTCCACCCAAACCACTATTGAACAAGTGGTTCGGTTTCCTGCCGGAACGGTAGCAAGTGTAAACCGAATCCGGACTACCAACCAGATTGGTTCTACCACTGGAAACATGGTTATTTCCGGGATGAGAACCACTGCCTCCAATGACGAGGATGGATACTATATCGCCAGGCTCAATAATAACTTTGTGGCCGGATTGCCAACGGCTTGTTCCTGGTATTATCCGGTTTCGGCCAAAAACAAAGGTGCTGGTCCATCTGCCTACAAAACCATTCAGCCATGGGATGTTGGAAACGATGGTTCTGTAGTTTTTGGCTGGGGATTGGATTACGATTGGGATTGGGCAGCCATCAATAAACTGACCAGTTCAGGAGCATTGACAACCGTCGAAAACTGGCCATACCAAACCGATACGGTTGGTCCAAACACGGAAAGAAATTACAGGACTGCTTCTTCTTACACTCCTGGTTCAGCTACTTATTCTGGCATTATTTTAAAAGCATATAGAAGCGGTTCTTTACGTTCCTCTGTAAACGGGACAGCTTTTTGGAATGGATACAACTACAATGGACTTGACGAAAACAACAAGGCCAGAAAGGGAAAATTTCCGGATGATTTTTATGCCCCTGAGGCAGAAGGAGCCACTCCCGGAGATGGAAGGGCTTATGGACGATTAACCCAAGGGACAAACTATAATACCTCCGTAGTTGGATACCGAACCAATTTTCGTTCAACCCGACCAACGGGGCGTTTGGGCGGAATTGTAATTGATCGTCGGGACAATCATATGTATTTCGGATACAGCACACAAACTGCCTTTTGGTCGGTTACTAAATACAATGGCTCTAACTGGGTTCCTGATTTTGAACCGGTTGTGGTTGCAATGGACAATACGGGTGGACTAAAATGGTGGGCCAGATTGTATGATCAGAAAGACATTTCTCTACCGGACCAATACATTGATGGGGTTGATATTGATTATGCTTCGGACAAACTAGTGGTTTTGGCCAGACAACATGGTTTTAGTGGAAATATGTTCTGGCAGGGGAATCAGCTATATTTTAATGGAGGAGCCTCCGGATTTAAAAACAGCAATTCCGGTATCAATACAATTGAAACCGGGCATTATTCATGGATAGGCAAGTTTGACTTGATTCGTATGCCATCCGGTCCGATTCCAGTTCAGCCAAAGCTTTTAAATTCAACATTTATAGCGGAGTATTCTGATAATCCGACAGGTTTGGGTTCAGTAAGTACCGATCCAAAAATGGACAATTGGAAAATGCCAAATACTGGTTTTCCAGATTTGAATACCACCAAAATGAAAACCAGGATAAACGTGGCCGCCAATGGAAGTGTTACAGTTGTCGGAACAGGAAGAAGAACAATCACTACAGTAGATGCGCATCAAAAAATGCCTAAACCAGGAACTGGAAGTGTGTCTGCATGGAACCAGTTCGTACGAATTTACAGACCCGATTTATCGTATCCCGTTTACAGCACGCTGATTACTGGCGCATGGGATACATTAACTGGTGTAGGAGGTTCAAATACAGAAATTGAAGCTGCGTTTCCTTTCTCTAATGGGGTGTATGTGGCCGGTTACCATACAACCGATGTCACAGGTTCTGCACGACCGAACAACATCCCAACCGCCAATGTTCCAACATGGGGCGTGGCAACACCTAGTTCTGAGTCGGCTATTTTTGGAAGACTTGGATTTGTAAACCTCAATCCTATTTCCTTAAACTTAACTCAAAGTACTTTTTGTTCTCAATCCGGAAGCAATACAGCCACCATCGGGTTTACACCTCCCCCTAATTTTTTGGTTAATTTTAATCCAGGAAACCAGTTTCAGGCCGAGCTTTCCGATGCCACCGGAAAATTTGCGGAAGACGGTGGAACAACCACTGTATTGGGCAGCCTTACTTCCACCAGCAATGCAACACAAAGCTTAACCGCCACTATTCCAGTGGCTACACCTGCAGGTACAGGATATGGAATCCGTGTTCGGGGAACCAATCCGGTAACTCCTGGATTCTGGTATTCTGCTTCCATTGTAATTGCCGCTCCGGGAACTCCGGGTACCATTTCTGGTCCGGTTCAGGTTTGCAGCAATGCTTCTTCTGTTACACCATTTACCATCAACAAAGTGGCCAATGCCACAACTTATGAGTGGGAAGTTTCTCCAACCGTTTCAAACCAATTGGACCCTTGTGATTTACCTACCTGTGCGGGTAAAATTTCCGGTTCCGATACCGTTGGGTCTGTCGTTTGGAATCCATCCTATTCAGGTACAGCAACTGTGCGGGTACGGGCCACCAATGCCTGTGGTGTTTCTGCCTGGCAGACTTTTAGTGTTACCAATATTTCGCCTTGTATTTCTAATACTGGTGAATTTAACGGTTGTGCAGGGGCTTCATTTACAGTTAATTTCACAGTTCCTGCTGGTGTAACAGTTTCTGGAACCAATCAATATACCACTGAGCTTTCTGATGTTTCCGGTAATTTTCCAGGAACCATTATAGGAACAGTTAGTAATATTACCGGAGGGGCAGGTCCTAGAAATGGCACTATTACTGCAACTATCCCAGGTGGACAAGCAGCTGGAAGCCTTTACAGAATTCGGGTGAATGGAGTAACAGGTAATACACCTTCGGTTTCTTCAATACCAAGTTCATCTTTAAGTATTATCCGAAATATTCCATCTTTACCAGGAACCCCGACGGGTGCAGTTCTTAGCCTTTGTTTAAATAGTATTTCTAATAATTATACCTACTCAGTTGCTGCGGCTGCAGGGGCCACCGATTATGAATGGAGAATCATTCCCGATTCTGCTGGAACAATTCTTTCAGGAACGGATGCAACTGCAACCATTGCCTGGAATAACTTTATTGGTACACCGCAGATTTCCGTTCGTGCCAAAAACTCCTGCGGAAACTCCGCATGGTCTTCAGCCCTTACCGTAACGCTACAAAACTGCAACCGCATTACAGGTACCACGCCGGCAGGTCCTTTTTGTCCGGGTCAGACAGGAGTGACGGTTCAGGTAACCACACCTGCCGGGGTTTCCTATCCTTCTACAAATACCATTACCATTGACGTACTGGATGCCGGGTTAAATACAGTTTCAAGTGGACTTGGTTCTACGACTGCATTGAACAACGTTACACCATTTCCTGCATTGACGGGGAGTACGGCGGCCTTGACCATACCTTACACTGCACCCGGCACGTATTACCTGAGGATGCGATCCACAGGAGGCGGAACCCGGTTGGGTGCTCTCTTCCCGATCACCATTTCAGGTAATGCTCCATCTCAACCGGGATCGATCACAGGAACCACCACACCCACTTGCGGACAAGCCGGTGCAGCCTATTCCATATCCGCTGTTTCGGGAGCAACCGGATATACCTGGAGTATTTTTCCAGCGACCGCCGGAACCATAACGCCATCAGGTACTTCAGCAACCATTAACTATGCGGCCACTTTCCAGGGTGCGACTGCCACATTAAATGTAACTGCAAATAATACCTGCGGTTCAAGTGTACCGGGCAGCCAAACCATTACGCTGGGTTGTGCGGCTCCAACTGCACCAACGGTTCCGGTCCCATCTGTTAGTGGAAACTTCAGAACCCGCCAAAGTGGAAATTGGTTTACACTCAATACCTGGGAAACTCATAACGGAACTTCATGGATTCCTGCAACAGCTGCCCCGACAAATACAAGCGGGGTGGTACAATTGGTATCAGGTCATACAGTGGGAATATCCTGGCCGCAAAATGTTACCAGTACAAATTCCCCTTCAACATCCATCCAATTCAATGGGACAGCCTTATCTTCGAACAACAGCCTGAATGGGCTGATTGTGGGCAATGGCGGTTACGCACAACGTACCCAGAATGGTAGTTCCTCGTGGACTGCCATCACAACAGGAACCACCAACGATCTTAAGTCCGTTACTACCTACAATGGAGGTCGTTATGCCATATCCGTTGGAAATTCCGGAACTTTCTTAAGGGGTGATGGCGGAAGTAATAATGCTTTGGGTGGATTGACCTGGTCTGCAGTTACACCAACAGCAAATGGAAATCCAACGATAACTGAAAATATCAATTGTGTGGATGTAAATTTTGGCTTTGGAATCGCTGTCGGAAATAATGGAAGAATGGTCATCATTCACAGCTCCAGCGGAAATAATGGAGATTTATTTAATGATCGGACCTCCGTTATTGCTACAACAACGAATCTAAGAGGCTGTTATATGCATGGAAATGGAGCCAATTATCAGGGTCATATTGTTGGTGAAAATGGATATTACAGGAGAACTACAGCCGCTGCATGGTCAACCAACCCAACATGGAATGCTGAACAAACCATCGCTGGAAATCCAACCCTTAATTCAGTTGCTTTTAATGGAACAGCCTCACCTGGAGCTACTGGAATTATTGTTGGAAATGGGGGTGTGATATTCAGAACGGTTAATAGTGGTTCCAGTTGGACAGCCATTACTTCTCCTACCAGTGAAAACCTGCTTTTTGTCCGGTATGCCACAAATGGAGACCTTTTCGCAAGTGGAAATAATGGTGTTTTGCTTTGGTCTGGAAACGATGGTCAATCCTGGAGAATCCTTAGCACAGGCACAACCGCAACTTTAAGATGCGTTAACCCAACCGCAGCGGCTGACCGTCAGCAAGGGTTTGCTGTAGGAGATAACGGGACCCTGATTGTTGGGCTTACTTCAGGAAGCAATTCAACTTTCGATCAGGTTGTAATCGAATCAGGTGCCAATCTGGTCGTTGGTTTAAGGGATGTAACTATTAATGACAATTCAAATACTTCGGATGTTGACCTTGATGTTACCGGAACATTGACTCTAACAGGGAGAGAATATGCCTTTAACGCACAGAATGCCACAACAAGGACAATTTTCAGATCAGGATCAAACCTGATTCAGGACAGAGATGCAAATGGGACAAATACAGACCTCATGGGTGCCTTCGGCGGAACAGGCCAAATGCAATTTGTAGGAGGTTCTACGGTTCAGGTCATAGGAATCCGAACAGGAACCGGCTGGAATGCAAGAAATCAACCTTTCAGTAATTTTATATGGAACTCTCCAAATCAAACTTCAAACCTGACACTTACCAATCCTCCGATAACGACCACCAATAATTTCAGGGTTCAATCTACCGGAACAGGAAACCTGAATATATCCAACAGTGCTTCGACCACTCAAGTGTATAACTGGACCGGATTTCAACAGGATGCCGGAACTTTCAGAATGTTGAACCAAGGGAATAACATTGCCCGGTTAACACTTAACAGTACAAATTTCGTGCATAACGGCGGGGTATTTTACCCTTCATTTGACCGAGGTTTGGTTACCTTAAACATTTCCAATTTTACCCAAACTGGTGCCGGAACTATCGACCTCAACATTACCGGCTCTCAAAATACAAATAGAGGAACCATCACCAATATTCTGGGTAATTTTAATCAGACTGGTGGAACCATTACACAAGGAGCCGTTTCCGGTACCTTTGGCTTTACCAACTGCCCCATTTTCTTCAAAGGAACCGGAGCACAAAATCTGGCGGCTTCGGGTACCTGGTCTGCCAATCCGGACATTCAGTTTTTGAATACGGGTTCTGGCATCACCTTGACCGGCAATGCTAGTTTTGGTTCGATTCCGGTCCGATGGATTTCCGGCAATGTGAATACAGGTGCATTCACCTTAACTTCCGGTCCGCTTTCTTTGCGGGGAGCCGCCAATACGACATTTGCCACGCTTTCAGGTTCCGGCGGATGGAACACCAACCTTCTTTCCATCGTTTCCGGTCGTCTGGACAATACTGCTGATGCCTTAACGGTAACCAATCCTTCCAACTTTGCTGCGGTAACGGGCGGAGACCGGCAAAACTACATCATCGGAAACCTGAGAAAAGTTTTTGGTTCTTCCGTTTCAGGAACCTTCACCTATCCCATCGGAACTTCTGCCGGATTTAAGCCAGTGACCTTAAATTCATTGGTAAATGACGCCACCCAGAAAACATTGGGAGCCTCCGTGTCAGCTACCGGTGCCAACCAGGCTTCAGGAACAAAAATTCAGAATGTAGGAACCCAAACGGCTATTGCAGGATTAAACTGGAGAATCCGAAGAACGGACGCATCCAGCGGTTCCCTGGCAAGTCTGGCCTCCATTAAGGTAGTGAATGATACGATCACCTCGGATCACCGTCTGGGACAAAGCAATGTCAATCTTACTTCTGGTTTTACGTCCGTTGGAGGAAATTTTGCTAAAAACACAACCTTATCCGTGGCGACCGCAAGGTACTATGACTTTACCTCTTCCAAACCTCTGGATCTTTCAACCATCGCCGGTTCAACGGGTATGTTCCTTGCGGTTGGAGGTCCTGCTACTGTGACGCCTCCGGGAGGTGGTTATTCGGTCGGACCGACCGGAAACTTTCCTAATTTAACCTCAGTAGCAGCCGAATACAACGATGTCCGGTTTACAGCCCCTACCTCATTTACCTTCCAATCAAGTTATGAAGGACGGTCTGACAATGGAGGAACAGAAGTTTTTCCAATCACCTTCAATCAAAACCAAACCGTCGCCGTCACCATCCGATATACCGGTGGATCGGTTGTAGAAACCAGCAATACAGGCGTGCCAAACGGCAATCCACTCATCGTTCTGGATGGAGCCGATAACCTTAGGTTTGAAGGCAATGACAAATGGAGATTCCTTAATAAATCAAATGGAGTAAACGCCAATGCGGTGAGGTTACTCAACGGTGCCCAAAACAATACCTTTAAAGATATGATTCTGGAAGGGTCGGACGAAACCTCAGGCTATACCGGAACGGTTTATCTTTCAAGCTCGCCAACCATAGGAAACAGCTTTAACACCTTCGAATCCAACCGGATCTCCTCCAATGGCGACCGTCGACTGGAACCGATCGTGATCGGGATTTCGAACAATTTTATGCCTGGATTGCCTTATGGTGCCATAATTGGTGCAAGCAATGCATCACCCATCGTAATAACCACTTCTAAAAATCATGGATTCTCTACCGGCCAGAATGTGAACATAGAAGGGGTTCATGGCAATTATGCTGCGAATGGAAATAATTGGGAAATTACGGTAACGGGTCCAAAAACATTTTCACTGGATGGCAGTACAGGAAGTGGAGCATTTAGAATAAACTATGATATCAATGCTTTGGTTGCAAACAATCCGGTAACTGTTCAAACTGCTGACAATCAAAAAAATACAATAAATCACGGAATTCCGATTGGAGTGATTCAGCCCATTGCCGGCCCGGGACTTGGAGGCGTTACCTATGCTGCCATCAACAACGATGGCGACTATTATGCAAAAGCCATATCAGCCAATGAACTGGAAATTTACCGTGACATTGCAGCCACCAATCCACTCATTGTTTCAAGTGGAACATACACCCCAAATTCGGGATCTATCCGTTTTCATACCGACAACCGCCTATGGAAAGCACAGGCCAGTGCCCCGGTTTTAATTACCCAATGGCAAACCTTTGGCAACGGTTCTGCATTCATTTACATAACCAATGTAACCAAATTGGGAAGTGGATTGATTGAAATCACTACGTCAGCCAACCACAATATGATTTCTGGCTGGGCTGTCCGGATTGCCGATGTGGATGGTTCCAGTGGAAATCTGGAAACCGAAGTAAACCGATATACAGGTTGGCAAATCGATGTTACCGGAACGGATAAATTCACTCTTCGGAATTCAAATGGAGCAAATGGAGGTGTGGATGTGACCGGCGCCTATGTGAGTGGGGGTAAATTCCTGGTTTCACCTGTGGTAGTTTCATCCAATAATCATGGTTTGATTTCAGGAAATCCGGTTACAATCAATGGGGTACAGGGTGTATATATGGCCAACGGAACCCATTATGCACGGAAATTAGACAACAATGCTTTTTCTATTTGGGAAAATGCCAGCGGAGCAGATTCAACCAAACCAAGGTATTTGTCTTTTCCTGGCGTTGATCGTTTGGGTGGATCTGGTGCATTAAACAATGTAGTTGGATACACAGGAACTGCCGTTTTTTCAAGACCGGGAATTCCAATGGTCACCAACATGGCCGTCACTAATTGTACATATATAAACAACACACCATCAGTAGGTCAGGTTACTTTTTATTACACGGTTGCCAATGGAACATTTGGAGCCAATGCCATTGGCCAACGGTTTTGGGCCAGCGTTTCTGGTGTGAATGGATTTGGAGGAACTTCTCCTAACCAGGAG
This sequence comes from Catalimonadaceae bacterium, assembly GCA_044379485.1. Classification (GTDB taxonomy): domain Bacteria; phylum Bacteroidota; class Bacteroidia; order Cytophagales; family Flexibacteraceae; genus CAMDMI01. The sequence continues at coordinate 25,007 of JBIPOE010000043.1, forward strand.
TGGCAAGGAAGCAATGCATTTGGTATTGTGACCGCTACCAATCAATTCACAGTAACAATAACCGGATCAACCACAGGATCTTACACTTCAGGTGGAATCGTAAGCACTCGAATTACAATCAACGAAATTAGAGCGACACAATATGCCTGTAACGGCAACATTCAGGATACCTGGGTGGTTGGTAGTTGTGGAGGTCCTGTTTTTCAGCCTACTGTTTCGTTTAGTAAGAACAGCGGTATGCGGGTAGGAGATCCATTTACGATTTCAGGAATTTCCGGACCAGAGCCTGGCCATGGTTTGAATGGAACATTTATGGCATTGACTGGTGGATTCGCAGGTCTTGGCGGTTCAACCTCTTTTTCATCCCTTCAAAATCCAACGACTGCTCCTATTCTGAATACTGGAGGTGTTCCAAATATGACCGCCGATCCCAATCCTCCATTTAACGGACAAGTGGTTGCAGCTTATGATATTCTGGCAACCCGTTGTGTGTATTCTCAAAATACAGGAAACAGCCTTAACAGCAACAACAAAATCAAGGACAATGAAATTTCTCAATTTGATGAAGTAGCTGTGTCAGTGACCAGCCTTGGAAATGGAAGTAACTGGGAAATCACTGGGAACAGCATTTTTAATAAGATATCCCAGCCACCTGCTGTGGGAGCGACCAACTTCCAGGCCATCAACTTTGTTCCTGGTTTAAAGTCGAACAACAACATCATTTCGAACAACTTTATTGGTGGTCAGCAAACCGGGGCGGACGGTAACGCCATGGTTTTCAGCCGCGGGGTAACGTTGGAGTGTTTTAATATCAACGTAGGTAACGAAATCGCTACCAAAGCCGAAAACAACCTGATACGGAATATCAATACAGTTTCCTTCAGTGGAGCCACGGGAGCGGTGTATGGTTTTAACCTTCAGGGCGGAAGGATTGATGTAAAGAACAACGTCTTCGGCGGAACCGATGCCAAACTGAGCAGCGATACCATCCGTGCCAGTGGCGGAACCGGGAACAACTATTTTGTCAGAAACTTCTCTACAGACTCCGTTTCCATCGTAAACAATACGGCAGCCCATATTTCTTATCCGGCCATTTCATCGTATATGATCAGCCATGAAAGTTCTGGAAAAGTTATGATCAAAGGAAACACGATCAAAAACATTTCAGCCGGTTATGGCTTTAACGGGTTTGTATTCAACGCCATCCGGATTGGATCCGACCGTGAATTTACAGGATACAACACCAGTAACGGCGTGGTAACCATAAACAATCATGGTCTGTTGGCCGGCGATTATGTATGGTCAAGACTTAATTCCGGAAATACATCCGCCAATGGCATGTTCAGGGTAACCACACCGATAACCGCCAACACCTTTACTTTGCAAGGATACAGCGGTTCAGGATCGTCAACCAACTCAGGTAGTTTGTTCATGCTTCCGGCCCGAACCGGAATGTCATTCACCCTTGATTCCAACCAGATCACCAACATGAACATTACCAGTGGAAGGCCGGATGCACTCGTAAGTCAATTGATCGGTTACAGTGTTTTTTGTTCTGAATACAAGGGCATTATCCGCAAAAACCGTTTCTACAACAACCGGGCTGTATCGATGACCGGTGTTGCCATTGTTGGTTCATCGGCAAATGATCTTCTGGTTGCCAACAACCAACTCACCATGGAAATTGCCAATCTTTCACAACCAGGTTGGGCGGGTGCAGGTTCCCAGGGAATCTGGGTGCAAACGCCTGGCATTGGATCGTATAGTCTGCCTAGAATATATTTCAATACCATCTGGCAACGAAACCATTCGGGGGCGGCCTCGCAGCCTCAGTATGGATTCCTGAAATCAGGACCAGGCAGAGCCGTTGTGAGAAACAATATTTTCTTTACCTCCACTTCCTTACGACCAGGGCCTCCCGCCTACTCGGCCGGGGTAACCGATGTAACCAACTGGCAGGCGGCTGATTTTACCAATAACCTTTTGTATGCAGAAGGTGCCAATGCCTTTCTCGGATGGTATAATGGAACAACCATAAACACAATAGCTACCTGGCAAGGCTTTGCAGGAGCAGGTTCAGTAAACAACATCTTCAATTTTGCCAATTTTGAAGAAAATCAACCTGCTCCGAATGGAGACTTATCCTTGTCTACTGACAATTGCCCAATCAAAGACAAAGGCATTAACGTAGCCTATCGGGCCGATTATGATAGTCTTTTGGTAAGGGATGTTTCCAAGCCTGATCTTGGCTCCAATGAATTCAGCCGCAATTTGCCAACAGGCGCTTTCTGGATTGGCGCTGTAAACAACGACTGGAACACCGATGCCAACTGGTGCGACCAAAGGGTTCCTTTGGCGGATGAGGATGTAACCATTACCAATGCACCTCCGAAGCCATTTATGCCTATTATTTCTACTTCAGATGCCGTTTGCCGAAATCTGAATATTGCCAACAATTCGGGTTCCATGCTGGTGGTGTATGGTGAAAATGCCGCCTTGACCGTCAGTGGAAAAACGCCGAAAATTCAGTTTTCACACGACAATCTGGCCAACATTAATGGTTCGGTTCGGTTTATTTCCGATTCAGTTCAAAACATTCCCGGGGCTTCAGCAGAATTAAATTTTAATGGAAGAAATGTCCTGACAGCCAGGCCGAGAATTTCTGCATTGACTTATACCAATAGTCCCGATGTGATAACCATTACCACTTCGGCCAACCACAACCTGGCTTTGGGAGATGTCATTATTCTGGCCAATGTGCGTGGTGCTTCAGTTCCCGCGAAACCATTGAAGGTAATTCAAGTGGTGAGTGCAACTCAGGTCAGGATGCAAGGTTTTGCCTCAGGAACTTATACCGCCAATTCAGGTTTGATTATCCCAACAGCCATGATTCCGATTAACGCCATGGCAAACGGACCATCGGCAATTACGATTACGTCTCCACGAAACCACAATCTTCAGGTAGGCCAAATGGTGGCCATTGCAGGTTCGAAAGGAAATGTGAAAGCCAACGGCTCTTTTGAAGTAGCAACAGTTCCAACTACCACCACTTTCACCATCAATGTGGTGAGTACAGATGCATTTGTGTACGATACCAATGCATTTGCTTTCCCTGGAAGAACCGGATTTTATGACATTGTTGTTGATGGAAATTCCCAAAAAGCTGCCTCTGGAATCATAGAAGCCAGAACCTTAACACTGGCTGGTGGGAATCTGGATTTGCCGTTTTCAGCATCCAGTCTTTCCAATACCTTGATTCGCGATTCTTTAATTATTGAAGGGGCAAGAACATTAAATGCCACAGGTTCGAATTACAGATTTGGAAATCTGATTAACAAAGGAGGAACCGTAAATCTGGGAACAGCAAATGTTCAGGTAAATGACTCTTTAACAACCCGGGGTGGTAGTATAAGCTTAAATGGGACTTCGCTCCAGGCCAGAAACATGTCTTCCTTACAAGGGGGAATTATTAACCTTGGCTCAGGTGTTGTAACCACAACAGTAACCGATTCCTTGATTTTAAGGGGTGGTACAATTAATAATGATGGCGGTGATATTTCTGTCAATCAGCGTGTTAATCTTTCTGGAGGAATGGTAAATTTCACCCAAACAGACAAAGCTGTGGTACTTAACAGTGCTGCAGGAACCGTTATCGGAGGCTCAACAAATAGCTTTGTAAATGGAATTCTGCGCCAGACAGAAAATTCTTCGGGTACACCATTGTCAAGAGTGGATATTACAAATGTGGCCAATACCACCCCGGTACGTATTACAGCTTCCGGCCATAATTTGGAAACCGGAGATTGGGTATCTATCCAAGGTTCGATTTCAGCAATCAACAGAACATGGAAAGTAACCCGGATTTCAGCTACTCAATATGACTTAATTGGCTCTACTGCATCGGGTTCCTCAGGTGCCACCATTACCAATGGTTCCAATAGAATTGGATTTGCGATTACAGGTTCAACCACAAATGCCTCACCCATAGTGGTTAATCAAACTGCTCACGACTTGAGCAATGGCGACATTGTTTTGGTTGGAGAAGTAACAGGAAATACCAATGCCAATGGAATTTGGGAAGTTTCGGGTGTTACTGCCAATAGTTTTGAATTAAAAGGTTCAATTGGAAATGGCATTTCAGGAGCTGGGGTTGGAACCATTATCCGAACCAAAACAAGATTCTTTCCAATCGGAAAAGGGACCACTTATCGTCCAATTTCTTTGCATTTTGTTCAAGGTACAAATTCACCACGGCAATACTCAGCAGAGTTTAAGAATACAGCACCTCAGTTTTTGAACATGCCAACCAATGAACCCGTTTATGGAGGAGTCGGTATGGAATCTATCAACACTGTTTCATTAAGTAGTTTCACTTCTCTTACTCAATTGCCTGCAGTGGGCATTCAGGCTGGTTCTGTGACATTGAGTTATGACAATTCAGAAGGTGTTTTTATCCATAATAGAAGAGGTACAACGATTGTTAAAGATTCAGTTCCCCATGATACCTGGTTGCACTTGTATGCAAATTCTGTAGATTCTGTTTCAACAATAAAAACAATTCGTTCTCAGCGTCCTTTTTATACGTTCAGCGATTTTACAATTGGCCTTTTGATTGATGTGCCTTTACCGCTTGGTATGATAAAATTCAAAGCTACTTTATTAAAAGATGCTGTTTCCAGCAATTGGACTGCTGTAAATGAGAAGGATATGGTTTCTTTTGTATTAGAGAGAAGTTTAGACGGTTCCAATTACAACGCCATTTACACCACCAAACCAAAGGGTGGTTCCACTCAAACTGTATATCAATTTAATGATGAAGATGCCCTGAAACTTGGTGTTGCCCGATTATATTATCGGTTAAGAATGGTAGAAAACTCTGGAAGATATTCTTACAGCCAAACTGAAACCGTAAATCTGAATGCCGATGCTTTGGAGCTGATGCAGTTGTTTCCGATTCCGTTTTCATCCGAACTGGAAGTTGGCCTGGTGTTAAAAGCAGGGGAGGAAGTTAGCTTTAATGTTTCTGACATTCTTGGGCGAAACGTTTGGAATCAACAAACCAGAATGGAAAAAGGCTTCTCAAATTATTCATTGAAACTGGGTGAACTGCCTAAAGGAACCTACTTTTTAAAGGTGAAAACCGCCGGTAATGTGGAAGTAAGGAAGATAGTAAAGAACTAGTAACCTGAAATCTGATTTTGTTTAGGCCTCTGTAAATCAAATGACAGAGGCCTAATTTTTTCATTTCGAAATTCAGCCAAAAAAAAGTTCATTGTTTTTGCAATAAACTTTTTTGGTTTTATTAGGTAACTGGTTTTAAACCCAAATAATGCATTAGAACTTCGTAATGAGAGACTAAAGTGCAAAAAATCAGTGCCTTATATTCGAAATTCGTAGCAGCGCTACGGATAAAGAAGATAAGGCAGCGAAGCCTCTGATTTGAAGTAATTTAGGTTCGGAATAGATATTCTAATGCGTTTTCTGGGTTTAAGCTGCTACCTCCCTTCTTCTCATCTTTCCAGCAGGAATTCCAAACATCATTTTGAAACGTCGACAGAAATAGGCTGTGTCTTTGTAACCAATATCGTTTCCGATTTCCTTGATACTTTTCTTGCTGGTTCTAAGGAGATTAACTGCAAATTCCATGCGTTGATATTCAATATAATCCTGTGGATTGATACCGGTTAGCATTTTAAAATACTGTCCAACATAATCTTCTGATACATCGGCTACTTCTGCCAGTTTTTTATTGGATAAATCATCTCCAATATTTTCACGGATATAGCTGAAAATATTGATCAATCTTGGATCTTTAAAATACGTACTGTTTGTAGCCAATTGCTCCACAAAGAGCCGCTTTGCTAAAATGTATCGAATGATTTCTATGGCAACCGCATCACAAAGGATTTTGATCATACGATCCTTACCTTCAGTAGGATGCAGTTCTTCATTGAACAAACTGTTCATCAAAAATGAAACTTTTTCGTCCCGGATTTTAAATGCACCTATATCCAGGTTTCCAAAAAAATTGACAGAATCAAAAATCTTGGCATCAAAAGTTAGATAGGTATAATTTTCATTTTCTATTGACCGGATTTCCTCTGTTTTGTTAAGCTCGTAGGTGTTTTCTGTGTTGTTTAAAAACGCTTCATAACTTAATGTTACCGGCTTTGCTAAAACCCCATACGTTAGGGTTACGTTGCTTTTTGCAGGAATAAAAAGCATTTCACCAGCCTGAACTATATCATCTTGTAAATCGAGACGTAAAGCACCTTTGTTAACCAAAACAAGTGTGTTCTCCACATCCCGGACATTATCCATTCTAAATGGCTTAATGATTTTTACATTTCTGCATTTTGCATACTTAACGTTCAGTGATTCAATGATTTTATTATAATCTTCCATGGTTTACCTGTTTGACTGTATTCTTTTGGTTATTTTAAAATTTCTCTTCCTATTACAAGTTTTTGAATTTCAGTGGTACCCTCATAAATCTGTGTGATTTTGGCATCCCGCATCAATCTTTCCACATGATATTCCTTCACATACCCAAAGCCACCATGAATCTGAACTGCCTCTATAGTGGTGTCCATAGCCACTTTGGAAGCAAAAAGTTTGGCCATGGCAGCCGCTTTTACAAAATCCTTTTTCTGGTCTTTTAAAATTGCAGCCTGAAGAACAAGAAGCCTGGCTGCATCTATATTGGTGGCCATATCGGCCAATTTGAACTGAATGGCCTGGTGTTGCGAAATGGGTTTTCCAAAGGATTTCCTTTCTTTGGAATATTGCAAAGCCCTTTCATAAGCACCGGCAGCAATTCCTAAGGCTTGTGCTGCGATGCCAATCCTTCCTCCATTTAACACGCCCATGGCAAAAGAAAATCCAAATCCGTCTTCTCCAATCCGGTTGGCTTTTGGCACTTTCATGTCTGTAAACATTAGAGAATGGGTATCAGAACCACGGATTCCTAGTTTATCCTCTTTTTTACCTACCTGAAATCCTTCCATGTCCTTCTCCACTATAAGGCAATTGATGCCTTTGTGTTTCAATTCCGGATGGGTTTGGGCCATTACTAAAAATATTGTACCGGAGTTCCCATTGGTGATCCAGTTTTTTGTTCCATTAACCAGATAATAATCCCCTTTATCTTCAGCAATTGTTCTTTGAGATGTTGCATCTGAGCCTGCTTCTGGTTCTGATAAGCAAAATCCACCATGAATCTGGCCCATAGCCAAAGGTTTTAGGTATTTCTGCTTTTGTTCTTCGGTTCCAAACTTCTCTAAACCCCAGCAAACCAATGAATTGTTTACAGACATTACAACCGAGGCAGAGGCGTCAATTTTAGAAATTTCTTCCATGGCCAAAACATAGCTGATGGTATCCATGCCTCCACCACCATATTCTGGTGAGGTCATCATGCCCATAAAACCAAGCTCACCCATTTTTTTAACCTGCTCCTTTGGAAATTTTTGATGCTCGTCCCGCTCAATAACGCCTGGGAGTAAATCATTTATCGCAAAATCTCTGGCGGCGTCTCTAACAGCCAATTGTTCTTCACTGAGGTTAAAATTCATTTTTTTTCTGAATTGATGGTATTTAAGATTTGGTGTTTTTCTAAGATTCTTTTAACCGTACAAATATAGATATTGTTTATAAAAAACTGGATAAAAAAAAGAAAGCCAGTCTGAAATACTCGTTCAGACTGGCTTTTACTTGTGTTATATGAGGAATATTAATCTCTGCTTCGTCCGCCAAACAACATACTGGCATAGTACAAAAGAGTGGCTAGTGAACTTATTGCCGCAACCACATAAGTCATGGCAGCCCACCACAAGGCATCTTTTGAAAGTGCATACTCACCCGAAGTGACAATTCCTCTCGATGAAATATATTTTAAACCTCTTGCAGAAGCATCAAACTCAACAGGCAAGGTGATAAAACTAAAAATTGTTGTCAAGGCAAATAATCCAACACCAATAGCTAAAGGAATAGGAGTGGCCTGCAACATGAAGATGCCAGCCAAAAGAATAATCGTCATAAACCTGCTTGTAATGCTCAACATGGGTACCATGGCCGATCTGAAATTAAGCCATGAATATGCGGTAGCATGTTGAACGGCGTGGCCACATTCATGGGCGGCAACTGCAACTGCAGCAGCGTTTCGACCATGAAAAACCTCATTGCTTAAATTTACTGTTTTCTTAGCTGGATCGTAATGGTCAGTTAGTTGACCGTCAACCGAAAAAACCTGGACATCAAAAATTCCATTGTCGCGAAGCATCATTTCTGCTACTTCTTTACCTGAAAGATTAGATTGAAGAGGTGTTTGAGAATATTTGGCAAACTTGGATTTCAATTTCCATTGAATGCCATACGAAACTATAAAAACGATTATGAATAATAGCATTTCTCTTGTTTTAATTAATATGTTGAATTTTCTGAATTACAGAAGAAGTAGAATATCCATCCACCAATGTTATGGTTTCCACTTTTCCTCCGGCCTGTATTACAAAATCTGCGCCTACTATATTTTCTACGGTATAATCCTTTCCCTTTGTCAAAATGTCGGGTTTTATAGCCTCTATCAATTCCTTGGGGGTTGGCTCATCAAAAAACACAACTGCATCTACAAAGCCAAAGGAAGCCATTACTCTGGAACGGGATTTTTCATCAACGATGGGCCGACTTGGGCCTTTTATTCTGGAAACTGAAGCATCGGTATTTAAGCCAACTATCAGAAAATCACCAAGATTACGAGCTTTTTCCAGATAATCTACGTGGCCAAGATGTACAATGTCGAAACAACCGTTTGTGAATACCACTTTCTTTCCTTCTGCCTGAAGTTGGGATACTATTTTGGTAATTTCCTCCTGGCTGGCTATTTTTTTTTCTGTATCGAACATTTTTTTGCTTTAAGAAATCTTCTTGTTTGCCAAAACGACAGATATCAGGTATGAAATTCCACCAACAACTAAGGTGAAAATCTGCTGACTATAATACATAGTAGTAGCTGCAATGATGGACATATTGCTGTCTTTGGAATAAAGAAAAACCAAAGCTGCACTGATAAATGCTTGAAATGGACCGCCAACGGCAGACGGAACCGGTAGAATAATCCCAAAACTACCAATGATTAATAAAAGAAATGCTGCCTTCAAACCCAGATCCAGGGTAAAATCAAAAATGGATAAACTAACGTAAGTAGTAAGGAAATAGCAAGTCCAGATCACCACGGTTAAAACCACAAAGTACACTGGCTTTTGTAATTTGGTAATGCTTAATAAGCCATCCAAAAGACCTTTAGCGAATTCAAAAATTTTCACAACGATGGAAAATTTTAGAAGCGGTTTTCTAATCAAAAACAGAATCAAACAAAATACAAGACCAGCACCGATAATCATCCATTTTGTGTTGGAGCCAGAACTTGCCGCCATGCCATTTTTAGCCTGAAAATCAGTAACAAAATGTGTAAGTGTATTGTATTCAAGGCCAAAGGCGCCAAGTGTTAGTAATCCAAAAACGACAAGATCTATCCCTCTTTCGGCAATTACGGATCCAAGGGATGTTTGCAATGGAATATTTTCTGAAGTTAATAGTGCAGTGCATCGGGTCACTTCACCAGCTCTTGGGATAATTAAACTTCCAAAATAACCAGACATTACAGCCAAAAAACTACTGCCTGCACTGGGCGAATAACCCAATGGCTGAAACAATAAATTCCACCTCAAAGCTCTGGCTAAGTGTGCAGTCATCGTGGTTAGCAATGTTAAAAGAATGGGAATTAAATGTGCCGATTGTGCATCCGCCCACATTTGTTTTGGGTTGAAGCTAGAATCCCTGCTATAGGTAAACCAGAGAAAAAATGCTGCAATTCCGATGGGAAGTGCGAAGCTTAAAATTTTTTTCATTTTGAAATAAGGTCGCAAATAAAAGTTTTTTAAACTTGTAAAAGCAGTTTAGGAGACTTTACTGTTCCTGAAATAATCAATTCCTAATCATTTCGGTAGTCTAGTGTATTAAATATGAGAACGTTAACGAATTTTATATATTACGATTTTTAGAATTTTGACACTTTGGTCAAAAAATGTACCCACTTGTTTATTTTTAGAATCTTCACTTTGGCTCAATTGATGCAAATTTGCCTTACCAAAACGAATTTGAAAGTAAAGAATGAATCTTAATTTAACTGATAAAGTAGTAATTGTATCTGGAGCAACCAGCGGAATAGGTGCTGAAATTGCCATTGGATTTGCAAAGGAAGGTGCTATTGTAGTGGTCGTAGGGAGAGATAAGACGAGGGCGCACGACATTATGGGCCAAATAGAGGCCATCCAAAAGAAATCTATTTTGATCATTGCAGAACTTTCTGATTATGAGGCTTGTAAAAATGTGGTGGATGAAACCATTCGCAGTTTTGGAAAAATCGACATCCTTATCAACAATGCTGGTGGCAACGATTCTGTTGGCCTGGATGCCGGCCCTGAAGCTTTTAAAAGGTCGCTTGAAAGGAATCTGACACACGTGTATAATCTTACCCATTTCGCACTCCCCAATTTAAAAGAGAGTAAAGGAAATATTGTAAACATTGGCTCCAAAGTAGCAGAAACCGGACAAGGCGGAACAAGTGGTTATGCTGCCTCAAAAGGGGCAATGCGGGCACTCACAAGAGAATGGGCCCTGGATTTAAGGAATTTTGAAATTCGGGTTAATGAAGTAATTCCTGCAGAAGTGCTGACATTATCCTATCAAAAATGGATTTCAACTTTTGCTGATCCTGATAAAAAAATCAAAGAAATTGTACGTCATATTCCACTGGGAAAGCGATTTACAGAATCGAAAGAAATTGCAGATATGGTTCTTTTCCTGGCTTCGGACCGCTCATCGCACACAACGGGCCAGCATATTTATGTAGATGGTGGCTACACGCATTTGGATCGGGCAATAGATTTTGAGTAGCCATGGCTTTGGGGAATATTCGGTTAATTCTTTTTTTGAGGTGCTAAGAGAAATAGACCTGAGTACGGTAGAAGAAGAAATCTGGGTCTCTAGTTCCGTAGTTTGAGATAATGAATCGTTGAATTCGTCCGTTTAGGTTTTCGGCTCT
>JBIPOE010000044.1:0-36031 GCA_044379485.1 Catalimonadaceae bacterium
ACAATGCCGTAGATGTCTTGTTTTTCTGACATAGTATTGCTTTTGGCAGATGTTTTGTTGAATTTTTAAAGATGCGAAATTAGGGAGTTTGGGATTTAGGAAAGATTAAAATCAAAAAAAAAGAAACCTATTTTTTTTTCAATTGTTACACTTTAAACCTTTTTAGCTTTTTTTGCCGATTGACAATTCTAAATAAATTGTTACTCAACATTAAGATAAGAGATATAAAAAAGTGAGATCAATCATTCATTTGTTTTTAAAAATGCGCCAAACAAAATTCATAGTCCTGTTTTTCCTATTTGGAGTACTATTCTTTCAATGCAAAGAGACTGAAAAAGAAGATGTTAAACAATTTTCTCTAGCTACAGTAACCACCACTCAGCCTACAGCCTGGGATCAATTTTCAATCACCATCCAAGGAAATGTGAGTAGTTCGGGAAATGATGTTATCATTGAAAGAGGATTTGTGTATGGCAACAGCCAAAGTGTAAGTATAGACAGTTCTAAAATCACTGTTACTTCTGGAGTTGGACCCTACACCTCCAAGGTTCAAAATTTAAAGGAAAAAACGCTGTATTATTTTAAGGCTTATGCAAAGACAAGCAGAGGTATTGCTTATGGAGATCCAGTAGGTGTGTCAACAACCTATGGGCCTATACCACAGGTTTCATTAACATATTTGGATTTATTAAATAGAAATACAATAGACAAAATAGGGTATAAAGCAAGCTTGTTAAATCAGGGTGGAACAGAATTAATCGATAAAGGATTAATAATTTCCACAAAATCAAATTCTGTATTAAATACTCCCGGGGTTGCTGTATTTTACAATAAATCTATAAAAGATCCAATTATTTTTGAAGACACCTTGTCTGATTCGCTTAATCTTCCAAATGACACTATCAAAATTAAACCAAATAAACAATATTTTGTTAAGGCATTTGCAAGAAATAAGGCAGGGGTTGGGTACAGTGCTGAAAGTACGATTTTTACCTCAGGTCCTGGAACCGTGTTAAATGTAAAATCAATAATTAGAAAACCTGGTTTAGTGCTGGAGGCTAAGGTTTCCACAGGTGGAAATCTTCCTATTTTGGAACAAGGCTTTTTGCTTGCACCAGAATCTGTTCAAGACAATGGAATAATACCAGAAAATATTGGGACACTTGGTATTGTTAAATATAAGAATCCGGACATTCATCCTGACACATTTTCTGTAACCATAGACCAGTTAAAACTAGTGATTGGAGGAAAATACAAATTCAGATCTTATATAAGAAATGCAAGAGGTTATTCACTTGCCGCCACCTCACAAGTCAGATATTTACCAATAGGCGAAGAACTTCAAAATGGTATAATCTTTTACGTCATTGAAGAAGCGAAGGCAGATGATACAAAAGCATGGATTGTAGCCAAACAAGACCTTTCTGCCGCTTTTGAATATGGATGTCTGGGAGATACTATTCGAAATAAAACCTCTCAAATTAAGGGTTCGGCCACAGAAAATACATCAAATATCATTGCTAGTTGTAGCAATACAAATATTGCAGCCAGACAATGTAGAAATCTGCCTACAACAAGCGTTCCTACCAATCCCAAAAGATGGGATTTGCCCACAAGAGAAGATCTTGAGTTAATTTATAATTTAATCGCAAAAACAGGATTAGGAAATTTCAATCTAACATCAAATTCGGTTTATTGGTCCTCATCAGAAGAAAAAGAGACGTCTGCACTTGGTGTAACTTTTGGAGCCACGGCAAGAACGGTTGTCAGTACAAGAAAAAATGTATTATTGAAAGTTAGAGCTGTTCGAGAAATAAATTAGATAAAAGTAACTACAAATCAGTATTTTATATTTTTTGATGTTAAAAGACATTGAATTTATAGTGTCGTTACTTATTTTTAAAAACTTATCCTACAATGACAATCGGAATTCCAAAAGAGACAAGGCTTAATGAAAATCGGGTAGCTATTTCAATTGATGTTGTTAAGCAGTTTGTAAAGGCTGGACATTCCATAAAAATTGCCAAAGGAGCTGGTTTAGCAGCTGGGCAGCTGGACGAAAAGTTAAAAGAAGCTGGTGCTGAACTGGTCCAAAATAATTCTGAAATTTATTCCAATTCGGATGTTGTTATTCAGGTCAATCCTCCAACTTTAGAACAAATTTCTGGTATTAAAAAAGGAACCATCCTGATTTCATATCTATATGCATATACACAACCTGACCTGGTTAAGGCCTTGTTAGAAAAGGAAATAACCAGTTTTGCAATGGAGGCAGTGCCAAGAATATCAAGGGCACAATCAATGGATGCCTTGAGTTCTCAGGCAAATCTTGCAGGTTATAAAGCTGTTTTATTGGGAGCCAATGCTTTGGGGAAAATTTTTCCTCTTTTGATGACTGCAGCTGGAAGCATAAAACCTTCAAAAGTTTTAATTTTCGGAGCTGGAGTGGCTGGTTTACAGGCCATAGCCACAGCCAAAAGATTAGGGGCTATCGTTGAATGTACGGATGTCCGACCTGAAACCAAGGAACAGGTTGAGTCACTTGGAGGTAAATTTCTGGAGGTAAAGGGTGAAACCGGAGTAACTACAGAAGGAGGTTATGCCAAAGATGTTTCGGCAGAGTATCTGGCCAAACAAAAGGAACTTGTATCTAAGCATGTTGCAGAAGCAGATATTGTAATTACAACTGCATTGGTAATGGGCAAAAAAGCCCCTGTTCTCGTTACAGCCGAAATGGTAAAGTCAATGAAACCAGGGTCGGTAATTGTTGATATGGCAGTAGAATCCGGTGGAAATTGTGAACTTTCAGAAAACGGAAAAACAGTGGTGAAAGAAGGTGTTACCATAATAGGTGAAAATAATATTCCTTCTCTTCTGGCAGTAAATGCTTCAGAACTTTATGCCAAAAATATCTGGGCTCTTTTTTCCCATTTGGCTTCAAAAGATGGATTCAAATGGGAAATGGATGAAGAAATAACCAAAGGTTGCCTGATCACCAAAGGTGGGGAATTGGTTCATGATTTTACGAAAAAAGCATTAGGCTTATAATTCATTTACTAGCAAAATTTTATTTTAGTGGAAAACATACTCAGTTTTATTGGTGAACACCTTCAACTAATTTACGTATTGATTCTCAGCATAATTGTTGGAATAGAAGTTATTGGAAAAGTCCCTTCGGCACTTCATACACCTTTAATGTCAGGAGCAAACGCCATTCATGGTGTGGTTATCATTGGAGCAATAATTGTTATGGGACAGGCTTCTCCTGAAAATTATGCTGCTCTTTTTATCGGATTCTTAGCCGTTATTCTGGGCACATTGAATGTGGTTGGAGGTTTCGTTGTTACTGATCGAATGCTGGAAATGTTCAAAAAGAAAAAATAAACTGGATAAAAAATAATGCTACAAAACCTACTTCAGATTGTTTATCTTCTTGCTTCAGTTTCCTTTATAATAGGACTTAAAATGCTTTCCAGCCCAAAAACAGCAAGGCAGGGAAATTTTCTGGCAGCTGCCGGAATGGGACTGGCAATATTGGCAACCATTTTTCTATTTCAATCACATGATGGCAATTTTCTTGGTAACAAACTCTGGATTTTTGCTGGAATTGCTATTGGTACCGTATTAGGAACCCTTTCAGCAAAAAGGGTAAAAATGACTGCTATGCCACAAATGGTTAGTCTTTTTAACGGAATGGGTGGTGCTTGTGCAGCCGCTATTTCTTTAGTTGAGTTTACGCATTTACATTCCGATTCTCCATCAGGAATGATTTTCGTAGTAGTTGCCGGTTTGGTAATAGGTTCGGTTTCTTTTTCTGGTAGCATCATTGCTTATGCAAAGCTTCAGGAGATCATGAAAAGCACCAGGAAACTTCCAGGGCATAATATATTAACGGCAGGTCTTTTAATTGGTATTGTGGTATTAACAGCCATACTAAGCTTTGGCCAGGTTGATTCCGGACTTTTTTATATCCTTTTTGCCTTATCTATTGGTTATGGAATTCTGTTTGTGGTGCCAATTGGCGGGGCCGATATGCCAGTTGTTATTTCCTTGTTAAATTCGTTTACAGGTGTTGCCGCGGCCTTTGGAGGTTTTTTATACGACAATCAGGTAATGCAAACAGGTGGAATTTTGGTTGGTTCAGCCGGAACGCTACTTACTGTTCTTATGTGCAATGCCATGAACAGGTCTTTAACTAATGTACTATTTGGCGCTTTTGGCGGTTCTGGGGCTGTAAGTGCTTCAACTGGTTCAAAATCAGAAATGTCTGTACGACCAACAACTTCTGCAGATGTTGCTATGATTATGCATTATGCCCAAAAAGTTATCATTGTTCCCGGCTACGGATTGGCTGTAGCTCAGGCCCAACATGTAATCCATGAAATGGAAATGTTGCTAGAGAAAAATGGTGTTACCGTAAAATATGCCATCCACCCTGTTGCTGGTCGAATGCCTGGTCACATGAACGTACTTTTGGCCGAATCTAATGTGGCCTACGACAAACTTGTGGAAATGGAAGAGATTAATGAGGAGTTTGCAACTGCCGACGTGGTGTACGTAGTTGGCGCAAACGACGTCGTCAATCCAGCAGCAAGACACGACCCTTCAAGCCCTATTTATGGAATGCCAATTTTGGATGTAGATAAAGCCAAAACTGTGATAGTAAGTAAACGAAGTATGGCTGCCGGCTATGCAAATATTGAAAATGAGCTTTTTGGCTATTCCAATTGTATGATGCTTTTCGGTGATGCCAAGAAAACCTTAACTGAAGTGGTTGCTGAGTTAAAGGCTATGTAATACAAGTTTAGAGTTTAAAGTTTAGAGTTCAAAGTTTAGAGTTTTAGAGTAAGGACTCCAATTTTTGGTTAGAATAATTCCATTTTCTTAAAGTTTTTGTTTCTATAACCTCGTAGAGGTGAAATTATTATAAAACATAGGTCCGAAGAAAACTCAAAACCCCAAAGGGGTGAAATTATAAAATTTGAGACTGAGTTGATACCACCTCATAAAGAAAAGAGTAATTGAAAAAGGCAAAAAGTAAGCAGCATAAACCTATAAGTTGAAAGTTTTGCGATTTTTGCTTTACTTTAATTTAATAGGCAACAATTTATTCCGTTGAAAATTCTGCTACTTCGCACCTTAAAATTTAGAAATAAACATGAACCTCGACCAACTGAAGTCTCTTCAGTCTCGCCTCTCAGACCTGAGGGGCTATCTTTGACTACGATACAAAAAAGGAAGAAATAGCCGAAAAAGAACACGGAACACTTGCACCTGATTTTTGGGATGATGCCAAAGAAGCACAATCCAAAATGAAAGAAATTCAGGCCATAAAAATCTGGACCATGGCCTATGAAAAAATATCAAATAGAATTTCAGACCTTGAAACTTTGCTTGAATTTTTCGAAATGGGCGAAGTCAAAGAGGAGGAACTAGATCTGGAATATCAGGAAACTGAAAAAGAATTAGAAGAACTGGAATTCAAAAAAATGCTGTCTGGTGAGGAAGATCAGATGGCAGCAATCCTGGAAATCAACCCCGGTGCAGGAGGAACTGAAAGCCAGGATTGGGCTGAAATGCTTCTGCGCATGTACACCATGTTTGGGCAAAAGCAAGGTTTTGACGTCAAACAAATTGATTACCAGGCAGGAGATGGTGCAGGCATAAAATCTGCAACCTTAGAAATTGATGGCCCATTTGCATACGGTTTGCTTAAAGCGGAAATAGGCGTACATCGTTTGGTGAGGATTTCTCCTTTTGATTCAAATGCCAGGAGGCATACATCTTTTGCATCCATTTATGTATACCCAGTTGTAGATGACACTATTAAAATTGAAATTAATCCGGCAGATGTTTTGTTGGATACTTCAAGATCCGGCGGGGCTGGAGGTCAAAACGTGAATAAGGTAGAAACCAAGGTTCAGCTGACTCACGTTCCTACAGGAATTGTTGTGGTTTGTCAAATTGAACGGTCACAACTAGGAAACAGGGAAAGGGCCATGCAGATGTTGAAATCCAGACTTTACCAATTGGAATTGGACAAAAGAAATGAGGAAAAAGCCAAAATAGAAAGTTCGAAGAAGCGAATTGACTTTGGCTCACAAATCCGGAACTATGTGTTACATCCTTATAAATTAGTAAAAGACAATAGATCTGGAGTAGAAACTTCTGACACTCAGGGCGTTCTCGATGGAGATTTAATGGATTTCATTAAAGGCTATTTATTGATTCAGGACTAGGATAACAGCTTTTAATCCTTCAACTGAATTGTAATTTCATCAAACCTTGTTTGGTTAAAATACAAAATCGATTGATCAATATCGTTTGAATTTTAAGTGATTCAAATACAAATGCCATTGACTGAAACTTCTCTGGAACAAAAACCCTATCTTTGCGGCCCGATTTGAAAAAAAATGATCTCTACCAGTAATGTTTCTTTGCGTTTTGGCAAACGCCTTTTGTTTGAAGATGTAACCATAAAATTTGTTCCTGGCAATTGCTATGGACTAATTGGCGCAAATGGTGCAGGAAAAACAACTTTTGTAAAAATCCTTTCAGGTGATATTGAACCTCAAACGGGTGATGTGATCATGCAAAAGGGACAGCGCCTTGCTGTACTGAAACAAAATCAGTTTGAGTATGATGAATTTCCGGTTCTCGAAACTGTGATTATGGGCCACGAAAGGCTTTATAAAATCATGAAAGAGAAGGATGCCATTTATGAAAAACCTGATTTTTCCGAAGAAGATGGTAATAGAGCTGCAGATTTGGAGGCTGAATTTTCTGAATTAGAGGGTTGGAATGCTGATTCTGATGCTGCAACCATGCTAAGTGAACTAGGATTACCTGAAAGTCAACATTATAGATTGATGAAAGATCTGGATGGAAGTGAAAAAGTAAAAGTTCTTTTAGCCCAGGCTCTTTTTGGAAATCCGGATGTTCTTTTATTGGATGAGCCTACCAACAATCTGGATTTAAAAACAGTGCAATGGTTGATTAAATTCCTGGGAGATTTCAAAAATACCGTGATTGTGGTTTCCCACGATAGATATTTTCTGGATGAAGTTTGCACCCACGTAGCAGATATTGATTTTGGAAAGATTCAGATTTACCCTGGAAACTACTCGTTCTGGTACGAATCCAGTCAATTGGCAATGCGCCAAAAGGCAGATCAGAACAAAAAAATGGATGAAAAACGAAAGGAACTTGAGGAGTTTATCCGTCGTTTTTCAGCCAACGTAGCCAAATCGAAGCAAGCTACTGCAAGGCAGAAAATGCTTGTAAAGTTGACGCCAGAGGAAATTAAACCATCCAACAGGAAATATCCATATATCTATTTTAAAGCAGAAAGAGAAGTTGGGGATCAGGTACTTACGGTAAGTAAACTTGGTTATCAAAACCCTGAAGGCGAATGGCTTTTCAGAAACCTGACCTTCAATATTGAAAAAGACCAAAAAGTAGCGGTGGAAAGTGAAAACTCAACAGGAAGCACTGCTTTGTTTCAGATTCTAGCCGGGGAATTAAAACCTACCGAAGGAGAATTTAAATGGGGTGTTACTACATCTGTTGGCCATTTACCAAATGAAAATTCCAAATATTTTCAAGATAAAGATTTGAACCTGGTTGACTGGCTTAGACAATATTCAGTTGAAAAAGACGAAAGTTATATCCGTGGTTTTTTAGGTCGAATGTTGTTTTCAGGTGAGGAATCTCTTAAGAAATCAAACGTTCTTTCAGGAGGAG
This sequence comes from Catalimonadaceae bacterium, assembly GCA_044379485.1. GTDB lineage: Bacteria > Bacteroidota > Bacteroidia > Cytophagales > Flexibacteraceae > CAMDMI01. The sequence continues at coordinate 7,744 of JBIPOE010000044.1, forward strand.
AAAAAGTGCGTTGCATGTTCAGTAAATTGATCTTGGAAGCACCAAATGTTTTGCTTTTGGATGAACCTACCGACCACCTCGACCTTGAAAGCATTACAGTTTTGAATACTGGTCTTTCTGAATTTAAAGGCATAATACTTATGAAAAGCCGTGACTTTCAATTGAATAATACGGTTGTGAATCGGACTATTGAGATTGGAAAAGGTGTTCAAATGGATAAACTAGGTCTATTTGAAGACTATATGAAAGCCAGAGATGAAAAGAAGGCAGAACTTGCTTAATCTTACTTAAATCTTAATATTGCAGGTCCCACCTTGGTGGGACTTTTTTTTTATTGACCAATCTTCAGATGTTATTCAAAATCAAGATATCAGGCATATTTATTTTACTCTTTTTAAATGGCCTTTTTGCTTTTTCTGATACTATAAATATTAAAGACAAAGGAGCAAAAGGAGATGGAGTTTTTCTAAATACAGTAATAATTAACCAGGCAATTGAAGAAATTTCGAATGGCGGCGGTGGCTATGTAAAAATACCTTCAGGTACATATTTGTCTGGCACAGTTGAGTTAAAAACAAATGTTTTCTTATTGCTGGAACCTGGTGCCATTTTAAAAGGCTCTCCAAATCTTGCTGATTATAAGCGCTTTGAAGGACATCGCTACGATACCTATTTGTATCATCTGGTTACAGCAAAAAATGCCAACAACACTGGAATAATAGGTGAAGGCACAATTGATGGTAACGGAACGGCATTTTGGGAACCATTTTCAGAATCAGAAATGCCAGTTTGGATAAAAGCAAAGGATCCGAGAGTAAGTAGATTGGTAGAATTTACCAATTGTAAAAACATTAAAATCAGTGACATAACCATTCAAAATAGTCCTGAATGGACGCTTCATCTATTCAATTGTGAAGGTGCTAAAATCGATGGTGTCCGTATAAACAACCACATGTTTGGCCCAAATGCAGATGGCATTGACATTACCGGTTCTAAGAAAATCACGATTTCCAATTGCAGAATCGAGACCTGTGACGATGGCATTTGCCTGAAAACCAACCATGATAGCGAGGCTTGTGAGCAAATAACAGTTACAAATTGTGTTATCAAAACCTCTTGTGCCGCCCTTAAAATTGGAAACGAATCAGCAAAGGACTTCCGGCAAATTACCTTTTCAAACTGTGTGGTTTATGAATCATCCAGAGCAATTTCCATAAATTCTGAAGAAGGGGGAATTGTGGAAGACATCCTCATTAGCAACATTATAGCTGACAACAATGCGCCATTAATTCTAACAAGACCCATCCATATCAGTCTTTTGAAATCTAAAAATGGAAAGGATGGTGCCATACGGAATATCACCATTAGTGATTTTATCTGCAAAACCCAGGGGAGAATTTTGCTAACCGCTGGTGATGGATTATTTCTCGAAAATATTCAGCTAAGAAATATTAAGTTGCAATATCCCTGGATTGAAGATCCTTTTATGATCTCAGATTCAGCTCGTTCGGCCCAGTATTCTCCTCAAAATAAACTGGCCAGAAAACAACGGGCAGCAGTTGTAGCAGAAAATGCAAAAAATCTAATTATCAACCATTTATCCATAGAATGGCCCACAAAACTTGTCCCAATCGAATGGCAACTTCCCAAACGAATCGAAAACGGAAGCAAACCCAGAACCTTCAAGCCAGATTATAAAAAGAACAAAGAAACTGATCTGGCTTATTTTTGGGGCAGCGGTTTACAAGGTGGATACATTTGGGCACCGGCATCAGCCCATTCCTCTGGAAAAGGAAACGCAATTGTATTACAAAAAAGTATTGACTTTACAGTCAGGTAGATATGGTGAAAATTCAGGTTTAATTCATGAATAAAGATTTCAATAATCCCTGGTTTTGGCCAATGGCTATTCTTGCAATCTGCATTTTGATTGCCCCAATTGGAGTTGGCTGTTTTTATTATTTTCCATTTGATGATGCCTTTATTTCTTTCAGAATTACAGAAAATTTAGTACAAAACGGAAATGCACTTTACAATCCTGATACAAAATTATATACCTCAACATCATTACTTTATCCATTTTGGAATGCCATCTGGTGCAAAATCCTTGGTAAAAACTGGATCTATCAGATTTCAATAATTAATGGAATTCTCCAGTCCATCGCAATAGGCCGAATCCTATTTGAAGTCCTAAAAAAATCAAATTCTTATAAGGTTTCTTTTTTTGTTTTACTGGCTATTTGTCCTTTGTGTTTTAACCTAACACATCTTGTTTATGGAAACACAGGACTTGAAACAGGCTTGTATCAATGTTTTCTGGCATTTTCTCTTTGTAGTCTCAATCCAGGAAAAATTGGATGGATTTCTGGGTTGGTTCGTCCTGAAGGTTTTTTGGCAGGACTTTCCGGAGTAATTGGTTCGATCCTAAACAAAGAAAAACTTAACAGTATCTTCATTCAGATTTTATGGGGAATTTGTGTTTTATCGGCCTATCTAACAATAAGTTACCTGTTGTTTGACGGTGTCGTCCCTCAAAGTATCATTGCAAAATCAAACTATGCAATAGATCGGTTTGCTGAATTAAAAAGCGGATATCTGCACAATTTCTTTCAAGGTTATGGCTTTTACACCTTCTTGGTTGCTTCAACCTGGTTTTACTTTCCAAACCTTCAAAAAAAGCTAAGTATTCCCCTTATCTGGCTTCTGTTGAATGGGCTATTTTTTAGCGCTTTGGCTTCCTGGTGGCCTTGGTATGTTCCGCCCATCTTAATAGCAATCATCTATCTTTCAGGACTGTCTGCTTTAGAATGGTTCAAGTATTTCAATTCAAAACCGGCACTTCCCTCCTACTACATTTCATTTGTCACCGTATTTTTTATCGGTTTTGGCTCAATTGAATTTTGGAAAACAATACAAGAAGCCAGAAAAATGTCTGATGCGGTTTCCGAAAGAATACTTGCAGGAAAAAACATTGGTGAATGGTTGAACAAAAACATACCTTCTGGCAAAAACATAATATTTGAACAATTGGGCCTGTTGGGATACTATTCAAAAAATGTTGAAATACTGGATTATCCAGGTTTATCATCCAAAGAAGTCTCTGATTATGTGGCTTCATTGCCCTGGAAAATTCCAATTTCTTTTGAGGAAACCCAAACCGACTCAGCAGTCCTCGGTTACTTCCGACCAGATTTTATCCTTTTATTTCCAAAAGAAGTAAAAGCTTTTGACAGATTACAAAAAACAAGATCAGACTATGAAAAGTTGGATTCCCTGGCTTATTATCCTGATAGCGAATGGTTTAAACAGGTTGTAATATTCAAAAGATCACCATAAGCGGATGATTATTAGTGTATTAAATCTGTTCCAATATTTTTTTACAGATCTGGAATTTATATTTTATCTATTCTTGCCCCTTCTTAAGAGTTCAGGAATGGCTCTATTTCAGACTTCATGCTATACATACTTTTAACTCTTGCTTTTTGCTATTTGATAGGAAGCATTCCAACCGCAGTTTGGACAAGCCGGCTAATCTTTGGAATCGATGTCCGAACTCAGGGATCTGGAAATGCTGGTGCTACCAATACTTTTCGGGTTTTGGGAAAAGGTGCTGGAACTTTCGTATTACTTTTTGATATTTTCAAAGGTTGGGCTGGCACCTATTTGTCCACCATTTTACTCCAAAATGGAATGATAGAAGCTGAAAATGAGTTGTTTCTAAAGCTTGTTTTCGGATTTGCGACAGTCCTTGGCCATGTATATCCGGTTTTTGCTCAATTCAAAGGAGGTAAAGGCGTGGCTACTTTGTTGGGAATGGTTTTATGCGTTAGCCCATTAGCAGCTTTAGTATGTGTTGGAACTTTTCTGATTCTTTTTACCTCACTTCATTTTGTTTCAGTGGGTTCTATGGTTGCGGCTTTGGTTTTTGGGATTTTGGTTGTGATTGGTTTTTGTGGCCCGGCCAATATTCAAACCAAGGCAATGGCCATTTTTTTATCTTCAATGGTGGTTTACACACACAGATCCAATATTGACAAACTGAAAGCCGGGACTGAAAACAAAATGTATTTCAAAAAGTCCCGTTAGATTTAGTTCTTTTACAATCTAAATTACTCAGAATGTGTGAATTGTGTGCACAGTTGTCTGGCCTTTTACAATATTTAATTCAATAGTTTGGTTCATCGGTTTGCCGTCTTTTCCATTGCCTTCAAGTTGTATAATTTGCTTTCCAGGTGGAAGCGAAACCCGTAAAACCTCTATTCCTGCTGGAAGTGTTTGCCAATTTCGGGTATCCGCAACTTCAGTGGCAGTATTGGCGATGGTGAAAGCAAGATTGACCAAAGAACCCGCCAAATTTGCCTGCTGATTCTTTTTCTTATCGTCGTTTTTTCCATCCTTTATTGCTGCTTCTGTGGCTTGAGTCGCAGCATATTGAACGGCCTGTTTAATAGCTACCCGACTAATTGCAGTTGCCAAATCCCTTCCTGTCCTATCGTCCAAATCTGTTTTTGCAATTTCTTCCAGATTTGTAGCATTCTGAAAATCATAACGTTGCCCATTTATTCTGGCGTTTACATTTTGCCAATACCAGTTCCGGTTTACATATTTTGGCAAGGCCATGGTGATGATCTTAAGGTTGTCAAATCGATTTGGGTTATTTAATTCTCCGGGCGGAAGAAAGAATGGAATGGAATATCCAAACTCCGGGTTGTTAAAGGTAATGGCTCCCCCTGAACCCTTTACCAAATGAAATGTGATCCGGTTTTCGTCCTTAACTGGCCCTAAACCTTTGTGCCACAGCAATAAAGCCGTTCCATTTTCTGGATTGACAGTTTGATTCTTCAAGCCAGTTTTAGATTCAAACATTTGGCCTTCAGTATCGAAACCAGCCTGAAAGGCAGACCTGATCAAATCGTACTTAAGTTGTTGAGGTGCTGTTGTTTTTACAATGTTTCCAAATCCGGACTGATAGGATTCATAGGCCTTTTTATAATAAATATAGGCATTGTTTATTTCCCCAACTGACTCAAAAACAGCACCAACCATCCATAAAATAAAACCATCTGAATTGTATTTATCCTTCTTACCCTGGTCCTGAAGTACATTTAGTTTTCTAATCAATCGCCTTGCCTCAACAAGTGCATTTTCTGGATTATTGGCCTTTAATTGATTGATAGCCTTGAAATAATTCAAAAGCAGCAGTTCATAACGCTCACCGTGATAAGTAATTCGCTTTGGATTTGTTAGTAAAGCTGCGACACCTTCTCCTGCTTTTTTCTGATAATCTTCTGCCAATAAAAATGCCTGCTCAAATGCTTTGTCTGAAGCATCCTTTTCGTTTTGGATAAATGAGATCATGCCCAGATTGGCTTCGTACAAAAACTTCGTCTTTGACCTTTTGCCTGGTTTATGTTTTTCTAACCATGTTTTACAAAACTCAAAATTTCCAGCCCGATAGGCGTTGTTAAATTCCTCATTGGCAAAGTAATAGGTTTGGCAACTGTTCAAAAAAACAGAAACCAAACCCAGAACTATATAAAGGATTTTCTTTTCCAAAAGGAAGAAATTGGATTTCAATGAAATGGTTTTTACAAAATTTACAATCCAAAACCAAGTGATTTCAGATTATAAACCTTTAAATTTCAATTTATTGAATCAATCAATTGGTTATATATTTCTTGATCTTTTTGTTACCAGACCAAACCAATTCATTGGTTTCCATATCAGCAAAAGTCAGATCAATCTGATATACATTCAGTTTCTTTTTTCCTTCCTGATCTGGTGTGTTGATCACTGTTCCAAACATCATAAAATCGGCACCAAGTTCTTTTCCAAACTTTTTAGCAGTTTCCACTGAGGAAAATTGCTGCTGATCGCCACGTTCCTTTCGCATGGCTTCACGCAAAACAGAATTTTGAACCACCCGCACCATACTGGAGTTGATCAATTCACGTTGGATGTCGTTGATAAAAGTTTCTGGCTGGATATATTCATCTGTTTTATTGGATATAATACCCACAATTACAACGGGTTGCTTTCCTTTTGCCTTTGTGAAGTTGGTCAACCAAGGCCTTGAAAGTACGTCTTTCATCATAGCCTCTGCAGTCAATTTGCTATCGGTATCGTTCCATCTTCCGCTTAGGTCAACCTGTTGGTTGGGATCTATACGGGTTACTACTTTTCTGGCACAGCTGGCAGAGAAAAGGATGAATGCTGTAAATACAAGTGTTCGGAAATACATTTTTTTGAGTGTCATAAGTAAACGGTTTTCAAATTGGATGTTGCAAATAGAACTGAAAGTTTGAAATGAAAAAAGGAAGTTCAGGTTTATTAACAAATATTGAAGTTTAAAGGTGCAAATCTAAATGCCAGCGGAATCTAGTTTTCTTTTTGGCCTTATAAGCAATTCGCCTTTACAGTGGGGCAAACCAGTTTCATTTCTTTGGCACATTTCCAACATCGGGTATATTCATAACTACAAATAAAAGCGAGACCGTCTTTTGGCAAGGCTTTTTGGCACTTTTCAATATTGGGTTTTAAAAGCATTTTGGATTGGTATAAAGATTATTTATCGCAAAAATATTGGCAATTTTTGAATTTAGAAATCAAGCAAATTTCTAATATTTATAGATTTTTGAAGATTTAACATAGTTTAAGCCAATTAAATTAGATATTTGCCATTTAATTATGAAATTATAATTTGGAAAACATGCCAGAAGAATTGGTAAAAGGAAGGGGTGCACAGTATAATTCGCTGAATCGTTTTGATAAATTACAGCTCGTAAAAGAACACCCCGAAGGTATTGATGAAGAGGAGGTTTTAAAACGGGATACAAGATTTACGAAGGTTTTTCCAAAAACCATTTTAAACAAGGTGGAAAGTGAAGATTTGTTTGATGCCTGGTCTTTAAATCCATATCAGGGTTGTGAGCATGGCTGTATTTATTGCTTTGCCCGAACTACACATGAGTACCTCGGTTACAGTGCAGGTCTGGATTTTGAATCCAAAATTATGGTCAAAATGAACGCACCAACTCTTCTTGAAAAAGCGATTTCAGCACCAAAATATGCCTTGAAACCGATTATGTTATCCGGAAACACAGATTGCTACCAACCGATAGAAAAAAAACTTGGAATCACCAGAAGAATTTTGGAGGTACTTTTAAAACATAGGCATCCGGTTGGTTTAATTACCAAAAATGTCCTGATTCTGCGGGATCTGGATATTTTGATAGAAATGGCAAAGTTAAATCTTGTTCATGTTAATGTGAGTATAACCACGCTGAATGAGGAACTCAGGCAAAAAATAGAGCCCAGAACCGCAACATGTAAACGAAAGGTAGAATTGGTAAACGAACTTTCGGCACATCAAATTCCTGTAAATGTGATGCTTGCACCCATCATTCCTTCATTAAACGACCATGAGATTCCTGAAATACTGAAAACAGTATCGGAAGCTGGCGCACTTTCTGCAGCTTATTCTTTTGTAAGATTAAACGGTAGCATAGGTGAAATTTTTACAGATTGGATTCAGAAAGCCTTTCCAAATAGGGCTGAAAAGGTTTTAGATCAGATAAGAGAAGCACATAACGGCCAACTGGAAGATACCAGACCTGGCCTCAGAATGCGGGGAGAGGGAAAAATAGCGGAAAGTATCCATGACCTTTTTGCCATCTCAAAAAAGAAATACTTTGATGGAAAATCTATGCCAGCCTTTGATATGGATATTTTTAAAGGAAAGATGGATATGCAGTTGTCCCTGTTTTGATAATAATTGGTTCAATTATTCTACAAACAATCGAATAGCCCGATTCGAAAAACAAATTTGAATTTTTAGAATTTCCAGCCCAAACTAGCCCTTCTTCGATTTACTTTTTCTTTTTCTACAGAATTAACTTCATTTGTCGTTTAGCACACACCATTCTGAATATGAGAAACTATTCCGCCAAGTTGATCCTTTCAATTGTTGCCTTGATTTTAGGCTTTTGGATAGCATCATGTAAAAAAGAAAATGAAAACGTATTAATCGACCAGGTACCTCCAATAGTTGAAACCAATAAAATTACTGATTCTACTGAATATACTGCCAAAGGAGGTGGTACTATACTGGCAGCCGGAGGTAGTGCAATTTTAAGGAGAGGTTTAATCTGGGGTCTAACCGAAGACCTTGATACGACTTTAAAAACAAAAGTTATCTCAGGATCTGGCCGAGGAGTCTTTTTAGCAGAAATGAAAGGTCTTGCTCCTGGAACCAAATATTATTTTGTAGCCTTTGCTGTAAATGAAATTGGAATGGCATTTGGAGAAATTAAAACTTTTAGTACCAGGCCACTTCCTCCTGGGGCACCAAAATTAGGACCTACTACTGATGCGTCTGAAATCAAAGCCCTTTCTGCAAAAAGTGGTGGTAATGTTATAGATGATGGTGGTTTTAAAATAACTGCGAGAGGTATTTGTTGGACGACTTCAAGTATTAACTTGCCGACGGATAAATTAACTACAAAAACTACCGATAGTGGAAGCGTAGGTACATTTATAAGTGAATTATCCGGCTTAACACCATTAACTACTTATTATGTAAGATCTTACGCAACCAATATCAAAGGTACATTTTATGGAAATCTAATCACATTTACAACACCCAATATTGTGGGAGGCTCAACTGTAACAGATGCTGAAGGCAATTCCTACAGAACAATAGTGATTGGAACCCAAACCTGGATGGCGGAAAACTTGAAATCCAAAAAATATCGGAACGGCGATACTATTCAAACAAAACTTCCTCCTGCCAAATGGAAAACAGATACTACTGGTGCTTATTTTAACAATACTGAAAAATACTTTGAAGACTATGGAAGGCTTTATAATTTTTATGCAATTAAGAATTCAAAAAATTTATGTCCTGTTGGTTGGCATATACCTGATAGTACTGAATGGGCTAAATTAGAAACCTTTTTAGGTGGAAACGCTGAAGCTGGCGGAAAACTAAAAGCCAAATCTGAAAAGTGGATTGGCGCCAATGTAGCCAAAGACGATAAACTAAATGAAAGTGGATTTTCTGCTTTACCAGGTGGTTCGGTTTCTGAAGCTCCAACTATTAAACCTGAAGGAAATGCGGCAGTTTTTTGGACTAAAACTGAAAGAGGAACAACGAGAGCAGTAAGAATGAATCTGGAACGCAATCTTTCTCAATCCGATCTGGAAGGAAATCCTGTTAATAAAAATAGTGGCCTTTCCGTCCGTTGCATTAAAGACTAAACCCTATTGCCCATGGCCAGGATACCCTCCCGGAGGGCCAACCCCAGGTCGCATCGGGCCCATTTGCCTGAACTTTTCCATGCCTTCCGGCTCTGGTGCTTTAAATTCATCAGCCTTTGTTGGTGTTTCCGCCGCAGCGGACAAGTTTCGCCTTGGCGCACAAGTTCAGCCAAGGCGGACACAGCCACCAACAATAACTTCATCCTAATGCCAAATGTGGATATTCCAGGAAACATCTGCCATTTGGTGTAGGTCAACGTGTTTGCCGAAACGAAAAAACGCAGCTACACCGTATTTTCAAAAAGTACAAACTATTGATTATAAGCACATTATAACGTTTTTAAACATGTTAAAATAGAATTAGGATTTTAACTTATTTTTGCAAAAATGGTCAACTTAAAGATCAACGAAAGCCACATGCTGGACAAAGAATTTCAATTTTATCTTAGCCACCAGGCAGACCTTTTAAAGGCTTATAATGGAAAATACATTGTCATTATAGGCGAGGAGGTTGTTGGCCAATACGATGCTGAAAATATTGCCTACTTTGAATCCAGAAAAAAATATCCTCCTGGCAGTTTCCTTATCCAATTTTGCAGCCCAGGGGAAGAAGCATATACCCAGGTTTTTCATTCTCAGGTTAAGTTTTTGCCTGAAAATCAACTCCTATAGTTTTCATTACTAGCCGAGGATTCCTTGTTTGGTGGCCAACCAGGAATAAATAGAAGATTTCTTCCCCAGCTTGTCTTTCCTAATGAAAGTGTATTTTTGTAAAAAAATATTGTAATGATCATTCAGATTCCAGATGAGATCCTTAGCCATACCAATCTTTCTGAAGCCGAACTAAAGCTGCAGCTGGCATTGGTACTGTATGAGAAAAATTTGCTGAGTTTTGGGCAGGCCAGAAAATTATCTGGTTTACACGTGATTGCTTTTCAAGAAACCTTGGGTCAAAATAAAATTACAACTCATTACGATAAGGAGGATTTGGCAACAGACCTAAAAAATCTGGAATATTTAAAAAAGTGACATGGTTGTAGTATCTGACACAACTGCTATTTCAAATCTTTTAAAACTTGGAAAACTTCACTATCTGAAAGAAGTTTTTCAAAACGTGATAATACCACAAGAAGTTTATAATGAACTTAAACCATTGAAAGAATTTGGTTTCAATTTGGATGAAATGGAAAATTCTACCTGGATAAGAATTTCAACTGTTGAAAAGGATGATTTGTATTTGGATCTGCTTGAAAGACTGGATTTAGGAGAAACCGAGGCTATTGCTCTTTCAAAAAAATTACATGCAGACTTCCTCATTATGGATGAAAAGAAAGGCCGAATTGAAGCCAGTAAGCTTGGAATTAAGACAATTGGAATATTAGGTATATTGATCCAATGTAGGCGCTTAGGCATTTGTCCTAATCTCAAATTAGAAATTGATGATCTCAAAAATGTAGCTGGTTTTTGGATAAATGATGGCTTATATAGCGAAATGCTTGAAATAGAAAAAAGGGAATTCAATATATAATTTCAATTTATCTTTCTAATGCCCAGGATACCCACCCGGAGGGCCAACCCCTGGACGCATCGGGCCCATTTGCCTGAACTTTTCCATGCCTTCCGGCTCTGGTGCTTTAAATGCCCGTAAAGTGTAGGTAAATGTGAGCATAAAATAGCGTTGCAGATTGTTGCTACGCACATCTTCAGTGTAGGTTTCAGTAATAGTCCGGCTCACGTTTGTGTTTTGTTCCAACAAATCAAAAACGGTAAGTCTGAGTTCTGCAGGTTTGCCTTTCAGGAACTTATAACCTAAGCCAAGATTCAAAATGGCAAAGTTGGTATTGATTCCTTCTGCCAAACCTGAAAAAAGATTCTGGCTGTAATCGGTGTTCAAAACCAGACTTTCCCAGAAAACTAAATTGACCTTTGCGCCAATAATCTGGTTGAGATAGCTGTTGTTTTGGTTGCCGATTAATGAATTCTCTACTGAGGTATAACTGGCATTGTAACTCAAATTAAAATCAACCGCCTTGCTGATGTTACTGGTTAAGCCCAGGCCAGCACCAAATGTGGGGGAATTTGCATAATTGATTTTGCCATTTACCTGGCCGGGAGTTCTTACAAAATTGGCGTTTGCATTAAGGTTTACATTGGTTTTTAATTTGGTAACTGGCATGCTGTACATTAAAAAAGTCCTTACACTCACATAGCCAGGCAGATTTACCGGTCGGGTCAATTGGGCACCTCTGTTTACCAAAACCCCTTCGGCGAGTGTATCTCTTTGGGCAATTAAAGTGCTGTTGCCAATAAAATGTCGGGTTGCAGAACCACCGACCATAGCAAAAAAGCTGGCATTGGTTTTTTCATTGGTGTTCATCAACCTGAAAAAGGCATTGTGCTGATAATCCTGGCGAAGTCCCGAATTTCCGGTGCTGAGTTGTAAAGGATTGTTATTATTTACAACATCCTGAAGCTGGTCAATGCTTGGTGCATTTGCAGAGGTTCTATAAATTAATCTGAAATTAGTGGCTTTTGAAATGCTGTACCGCCAAACTAAAGTTGGGAGGATGTTTTGAAAGGTCCTGTTAATATTTCCGATTTTCGGGAACTCCCTTTCGTTTTGCAACATAGATTGCTGTGCATTTACTGTCAGATTCAGATTCGATTTTTCTGAATTAAAAGCATATCCCAATCCGGCTGAATGCGCAGGTGTTTCACTTTTAAATTTATTGGAAAGCAGCGTATCCAGATTTTCCTGAATGCCGGTTTGAATATTTTTCTTGTAGGTAAGTCGCTCACTTTCAGATTTGGCGTAATTAAATCCATACGTCAGTGAAAGTTGGCTTTTGGTTGAAATGGGTTCGGTATAGGTCAAGGTATTTTGAATACTCCAACCAGTTTTTTTGGTATCGGTTTGTTGTCTGAGCGTATCTCTGCGGTTTATTTTTCCGAAAAAGCTATTGTCCGAGTTTTGAGTAAATCCTCCATTGTTGCCATTGTTGCCAAGGTTACTATTCAAAGAAATCGTTCTTCCAGCTTTTTTAAATTTGTGCCGGAATAGTATTTCATTGTTCATATTATACGCCTTAAATTTTGAATCATATAAATTCGAAGTGGAATTAAGTTGATTTTCCCTGACCGAATTAGCACCCAAAACATTGCTGGTACTTCGCACTTCCTGGTAGGTAAACCGTGGTGTGTATAAAATAGAATTATTGGAATCGAGCTTATAATCTACGCGTAAATTGAATCTGTGGTTTAAGTTCTCAGTTTCAGAACTATTGGTTTCTGTGTAAACCTGGCCCGAATCTTTGGAAACAGCAAATGTTCTGTAGCTATTTTGGATGGCCTGGTTATTACTTTGGTTAAAGAAATAGTTGCCGGTAAATTCTCCTTTCTTGCCCAGATTGTCTGAAAAGTTGATTCCAGCTGCTTTGGTATTAACCACTCCCTTCTTACTGTTTACAAAAAAGTCTTGTGCTGCCTGGTTAAAGCCTCCATTGCGAACACCACCCATGCCGCCCATGCCCATTCCACCGCCACCTCTTCTGCCTCCTCCCCCACCTGAACCCATGGCCCCGGCAAGATCAGACATGGAAAAATTTTGCTCGTTGATGTTGTTTGCCTGACCCAAAACAGTCATCCTTCTTGAGCCCGAAAATCTGTTAAATGTTAATCCGGATTTAAAACGATCATCGGTTCCTCCTCCCAAATAAGCCTTTCCAAAATTTCCATTGCGCATGCCTCCTTTTGTAATGATGTTCATGGTTTTGGTGGTGTTTCCATCATTAAAACCAGTAAATCTGGATTGCTCGCTCATCTGGTCAAAAATCTGAACCTTGTCGATCATGTCTGCTGGAAGACTTTTTAAGGCGTTTGAAGGATCGTCCCCAAAAAATGGTTTGTTGTCTATCAATACTTTACGAACTTCTTCTCCTTGCGCATTCACCTTGCCATCCTGAACTGTAACACCTGGCATTTTGGTAACCAGATCTTCCGCACTTGCATCCGTGTTGGTTTTAAATCCACTGGCATTAAACTGCGTAGTATCACCCTTTTGAATAACCGGCGGAATTTTTCCAATAACATTCACCTCCTTTAAATTGGTTGCAGTTTCGGCAAGTTCTATTGATCCCAGATCGATGTTGCCTTCAAATAATCTAACGCGTTTGGTTACTGTTTCAAAACCAAGATATTGAATTTTAATGCGATAGAATCCCTTTTCAAGTTCTGAAAAAACAAAAGAACCGTCTGCATTGGTCTGAATTCCTTTTACGATTACCGAATCTCTGCCTTTCATTAACACACAGGCAGCTCCAGGCAATCCGGTTTTTGGCTTTGCATCAATCACTTTTCCGGAAATGGAGTACAAATCCTGGGCCTGGGAATGATGAATTATAAATGATGAATTATAAATGAGGCCGATAAAAAAAACTAACTTGTAGGAAGGATTGAATAGATAAAATTTCAAAATATTTTGGTTGTTTGCTTTTTGGCTTTGACTTAGAGAATCCTGTTTGTTTAAGAGAATATCAGATATAAAGTTTTAAATTATTTTGGGAAAAAATGTGTATTAGGTCAGCCCTTTTGAGCAGTTTAAAGACTAAGGATTTACTTTTATAGAGATTAGCGCCTTAAGGATTTGAATGCACTTTCGAATTTTGGGCCAGGAACAAGATGCAAGTCACGCATTAATTTTCGCCTTTAACTCTTCCAGCGTAAATGGAACCGATTTTATTTCACCACTTTCATAATCTTCAATGCGCTTTAATATTTTTTCATTGGTAATTTCGTTAATTGAAATTGCCTTAACGTTTTTTATGAAAGAAATGCTTTTGAAAAATTCCAGAGCAATTGCTATTTTATTTTCAGGCATTTCCAGTTCAAATCTGTATTTCATATCGATAAAATTTCAGAAGCAAAAATAAACCAATTCATACTAATTACCTAAAAGCTAACAATTAACCAAATCTAAACTCTACAATGAATACTCCCAACTATTTCCCAAATCATAAAAAACAGATTTACAACAAATCCTTATAAGCCTTCAACTCGTCCCGCAGCTTGGCAGCTTCCATAAAATCGAGGTCTTTGGCGGCTTTCAACATGGCTTTCTGAGTTCGATCCACCAGCTTTTTGATTTCATCCTTACTCATCAGACTTGTTACAGGATCAGCGGCAACCGAAATTTCATCCGATTCCACATAGAATTTCTTATCACCCTTTTTACTATCGGCCACTTTGGTTTGTTGCATGATCGCATCATGACTTTTCAAAATAGTTTTTGGCGTAATACCATGCTTTTCATTGTATTCCATTTGAACGCTACGCCTTCTATTGGTTTCCGAAATGGCTTTTTCCATTGAATCGGTAATCTTATCGGCATACATAATCACCCGCCCATTTTCGTTTCTGGCAGCCCGTCCAATGGTTTGAATCAATGAACGACCATCCCTCAAAAAGCCTTCCTTGTCAGCATCCATAATGGCTACCAATGATACCTCGGGTAAATCAAGTCCCTCTCTTAGCAGATTTACACCGACCAAAACATCAAATACGCCCATTCTAAGCTCTCGTAAAATTTCAACCCTGTCCAAAGTTTTTACCTCTGAGTGGATATAACGACATTTAATATTCAATCGATCCAAGTAATTGGAAAGCTCCTCAGCCATCCTTTTGGTAAGCGTGGTGATTAAAACCCTTTCCTTTTTTTCAATTCTGATCCTGATCTCATCCAGCAAATCGTCAATCTGGTTGTGACTGGGCCGAACGTCAATTATAGGATCTAAAAGTCCGGTTGGGCGGATGATTTGCTCTACCACAACCCCATCAGACAAGCGAAGTTCATAATCGGAAGGTGTGGCAGAAACATAAACGGCCTGATTTATTAAACCTTCAAACTCATTGAAAGTCAAAGGTCTGTTGTCCAAAGCTGAGGGCAAACGAAAACCATAATCCACTAGATTTAGCTTTCTACTTCGGTCGCCTCCCCACATGGCTCTGATTTGGGGAATGGTAGCATGGCTTTCATCTATCACCAGCAAATAATCGTTTGGAAAATAGTCCAGTAAACAAAAAGGTCGTGTGCCTGGCTCTCGCCTGTCGAAGTACCGGCTATAGTTTTCAATGCCTGAACAATAGCCCAATTCCCGCATCATTTCCAGATCAAATTCGGTTCTTTCCCTTATTCGGGTTGATTCCAGAAAACGACTTTCATATTCGAAAAACTTGATTTGCTTTACCAGATCATCCTGAATTTCAACGATTGCCTGTTTCAATGCATCTTTTCCTGTGACAAAAAGATTGGCTGGATACAGTACCAAATGCAAATCCTGCTCCAACTTTACCCCTGAAACCGGATCGATTTTATGAATGGCCTCTACCTCATCACCAAAAAAATAGACCCGAAAAGCAAAATCAGCATACGCTGGAAAAATATCAACCGTATCTCCTTTTACTCTGAAAGTTCCTCTCTTAAACTCTATTTCCGTGCGGTGATACAAAATAGAAACGAGTGCATACAAAAAAGTACTACGGCTAACTACATCACCAACAGCCAGTTTTACTACATTTTTCCCAAATTCTTCAGGGTTTCCTATGCCATAAATACTGGAAACCGAGGCTACCACAACCACATCTCTCCTACCCGAAATGAGGGCTGAAGTTGCTGCAAGTCGCAGTTTTTCTATTTCTTCATTGATGGCCAAATCCTTTTCTATGTAGGTTCCAGAACTTGGAATAAAGGCCTCTGGCTGATAATAATCGTAATAGGACACATAATATTCAACAGCATTCTCCGGAAAAAACTGCTTGAATTCCCCATACAACTGGGCAGCAAGTGTCTTGTTATGGCTAAGAATAATGGTAGGCTTTTGCGTTTGTGCAATGACATTGGCTATGGTAAAAGTTTTACCCGTACCTGTGGCCCCAAGCAAAGTCTGTGCAACATCACCATTCAAAACGCCTTTCACCAGCTTATTAATTGCTGCTGGTTGGTCGCCTGCTGGTTCGTATTCTGAGGTAAGTTTAAAATCCAAAGTAATTAATGGGTTTAGAGTTCTGAGTTTAGAGTTCTGAGTTTAAAGTTCTGACAAATCAAAACTCGTAAAGGTGCAATTATTATAAATTGAGATTTTTTGGATTGCATGCATTTCCGATTTTCAGGGTGCAAAACTACGATTTTATTGAAAAAAGGTGGGTAAAGAGTTTGGATTATGAAAACTTAAAATTAACAGTCATTTCTATTGTTAATCAGGACACTAAATCCAAATCAACAACAAATAAGATTCAAAATGCCGTTTTATACCAAAGCAAGCCTGAGTCTTTCAATCAGAAATGCCCTGATCCGTTTCTGGATTTCTTTTTCATTCTTAAAATAAAAATCCAATTCCGCCAAAGTAAAAAAACTGATTATTGATCCCTCAACTGTTTTTTTGGTTTCCAGATCAAGGCTTATCCATGATGAAATGAGCTCCCGCTTTTTTTGATCTACGTGGTTTTTCCAATCTGAATGCCGGGCAATTAATTTTTCCTCCGCCAGTTTTACAAAAAATTCATGCTGAAATTTTAAAATCGGTCTCAGCGTATGCAATTGAAATTGAGCCATATCCTCTTCCAGTGCAGCATCATTTTGATCTGAAAGAATTGGCCTGATCTGAATAAGATTTTGGTCCCTGGTCAAATTTTTAATGGGGGATTAATTGTTTTGCAAATGAACCTCCAAAATCCTCGTAATGTTTTGCCAGACCCGTAAAACTATAAAAAGCAGGAAATTTCAAATTGAACGCAGGATCAGATGTTCCTAAAAATTGCATTTAAATCTAGAAAAGTAACAAGAAAACAACATTAGAAACGAAAATTTCAGTTTCTCCATTACCTTTGACCCTTGACAGAAATGTTTCAAACAAATTTAATATTCAAAACAAGCTGTTTTTGACAAAAAACGAGTTGTCAGAACTTTAGAACATGGAAAAACCAACATTCGAAGAAGCCTTTAAAAAATTCAAATCCTGGTGGCTGAGGAACCAAAGTGCTTATTTACAGAACAATACAGGAAAAGATTTTCAGATTCTTGGCGTTTACAGAGATAAAAGCTGGGCATTAAAAATGATGTCCGGAACTGAGGAAAAGGTTACCATTGAAGGAATCCAGAATTTGTATGACAACAGTTTCTTAATCGTAGAAAAAAGAACAGGCAAAAAAGAAAGATATGGCATCGATTCAACATATGGTGAATTGACCAATGTTGGCGCCATCGTCAAGAAAATGAATGAACTTGTAAGACAATAGTATTCAAATATTTACTTAACAAAAAAGGCTGGTTAAACCAGCCTTTTTTGTTATCCAGGAACATTGCAGATTATTCATTACAAACCCGTAAACTCTGGTTTTCGTTTTTCTCTGAACGCAAAAATTCCTTCCTTAAAATCTGCCAATTTCCCAGCCTTCTCCTGGTAACTGGCTTCTTTTTCAAGCATCTTATCCAAACTATGGCCAAAAGACCTGTTTAGCAATTGTTTAATCATAGCCAAAGTTTGAGTAGGACCAATTGCATATCTTTCAGCCAGTTCATTTACTTTTCGATGCAAAATATTTTCATGTTCCACCATCATATTGATCATGCCAATATTATGGGCATCGTTTGCAGAAAACGTATAACCCAAAGTGCAAAGTTCAAAAGCTTTTGCCCTACCTACCAATCTTGGAAGATGGTATGCAGCTCCACAATCGGGCACCAATGCAATGTTGACAAATGACATCGCAAAAGTGGCTGATTCAATGGCCACGGTAAAATCACAGGCCAAAGCCAAAGAAAGTCCGGCACCTGCAGCAATTCCATTTATTTTACCAATAATTACTTTGGGGCTATTGTGCATACTCATCATCAAAGGATTATACCTTGCTTGAAGTACTTCCGAAAGCGAAATGTCATTAAAATCCGGAAATTCATTTAAGTCCTGACCAGAAGAAAAAGCAGTTCCTTCGCCCGTTAATATGACAACCTTTACCTGTGGATCGTCAGAAAGCCTGTCAAAAGCCTGTTTTAATTCTTTGGCCATGGGCCCATTTATGGCATTTTTAACTTCGGGGCGATTAAGTGTAATAGTTGCTAAATGATTTTTTAATTCAACCTTGATGGTTTGGTAACTCGAATGCATATTTTTGGCTGCTGGAATTGCCCTTTTTTAAAAAGGGACGCAAAGGTAATATAATCACTTATACTTGTGTAGCAAAATTTACAGCGCAAAAAAAGGTATATGACCATTGCAGAAATCGGACAGGAAGAAAGATCCAAAATATTGAAATCCATGGCATTAGATCTTGGATTTGCTTCCTGCAGAATTTCAAAAGCTGATTTTCTGGAAGCTGAAGCACCAAAATTGGAGCAATGGTTAAAAGAGGAGCGAAATGGAAAAATGGCCTACATGGCCAACCACTTTGATAAAAGACTTGACCCCCGATTACTGGTTGAAGGAGCAAAATCGGTGGTTTCTTTGGTTTTTCATTATTCACCCGAAGATTCCAAACTTTCGGAAAGCGAATATAAAATAAGCCGGTATGCTTATGGAGAAGATTATCATATTGTCCTGAAGGACAAGCTCAAAGAGCTCCTTTATAGGCTTCAGGAAAACCTTGGAGAAATTGGAGGTAGGGTTTTTGTAGATTCTGCTCCTGTTTTGGAAAAAGCATGGGCAGCCAGAAACGGAACTGGCTGGTTGGGAAAACATACCAACATTATTCACCCTAAAATGGGGTCCTTTTTCTTTTTATGTGAATTAATTATTGATATTGAACTAAAAGAGGACCAAGCGATTAATGACCATTGCGGCACATGCACACGATGTATTGATGCTTGCCCAACCGAGGCCATCACCGGTCCATACCAATTGGATGCTTCCAAATGCATTTCTTATTTAACGATAGAATTGAAAGAAGCGATTCCTGGCCATTTTAAAAACAAAATGGAAAACTGGGTTTTTGGTTGTGACATTTGCCAGGAGGTATGCCCGTGGAACCAGAAGTTTTCCATTCTACATGCGGAAAAAAGGTTTATTCCACATCCTGATCTGTTGCTTTTTGAACAAAAAGATTGGCTTGAACTTTCAGAAGAAGTGTTTTCCAAAGTGTTTTCCAAATCTGCGGTGAAAAGGACCAAACTTTCTGGTTTGCAGAGGAATATAGCATTTCTGCAATAGGCATTCCGATTCATTTTCAGTCAAGGTCTTGAATAACAAATTCAACCAGTTAAGTTTTGAACTAAACTTCATTTAGAGGCTTTTTGATACTGAGATGAAAACTTTAAGTTTTGGTTGAAAAATCAAAAACAAAGTCGATTTATTCTAAATTAACACGGACATAAAATTGCCATTCGTCTATTTTACCAAATATTATGCGGCTAGTCAAGTCTACAAACAAGCAATATAAAAAATTTACAAATAGTTAATATTCAAATGTTTATGTATCCAAAAAGCTACCTTTTAATAAAAATATATTCAGAATAGAAGATTTCGAAATGATCAACTTATAGAAAATTTACAAACAGATCATCCAAATCAACTGACTTGCAGTTGTTTATTCACAACAACACTTTATGAAACAAAATTTCCTCCACATTTTTCTTTTGGCTTCCATAAGCTTCGTAGCCTGTAAAAAGACTGAAATAGAGCCTGTAACACCCACTGTGGTGCACAATCCGGAATCCACCAGGCTTGCACTTTATCCAAATTGGCCGGAGACTTTCAATACAGGAAGTAAAACCTCTTATGCCTCTGCGAATGTAAATCTGAGTACAGGAAGTTGGACCTTAACTGATGCCTTATTAGGAACTTCATCCAGCGATAGAAAAAATGGCGCACAATCAGTTAGAATACAGAATACAGGTTCAATCAGGATGAATTTCAACCTAAGTTTGGGTGCAGCACAAGTTTCAATTGCCCACGCAAAATATGGAACTGACGCCAACAGTACCTGGAGCCTTTGGTCTTCAGTTGATAATGGTGCCAATTGGACCCAGGTTGGAGGAACCATCGCTACTTCCAGTACCACCTTAATTACCACCACTTTTACCTTGGCCATCACTGGAAATGTACGATTTGAACTCCGAAAACTTAGTGGAGGAAGACTCAATATTGATGATTTTAGAGTATTGGACAATGATGCAAATGGACCAACCAGAGATGACAACCTTGCATTTGGAAATCCAAGTAATGCCTTTGCAAACGTTGGCGCTCCAAATAACTACTTGCTTTCCAAGGCACAATATGTTTTGTCATATAACAATAGCCGTGGATCTGCCAATTGGGTAAGTTGGCATTTAAGTTCCGCCTGGAAAGGACCTGCCACCCGTTGCAATTGTTTCTCAAAAGATGCAAGTCTTCCTGCAACATTCTTTGGGGCTGTAACTTCAAACTATACAAATTCAGGTTTTGACAGAGGTCACATGTGCCCGAGTGAAGACAGAGATGGAAGCGCTTCTGACAATCAGGCGACTTTTTTAATGACCAATATAATCCCACAGGCACCAAGAAATAACCAGATTACCTGGAACAATTTTGAAGCCTATTGTCAATCACTTGCCACCACAAACAATGAAATGTATATCATTTCAGGAGGTTATGGAATTGGTGGAACAGGTTCAAATGGTGGTGTAACCAATACCATCAATGGTGGAACGATTACGGTACCAAACCGGGTTTGGAAAGTAGTGGTTATCCTAACAAATGGCACAAACGATGTTGGTCGAGTTACCACTTCAACAAGGGTAATTGCCATTGATACACCTAACAACCAAACGGTTACCAATCTTCCATGGGGAAGTTACAGAACTACCGTTGATGCCATTGAATCGGCAACCGGTTTAGATCTGTTATCCAACTTATCAGATCCAATTGAATCGACTTTGGAAGCTCAGGTTGATAACGGACCAACCAACTAAAATCACAAAATATCAGTAAAAAAAAGCCTTGTATTTGCATACAAGGCTTTTTTATTGATTGGGAAGAGAACTATCTTTTTGAAATTTATTATTATCTGTCTTAACTTACTTTTAATCAGTTTGATACCCAAAACTTAGATTAAATTAGAATAAGAAAAAGACTTAAAGGTTTGACCGTCACCTTTTTCGTCCCCTTTTTTCGGAGGCGGATAATTATTGCATGAATAGGCATTCATCTTGCGGTGGTTCCGGTCCTGACAATGTTACTTTTAATTCATCGTCGTCAATTGCTGTTGGCATTATTACAGTCCATCCATCTATGTCCTTGCTGCCTTGTTCTAATTTGCCATAGATTGAATCGTAAACCTCTTTAATCGCTGCCACATCTCCATTGACAGCCTTTCCAATTAAGGCAAGTGCAATTTTATCCTCTAAGGTTCCTGTAATTTCTTTTCCTGTAATGAAGACAGAACTTTTCGCCCAACTGGGATCAATCATCCGATGGACCTTCCGCAAAGGTTGAGATTCGGATTGAAACTGCCGATGCAAAATTTCGAGATGAGCGTGTATTGAATGTCATTTAGGAAAGCCAATTTGTCAAAAAGGATAGAATAAATTTCGGATTGGGATTTTTATATTTTACTTGCACAATAAAAATGGCTTGCTGGAAGTTTTCTGAACCGGTTCAATGGCATGGAAAGGGCTTTACCTTAAATTGGGAGTTTCCAGGGGCATGGTGGGTGCTTGTTTATTACCATAATGGCGAGTCAAAACCCTGGTACCACAGGACGGAGCGGCCTTACCGTTTTCGGCGTTGGTTTTCAAAACGAGGGCAAGACAGATTCCAGAACATTGCCAATTTTAAAAGACCTGCGATTGATCTTTTCGTATTCAGCGGGCTCTCTTTTTGGCCTGTAAGACTTCGCATTCCTATGCATGTGCGCATTCTACGGGTCAATGAGCCAGAGGCAGTTTTAAATGAACCAACAATGGTGTCAGAAAAGCTACAAATCCACCCACGATTTTCTCTACCTTCAATATTGAATCCGAATGGAGAGATTCAGTTGACCGAAACTGAATTTTCCCTGGACCCTATCCAATACAAAATTCTTAATCCTCCTTATTTTGAGTCAGATCTTGCCATATTCAAGGAGGATTACCTTAAACAATTAAACAAATAAAACAAAATGGCTACTTTAGTTAAACCCAACCCGACTGCGCACTTTTTTACCCGCTTTTTGTGGTGGTGCGCTGGTGCAGACCAACGATTTCTGCTGCTTTCTCCCTATCAGGACCGTGTTAAATATGCAGGGATTGGAGGCATTGTATTTAGTACAGGGCTTCTGGCGACCTTTGCTGGTGGATTTGCCTTTAACACAGCATTTGGCCCAAAAGCCATGGCAGGCGATTTGACCAATACCGCCGGGCATGATGTAAACACTACTGCATGGACTGTAGCATCCATAGTATTCGGTATTTGCTGGGGTCTGCTGATTTTTAACCTGGACCGTTTCATTGTTTCATCCACTGGTAAAGGGGATGGTACAGACAACATTACCCTAAAGGAATTCAGCCAGGCAATTCCAAGGCTAATCATCGCCTTAATTCTAGGATTTACCATTTCAAAACCTCTCGAGCTGAAAATTATTGAGACCGAAATTAATGTTGAACTCAGAAAAGAACAACAGGAAAAACTGGACATGTTTAACAAAAATACGTATGCGAAATTCAAAGACCAGATAGCCCTGATTGATGCTGATATAAAAAAGCTGGAAGGCGATAGGGAAAAGCTGGCTGAGGAAGTTAGAAATGCAGAACAATCGGTTCAAGATCAGATGGAAGGCAGAAGTGGTGCCGGGGCAGGGATAGGTCCATTAACAAGAAAATTGCAAGCGGTCGCTGATGAAAAGAAAGGAGTACTCGCAGCCTTTGATGCCCGCCATTCAAGCGAGCTGGCCAACCTTAAAGCAAACCGCGACAAGAAACTGGCAGAGCAGGAAAAGGAGTTAAATGTTACCAATAAAAAACAAGCTGAAAATCTGGATGGGTTGCTGGAGAGAATCTCAATTGCCCATGAAATAGGATTCTGGCTTGGAATAGCACTTACCTTTATTTTCCTTTCTATTGAAATGGGTCCTATTTTCTTTAAAATGATGATGAGCAAAGGTCCATACGACTACATGGTTGAGAATTACAACTATCGTATGTATGTGCAAAACGGAATCGTAAAGGAAGAATATGTATTTGAAGGTCGTGATGGAATGAAACTGATGGAGAAGGTAAATTTCCTGGAGGTGGAAGGTGACCGCAAAGAGAAGATTGAACAACTCAATGCAGAGGAGTTGCTCAGTAAACAAATCATCGGAGCCTGGTCAGCCATCAAACAAAAAGAGATTGATGATAATCCAGCCAACTTTTTTGACGAAGGCAAAAGTTCCAAAGCCTGATTAAAGCATGCTGGAGGCACTTCTGGGAATCGATTCTCAAATTTTGCAGGAAACCGGGACCAAAGAAAGGGCAGGTTACCGCTTGGCTGGCTGGCTTTTTGCCGGCGTAATTCTGTCAATGGTTGTTGCCAATGCCTATTTTGGTTATTTGTTTTATGAAGGCTGGGCAGGGGTTTTCATATCTGGCTCGTTCCTGGGCTACATTCATTTTGCCGTTTACCGGTTGGCAATGATCACCCTTACCACCCGGCCATTGACGGAAAAGGAAGAAGTGCAAAAACCAGGGATTCTTTCCAAACTCAAAACATGGATAAAACCGGATGCCCCCACCCTTTTTCGGCTGGTTTTCGTAGGTCTGATTGCACTTGCTGTCTCCTTTCCGGGCTCTGCCTTTTTCTACCGCAAGCGTGTAGAAGCCATCCAGACTGAACAAAGGGAAGCACTTAAGGCTGATTTGAATAATGGGATCGGAAAAGGATTATATGACCCCGAAGCCAGGTTTCCCTTTCTGGTTTTTCGAACACTCCTTAAACAATCAGGTTATAAGCTGTCAATACTCATTTGGGTTATCTGGATTTTTTGCCCTTTGGTATTGCTGAGCCGTTTGAGAAATGGGGAGGATATGCAATACACAAGGAAATTGGCCAATCTTCACCGCGAAATGGCAGAGCGTGATTTTTATGCCAATCTCATTGAGGCACAGAATCATATCAATTCAGAATATGGAGGAGAAATCAATCTAAAAGAACTGGTATTATATACAGATCCACCCTTTAATACCGAATTCAGGGAAAAGAAATCCCGGCGATTTGGCAACCAGGAAGAATACACTTCTTATCTGAATTCCTTATAGCATGAAGGAAGCCAGGTTTAAATATTACAAAGGTCTCCTTACCTCTCAGTACGAGGTCGCGGATGTAAAGGGCCAGCACGGGATTCGGTTTGGAAACATTGTTCTCCACCCCCGGCATTATCTGGCAAATCCAAAGGAGGTAAGCGAGGAAGAATATGAAAAAGCAGTAGCCACCAGACTTTCAGAGGATTCGCTCGTCTGGCAACAAAGGTTCATGCAACCTGGTAAAGGCATTGAGAAGCCGTCCGCAACAAGCCAATCCGGTTTTATTAAAAGAGACAATCCGTATCGGATTCATCCCCATATTCTTCAAAAGGGAGAAACCTTTGTAGAATTTGAGCCAGCAGGCGAAAATCCTTTCGCTGAGGTTGTTGGTGAGATTTATGCGGAATTTGCTGAAGGAAATGCTGACAATCCTTACAAAGGCTGGCAATTCATTGCACAAAAGGATGGGAAATACCATGGCCGCATCAGTGGAAATGCTATTTGTAAGGTTTTGGAATTGGATCCGGAAGACAAAAAAGCAAGAATGGAGGTTATCTCCCGTCGGGAAAATATTACCGGAAATAGAGGATTAACAAAATTATTGCCGTCCAAAGGATTCAGGCTGATTTCACTTTTTACGGGGAGCGGTTGTTTGCAGGGTGGCTGTGCCCAAATGGGTTGTGGACTTCTAACTCTTCTTTTCCTGTTAGCGGCACTATTGGGACTATGGAAATCCTGTTCAAGCGAAAAACAAAATTCCATTTCCCCAAGGGTCATCCATGATACTGTTTATATAAAAGAGGGAAGGCAGGTAAAGGAATTGGTTGACTCTACCCAAAGAGAAAAGACAAATACCATTTTACTCCCTTATGTTCAGTTTTACCCCAATAGTTCCACATTGCTGCCTTATTCTATCCGGCCAATTCAGGAGTTGGCTGAATATATGACCTCTCATCCCAATATTCATGCAGTCATAAAGGGACACACAGATGATGTGGGAGACGCTACGGCAAATTTGAAACTTTCGCAGGATAGAGCAGAAGCAGTTCGAAATGTACTGGTTTCTTTAGGAATCAACAGGGAACGGATTGAGGCCTACGGCTACGGGGAGTCAAAACCAAAAGTTCAGGGCCAAACCATCGAAGCCCGCTCACTTAACAGAAGAGTAGAAGTAGAGCTAAGAGACGAGGAGATTGAAAAGTCCGGAAAAATGACAAAAGAACCTTAATGCCATGAAGGATTACCGACATTTCAAAGGAGATTACAGGGCATGGTTTAAACCTTCAGGCGGACAGGTCGTGCATACGAGCTCCTTTTACAATCTTGAACTTGACTCCATAGAAATAAGAAACCTGGTACCATTGGAAAACCGGGTTGTGGATACCGAACGGGTAGGCGATTACCTCTATTTACCAATTCTCAGGGCAAAGAAAAAAAACGCCTTTTCCCGCCTCTTTCAAACCGGTGCAACCGATGTCGTGATTGTGGCAAATGAAAGCCTTGCATTTTCCGAAGATATTGAACAGGTAGTTCTAAGTGCTCACAGCGGGAACCGAATCCAATCAGGAAGCCCCATCAGAAAAGTACAATTTGAGAGATTAAACTCTGATATTGGTTTTTTGACAGGTACACTTACCTTTTCTTTAAAAGAACCAACCACACAAAATCCCGCAAGCAACCCTCAGGAAGTGTCGGCTTCCCCGCCTGAAATAGTCCCTCTCGCACAACCAGATGGGAAAGTAATTGAGATCCCTGACCTGGTTCTAACATCTGGTCCTGGTCCGTTCACCTCTTTTTCTCAGCAGTCCGGTGGTTGCTTAATTCAATTGTTTAATCTGGCCAAATGGGTATTTTATCTGATGCTATTTTTGGCAATGCTGGGCTGGCTTAGTCACTGGTTGAAACAAGACGGAAGTCGGGGTCTGACCGATAACGGCGATGGCAAGATTGAAACTGAAAAACCCCGGTTAAATCCCAAACAGGATACACTGGCCCCAATGCCATGGGATTATTTAACCAATCACCGAATCCGCTGGAATGATTTCATAGCACACTCATTTGCTGCACAGTATTCCACATCCTCCAGGCAATTTGAAAATTCGCAGGGAATGCATGCTGCCTTTGCCAATCCGCAAGTTTCGGATGCAATGGAGTACTGGACTGCAGTTTACAATGAGTTTTCCAGCAGAGATTTACCAAAACTTGATTCACTGGTCCATTACTTTCGGTCAGAGCAAAAGACAAAAAATCTAAATCCAGCTCAAACGGCAGAAATGGTGATTACCTTTATTCAGGAGGTTCCTTATTGCCTTGTCCATGATGGCAGCTGTTCCGAAGCCAACAAAATGGCCGATTTTATCAGAGATTACCATAGTTCAGGCAAACCATGCCTGCCAGAGATTATTGCCGGGGTTCAATCACCCTATGAATTTTTGCATAACTTAAAAGGGGATTGTGATACCCGCAGTCTGCTTGGTTTTTCAATTCTTTGCCGTCTGGGAATACCTGCCAGTATTTGGGTGAGTGAGGCTTATGGCCACTCTGTGATGGGCGTAGGCCTGGGATCCTCAGGAAGCACCTATTACAAAACTGTCGGCGGCCTCCGCCATTCGGGTGTCGAACTCACCGCAAAAGGATTCCGCCTGGGAATGTTAAGTCCGGAGCATGGCGATATGAACAACTGGAAAATAGCACTTTATAAAAATTAATTTTACAAAAATATGGAAATACTGATCCTCCTTCAATCTGCAGTGGCATTCCTTACAGGAATCGTAAGCCTCTTTTTGACCTACCGCCTTTTGCACGCTTACCTGAAAAGGGTGTTCAAATTGGAGACGATGAACACTGCCTATGCAACCGTTAAAGCCGGGGTTTTACTGGCTACATCCATGCTTATGTCGTCGGTAATTGGTCCCGGAATTAATGCCATCCGGTTCTTGAATCAGGGGGAGATCAATTCCTCGACGGTGAGCAGCAGTGTGGGATATATTTTGATTTTTATGGTCATCGGAATACTTTTTTCTTTTATGGTGATAGCAGCAGGCATTGTTGTTCTATTCCAACTCACTCAGGTAAATGAGTGGGAGGAAATACGGAATAACAATGTACCAACCGCTATCATTTCGGCAGCCCTCATCGTGGGTCTGGCTTTCATCATGAAAGACCATGTGGCAACAGTCTGCGAGATGCTTATACCCTATCCTGGTGTGCTACAAATCAGGTAGGTAAAAATGACTTTTTAACCCAGATGAAGCATTAGGATTTATATAATTGATTTTCTATGCTTTATAACCTCAGCTAAATCCTCCCGAAGCTGGTTCGGGACAAGTTCCCGAGGCAGGCTCACATCTTTGTAATTCAGAATTAGCATCGTAAAAAAGTGCAATTTTGAATTGCTCTAAAAGCAGGCTGGGTACTTGTACGGAAGACGAAATACATTTTCGGATGATATTGATCCTGAGGAATATCCCAGCCTGTTTCTTTTGTTAAGATTGAACAGTACCTACGGACGTTTTCATTGTATTTCGATCCAGAATTAATCGTGAGTTAAGTTTATCAAAAGTGCTTAGAGTGGCTTTAAATCAATTTATTAACAATTTAAAAAGATGGAAAAAATTCTTCGTTACTGCATCGGGACAGATGTGGACAAAAAAGAGTTCAAAGCCAATTTGCGGTCCTTGGATTCTTTTGGAAAACAAAAAACTTTAGCAAGCCGCACCTTCTCAAATTCTAAAAAAGGCTTTTCTGAATTTGAAATATGGATTGCAAAAAACAGAAAAGACACCCAGGCGGCATTGATTATTACCATGG